>NZ_JARLUX010000002.1:0-994754 GCF_037162485.1 Pseudoalteromonas sp. B160 | reverse complement strand
GATAAATATCAGGCGTTTGCATTTTTAGGCGTCAAAAAAACCTGAATTAACAAGTTATGTATTATTGGCTACGTTATCACGCTAGTAATTTTTCGCAATTCGTTCGTCGCTTAAAGTGTTGATGTTCACAAAACATATTTAACGACTCAGGTCTTCCAACAGCACCGTGAAAAACGGTGGTAAATTTGCTGGTAACTTTCAACCAGTTTTCGGGGGTTATTTGCAACCTTTCAAGCAAAGGGATTAGATCGGCGGCTATATAACCTATTTTATCAGGACGAATACAGCGCCCAGTCGCATCAACAAGAGAAAGGTAGGAAGTTAGCTCAAAAGGTAAACCTTTCACCATATGCTGTGTTGCCATTCCTGAAAAACGTTGTAATGATTTGGGCTGTTTACCTGCTGCGATCGAAATAATACGCTTTTTGACACTCGTAAAATCTGAATTTTCTGGTTTGTCAGCAATACCTGCACGAACTGGGTTTAAATCAACATACGCCATACATGCTAATAATGCGGCTTCATCAAGTAAGGCTTGGGATTTGAACCGTCCCTCCCAAAATCGCCCTTTACAGTCATCTTCTTTATTTGCTTTTCGCGCTATATATTCATTTAAAGAGCGCATGAACCAGCTAATATCCATTAACCTTAAACGATATTGCGCAATATTATCTGTAACTATTTTCATCTCAAAAGACGCTAGCTTTTCACCTTTAGCAAAACGTCGTGTTAATTCAGAACCTTTAAAGGCTTTATGCCAGCGAATTGCAACTGCTCTATCATTTACTCTTTCCGCTTTTTTACTATCTACGTACACTACAATATGAGTATGATTACTCATTACTGCATAAGCGCACACATCTATAAAAAAGAGAGATGCCAAACTCATTAGCTTATCTTCAACCCATTTTCTGCGGTGTTCATAACATTGCCCCGTATATTCATCCACACCACATAAATAGGCACGTCTTACACATCGTGATATACAATGATAGTAACGAGTGTCCGTTAAACTGATTTGTCGATTTCTTGCAGTAGCCATAAATACCTCAAATATCACGTTCCTTATAAAATACTAGTTCCTCATGGTAATACTGCAAATATAGTCATTATTATGGGTGTCATTTAAGTTTGTTTATTATGGGTGTCATTTAAGTTTGTTATGGGTGTCATTTAAGTTTGAATTACTACAATCGCCATTTATTAGGTGGGTGTCTTTATTTATTTAAGTGGGTGTCTTTATTTTTTTATTAGTTACTCTGGCTGTGCTGAGGCTAGATGTTCGTAACGGGCTAATATTTCATCATATTCACCTGAGCGCTTTATTTGCTCTAGCCCTTTGTTAAAGGAGGTTATTATATATTCAGCATTGGGGTGCTCTTTACTGATTCCAATATGAAGAGGGTGCTTAATTAAAGCTGGTTGCCAAATTGTTAGCTCTGTTGAGTAGCCATTTTTTTCATTTCGAACCATGCTGCGTATTTATCAACCAGAGCAATATCAGCGCGATGCTTTTTTACATGCTCAAGACAACTATGGACATTAAGTAAAGGAACGATTGTAAGCCTATCAATAGACTGTAAATACTCATGATATCCGTAACCTCTAATTGTACTGATTGTTAAGCTTTCTAGGCTGTGAGGGCCTTGATAATCAAGCTGCGACTTAGTATTACTAATTATGCTAAGTTCATTAGTAAAGTAGGGCTGGCTAAATAAAATTGTTTTAGCACGATTTTCTGTCCACCATAATGCAGGGATCAAATCAATTTCATTATTTTCTAACATTCGCATTGCACGACTAAATGGCGCTATTTTAATATCGAATGCAATATTCTGGCTAAAAAATGCAGCACGTACAAGCTCAGTAGTCATACCCGTTCCATCAGCAAATATGTAGGAGGCCATTCATTATGAGATCCTACTAAAGGCTGTGTTATTGAATTAGAAAGCGCAGCAGTACTTTGTATGCATAACAGCAAAATAATAAAAAATTTAGTCATAGCAACACGATACCTTTTATCATGCCTACCTAAAGATACACAATAATACATTTGCTCTAGGCAAATCTGCGTAACTTAACTATTTAACCTAAGGCTTAATGGCAACTTGAACTTTGTTACTAAACCAGAGCTTCAACTGTTTAAGCTTAGACTACATTTGACTATATTATTTTCAATCTATAAAAAAGTATTACCTAAAATAAATAACAAAAATCCTTATTGCATATTTGAGTGGATTGTCTTCAAATTTAAATAATTTACCTGTAAGTTATAAAAAACCACATAAAGGAATGATGCTATGACCGCGAAAACGCTGATTTTCAACTTTGATGGCACAGGTAGTGAGCCACGTGATGCTGAGCAGTTCAGCTCTGCGCATTTTAAGGAAGATGCAAGCATTTCGAATATTCTCAAACTTCATTTATTAATGGGTGGCCAGTTAAATAACGAGCCCGTTACTCCTTTTACTAATCAACTTAGCTTCTATTACCAAGGTATTGGAACTCAAGGAAGTCGTTTAAAGCGATTCCTCAATCAATCTTTCGCACCACGCGATGACGATGTTGCCAGTATTTTAAATCATGCTATAAATGATTTTAAGCGCTACTACAAAACTGGCGATATACTGTTACTCACTGGCTTTAGTCGCGGCGCTGCGTTAGCACGACGTTTTGCAAAATGCTTAGAGCCGCTCATAGATAATAACGTTTATTTATGCGTATTTGATACTGTGGCATCCATTGGTTTATCCAAAGTCACCAAGGCCACCCGAGGCGCTGAGCATGTTATTTTTGAAAACCATACTTTAGCGACCAACATAAATCAGGCTCTGCATTGTGTGGCACTGGATGAAAAGCGTCGAGCTTTTGAACCTACCCTTATAAATCATCAAAACAATGTACATGAAATATGGTTTGCAGGCGCGCATTCCGATATCGGTGGTGGCTATTATCGAGATGGGCTGGCGGATATTTGCTTACGCTTTGCAATGGAGTGGTTACTTGAACTGCCTGTGGCTTTATCTTTTTTAACTAGTCAAGCAATCGATTATTCATCGTTATTTCCTGCTGATCAAAACAGTTTTATCGCCCAAGATGATATGACCATCACCCCAGATCCTCTCGCGTTAAGCCATCAACAGAATTATTTTTGGTTTAATCCTTTATTTAAACTGATTGATCGTGAATGTACCGTGCTGGTTGATGACGAACAAAGTAAGCTGTTACCCATTATCCACCACAGTGTTGCTACACGTATCAATCAATTAACCAGTTATCGTCCCGAGTCTTTAAAAAACCTTAGTTATCTACTGCTGTATGCAGATCAAACTACGCTCAGTTTTAACGGCTTGTCTGCCCATATTGCTTTAAAAAATCAAAACATGTCGGTGTTACAAATTGGCCAAAGCCAAGATGTGTTGGTTTATGCCGCAGAGCAATACAATGCAACAGGACTAATGCTTGAACAAGGGGCTACTTATCGCTTTAGCCCTTACCCAGAACAACTTTGGTATGACGATGGCGTAAAATGTGGGCCACAAGGTTGGCAACGAGATAACCTACAGTTGGGTGTAAAAGAGATCCCCATGGCATTGCTCGAACCCTTTCGTCGTTTACCACATGCAAACTGGTTTGCCTTAATTGGTGCTATTGCCCATAGCGATAATGATGCTTTTGAGATTGCCGATGGGGGTGAATTTAAAATGACTCACTCAGGAGAATTTACGCCTTTTGCAAATGATTTGGTGCGTTTTTATGGCGCTAATGCAGGGCGTATAAAAATAAACGTGACTCGCCTTGGTTAATTGCATTATTAATAGGCCGTGCTAACGGCCTATTAATAACATTAAACTATCACTATTTTGCACTTAAAGCGGCTTCAGCTTCAGCCAACATAGCAAACTCTTCATCGGCACTGTGTGCGACTAAGTGCTTACTACTGTATGCAAAGTAATAAATCGCTCCGATCACAAATAGCACCACAGTAAACAAGAATGCACGAGGATCAAACGCGTACACCCCAGTTAAAGCCACCAAAGATAAGACCAGCGCAATTGCTGAGGTTATCATGCCACCTGGCGTTTTATAAGGTCGTGCGAGTTCAGGCTGTTTAATACGCAGTAAAATATGGCTCAATGCCATCAATGCATACGAAACCGTAGCGCCTACCACGGCCATCGCCAGCATTAAATCACCTTCACCACTTAATGATGCTAAGAAGCCAAAAATACCGGCACAATTAAGGCACGTGCCGGCACTTTTCGTGAAGTTGTAACCGACAAACTTTTCGGAAAGTAGCCCGCTCTAGAGAGCGCAAACACTAACCGACTATACCCATAGATAATCGAGAAAAACGATGCCACTAAACCCGCTAAACCTAATATATTAACGAGTGTTGCTAAGCTTGCATTCCCTGTTACGTTTAGCGCATCAACTAACGGCACGGCACTAGCGCCCATTGCGCTGGCACCACCGGCACCAGGGATCAATACTACGACTAACAGAGCAGTAAACAATAAAAACAACATTGCACCTATAATTCCTTTTGGCACGTCTTTAGCTGGATCTTTGGCTTCTTCTGCCGCTAATGGTACGCCTTCAACGGCTAAAAATAACCACATTGCAAACGGCAATGCAGCCCACACGCCATACCAACCAAAGGGCAAAAACTCGGAGGCTCCTGCAGCATCGGTGATGGCAATATCAAACAATCGCGACACATCAAAATGTGTAAATAATGCGATCGCAGTGGCTATAATGGCAAAAACCGCTAAGCCACTTATCACCATCATCACTTTTAACGCTTCACCCACTCCCGCTAAATGAATACTGATAAACACAATATAGAACAACGCATACACCCAAGGACCATTAAAACCCAGTAGCGCTTCGACCGCCGAGCCAATAAAAATAACAATCGCAGCGGGTGCTAATGCATACTCGATTAACACTGCCAAGCCAGTCAAATAACCACCAGCAGGGCCCATTGCCTGACGCGCAAAACTATAGCCACCACCCGATGCCGGAATGGCCGCCGACATTTCTGCTAATGACAAAACCAAAGTTAAATACATCACTGCCATTAATACTGTGGCGACAGCAAAGCCGCCCCAACCAGCTTCTGCAATACCAAAATTCCAACCAGCAAAATCCCCAGAAATAACATACGACACTCCTAATCCCGCCAATAAAATCCATCCCGCGGAGCCTCGTTTTAACTGTCTTTTTGCAAGGTACTCTTTATTATCTGACATTATCTTCTCCTGCTATTTATTGTTGTAATTACATTATGTTTTCGTTGTTGATTATTCTGATAGTAAAAAGTTTGTTGTTTGCGTTTGATGCTCTATCACATCGTCTTGACTGCGATCTTTTAAACCCACCCCTGACAGGTTTAAACGTTTCGCTTCTTGTAAAAGATATAAAGTCCGTTGTGCTGCATCCTGATATGACAGCCCCGCAGGACGAATATTAGAGATACAATTACGACAAGCATCATTCAGCCCTGTTTTTGGCTGCCAAGTTAAATACAGCCCTAAACTATCTGGAGAACTTAGCCCTGGCCGTTCACCAATTAATACCAGCACCACCTTGGCATTAAGGAGCTCACCTATGTCGTCGCCTATCGCCACTCTACCTTGCTCCACTAAGCTGATCGGTGCCAAACGCCATGGCTCTGGTTGTTCACGCAGTATCGTCAGTAACTGAACAAGAAAAGGATGGGCATTTTTTTGTACTGCTAAAGACGATAAACCATCAACAATAACGATTGCGATATCATGGTGTAACTCAGTGGCTGTAGCCGCTTTACTCATATAATTGCTTAGCTGATCGCGCGATGCTTGATCCAGTTTTCGACCTAGATCAGGGCGTTGTAAATAATGATTGCGATCCACGGCTTGGCTATGTAAATGCAGTGGTGACGCGCAAAAATCCTCTAGCTGTTCACTTAACGCAGCTAAATCCAATGGAAAATTAACCGCATCTCGTGCTTGCGCATGGGAGAGTTGAAACGCCAACATTTCAGCCGTCGGAAGACTGATCCCAGCGCGCCCTAAACCAATGCGTGCATCGGTAAAGCTGCGTAGTTGCCGCCATGGGTTATGCACCACTTTGCCATTATCTTGATGTTGTTGCTGTATTTGCTGTGCCGTTTTGGGAGATGAGTTTTTCATGGCTGTCCACCACTTAAAGCTTTCAAAGAACGCGCAAATTGTGACGGTAACGTGTCAGACAAAATATGCTGCTGGGTATCTGTCATAATGTTCATTTTTGCCAGCCAAAGTTCGAATTCAGGTGCTGGACGCAAACCTAATACCCGCCTTGCATACAGAGCATCATGAAATGAGGTGGTTTGATAGTTAAGCATAATATCGTCAGATCCGGGGATCCCCATTACAAACGAACACCCTGCTACACCGAGTAAGGTCAGTAAGTTGTCCATATCATTTTGATCTGCCTCAGCATGGTTGGTGTAGCACACATCACAGCCCATAGGCACACCCAGTAATTTGGCACAAAAATGGTCTTCAAACCCTGCTCGAGTAATTTCTTTGCCATCAAATAGATATTCCGGGCCAATAAAACCCACTACGGTATTGACCAGTAACGGTTTGAATTTTCGCGCTACGGCATAAGCACGGGTTTCACACGTTTGTTGATCAAGCCCATGGTGGGCATTTGCTGATAGCGAGCTGCCCTGCCCCGTTTCAAAATACATCACATTATTGCCTACTGTTCCGCGTTTTAAACTTTGTGCTGCATCTTGCGCCTCAGCAAGTGTATTTAAATTAAAACCAAAACTTGAGTTAGTCGCCTCAGTCCCCCCTATAGACTGAAACACTAAGTCAACCGGCGCACCGGCCTCAATACATTCAATAGTGTTAGTTACATGCGTGAGAACGCAGCTTTGAGTCGGGATCTGGTATTTTTCAATCACATCATCCATTAACCGCATTAATTTAATCGCTTGTGCAACATTATCAGTCGCGGGGTTAATACCAATTACGGCATCGCCACTGCCATACAGCAGCCCATCTAAAATACTCGCGGCAATGCCATTTACATTATCTGTTGGATGATTAGGCTGTAAGCGTGTTGATAAGTGGCCAGGTAAGCCAATGGTATTTCTAAATGCAGTCGTGACATGGCACTTTTTGGCAACTAAGATCAGATCTTGATTACGCATTATTTTACTAACCGCAGCAGCCATTTCGGGGGTAATACCCGCTCTGATTGTCGCTAAAACATGGCTTGTTGCGTGATCACTCAGCAGCCAATTACGAAAATCACCTACCGTTAAATGTGCGATTGCTGCAAATGCGTTAGTGTCATGTTCATCTATTATTAGCCGAGTAATTTCATCGTCTTCATAAGGGATCAAGGCGTCGTTCAAGAATGTTTTTAAAGGGACTTCTGCCAGCGTCATTTGTGCCACGGCTCGCTCTTCGGCAGAACTGGCAATAACACCTGCTAAGCTATCACCAGAGCGCTGCGGGGTCGCTTTAGCCATTAACTGTGCGAGATTGTTAAATTGGTAGGTTTTACTTCCTAACGTGTATCGATACGATTGACTCATAAACTTACCTTGCTGACAAAATGTGTGTTAAAAAGGATAGGCACAGCTATTGCTTTCACTACAATAAAAAGCAATAAAAAAAACAATAAACAGTGCAACGATTCTTTTAAGGTAGCTTATAGCGTACCAAGCAACTATCAAGTTTTGGCAAATGTTATTTAAACAATAAAAATCAAATAGTTAAAATTAAAAATCGGACAACTACTGTTTGCTTGTAATAATTAGCCTGGGGTGTAATACGCAACTATGCAACATAATTTACCGACAAATGCACCAAGTAAGTGCACTTTAGCTACGACCGATGTGGACCAGCAGGCGGGAAACCTAACAAACTGGCAACAAAAATATGATCAAGTCAGTGATGGCCGCTTTTATGGCTGTATTGATGAAGTGGCTTATGATGGTTTGCAAGTGTTTAAAGAATATACCCAGTGCGCATTACGACAACAGTGTAAAGTATGGCCAAATGCGTTATGGCTTGGTATTCCGGTAAACGCACAAAACAGTAAAATTAACGGTCTCACCATCGCTGATAATCAATTAATGTGCCGCCCAAGTGATTGCAACTTTGAGCTGATCACCCCTGAGCAATTTAATATTTATGGCATGGTGATCAATCAAGATACGCTTCATCAAATTGCTCAGCGACAAGGGTTGTCGCTTCAGGGCATTTGTGAACATGGATCACCGCGTATTACAACATCACCACAAACACTGCAACGTGCTCGTGAATGCATTGAACAAATCATTTATGCTAATGGCGGTGGAGCAAGTGCGGCTTTACAACACGATATTTTATTAAGTTTAGTGCTGCATTTACTGCAATCACAACTCCCCCAGCAAAAAGTAACCCCAAGTTATAAACACCGTAAAAACGTTGTTGATAAAGCGAAAGAATTTATTCACGATCACCCAGACAACATAGTGACTATCACCCAATTATGTGAGTTTACCTACGTTTGTCGACGGACTTTACAATACAGCTTTGAAAGTATTTTAGGCATCAATCCGCTGCGTTTTTTACGCATGACTCGGCTTAACCAAATACGCCGTGAACTCAGTGATCCGCAACAAAATAAACCCATTTCAATGATTGCCGCCAATTGGGGCTTTTGGCATCCAGGCCAGTTTGCTAAAGACTATAAACAACTATTTGGCGAAAACCCTTCAGACACAGTAAAACGTGCGCAGCTTTAGTGGTATCAATTATAGCTAGTTAATTAATAGGTATAGCTGGCAATTATTTGCTTGATATTCGATTGCATATCAATGATCGCTGCATTAATGGAGCGCACATTGTCCATCGTGACCGTTTTTTTACTGAGCATAAAATGGATTGGATTATCATGAATAACATAAGGATGCAGTGTAATACCAGGGATTTTTTCTTGGCTTATGAGGTATAACCCAGATATTTCATCATCAATCATAAAATCGACGCGTTTAGCTTTTAACATATATAGCCGATGCTTGAGCAAAGGTACTCGTACAAGTAAATCTTTATTGTTTGTGACTTTGCTTAGCTGCTCAAATTCTTTACCATAATAACCACCATTATTTACGGCTATGGTTTTTTGTTGCGCCAACAGGCTGGCTAAATCGTGTGTTAGGTACTTAGTATCTTCATACCAGAACAGCCGCATTTTCTCACGTCTATATGAGGTTGAAAAGTGACTATATTGGGCACGTTGTTGATTGAAACTCGCAGCAGTTAATATATCCACGCGGCCATTTTCAAGCTCGACCAAACCGCGCTTTGATGACGGCAAAGGCACAAACTTACTACAGAATCCAGCATGCTTTAACACCAAACGGCTGATCTCTACATCTATTCCTGTAAGAGCCTGCTCACCATCAAAGACAAATGGTGGCCAAGGTAATATCACCCCTACTTGCAGAGTTTTTTCGCAGCTGTTACTAATTGGACTCAATAATATCAGAAATAAATAAATGTATTTGATAACTACAGCCTAGTTAAATTACAGACGCTTTTTACAGTATGGTGCATCTGACTCGAAAAACCAAAAAAAGCAGCCCGAAAGCTGCTTTAAGTAAATTACATATTAACCTTATTACCTCAAAGTAGGCTTGGGTAATAGGCTAATTAAAGTAATTTCCATACGCCTGCTACGCCTGGCTCATTTCCTTGAGTCCACCACTTAGCTTGGTATTTATTGCCTTGGTGCATTACTTCATCACCGCTATTATAAACAGCCGCAGATTGCCAAACTACTGAACCAGTATCATCTACTGGTGGAGTTGTTGCTTCCCAAACGCCACCTAAATCAGGACGATTACCTTGAGTCCACCATTTAGCTTTGTATGTAATACCGTTATAAACAACAATATCGCCGCCAACATATACCTTACTGACATCCCACGTATCACCTGTAGGAGGCGTTGTATCGGTGTTAGTTACCGTTACAGTAAAGCTTTGAGTGGTAGCAACTTGGCCGTCACTTACTGCCACAGATACTGTCAAATTAGTATCAGCATCGACTGCGCCCGCCGTAAGATTAACACTGGCACCACTGCCAACTAATGTAAGACCTGCAGGGACATTCCATGTATAAGTCAGTGCGTCGTTTTGCGCATCAGAGGCAACAACCGTTACTGCTGCAGAAGCGCCTTCTTCAACAGTGATATCAGCAATCGCATCAACTGTCGGTGCAGTGTTGTCACCAGTTGTTGGCGCGATGACATTAACCACAACACTTTGGCTTACCGTTGCTTTGCCATCAGTTACACTGACGGTTGCCGTAAACTGGCTGTCTTGGGTTACGTCAGGTGCAGTAATTGCTAATGTATTTGTAGCACTACCAGATACCGTTAATTCAGATGATGCAGTCCAACTAAACGTTAGTGGATCATTATCGGCATCTGTTGCTGAAGCACTGACAGAAACACTTCCGCCAGCGTTCACGGTTACAGTGCTTGATACTGATAACACTGGTTTTTTATTACTTGGTGGTGTAACAACTCCACCTAAGCCATCGTGCATAGCATTGAGAATATCGCCATTATCGGCATCAATTTCCCATGCAAATAACCCACCTAAGTTATATTGATTAACATAAGCACCTTTAGCTATCACTGACTCACGGCTATCGTAAGTAATTAGTTTACCTGTGGCGCGATTCCACACATACGCAGCTTGCGCTTGGTCATCGTAGCCTACTTCAAAGCCATTAACACCAGTGCCTGCAGCACCAATCATATGAGTTTTGATGCCTTTATAATCAATAACGCCATCTTCCCACACGCCTTGTGCTGTTGAGCCTTTTAATGGACCGGAGCCTGTTGCTGTCATAGGGTTACCATCAATAGTGGTGCCTGTTGGATAAACACCTTCCCAACCACGGCCATACATAGCAGTACCAACAACAATTTTTTTCGAGTTTACATTTTGTGCTAATAATAACTGTACTGCGTTATCTGTTGTATAAGCAGGGCCTTTACGTGGCTCACCGTTTTCATCTACGCCCGTACCATTACATTGCCCTACGCTCATATGCTCACCACAATAAAGCGCAGTTTGATGGCCAGTTACGCCACTCCATGCTCCATAAAAGTCATAAGTCATAGCGAAAATATAATCCATGTATTGGCTAGCGGCTTGGTAGTCAACGTCTTCAATTTTATCGTAACCAGCGCCAATTGCTGACGTAAGCTCATAAGTACGGCCTGTTTCAGCTTCAAGCTTATCAAGCATAGCGCGCAGCTCTTGCATTAACGCAACGTATGCAGGACCATCATTTATCGGATCGCCAATATCTGGGTTAGGGCCGTCACCACCAGGAAATTCCCAGTCAATATCAACACCATCGTAAAACTTCCAGGTTCTTAAAAACTCTTCCATTGATGCTACAAAGGTGTCGCGGTTAGCTTTATTAGTAAAACCACCAAATGGATCAGAAAGCGTCCAGCCACCTACTGATGGTAAGATTTTAAGATCGGGGTAACGTTGCTTAAGTGCCATTAACTGTGAATACGTACCACGGATTGGATCTTTTGCATCCACACCTGGTAATGCTTTTTGCACAGCGGCCCATGGATCGTGGATAACCACTTCATAATCAGCAGAGCCAGCACAGGCTGTTTCAAGTGCTTGTTTAGGGCTGCCAGTTAATGATGCATTTTCACCACAAATTGGAATAAAGCCATATAAAATGTGACTTAAGTTTTGTGCAGGGATATTTGTAACATCATAATCTCGTCCGTAAATACCCCACTCAACAAAATAAGCACCGGTCACTAACCCTGCTTTGGTACCAATATCACGGTTATTAGGATCAACATCCATCGGCAGTGGCGCTAAGTGCCCGCCGTCGGTATCTGCAATCACGATTGGCTTACCAGCACTGCGTGCACAAGTAGTACCGCCTTCGCATAGCTCTACATATAATGTATGGCGACCAGCTTTGTCATAAGGGAAAGAAATAGTCCCGGTCTTAGAACCTGCAGCAAGTGTACCTTCATTTACCAACATATCATCAAAGTAAACTTTGTAGCTGTCACCACCGTCACCGCTCCATGCACTCCATTGAATGTTGATAGCAACTTCATCAACACGAGTAACAAGTTGTTTATATGATCCATTACCTTCTAAGTTCACTTCAACAAAAGAATACTGTTGCGGTTCCCAATTAATACTTGGTGTAGACGGTGCTGCAACGGCTGTACTTGCAAATAGAGCAACGCCAATGGCTGCTGTTAACTGTTTAATATTCATATTTCTCTCTTATCCATTATTTATTTAATTATTTAATAAGTTTGAACTACAAAACTTAGGCTTCTGATTAAAGTTTGGTCCATACATTGGCTTGTCCAGGTGTATCACCTTGAGTCCACCACTTAGCGCTATAGCGCTGTCCTTGATAGGTTACTTCAGCACCACTTTGATAGGCTTTACTTACATTCCAATCGTTATTCATACCCGGTTGTGAATCGCTTTGCCATGCATTAGAACTATCAGGTTGCTGACCCTGACTCCACCATTTCGCGGTATAAACAACACCTTGAAAACTGGCTTTGTCACCGGCTTGATAAACTGCACTACTGCTCCAAGCAGCAACATCAGGATCAGGATCAGTGATAACGCTGTCATTTACAGTGACTTTAAAGCTAGTTTGAGTACTTAATTGACCATCCGAAACCGAAACCGACACGGTATAATCTGTGCTTGTTGATACCTCTGGCGCACTAATCACCACGTTTGCGTCACCACCGGTAAAGCTCAGTGGTGCTGGCACTGACCAGCTGTAGTTCAATTGCGTTTGTTCATCATCAAAAGCATGAAGGTGTACGGCTGTGCTGGTGTTTTCATCGACAACTAAATCATCCAAAGTATGTACAATTGGCGCAGTATTAGTGGGAGCGCTTTGCACACTTAAGGTATAAGTGTAATTTTCATTACTGCTATACACTTGATTAGTCAGTACATCAGTACTGTTATAAACCACGTCACCGGCTTGATTTTGCACGCCAATTTGTACTAAATGGGCATAATCTAAGTTCAGTTGTTGTGCCAGTGCTTGCTGCCAACTCGCTTGATTCGCAGCGGTCACTTTTAATTGCTGATTGATAACCTCTTGGCCATTTTCATCAAATAAACGTGCCCAAACAGTGTCACCCGCAATGGCACTTTGTCCTTGACGAACAAAGTAACCAACACTTGACCAAACACTCGGACCCGTCGGCCCTGCGTCTGTCACAATATTGATATCGCTACAGTTATAGAAACCTTCCCCCACCACATCAATACGTTGCCAACGGCTATATAAAATAGCATCGCCGCTGCGCCCTTGTGGAATAGCAACATTCATTTCGTAATAACGCTTTCCATCGGTATCTTTGATAACATCAATATTTTCATGTTGTTGAACTAGCTCTAAGTCAGCCCACGTCAATACATCTGTTGCTGCATTAAAGCTTGGTTTAGTTAAATAAAACTGCCAAAAACTGGGATTATGCGGCGTTGCTGCTAAGTAACGAATTTGAATTTCACCATTGGCATTAGGTACCACATCACTGCGTTGCCAATGCGGCGAAGGTAAATCCATACCACGCTTTGCGTTGTCACCACCGGCACATAACGACCCATTTGGTACCTTAGCCTCTACCGCGGCTTGATTTAAGTAGTCCGGTGTATTAACTGAAAACTCAATATCTTGTACAAATTGCACTGTACCCGACTCTAAAAATGCGGCACGACAAGCAAGGTTTGGAATATTAGTGCCATCTTCGGGCCACCAATACCCACCATCGGCTTGGCAAAAAGCTTGCCGCGCTTTTGGGCTATCCATATAACCATGAGCATTCACTTGCGCTGGCATAATTGTTAGTAATACGCTGCTTGCCACTGCCGAGAGTGATAAAGTTTTAAATTTAATAGCTATCATTGTTTTGTCCTTGAAAAGCTGAAATTTTGGGACAAGCAAACTTGCCCCTATTATTTACTTACAGACTACAACTTTTAGTCCAGTCAGCTGTTGCTCCAGGTTCAGAACTTGTCCACCACTTCGCTTTATAAACGGCACTGTTATGAACCATTAAGTCACCGCCTGCGGCATGGCTTGGATTGCCTGCCCAGTCTTTTTGAGGGAAGTTTGGATATACAGGGATTGAGCTCACAGCCACACCTTCACACATACCAGATGTATCGCCACCACCATTACCAGGATCCGTGGTGTCGCCGCCACCGGTAGTTCCATCAGGCAATTGTGGGTATTCAAATTTGAACGCGTAAACTTTGCCATCTTTTTCTATAGTAAAGTTACTAGGACCGGTAATTGGCATGTAATACATAACTTGCGCATTGACTGTTTTGCCACCACTGAAGTCTTTCGGTTGACCGCCCCATTCATTGTTCAGAGTGATTGAAAAACGGTGGAATTCATTTTCATACCCACCAATGTTGTTACCTGCTGCATTTGAGCCATTTACTTCAACTGCCATGCCCAATTTTTCTTGTGCGTTCCAGTTAGATTTAAAAATAGCCGAGGTTGATACAGGTACATCAAACGAAATTTTCGCACCGCTTAGATCAATATTGGAGTTATTAGTAAACGCAAATGTTGGGCTAATTGGGTAGTTATCATCACCAATTGGGAAGTCTTTTGCTGCAAACGTTACATCTACCGCTTCAGTTGGTACAACAAAGTTTGGATTACCTGGATGAGTGTCGTACGCCACACCACTTTGGTTAAACTTGTCATAAGCCAAAGTTGTTAAGGTAGAACCCATGAAGTACTCACCTTTTGCTGAGTCAAAATCATAATCACCAGCAAGTTCCCAAAACATGATACCGCCAAGGCCATTGTTAATTACGTAATCAACTTTAGCTGCCATAGACTGCTCATCTTCAATAGATAGGAATACTTTTTTCTCTGAGTTCCATAACCAAGGTGCAACAGCAACGCTGTCATAGTGACGTGTATAAGTACCCGTTAATTGATCATCAACATCAGTCTCTGGTGTTAAGCCATACACACCTAAGTACGAACCAACAATGCCGTTCTCAAGATTTTTAACATGCCACAACGGGTTAGAACCTGCTGGCATTTCTTGTCCTGCATCGTTCTTATCATGCCAAAGATTATCAATGCCTAATGCGCCATTGCCACACTTGTTCTTTTCGCCAACGCCGGTACCTGTTGCGCAATCTGCTTGATTAGGTAGTGCAGATTGCCCCCACAGCCCATTAGTACCACCGCTGACATCTTTAAAACCACGGGTATAATAAGGAATACCAATATTGATACGCCCTGCCGATACTGCGCCGCGGAAATAACGTACCGCCCAATCAGTATTTAAATAACCAATCCCTTCAAACTCTTTAGTGCCATATACATTCCACTGCGCAAGCTCGGAGTCAAGACCGGTATCAAATAAGGCAGCGTTGTGGCCAACATGCGAGTTCCATGCACCGTGAAGGTCGTAAGACATGATGTTAACGTAATCGAGGTATTTAACCGTTTGGAATGTTTCCATACCACGAAGTAAATAACCTGAAGAAGGCGATGCAATTGTTAGTAAATAATGTTTACCCGCTTTTTCACCAGCACGGTCTAACTCTTCGCGCAGCTTTTTCATTAGTACTTGGTAAGATGCATTTAAACCTGCACGACGTGCATTTGAAATTGGGAAATCATCAGGGTGACCTGAATCTTTCATTGATGATGGGTATTCATAATCAATATCAACACCATCAAAACCATATTTCTCAATGAACTCGACTGAGCTTTTTGCAAAGGCATCAATGCCCGCTTGATTAACTGAACCATCTGCATTGGTCGTCATGGTATAAAAACCACCACTTTCAACGCGGCCCGTTTCATCAAAGAAACCACCCGTTTCAGCCCAACCACCTACAGATACTAATGTTTTAACGTGTGGGTGTTGTTTTTTGAATTTGTTTAAAAGATTGAAGTGACCTTTATACGAGAAGCTTGGGTCCATTTCGGCACCTACCACTCCTGGCCATTCCATATTTGTAGCTGGATTACCGGCTGCATTTGGATCGCCAATCGATACTTTATTATTGGCATCAACATGAGCAAACGCATAGTTGATATGAGTTATTTTATCCCATGGAATATCATTTACTAAATAGCTCGGTTGGCCATTTGCGCCATTGCGCCAACTGGTAAAGTAACCAATTACACGACGCGGATGATCAACACCCATTATCTCACGACCATCTGCATCATACACAGTACAATACGGCGTATTTACACCTGGTGTTTGATATAACCCCTGCGGATGACAATCAGTTCCAGTCACTGGTCCGGTATTTTCTTCAACAACAGTAAGCACCTTTGTTACTTGGGCTGTTGCGCCTTCGTTATCAGTTACCGTTAACGTAAAGGTTGCCTGACCAAGCGCTGTTGCTTGCCAAGCATAACTGCTTGATGCCGTACTTGCTTGGTGCACATCAGCACCATTAACCGCAAAGTTAAGTGCCGTTACTTGACCATCACTGTCAGTACCTGCAAGAGCAAACACTATTTGTGAGCCAACCGTTAATTCTGTTGGTAAACTACTGAAACTAATTGTTGCCACCGGTGCTTGATTAACCGGATCCACGATTTCAGTAACGCTGATCGTATTGATCACTTGCGAAGATTGCGCGCCGTCATCATCGGTTGCTACTGCACTCAATTGATGAGTGCCGACAACCGCGGGCCAATTAGTACTAAACGGTGCGCTACTATCAGTTGCGATTAATGCACCATCAACAAAAAACTCAACTTTTGTCACAGAACCATCTTCATCGGTTGCTTGCGCAGTTATGACAACGCTGTCTTTATCGGCAAATTGAGAATTATTTGCAGGAGTTAATACTGTAATATTGGGTGCCTGATTCTCAGTGACAGCGCTGTCACACAAACCCAAAAGTTTCCATTCTTGCCACGGGCCTGAATTCTCTAAAGGGTTTGATTGTGTCCACCACTTTGCCTCATATGCACTATTTTGTGTGTGTACTTGGCTGCCACCGCTGTGAGTTTGACCCGTTTGCCATTGCGTTAATGCACTACAGTCGACTGCTGCGTGCACACTTAAGCCTACAAAACTGAGTGACACCGCACTTAGTTTGAAAGCATTTTTTATTGTCATTTGTGAGCTCATAGCTCCTCCGCCCAGGGTTAAATATAACATTAAATTTACAACTCAGTTTAAAAACTACCACAGTTAACTCATACGTCAACTTAATTTGGATATGTGATGTATAGAAAACAGCCATTTTATTAACCAAAAAGGACTATAAATTATATTTTTCATCAGCATTTAACATCAAATAAAAACCATGCAGTTTAAAGAATGGGTAATTTCGCACACAAAATATGAACGCAAGGTTAATTTATGGTTACATTTTATTTGTGAGTATCTTCGCGGGCTCTAGCAAGTTTTACGAAAACGTAAACGTGAGTGTGAATAGGTATAAACAATAAGGTGGTAGACTATATAACCAAAAAACCTCGATTAGAAAAAAATTATCTAAGCGAGGTCTTATAAAAATTTCTGAGCTTGCTATTTTTTATAAAAAATAGCGTTTAGAACAAAAGCCCTATTTGATCACAACGTCATTAAGCGGCGATTAAATAGGACTCTTGTCCTGCATGCTTTTTGTTGCGCTTGTAAGCACCTTTACCTTTTTTAGCAGCTACAATTTGTGGTTCAAAAATTTTCGATGTCACTAATGCGGCTAATGCATTATCGCGAATAACACCCCGACCTGTATCTACTGATGTTGTAGATTTAGTCACTTTAGAACGACGTTTACTCATTTATTTTTCCTCTTTAAAAGTTTTGCGATTGTATGCTTGATATAAAAAAACACAAGCATTTTAAATCAAAAAGCCCGCTTATTTGCGGGCTTAATAACAACTATAAATTTAGAAACTAAAACTTACTTTTGCGTAATAACTTCTGCCATCAAAGCCATAAGGCAATGCACGTACAGGGTATTTAAATGCGCCATTGGTGATAAAGTTTAGTACTTCGTCATCACCTAGTTCATCTGGCGTTTCGTCAAATACGTTATCGGCACCAACCGAAAGCACAAACATATCATTAATTTGGTAGCTAACATTTAAATCAACTAACACTGCTGATTCAACCGTACTAGTTGGTTTGAATGAACCTGTTGGCGAAAGCTCACCCGGTAATGATATATGGTCGTTACCAAAATATTTTACATCAGTTTCGCCAAAGTAATTAAAACGAATTGTTGAAGTGTATGCATCACGTTCGTAGTCAAAGGTAAGTGTTGCTCGTTCACTAGGCTGTCCGTCGGTAAAAAAGCTGCGTTGTAAATCATCAAATGCAACCGATTCTGGAATGCCGTCCGCTGCGTTTACACCATCAATTTTAGTATCGTTTAAGTTACCCGCAAAAGTAACACCAAAGTTACCGCCTTCTACATCGGTACGATATGATGCAATTATATCAACGCCTTGAGTGGTTGAATCAACTGAGTTCGAGAAGTAGTTAGCTTGTACAGCGCCGGTTGCTTGTAAAGCAGCAACAGCCTCAGAGCTAAACGATACATCGTCAGCCGTTAATAAACTGCCAAGTGTAATACGGTCTTCAATTTCTACGCGGTAAAAATCAACCGTTAACGAAAGTTCGCTTGTGACATCGTAAACAAAACCAGCACTGTAGTTTGTCGATGTCTCAAGCTTTAAGCTATCTACACCTAGTGCACTTGGGAAAGCAGTGCCCGTATTTGCAGTAAATGATTGCGTTAACGTGCCGTCGGATCCTAAGTTAGTAGTAAATGCTGTATAGCCACTTTGCTGCAACGAAGGGGCCCTAAAACCAGTAGATAACGCACCACGTACTGCAAAGTCATCGTTAAATTCATAACGCGTTGCTAACTTACCAATTAAGTCATCTCCAGCATCAGAGAAATCTTCATAGCGAAGTGCACCACTGACGTTCCATGCATCAGTAAGCATAGTTTCAACATCTACGTAAAATGCGTAGCTGTTACGGTCGCTCTGATTTGCAGCTTCTGGACGCAAACCGTTATAAGCTTGAAAGCCACATTGTGCAAATTGCTCAGGGTCGTTCACTGATGGATACGATGTATCCATGTTTGCTAAACCACATGCGTACGAAGCTTCATCACCAGGTACTATCTGGTAATTTTCTTTACGGTACTCTGCACCAATTGTTACATAGAGTGGTTCGCCGCGACCAATGTCCACAATACCATTTACGTCAAGGTTAATTGTTGTTTGATCGAACCTAAAACCACCTGAGTAACCACCACTTGGGCCTGCATTTGCTGCTATATCAGCATCACTTGCCGTTGGGTTATTAAATAAATACTCCGCCGCGTAAGAAGCATTTAATGTATTGCGTGATGTAAAGTCATATTGGTTTTCACCATAAACTGCCGATACATCGTAATTCCAATCTGGATTAATATCACCTTTAAAACCTAGCGCAATAGAAATATCCTGTGCTTCGTTATAAATGCGCGGTAAAAAACCATCACTGTATACTTGAGTAACATTTTTAGATGCTTCGTTAAAGTTACGGTAAAAACCGTTACCCAGTGCAGTGCGCTCAGAGTAACCACCAAACGAGTAAAGCTCACCGTCGCCCATTGGCAATGCCATATTATAAAATAACGAGGTAAATTCACTTTCCGAATTACCTTGGCCCCAACGAACGTTGTCAGATAATGTACCTGGCTCTACATCAAGCGATCCACCTGTATCGCGCTCTGCGCGGTTAGTACCATCGGCATCACGATACTCAAGAGATAAATTAATAAAACCGCCTTCTGTGCCCAAATCAAAACCGCGATTTAAACCCGCTGAAATGGTATCGCCATCACCTTCAGCTGTTTCACTATATTGTACATAACCAGTTGTTATACCAGTTGAATCATTCAGTGATAAGTTAATGACCCCAGCAATAGCATCAGAGCCATACTGCGCTGCAGCACCATCGCGTAATACTTCAACGCCTTTAAGTGCCGTAAGTGGAATAGCATTCATATCGGTACCCGCAGCACCTGCACCAACTGTACCATTAAGGCCAAAAATAGATTGATTATGACGGCGCTTACCATTTACTAAAACCAGGGTTTGGTCTGGCTGTAAGCCGCGTAATGTTGCTGGGCGAAATAAATCGGAACCGTCAGAAACTTGTGTACGCGAAAAATTAAACGATGGCGCTGTAGCTTGTAAGCTTTGACCAAGCTCGGTAAAGCCACCTTTGTTTAAATCATCAGCGTCAATTAAATCAATGGGTGACGAAGATTCAGTTGCTGTGCGGTTAGATACCCGTGAACCTAAAACGGAAATTTGTTCTATGTTTTTTTCTGCTTGAACTTGTGCGTCTTCAGCCATGACAGCTGAGCTGGTAAATGCAAGTCCTACGGCGATAGCCAATGTATTTAAACGAAGTATTGTCATGTGTGTTGTTCGACCCTGTTGACTCTTCACCTGTTTACTCGATTGCAGTAATAAACAAGTAAATTCATAAAAGTTATAATTAGTGTAATGCAGCGTCATTTACATAATGACGCCTTGACGAACATCCTAGCAACATACACATATAAAAAGAAACATATTTAACTGCGACAATGGTCGATATATGCAAAAATTAGCTAAATTTTCTTCTTTTTCATGTTTTTGATTGAATTTTAAACAAAAAAAGCATGATTATTCAAATCATGCTGGTTGTTAAAACTATGTTTTCTAGCCTTCTTCTTCCCACAAAGCCAGTTTTTCATCTTCTAGCATCAATGCCATGGATGCAATGCCAGTAAGACTTTCATCTAATCCAGTATACAGTAGTGCAAAGCCTTCACTAAGTACCGCTGGTTCTGGATGCTCTTTGAGCGAATCTGGCCACATCGCAAAAGTGGCTAGTAAATTAAGCGTCGCTTCAAAGTTATCAATAAATAACTGTCCATCTGCCTGATTCTCAACGACCTGTTTATCGGCACTGAGTAAAAAGTTAAAGTCATGCTGCCATACTTCTTGATTCACCATATAAGCAGCTAAATAGCCGACACACCATTGTTGTAGTTGCTCACTCGGCTCTTTAGCATCTTTACCATGAGGGTAAATACTTGCCAGTATATGCTGCTGCGCGACCTGAGCCTCGGTCACATTATCCAGCAGCGTGATCATTGCGTCATGCTCCGCTGAGCTTGTCATTAATCGGGTATAAATAGGGTCATTTTTATCAGCAATATAATTGGCAATTTCTGACTCGCCATAAAATTCCGAGCACGCCAATAACCC
Source organism: Pseudoalteromonas sp. B160 (assembly GCF_037162485.1). Classification (NCBI taxonomy): domain Bacteria; kingdom Pseudomonadati; phylum Pseudomonadota; class Gammaproteobacteria; order Alteromonadales; family Pseudoalteromonadaceae; genus Pseudoalteromonas; species Pseudoalteromonas sp. B160. The sequence continues at coordinate 973,403 of NZ_JARLUX010000002.1, read as the reverse complement.
ACTGATAAAACCAATCACGCTGTCAGTACTCACCACTTTTAGTTCAGGGTGCTGACTTAGATAATCCCTAAGAACCAATTCACTTTTTTCATTAAGCATTATTCACCCTCAAGTTATTATAAAATTCATACCTACACTAACCAACAATTGGCTAATTTAAAAGCAAATTATTACTTAACCTAACTCTGGTTAAATGGTTTTTGCCCTGAGTTAAGGTCGCTCACTCAACACTGGAAAAATACATCGCACACATGTACCTAAACTTACGATAGTCTCAATTTCAATTTTCCCCTGATAATCATTAACCATAGTGTAGACTAATAGTATGCCCGTAGCTGTTAATTGCAGACTGGTTTGCTAATATAGGAGAGATGTAATCTAGTCATAGTTCGTCGCGATCATAGCAACCCTTTTCTTAACATAAATTATGGCGAAACAATTTCAAACACAACAAGCGTCGAGTTGCAGCAAAATACAAGCATTTTATTTACCTTATACCCCACAGCTAAATTATTAACTGGCTTTTTACAAAAAATTATCGAGCACTTCCTTTTCAAATAACCTGAGATCACTATAAAAATCCCATCACTTATTAAGCCTTATTAATAACCACAATAAATGATGCTAAGTAATAAAATCGAAAGGTTAAAATATCTGTAGCGTGTAATACCAATCGACTTAAATATTTAACCATTCTAGCGAGCTAAATGGTCAGTAACTTAACACTATTGGTATAAATCTTTCGAGGTTAAGTTTACAGCAGTATATTTTTTGCTGATACAGTGCCTGTGCAATGTGGTTGTATCACTAAATAATTGATAAAAAATTAAAAAACGCGCAGCTCAAAATTTCTGCCTAGAACAAATTGGTTTTTCATTACTTACATGGATTTAGAGAAAAGCCGATAACAGAATGCGCTAGCTTTACTTAGTTTTTATTTAGTCTACTAAGTTATCATGCTAATGCCGCGATTGAAGCGCCCCTAGATAGAGCTAATTTGAATCATGAAAGATCAACACTCCCTAGTAAGAAATCAGGTATGTTTTCCAATCAAAACTAGCTAATGCTTGCGTCAAATTAATATCAACATTTTTATCAGTTAATAAAACTTGTAAATTATCTACTGAGCATGCACTAAATAAAATTTTCCTGACTATGTAAAGTAGCTGATTTATTTCGTTAAGCTTAGCTTCTTTTATGCCATTTAAGTCATTACAGCTCATCAATAAAGTACATATTCGACTATCATAACCCCACAATTTCATTACATAAGCAGAGACACTTTGATAATGAGCTAAATCATCCGTGTTGATACCTTCATCATAGCTTTGCGCTAGACTTTGATCCCCGCAAAGCAAAATAACCTTACCGACAAAGCTAAGTATTGCGACAGAAAAAAGTAATTCTTGGTTTTTTCGATTAAACCCAGCATGCTCAGCAAATGTTTTTACACAGCCTGCGTAATTAGACGCTATTTCAAGCTGTCTTTCGTGCACACGAGTAGGTAATACATTACCTACTGCTTGCGACATTGCTAAAGAAGTAACAATCGCTAATAACATAGTGGAGCCAATCCTAGATACGGCTTCATCTATAGAAGATGTTTGTCGCTGAAAACCAAGATAAGCTGAATTAGCAATTTGAAGTAATTTAGCTGTAATAACAGGCTCTTGAGAGACTATGGTGGTTATTTGATGTAAGTTATAATCATCGCTACTCAATACTATTTGTAACTTTTGGAGAAATATAGGACAAACAGGAAAACTCATCATCGCCCCTAACTGACGACGAACATGTTTTTCAAATGGTAAACTCTTTAGCTCGGCAACATTATTTAATAAATTACTAATGTCTGCACCGCTAAAAGGCTTACTTAAATACGCATGCACTAAATTAGGTTGACGCATTATTGTTGTGTTTGTCATATCCCCAGTTAGTAATGCTCTTACCGGATACGGATACCTAGCAACACATAATTCAAGCACATCCAAACCATTCATATGAGGCATCAAGTAATCACTAATTACTAAATCCACATCGGGGTTGTCTTGTAATAATTGCCAAAACTCATCTAATTCATTGGCAACAAGTACTATTGTGTTAGGAAATGTGCGAATAATTGTCCGCTGTAAAGCTTTCAGTAACAGCGCATCATCATCTAACAATACCACGGTCACTGATGTCATATAGTAATTATCTTGTTAGTTGATTGTATAAATGCGCAGAAATCATCTTCTTCAAGTGGTACTGAAAAGTAGAAACCTTGCACATAATCACAACCTAATGTCTTTAATTTAGAACACTGAAAGGGCGTTTCTACACCTTCAGCGATCACTTTAAGTTTTAGCTCATGGGCCATACGAATAATATTACGCACTAGGCTCTGCATACCAATTGATGAATCGAGATCTGTAATTAGTACTTTGTCTAACTTAAGTGCATCAACCGCCAGTTTAGATAAGTAAGCAAGTGACGAATAGCCAACACCAAAATCATCAATTAAAATCTCAAAACCATGAGATCTTAATTCTGAGAGTTGCTGTTGACATCCAGCAATATCCTCAACTAGGTATGTTTCAGTCAATTCAAAATGAAGTTGTGATGAGAGTAAGTGATGTTTTTTTACACATTCAAGAACAAAATCAACAAAACCTTTGTCTTCTTTTAGCTGCCTACCAGATACATTAATTGCCAGAGGGCAAGACTCAATCCCCTCTTTCATCCAACGGCTAAGTGCTTCGCAACTTTTTTCAATCACCCATCGCCCCAATTCAATGATCTGGCCATCACATTCTGCTATTGGAATAAACTGAGCAGGTGACACCCAGCCATATTTTTTTGGCTCATACCATCGGACTAAGACCTCAGCACCGGCAACTTTTTGAGACGATAAATCAATTTTAGGCTGAAAACGTAGTGTTAATTGTTCTTCAGAAATAGCAGTAAGCAGCATTCTGCTCAGCTCAAACTCTTTTTTATAATCAGCTACTAAATCTGGGTCAAACCTAGTTATAGTGCGGTGTTGTTTAACTATCTGATGCCCCATATTGAGACGCATTTGATTGATAAGTTCTTTCCCGGAAATACCATCTTCTGGCACAAAACCATAAACACCGTATAAATTCAAATCTGTTGTAGCACGAGTTAAACAAAGTAACTCATTGAATTTTTTTATTATTTTTTCCATATAGATTAATAGCTGCGTGTCATTCATAATTCTTGGGATCAATAAAACAAACCTGTCCATATTAAAGTGGCATAGTTTTATTTCATCAGTGAGCGCACCTTCGATCGCATTAACTATATCGTGTATCAGACTGTAAATTTCATGGTGATTAAGTAAATTATTCAATAATGAGAATTGTAAGACCCCTAAATAAACGACAGTACAAGGTCGAGAATTTAGCTCAAAAGAAGTGACTAACTCACAAAATTCATGTTCAGCCATCAGGCTTGACTTTTTAAACCTGAGTTCATTTTTCGGACAAGCTCCCCCAAAAGAAAGCTTGAGAAGATGAGCAAATTGATCCGATAGGTATCGCTCTATTATTATTTCCTTTTCTTCACCCGTTGCAGACACATCGAAATAATTAAGAAACAGTGTTGGACTTTCCTCTGCAAAAAAAGCATCGATAACATCTGTTTTTAACGTCGCAGATAACTCAGAGACATTTCTGCCTTGAAGTTGTTCGATATTATGGATAACTTTTTTTGCATAACCATTATAGCGACCGATTACTCCTTTATCAGTAACTTCAATCAAGGGAGAAACACTACCCAAAAGTATCTGGTCTCGTGTTTTTTGAAAATGATATTTTGAAAATTCAACCAGTGCTTGATGAATATTTGTTAATAAATCATCATCACTCCACGGCTTTTCCAAAAAACGGAAGGCTACACCTTGATTGAGTAATTCAACGACTGATTTAAAGTCTGCATAGCCACTAAGTACCAAGTTAACGGTAGTAGGCCATTTTTGTTTCACTTCAAGTAAAAACTCAGCGCCATCCATAACCGGCATTCTGAAGTCGGTAACTATGACTGCTACACGATTAGTACTCAAATATTCAAGAGCATCTGCTGCACTTGATGCTGTTGCAACATCAAAACCCGATCGAACAAACAGTCGCTTAAGCGATCGTAAAACATTCAATTCATCATCAACCAGAAGAATAGTGTTTATCATTATTTGCTACCTCTGCATCAACGGCTACTTATTAACTAATTTATTAACAATATTTATTAATTCATCGCTAGTAAACGGCTTGCAAAGATAACCATGCGCACCAACTACAATCGTATTCTTTAACTCTTCTTCGTGTACCCCTGATATAACAAGAATTTTAACATCTGAAAATCTTTCCTGCGCACGAATCATACGAATAACTTCTAACCCACTTATACCAGGCATACGTAAATCAACCGTTATCAGATCAGGGTTCTTTTGTTGCAATAAAAGCCCTGCTTCAAAGCCACTGGCAGCTTCAATAGTACTAAAATTTTGTTTTTTTAAGGTTCGCTTGATACTTGAACGAACATTGACCTCGTCATCAATAATTAGTACTTGTTTCTGCAAAGATAAGCTATCCGATATTGGCATGTTCTGCTTCTTAAGGAAGTTTATAAAATCAGAAACTTGAACACGATAATTGCCCCGTCCAGGTAATTTATGACCAACTAATTCACCGGATGCAATCCAGCGACTAACGGTTCTTTGGTGTACATCGCAGTAGCGGGCTATCTCACTTGGCTTTAACGTTTTTAACATCACACAACAACTTAGTATCAATCTATTTAAATCGTAGCACAGCTTTATTACTATTGCGACAAATGAGACAGAAGGGCTATTAATGCTATACAAGTAGAGCCTGACATTAAAATTGGTACACCCAAAGACAACAACAGGCGCACTTTGCAACTTGAATATTAAGGTAACTTAAACATCTAACTAAATGCCGCTGGCTGAATATTTCATCGGCAACGTATTGGACAGAAACATGACGAGATATTAAGCTCAACAAGGACACCAACAGTATTTATGAATATTAAAAAAGGTTGAAAATGTTTTCGATTGAAACTAAGTGCATCCAGAATAAAAAAATAAAGAGTGCGAACATCAATTAACACAAAAAGTATCTGCGATTATTCGTTTAGTGGTATCTAGCGCTGACATAATAATAGGATCTGTTCTTATTTTTTTGGTGCTTATAGACGATTAAATAAGTACATAATGCAAGAATTACAACTTGCACACATTCCTTTAACAACAGAATTTCATTTTCGCGACGTAAGCTACTTCGATATTTATAAAAATAGAAAGTAACTTAATTATATTTGGTAAATACTATGAAAAATAATGAACAGCTATTAGAAAGGATTCATCAACTGGAAATGAAAAATAAAGCTCTAGAGCAAGCAGGGGCTTTTAATACGCTAATATTAAATGGCCTAGAAGCAATATTAGCAAGCTCAAATACTGATGAGTTATTTAAAGATTTTTTCTCTATATTACAACGAACAATATCTTTTTCAGCAGCAATATTAGTCAAATATAATCCTAATACTGAATCCTACTCTATGCTAAAAGCATCAAAGGAAAATGCAGAGAAAGTATTACCTGAATTAATCGCTATTTTATCGATACAGCCCAACATAAAAAATATATTTGAGTTACGTAAACTCACTAAGTGGCAAATAGATGACCTTTTTTGGCAACAACAACACTCACTATTAACTGCGCCAGTAACAACAAATAAAAAACAATATCAATTATTTGTTTTTTCTGAGAAACAAGGTGCTTTTAATCAAAAAGACGTGAGTTTACTTCAGCAATTTATTAGCTTCACCGGTAATACAATTTCACAATTTGAACAAAAAAGTCTACAGCAAAGGCAGCAAAACATAGAGCAAACGTTAATCAACTCAGAAAAAATGGCTTCATTAGGACAAATGGCCGCAGGCGTTGCTCATGAAATAAACAACCCATTAAGCTACGTTATCAGTAACATTCAGAACTTAGCCCATAATATACAGCAGCACACTAATTTGATTAAAGATTTAGTAAAACCGCAATTTCAAAGTACACACGCTATCAACGAACGGCTAGAACACTATCAATTTGATGAATTAACACAAGATACCAGTGATATTTTAAGTGAAATGAAAGAAGGTGCGAATAGAGTCAAAGAAATAGTTCAGAGCCTAAAACTGTTTGCTCATCCAAATCAAACAAAAATAGATGATATCAACCTCACTAGTTTGTTAGAAAACACTCTACGAGTTGCTTGGAATCAAATAAAATACAATGCAACAATTGAAAGATACTATTGCGCAGATGAAATAAAGCTCATAGGTCGTACAACCCAGCTTTACCAAGTATTTCTAAATATTTTTATCAATGCTGCGCAGTCGCTAAGTAATTCTGTAGGAATGATAGCTGTAACCACAACACAAGACTCTTACAATGCTTATATAACAATTAGTGATAATGGTTGTGGGATCCCAGCTGATAAGCTAAGTAGTATTTTTGATCCTTTTTTCACAACTAAACCAATAGGTAAAGGGACTGGATTAGGTCTGGCTATTTCAAGAGCTATTATAGAACAGCATAATGGAAAAATTTCGGTACAAAGCAAACCAGGAGAAGGCACTGTTTTTAGTATTACACTTCCTAAAAACTCAGATTTAAATGATGAAGAATTAACCATAATAGCATTAAAGGAAAAAATGATGACTAAACTTTATTCTTTAGCGGATTTTTCAACTGTATAATAATCGACATAAATAATGACTCAACCTTTGCCAGATAATAGATAGTTAATCTAATGGTGGGAATTCAATTAATATAGTAGACCCCACATCAATAGCTGACTCAATATATATTTTACAATTATGCTTTTGTACAACTTGTAAAACCATTGACATACCCATTCCGGTTCCAGTACCGACAGGCTTAGTTGTATAAAATGGGTCATAAACTTTGTTTTTTATATCATCACTCATTCCGCAGCCAGTATCAGTTACTTTTAAAACAGTCTTATTGTTTAACTCACTCACTGACACATTGATCTGAGCTGTTCGTTCACTATCGGGAATAAACGATTGAATAGCATTAAGAAGAATATTGACTAATAACTGATTTAATTCGTTCGGTGTAAATAAAACGGACGAGTTATACGTAAAATCAAGTTCTACATTAATATCTTTAAGTAATGGCTTTAGCAATTTTAAGTTTAATTCTATAGCATCTTGCAATTTAACCTCAACCTGATGCTGGCTATCATTACGGGCAAAAAATAACAGGTTTTTTGTTATATCTCTAATTCTAATTAACCCCTCATTAATATCTGAAACTAATTCAGGTAAATCATCTTGAATGACAAGTAGTTGCTCCTTATCTTCGGATAACGAAATACTGGAGCGATTTAATGCATCAATCATATTTCTACTATACAAATAAAGTGTATCAACATTACTCATTACAAATGCCAGTGGATTATTAACTTCATGAGCGACGCCTGCCGCTAACGATCCTAATGTGGCCAACTTTTCTTGTTGTAACATTGACTGCTGTTGTGATTTTATTTGCGTTATTTGCTGCTCAAGTAACTTATTCTTTTCGTATAGCTGCCGCGAGCTATCTTCAAGCAACTGCTCGACCTCCCTTCTTGCTTTTTTTTCGCGTAGATAAGCAACATAATAAGCATCGCTAGATTCACTCATCAGCAACCTCAATATGCAAAATACACTGCTGGGCGCCTTTGTGCATACACACAGCGTGCGTAATATTAATAGCTTGATCGAAGTATTCAGCAGCACCGAATAATAAACCTTCTGCACATAAGCAAAGTTTACGCGGCGAGTTGTAATTCATTTCGATGTGACCAGGGCGGCTAATACGACATGATATAGTCGGCAGTGATGGGTCTTGATATAACTTATTTACTTCAAGATGAATAACATCATGGATCCCCATAACCAATGACGTAAAATCAGTAAAGCGCTCGACTACATCAAGGTGTCTATCAGCGAGTCCTTTAAATAAAAATTGACCAAATGCCTTCACTACATCTTGCAATGGCATATTGAGTCTCAGCGCAACACCATTAGCCATTGCAAATAACTCACCAGCGTCATAATTTTTTGCCGACACGTAAACGCGCCCCTCAGGTGTATGTGATTGTAATAGCTCATTCCATACCTCCATACCTAGTTGCTCTACAACCATGTCTTCTAACACATTAAAAATTATGCCTTTCATTACCCGCCTCCATCATTTAAAAACATTAGCTTTAGCCAGCTCAGTATTACCTTTGAAAGGAAGTACTTGTGTTTCACTCTAAAGTTTATTTTTGCTTTTTAAACGTAAATTCAAAGCAACTGCCTTTGCCTAATTCACTACTCACATTAACCTGACCGTGATGTTCCTGAACCGTTGCGTATACTTCAGAGAGTCCAAGCCCAGTACCTTGGCCTATATCTTTCGTAGTAAAAAAGGGATCAAAAATACGCACTAAATCTTCAGGGCTAATACCAGATCCTGTATCGGTTATTGTTAGTAGCACATCTTTACTTTCATTATAGGCACAACTAATACTCAATAAACCCATTGGCTGCATTGCATACAACGCATTTACAATAATATTAAACAACAACTGTCTAATTGCACTGGGTTTTGCCCAAAAAGTTATAGCTTCATCAGGTAGTGAGACGGATGTTTTGGCTTTATATTTTATTTCGTTTTCAAGTACCACCAAGGCAGAATCAATCTCTGCACATAAATTAACCTCAGCCCAATTTTCATCATCTTGTATTGCAAAGTCACGTAATCCACTTACTATTTTTCGAACTCGCTCTGTGCCATCTAAAGACTCGTTAAGCAGTTCTGGGAGATCTTCATTAATGAACGCAATACCGTTTTTTTCATAAACATCTTCAAGTAACGCAATAAACCTAGGCTCAGCTTGCTTTAAAATGATTTTCTTTTGCGTTTCATTGGTCTTCATTAATTTTTGCGAGTAATCTTTTAGCGTTTCTAAATTTGAGCGCACAAAACCAATAGGATTATTAATTTCATGTGCAACCCCCGCAGCAAGCTGACCAATAGAAGCCATTTTTTCGGATTGCAACATTTGCCTTTGTGCAATTTTAAGCTCTTGATGTAGTTTTTTTAGCTGCTGATGCTCAGACTCCAACTCATTTTTCAAATCAGTTTGCTGCATAAAATAACTAGCCTCTGCTGTTACATCTGTTACAACAATACACACATGGCTCACTTCTCCATCACAAGCAGTAATCGGCATAAATTGAACATTTTGATACATTTGAGACTCATCACCGGTAATAGGTCGAGTGCTTCTCATCGGAAATACATGTGGCCGTTGTTGCCAGTAACTGAAGCTAGAGTTTTTGAGTACAAATACACTGTCTATTTTTCGCCTTAAAAAACGCGCTTGCTCAGAGAACACAGTGAGCAGGTTCTCACCTATAAGGTGGTCATTTCTTGCAGTTAAACCGCCAGAAAATGCAGGATTAGCAAAGGTAATCACACAGTTTACATCAATAATGCAAGCTCCTATGGGGATTTGCCTTATTACTCGCTCAAACTCCGCTTTTTCCATTACTCCTCCAAGAGAGCACGGATAGGAATGAGTGCTTGTTCTATAGACCCTTCACTGAGTCCAATTAACACGCGAGCATCAAATTTCATATGCTCAATCTTAAAATCCACTTCAATAATTAACACAGAGGACCATTCAATATTTTGTGTTGCTTTATCTGGATAATAAAAGGCAGGCATATTTAACTGAGTAGATAACTCAAGTTGACTAGTAAAACCCTGCAAACAGGCAGCCGAGATTATATTTGTAACCTCCAATACAAGTTCCTCAGTAGCCGCTTGATCTAATGGTAAGTCAAAATCCATTATATCAGCCAGTGCTGAACATCCATCTTTTTGTATGCCAGTAATCACTTCACCTCGAATTGTTCCGACAAAAGATTGCCTTGCAAACCAGCTACTTTTAAAATTATCGAGAACTTCTTGAAATGCCGCAGGCGACAACGCCTCAATGGCTGGCACCGACAACGCAACCTTTGTTTGGATCAGCCGAGCAAGTGCATCTGCAGCTTGCCCCATAGATATATTCATTATTTCTTGTAAGGCATCTCGCTCCTCTTCGCTAATAGTAATCATAACAACCCAACCTCTTGTAATGTATTACTAAGCTCCTCGGCAGATATTGGCTTTTTCAAAAACCTAAACGCTCCCAAAGAATTAACTAATGCCTGCGCCTCTGGTTGAATATCAGCACTAATTACAATTACGATTGTTTTTTTATGCTCATCATGCAGTTCCTTTAAAACCTCATACCCATTCATTTGCGGCATTTGTAAATCTAGAAATAACACCTCAGCCAGACCATTATTCACAGCCTCTAAAGCCTCGATTCCATTTTTAGCTTCATGTATCTCTACATCCCAATCTTCTGGCAAGACCCTTCTAATAGTTTTGCGTGACAGCGCTGAATCATCTGCAATTGTTATCGGTATCGCCATTACAATCTCTCTTGTATTAACATTAATGTCTTATCTGTCTCATACTAGATGGGTTTTATACTTTCTGCAAAAAAACAACTCACTTTTGTCTGCGCTCGCGAAAGTTTTACGATACTAAAATTTGAAAAGATATGTTTACTTTCTATAAAATCACTCACAACGCTGAAAACATTTAATAATTAAAAATTGTTTATACTTTAAACATATACTAGATTAAAAATGACAAAGTATTTGAATAGACAATAAATATGCATGAAATACAAGAAATCGCGGAGTTGACAAATAAGCCTGCAAATATCTTATGCTTAGACGACGAACCAGGAGTACTAAAATCACTTACTAGACTGTTAAGGCAATATAATTTCACCTCAACAGTTTGTAGCGAGGGTGAAGAAGCATTAAAGAAAATGGCAGAGACAGAGTTTGATGTCATCATAAGCGACATGCGCATGCCAAAAATGAATGGTGCTCAGTTTTTAGCAAAAGCAAGAGAGACAGCCCCAGACACGCAACGCATACTACTTACTGGTTTTTCTGACTTGGAATCTACTGTGAAAGCAGTAAATGAAGGCGGTATTCATGCATATATCAACAAACCATGGCAGAATGATCAACTAATAAGCATAATAAAGTCAGCAGTAGAGAAATACCGTTTAAAGAAACAAAATATAATTCTTCAAGCCCATGTAGAAAAACAAAACTCGCAATTAAAAGATTTAAATGACTCACTTGAAGAGTTAGTTGAGAAACGAACTAAACAGATTAAACAGGTCTTACAACAGCTAAAAGTTGCCAATACAAATGAAAAAAATGAACACCGCGCAACCTTCGAGCTGCTCTATAATTTCATTAATGCCAATCCATATTTAGATGGCACCAAAGCGCAGAACATTGCCAATACCTGTACGCAAATAGCAAAACAGTTGCAGCTACCGCCAAAAAATATAGAAATGGCGGCAATGGCTGGTTACTTAGCTCAGATAGGGCTGTTAGCAATGGATCCCGCACTTTATGAAAAACCCGTGCATGCGCTTAATGAACAGCAACGCAAAAGTTATTATACGCATCCAAGTACAGCACAATTGATGTTAATGCCTGCGACTCATCTGCATGAAGTGTCTGACGCCATTTATCACCAGTACGAACGCTATAACGGTAATGGCCTACCTAAAGGATTAAAAGGTAATGATATTCCTCTTAGTGCAATGATACTCGCGCTTGCACGTGACTATTGGGATGCATTTGAACAAAGTAATTTAAAAGATGAAGAAAAGCACCAACATGCACTCGAAACAGTAAAAATGTACAGCGGTAACTTTTACCATCCTAAATTAGTGCAAGCTTTGGAGGCTTGCCGAGTTAAATGCATTAAGCAGCAAGCAAAAGTAGGCTCAATGAAAATAATAACGGCCAAAGAGCTAGCCATCAATATGGTACTTAGCCATGCACTGCATAGTCACACGGGTATTATGTTGCTACCAAAGGGGCATATATTTAGTGCTAAATCCATTGAAAAGTTACAGCAACTAGAAGCTAAAAAACCGACTCCATTTAGGATCATGATCAAATCATTGTAAATCAGTGATCCTATTTACCCTTTCATTCGTTACAATAAGCTATTAATATTAATAGCATATATTCCATAACCGTCTATTTTGCTTTAGGAGCATTGCGTGTTGCGATTTTCAGCCGTTACCGATAACCCTCATGATCAGCGTTTTAATCAAAAAACAGGGATTTTACTGACCAACTTAGGCAGCCCCGATGCCCCAACAGCAAGTGCATTGCGTATTTACTTACGTGAGTTTTTGTCAGATCCTCGTATCGTAGAAATACCGCGTATTGTGTGGATGATCATCCTGCATGGCATCATTTTGCGTATTCGCCCAAAACGCTCAGCTAAACTATATAAAAATATCTGGACTGAAAATGGCTCGCCACTGACCCATATTACACGCCAGCAAAGCCTTAAATTAAATGCCTTATTAAAACAGCATGGCTATACCAATACCGAAGTGGTTATGGCGATGCGCTACGGTAATCCATCAATCGAAGCGGGCCTTGAAGAGCTCAGAGATAAAGGCTTAACCCGCATTATTGTGTTGCCACTTTACCCACAATATTCAAGCCCAACGACAGGCTCAACATTTGATGCCGTGGCGAATGTATTAAAAAAATGGCGCTGGGTGCCAGAGCTTCACTTTATAAATGGGTATCACAAAAACCCAACCTACCTAGAGTCACTCGCTAACAGCATTAGCGAAGATTTAGAAAAACACGGTATGCCACAAAAAATGGTGTTTTCGTACCACGGTATGCCTAAACAGTTTTTAGATAATGGCGATCCCTATCACTGCCTGTGCCAACAAACCACCCGTTTAGTGGTAGAAAAGCTAGGCCTAGACAAAGACAAAGTGATCACCACTTTCCAAAGCCGTTTTGGTAAAGCTGAGTGGTTAAAACCTTACACAGATGCAACCCTTGAGAGCTTACCAAGCGAAGGGATTAAAGACGTGGCTATTATCAGCCCTGCATTTAGCGCTGATTGCCTTGAGACACTTGAAGAATTAGAAGGTGAAAACCGAGAGATTTTTGAACAAGCTGGCGGTGAAAAATACCGTTATATAGCTGCGCTTAATGATAGAGACGATCATATTAACGCGTTATTTGAGGTGCTTAAACCAAACTTATAAATTAAACTTTAACACTGCCGCGCAGCGCTTTGGTATTACCATGTTTGGTTTTCTTATCCATGCGTCTGCGCTGTGAATTACGTGTTGGCTTAGTAGCACGACGAGCACGTTCAACCTTAGTGGCTGATAAAATAAGCTGTTTTAGTCGCTTTAACGCATCTTCCCTGTTTAGCTCTTGAGTTCGATGACTTTGTGCTTTGAGAACAATCACACCTTCTTTAGTGATTCGACTATCATTGAACGCCAACAACCGCTCTTTATAAAACTCTGGTAACTTTGAGCGATTAATATCAAAGCGAAGGTGGATCGCACTGGCCACTTTATTAACATTTTGACCACCCGCTCCTTGTGAACGAATAGCTGACAGCTCGACTTCCCATTCATCGATTGTTACGGTATTTGAAATAATTAACATGAGGTTCAGCTACATCAGGCAAAAATGTAGTATATCATCTGATGTTAACAGACTAAAACCCTCTTTAATTTATAGCGGTTATCTAATTAATAGTCTTTAATGCAACTAACAATTGAATAAAGGTGCTCAACATGAAAAAAATAATTTTATCTCTTAGTTTGTTAGCAATGAGTTTTTCAAGCCTTGCGGCAGATATCACAGAAAAAGATTTACAAGGCTATATGAAAGCATTACCCGCGGTTGTTGATTGGTCACAAAGTCAAGATTCATTAAAAAGCATGGATTTGGGTAGTATGTTAGGTGGCTCTGAAGGGGGCTCGACTGCAATGGCATTAGGCGCCCTTGGTACAATCAAAGATAATGATTTATACAAAGAGTTTGCAGCCCTTACCAATAAATATGGTTTCACCCCTGAACAACTAATTACTGTGGGTTCTGAAGTCTCAATGGCTTACCTTGAAAACATCAAAGGTAATTTATCGCCAGAAAACAAAGATAAAGTAAATCAGTTAATGGGCGGTTTGCAAAGTATGGGCGGCTCGAAAAATAACAGCGCTAGTTCAATGATGGGCACACTTGGTAACTCAGCTAATGCTGCTAATACAGGTGCGCCGGTTGTTAGCGAAAGTAATTTAAAACTAATTAAAGAATATATGCCGCAACTACAAAAACTGTTTGCCAAAGTGCAATAGGTTTTTATAAAAAAGCGACCTTTGGGTCGCTTTTTTATTGGTTGTAACTCCCCCAGCTGAAACTTATACTGGCTGCAATCATTAGCGACTTTAATTATTGATTTTATGCCATTAAGTACTTTGCCGCCCGCCACAACTGATAACGACCAAAAACAACTGTGTGTATTACTTGCACTGATAATAAGTGGCTCATCGCATGGCTATGAGAACTCTGTTCAACAGCTCACTAAACGTCTTTATAGTCACATTAAAAATGGCTATTCATTTTCTCAAGCTGAAGTCGCTAAATACACTAAACAACTCGAATCTAAAGATTTAATTTGGAAGCTCCCCTACGGACCAAACTTTCGTATATCAGTTAGCGCAGTTGCTTATGGAGCTATTAATGCGATAAAACATCAGCCAGTTTTATTGCATGCTTTCTTAACCGAAGCTACAAAAAGCTATTATTACCACGATAAAGCAGTGCACTTTCTGCACCTGCTATTTAATGATCTTGACCGCGCAAAAGCGGAAAAAACCGCTCCCTGGTGATTTATCACTTGAGCTTGATAGCGGCTTTGTTAATTTGCTCGCGCAATCACCATACAGCGAGCAACTGTGGCAATGCCTACCTGAGCAATGGCAACAGCTTTGCTTAGATAACTTTATCCGCGGTCAATTTTTCAACCTCACCAGTGAGCATGCATGGCCGACTCTGATTGCCAAAGCGCTCCCAACAACAGAGCTGAGAAAACGTATTTATCTGAATGAGAATTTAGCCATATTATTACAAGAAGATAATTTTGCTGAATTGCTAGATGATAAAAAAGACCGTGTTTTAGCCACTTTTTATGAAGCAAATACCAATGCCATCAAGGGTGAGTTTATTGATATTGCTTTGATACAGTATAAAAGCGCTTTAACAGCGTTTAGAAAAAACTTTGGCAAAGGCATCTATCCGACCGAGATCACCGGATTACTTTACACTATATGCCTATTTATCAGTGCAACCGCAGCAGATATTAAACAACTAAATACCTGTCGAAAATGGTATCAAAAAAATCTTGGGGAATTAAGCCACCCAAGCCAAGCGATTGATTATTTGCTGGAAGAGGATTTAGCTAACTATCAAAACCATCGTTTAAGCAACAGCTTAAGTCATCTACTTGGTAACCCGAATGCATTAGCGCCATTATTTTGCTTATTACTGGCAATTATTAAAAACGCCACAGACGAACAGGTAAATCATCTAAGGGGTGATACTGAACTGTTAGAACAGCTCAATAGCGCAATTAATGCGCATCAACACTGGTTAGCTGAGCAATGCCAGCACTTAGTTAATTGGCTTAGCGATGACACACCATTACCCAATACTGGTTTATTACAGCACTTTACCCGCGTCCCACAATGGCAGCGTTGGCTTAATGATATTAGCCAAATTGATACGCCCACTGCGCAGCAACGAATTATATGGCAACTGGATTTAACCCATTTAGATTTACCGCTCATACAAGCCAAAGTACAGCAACTCAATGCCAAAGGCGAATGGACCAAAGGTCGTAAAGTAAACGCCCAAGAACTTGCTTATAACCAGTATCAAGATGCATTAACCAGCGCCGATCATAACTTAGTACAAGTGCTCAACAACCATGCCGGTTTTGGTTATCACGAGATACACGCAACGGCCGCGGTATTACAAGCATTAATAGGGTTTAAAGGGCTTGAAGATCACAATGGACAGCCACTTACGCTGATCAAAGGCGAGTTTGTCATTGAAATTGCACAAGACAGCAATGATTGCTATCGCCTGGTAATGCAACCGAGTATCAGCGATCCGGACTGTGACTTTTTACTTATCCACAGTCACGCAAATTGTTACCAAGTATTCGCCATTGATGACAAACAGCTCAAATTACTGCAATTATTTGAGCAACAACCCAATAATTTAACCGAAGAAAAACTGCCACAACTAAATGCCGCATTACAAGTACTGGCTAACGAGCATCATATTAGCAGCCAGCGTACCGAGTTTGCTCATATCAACAACGTACGCCAAGGCTTGTGTGAATTTGCCGCAGTGATCGCTCTTACCCAATTAGGTATCAACATTAACTTTTATGCCATGCCAAATGGCGTAGATGGCCCTTGGGTTGAGCCCGGCATTGGTGCTTTGACACTCGCACATACTGATGATGATCAAACCGACAGCATTGTTATTAAACGTGATTTAAAAGCAGAGCAAAAAGCGTTTAGAAATTTACTGAAAAATATGGCCGGATTATTTGCTGATCGGCAATCACCGCAACATAATCAAATTCAACAGCAGTTTTATTTACCTGAAGATATTAGCCAAGCAATTGAGTTACTTGAAGCTGCGCAAAAAGCACAGTCTCTGATATTAAGTTGGGACGAAACGAGCCAAGGCATGAAAGTTGCGAAAAGCCAGCACCTTTCTCTTAACTTAAATGATGATAACGATTGGTTAAGCGTCAGTGGTAAAATCTCACTCCCTAGCGGCCAAATATACGAATTACAAACCCTGCTTAAAGCCCCGCGCCGTGGCAGCATTTTAGAGTTTTCGGAAGGCAATTCATTATTATTGGATCAGCGTTTAACTAACTTATTAAATCGCTTAGAAGGGATGCAAAATATTGATAAGCACAACCCAAGTGATGAACTACGGATTGCCAACGCGCGTGCATTGCCTTTACACCAAAGCATTGCCGACTTAGGTGATGTCACATTTGGTGACAGCTGGAAAACGCGTTTAGCTAAATTTGAGCAAACTATCGACCCTACCTTACCTGCACATTTAGTCCATATTTTACGAGACTATCAAGTAGTCGGGGTTAAATGGCTAATGCAACTGGCCAACTGGGGACTCAATGCTTGTTTAGCCGATGACATGGGGCTAGGTAAAACCTTACAAACCTTAACCGTGTTACAAATGCGCAGTAGTTTAGGTGCCAGTGTAGTGGTTGCGCCAAAATCTGTGTGTCATAACTGGCAAGTTGAAACCGAGCGATTCGCGCCGGCTTTGCATGTAAAAATCATTGAAAACGCCACTGCATGCGCTGATATTCTGGCAGCGGCTGGTAAACACGATTTAGTGATCGTCAGTTATGGTTTACTGCCACTAATTGGTGAACAACTGGCGCAATTTTCTTTTGCTAATATTGTCTTTGACGAAGCACAGGCAATTAAAAACCCCTTGAGTTTAAGAGCTAAAGCCGCATTTGCACTCAATGGTCAATTTAAAATTGCCCTGTCAGGCACGCCAATCGAAAACCATTTAGGTGAACTGTGGAGCTTGTTTAACTTTTTAATGCCAGGCTTTTTACATACCCTGCCAGTATTTAAAAAGCGCTTTGGTAACGCCGATAAAAACCAACAACAAGCCGATACCCTGAAAACCCTCATTGCTCCATTTATCCTGCGTCGGACCAAACAAACGGTATTGACCGAGTTACCTGAAAAAACCGAAATAAACTTAACCTTTGCATTAAGTGAAAAAGAGCAAGCACTGTACGAAGCAACTCGTTTAAACGCACTTGAACAAGCAAATCAGGAAGACAGCCAATACATTACTATCTTGGCGTCATTAACTAAATTACGCCGCGCTTGTATTGCCCCGCAGTTGTTACTGGAAAATAGTAAGTTGCCATCGAGTAAACTCGACACTGCAGAAGCGATTATTGAAGAATTACTAGAAAACAACCACCAAGCGCTGATCTTCAGCCAATTTGTCGATGTGTTAAAACTGGTTGAAAAGCGCTTACAAAAACGCGGCATCGATTATTGTTATCTTGACGGCAGCATGAGTACTAACAAACGCAAACAACAAGTTGATAAATTTCAAGCAGGTCATGCACCACTGTTTTTGATCAGCTTAAAAGCAGGCGGCACGGGGCTTAATTTAACGGCAGCTGATTATGTACTGCATCTCGATCCGTGGTGGAATCCCGCGGTTGAACAACAAGCATCAGATCGCGCGCATCGCCTAGGGCAAACACGCCCCGTTACTGTGTACCGACTGATAGCACAAAATACCATTGAAGAAAAAATCCTGCAATTGCACGAACATAAACAAGCACTCGCAGATAAAGTACTCGCCGGCAGTGGTGATGCTGGGCAAATGTCTAAAGATCAACTACTGGCGCTGTTAAGTAACAGCGAAATGTAGCTCAGACCTGTTTATCTTTCGAGATTATTACAGAGGCCCATGTGGTTTTTAGGCAGGTCTATGTAGCGCGGTTATTCTTGGTGTGCCAAAGTAACCGCAAAGGCACTGGCATCTTCTAATGTCGAAAGCATCGCTGGAGTAGGCAAACAGATATCCTGAACAAAATGCAGTACGTGGGGCTGTGGCTCACCAAAAAGAATATCCAGCGCTAAGCGGTCTTTACCGTATAAACCACGGTGGATCATATTTGCCGAGAAAATTAATAAATCCCCTGCTTGCATTTCTATCACATGGCCGGTGGCTAAATCATCGCTGGTGTTGTTGTGATCAATAGCCAACCGAGTTGCCAGCTCATCAGGGGTATCCCAACGTCGATGCGTACCTGGTACTAACTCAATACCTGGCTCATCCTCAAGCGCAACCCGACAATGTATCACTTCAGGACCCGATAGCGCAGCTTGCTGCTCCGCCAAGCTTAAATGGTATTGCATATCACGATGCCAATAATTTTCTTGCTCAGGATTAACCGGATTAAAAAACAACTGGGTATTCATAAAGGCCGCTGATTCAAGTATCGAATCAACTTGAGCCATTAACTTATGGCTGGCAATAAACTTAAATAATACTAAGCGCTGGGCCTCATCTAAATAGGTATTTGCAGTTAAATAGGCACTATTAACCGCCTTGGTTTGATAAAAATGTTGATTATCTGCGATCCATTGCTGATGAAAACAATTGATCACTTCGCGCTCATGCACAAGTTCACGTTCAGTGTAAAAACCTTTTACATGAAAAAAACCATGCTGCTCAAATTGGGTATTGATCATCAAACTAATCATCCTCACATTGCAAAATTGCTTGAATAGTTTGCGCCAACTGTGGCACCACATCACGCTCAAACCAAGGGTTTTTAGTTAGCCAAATATTATTACGCGGACTCGGGTGCGGCAATGGCAAAATATCTGGCCAATACTCACGCCATGATTTTACTAACTCAGTGAGGGGTAAATGTTTTGTGTGTGGTAAATGGTACGCTTGGGCATATTTACCCAGCACTATGGTTAACTTAATATTGGGCAGTGCCGCTAAAAGCTGGGAACGCCATGCAGGTGCGCATTCTTTACGCGGCGCTAAATCGCCTGACTTACCTTTACCTGGATAACAAAAGCCCATCGGCAAAATAGCAACCTTAGTTGCATCATAAAAATCGCATGGCTTAAGCCCTAACCACTCGCGCAGCCGCTTACCACTGGCATCATCAAATGGAATGCCACTTTGGTGTACTTTAAGCCCTGGCGCTTGCCCTGCAATTAAAATACGCGCACTGGGATTAAATTGCAGCACCGGACGTGCCCCAAGCGCCAGCTCAGATTCACAGATCACGCATTGACTAACTTGCTTTAACAAGGTGCTAGCCATCATCACTGCTTTGCCCTATTCGCCACAGCACACCACTTGGATCATAAATAACAAAATCAATCATTTGCCACGCTTGCAAACTTGGCTCAGTAATTTTTATATTATATTTTTGCGCCAACCCCGCACTTGTTAATTTATCATGCCATGCTGTCACATCTGCAACTAATAAGTGCATCATAAAATTTTTAGCGTGCTCTGGATTATAAAAATTTTGCAGTAAAAAACTACAGTCTCCGTGGTAAAAGTACGCCATATCTGGGGTTTCCCACGCGACTTGAAAGCCCATATGCTGATAAAACGCACAACTAAGCGCAAAATCTTTTGCTGGTACAAATGCTTTAATTTCTTCGCAACTCAAATCTGTCATTCAATTTCTTTCCTTGAGTTAGTAAAATTATGATCTATTTTTGCGTTCAATTATGTTCTGACCACACTGCAAATTCATTGCCACTGGGCTCGGTAAAATGGAATCGGCAGCCCCCTGGAAAATCAAAAATTGGTTTTATAATACTCCCGCCATGTTGCTCTACTTTAGCCTGTGTTTGCGCAATATCCTCGCTATAAAATACTAATAAAGCTGCGCCATGTTGCGTTAATGAGCTAAGTGGTGCTTGATAAAAACCGCCATCAAGCCCAGCTGTATCAGCACTAAATGACGTATATTCGGGGCCATAATCAATAAACTGCCAATCAAAAACCGCACTAAAAAATGCCTTAGTGACGATTAAATCTGCTGCGGCAAATTCAACATAATTAAGTTTTTTGTGTGCTGACATAGTACTCCCTAAAAAATTAATGTAACGGCTTATAGCCTTCCAATCACTAAGCATACAAGCAGTTGAAAAATTTGCGAACTTTTCAATTAAAACAGCAAATGATAAAAGCAGATCATCATTTTACTAAGTAAATATACTGAGTATTATTGCGCTGTCGTCGCGACAAACAACAAAGAAAATACGAATCACTATCTTTTCTGTATCTAGAATATATAATACCCCCTTTATTCGCCCCCATTTGGGACTTTGAGGGATCATCATGCACGCTCAATCTATCAAAAACAGCCAAACACTCTCTATAAGATCTAAATTAAGCCAAGCTTATCAAGCCCATGCTTACCGTTTTGCTGTTATCTCACGCTTTTTTGCCGCCATTGTTGGTGGTTATACCTTTACTGCCGTATTTACCGTGTTACTGAGTATTATTTTACCGCTGAAAAAATCAGATGCTGTACTGCTTAGTATCAGCCTGACTATTTTAGTGTACAGCTGCGTGTTTATTTGGGCGTTTGCAGTTAAGTCATTACCTAAAATATGGATCACTATTTTACTAACTACTTCAGGGTGTGCTCTGATCTTATCATTACTAAAGGGTTGGCTATGAAAGAGAGTTTTTTCCGCTCCATGACCTGGATGCATACTTGGGTTGGATTATTAGTATGCTGGCTACTCTATTTAATATTTTTTGCCGGCACGGTGAGTTTTTTTCGGGACGAAATAACGCTATGGAATCAACCAGCACTGCACAATGTACAAGCGCCTGAACAGCGTGTAGCGCAACAGCGTAGCCAAATTATCAGTGGTATTAATTACCTACAAAATGCAGGCCTGGAGTCTACGCGTTGGGGAATTTACTTGCCCACAGAGCGAAAACCGCAGCTTAACTATGCTTATGAAAAGCCTCGTCCTGAAGGGAAGCGTTTTGGTGGTTGGCAAGAGCACAATATCAACCCACAAACAGGCGACGAAATAGCACAAACAAGAGACACCAGAGGTGGTAACTTTTTTTATCGACTGCATTTTGACCTACATTACATTGATGTACGCACAGCCCGTTGGATTGTCTGCTTTGCGAGCTTATTTATGTTGGTAGCGCTGATATCTGGGGTGGTGATCCACAAACGTATTTTTAAAGATATGTTTAGCTTTCGTGCCAATAAAGGCAGCCGCAGTTGGTTAGATGGTCATAATGTATCGTCAGTATTGGCGTTACCTTTTCATATTATGATCACCTATACAGGCCTAATCACGCTAATATTTATGTTATTCCCCTATCCAGCAATGACCGCATACGAAGATGGTATTCGTGGTTTATTTAACGATGTGTCACCCACTAATGTGCGCACCAAAACTAGCCCAGATAGCGCCCCATTAATAGCCATCGATACTATTTTAGATCAAGTTTATACTAACTGGCCTGATGCTGACTTAACACAAATATCAATTCGTGATCCAAATAAAGCCTCAGCCACAATTACAGTCCGTGCAGATACCGCTAGCCTAGTTCGCGACCAAACACCCACCTTATTATTTAACGGTGTAGATGGCAGCTTAATAGCTAAAACTGCTGCCCAATTAACCAATACTGAAGTGTTCTATGACTCGCTAACAGCCCTACACACAGGCCGTTTAGCTAACCCATTATTACGCTGGTTATACTTTTTATGCGGCGTAGCTGGCTGTGTAATGATAGCAACTGGCTGTATTATGTGGGCTAAGCGTATTCGCGAACGCATGAAAAAAGACCAACCTGCTACAATTGGCTTAAAGTTGGTAGAAGGGTTAAACCTTGCCACATTAATGGGCTTACCACTTGCAACCTGCGCATTTTTTATTGCCAACCGGTTACTGCCTATGACAACCCCTGAGCGCGCTGATAAAGAAATACTTGCATTCTTTGTGACTTGGCTAGCCGTTGCTTTGTTTGCGCTATTTAAACGCGCAAGGCCGCAGTGGATTTTACTCGCGTGGATAAACGGTATCGCCTGTCTCAGCGTGCCTGTTATTAATGCTCTTACCACCAATGGCAATCTAATAAGCTACTTGCTAAACGGCCAATGGGCGTTGTTTAGTTTTGATTTAATGTGCTTAATATTTGCAGCCTTATTTGTAATTCAGGCCAAAAAAATACCAACTCACACTCCGGCTAAAACACCGCAACAACGGGCGCGCCGTTCAGCAAAAACTAAGTTACAGGAGCAACCATAATGCATGAATTACTGCAATTGAGCCTATGTTTACTGGCATTTAATTGTTTTGCTTTGGCTAAATTTAATCATTACCGTGATGTATTTAAAACCCGCCCTAGCGACAAACTCAGTAAACAGTTTTTGATCGCTGCTTGGATCAGTATTTTACTAAGCTTAGTACTGAGTGTTGTACAACATAACGGCTACGGCGCTTTACTATTTTGTGGTTACATGGCGCTAAGTGTCTTAATATTAATGATTTTTTATAGCTTCAAAGCATCTTGGGTAAAAATAATGACTGCTTTAAATATCACCGTTGTAATGCTCAGTGGGCTGTTTTTAACTGTTTTTTAAGCTTAGTTAGTAAAAATATGATCTGAGCAAAAAAAAGGCAAACTAACTTAGTTTGCCTATATCCAAATGATTTGGTTATAAATAGTAGGGGGATACTCATGTCACAAATAGCTTGATTGAAGCTATTGCCAATCAATCTATGTGGAATATGATATCCCTCTAATGTGTCATATTTATTACCTAGTAATTACTTTTTAATATAAAACATATCAAACCTATTACTGTGTAGCAGTAGACCAATCTAATTGCATGTCCCACACATAACGGTTTTGTTCTTCAAGTGGTGCTTGTGAGTCGTCAACTGTTTGCAGTACATTTTTAGCTTTTAATAGTGTTGCATCGCGGCCAAATAAGTAGCTCTGCTCTTTCATGATCGTAAAGTAGGCTTTATTAAGCTTAGTTGCGCGTTCTTTAGAGGGCGTAATTAACTCATATAAATTTTTTGCCTGCTTCACTCTTTGCTTATTCACAGTGCCATCTTGATTAAACCAACGCATGAGCATTTCTTGATTTTGACGAAATTCATCCCCGCCACCAACACGTTCAAAATAAGTTAAAAACTCCCCTTGCTGCTCACCTTTATTTGGTACATCGGTCATGGCTTTTAAATCAATATAACCCCAGCCATCACGCCCTTGTACTTTTCGCGGAAATGAAAAGCTTTGATCATAAGTTGATCCCACCGTTTTATGACAGCCATTACAAAATGCCAGCTCTTGTTTATGTTGAGGCCTCAGATCACCTTGAGCATCTTCGATATAACCGTTTATAGTCCAACCAAACATATTGTTTATGCCTTTATCGCCTAGATAACGAGTTTGTGGCAGATTTTCAAAGTGCTTTTCTTTCGCTTCTTTATAATACGAGGAGGCCAGTAATTGCTTAGATTTAAAGCGATGCTTTTTCATGTAGCGGACTTCTTTCATGCGTGGTGCATTGTAGACTTGACCATCCTCATCGACACCAATGTAACGTACCGTATGTAAAAACTCAGTATCTTGTGGGTATAACTGATAACTTAACTCTATGTCTTTTGCATCCCCTACATAATTGGGCTGCTTAGTTATATTACTTACCAATGCCGATAACCTGCCATCGTTATTTAGATCCTGACCAATACGCCGCTCTGAAATATCTGGTGTACTTATCTGCGCTAAATCTTTTATCGCCATTTCAACCAGACTTAAGTTAGCGATATAAACATCCTGATTGTAGATGCCGTCACGCTCACGAAATTCTTTTCCAAGGCGGATCATTACATCACCGGTTGAACCGTTGGTTGGCCAAAAGTACTTGGAAAAGGTTTATAGTTAAAGGCAACCCAATGGCTGCCATCTTTAGCAAAACCTTTTTCATCAAATGCCTGAGCTGGATAAGCTAAATTTTTAACTTCAGCTATTTCTCCTTGCCAATCAGGATTAGCTTTGAGTTTTTTAATAAAGCTGCCGTAATTATCTTGGTTTACCCAACTATTGATTTGATCGTCTGAAATACCCGCAATTAAATCGGTTCTATCAATGAAAAGATTCTTCCAGTGGTTTTTAAGTCCAAGATCTGAAAACTCGTACACACCTTGTAAATGCCCATCATTCATTGTATTTGGGCGATTTTTATCTTGCTTGTCTGTTTGATGGCAGGCATAACAAGGATTATTTTTGCTCTGGGTTTTGGTATAACACTGCGGTGGAATAACCGATTCCGGATTATATTCTTCATCATATTGCATATACGCAAGCGCGGGAATATCATCGCCCTCTTTATAAGGCGCTGAATATAGTGAGGTAGATGATGAGGTTTGTTGAACATACGTAACGTCGCTCATTGGCATCTCATTATCAAAACACCCAGTGAGTAAAACAACGTTCAGTAATATAAAGGGGGTTAAATACTTCATTTTTATGACTCTATTTTTTTCTAAAAAATGGGTAAACACAGGGTTTACCCACCTAAAAACGCTTTATCTAACGCTTAAATTACTTAGACTGTGGATCGTACATCCACAACGTATTGTTTTCTTGGAAGCCATCTTCACCAATAATGATACGACCATCACGCATAACAATCACATTGTCTGGTTGTGAAAGTTGTTCAACATCACAACGCTCAGCGCCAGTCAGGCTTGAACGATATGTACCGCCCATAATCACCGGTTCAATGCGAGTTAAGCTGTAACTTGTATCAATGTGCGCACGGTATACACCACCGCAGTCTTTTACTCGTCTTGATAGTTGAATATCGCCTTCGTCATCAACCATGGTGTTATCGAGATCTGAAATACCGATATACATGTACGCTTTTGTAACAACTTCATTTGCAATAACATCTTGCCCAGTGATCGCTTCGAGTACACGATCATGATTGATGCTAATACCTTCAAGCTTACGCCATTCGGCGGTAGCACCTTTCATTTTAGCCGCTTGGCGAGACTCTAAAAATGCGGCACGGTTATCCATCGGTTTGCCTGCTGTAACAGGGCTACCACCTTCGGCCTCGCTAGGGTATGTCGCTTTACCATCTGCCCATGCTTGTACATCAGCCAGTGACATATAACTTGTTTTACCGGCAACATAATCGCTGGTATTAATACCATCGTATTGTGCAATCCAGGTTTCAATATCAACATTGCTGCCACTGGCAAGCTCAACCCACTGCACATCAAAACCAGTGACAGTTGGCTCGTTTAAGCCGGCATCTTGGGTTAGTTTTGCACCATATAAAGTACCTGCGGATAAATCTTCTGGTTGGTCGGCAATAAATTTAAATAATACCCCACCGGTATCATCTTGTGATGAATATACGGTACGACGATCTGGCATAACTACCGAGTTTTCATGCTCATAACGACCAATGGTGTAATGCTTTACCACTTCTGGCGCATCGGTCATTGGTTTTTGAATTTCCGCGATATAACCATAACGGTAAGGATTTGGGAAATCAGGAGCAACAAGTGCTTCGATACCATCTGTACCTGTATCACTCGGATCATTCCATGATGCATCTGTGGTTGAGTTAACCGTTGAATTAACGATCCACTCTTCTGAAGTTAGCGGGGTGCCCCACGGAGAAACTGACCCAAAACAGTTAGCAGCCGTCCCCTTCACTGCGTCAAAGTTGATCATCATAGCATCGGTCACAGACCAAGCACCTTCTGCACTTTTTGACATTTTTAATCGGCTTACGCCACCAGGGTAAGATTCCCAGTTAGTAAAGAGGTAGCCTTCGTTTTCGCCTGCAGCAATAAAACCATTAAAATCTGGATTATTATTTTCGATGATTTTTTGATTATTATTAATACCGTAGTGCACACCTAAACCACCAGCCAGACCACTGTCACCTAACTCAGCATAAGTATCACCGGTTTGACCAAGAATTTGATATTCACCAAGCGCTGCAATCACAGTTTGGCGTTCAAACTCACTTTCTGGTACTGGCGAATTGATAATATTACGCGGTAAATTATTAAAGTTTACCCCACGTAATACGCCAACAGTGCCTCGATCAATAACTTTACCATTAACTGAATCTTTTGCCGTATTCGTGTCTGACGGATGCTGAACGTTGAAAAACAAGTCACCGCCATTACTTAAAAAAATGCCTGTGACTTCAGCCCCCGCTGGCACAGTCGCTAACCGTGTTAAGCCACTGCCACCATTTTTTCCATCAACACCATTAGCACCATCAACACCATTTGTGCCATCGCTGCCATTCGTGCCGTTAGCTCCATCCGAACCATTCACACCGTTGCTGCCATCTACACCAGCTTCACCGACAGGACCTTGTGAACCGGTCTCGCCCTGTTTTCCGTCGTCTCCGTTACACGCTGTTAATGCTAAAGTGACGGCTCCAGCAATTAAAGATAATGCTACACGCTTCATTACTTACTCCTTGAAATTGGCCTGTTAAAAGTTTCAACCGAGCCTGATTATTGTTAGAAAAATTTCAAGAATAAGTGTGACCAGAAGTTGTTTCAGTTCTCTTACATATAAATTATGTTTTAGGGACGTAACTTTGACTAATGAATTACATATTCCTAGTTGTATTGACTAAAAAGCGTATGAATTGTTAAAAGCTAAAAAATGGCACTCTTTAGTGCCATCGATACACTGTAAAGGGGATTTACAGTCATGGTGTACTGTTCTGTTTAACCATAATCAGGTTGTCAGTATCAAAGCCTTTTTGCTGCGCAAGCACTTTAAAGTCAGCTAAGCGTTGCTCACTCACTGTGGGGGTACGCGATAATAGCCACAAATAATCGTTATTGTAGCCAGATACGTACGCATATTGGTAATTTTGTTGGTCTAACTTAAATACAATATAAGAGCTGTAAAAAGGACCAAAAAACGATACTTTTAAATGACCAACATCATTGCTATCAACAAATTTCGCAGTACCTTGAGCCTCACTCCATTTGTTTTCCTCGCTATTAAAACCACGGTTTAGCACAGTTACAGAGCCATCATCGTTAATTGTATAATCCGCTGTTATATTATCTAAACCCCGCTCAAAAGAGTGATCTAATCGGGCTATTTCATACCACTTACCTTGGTACTGTTCGATGGAAAAAGGACTCACTGGTGCAACTTTATCGGGCATGCCAGTACAGCCAAGCAGTAAACTACTGACGAACAGAGTAAGAGTGATAAATAATTGATTTTTCATCGTTGATTCCTTGATAGTTAATTAGGCCACCAACGCAGTAAAGCATAAAAAGTTCACTTAATACTAGTTGTTCTAAAAGCCTTAGGTTAGGATCATTTTTTTACTAACTATTAGAAGTTAACAATGAAGATATGGGTTGATGCTGACGCCTGTCCAGTGGTGATCAAAGAAATTTTGTTTCGTGCCGCAGAGCGTACGCAAACTGAAACAATTTTAGTCGCTAATCATGCAATGCGTATTCCGCCTTCAAAATACATTAGCCGGTTGCAGGTCTCATCAGGATTTGATGTGGCTGATGACGAAATAGTCAAACGTATTGCAGCCAATGATTTAGTGATCACCGGTGATATTCCGCTAGCATCAGAAGTAATCGATAATGGCGGCCAAGCGCTAAATCCTCGCGGCGAACTGTATACCAGTGAAAATATTCGCTCGTTACTAAATGTGCGCGATTTTATGGATACTATGCGTTCAAGTGGCGTTGAAATGAACGGCGGACCGCCACCGCTTAGCCAAAGTGATCGTCAAAACTTTGCTAATAATCTAGACCGCATTCTAGCTAAAAATAAATGAGTAAGGCTGCAAGTAATATAGGCTTTGGTGACCCAGCTTTTACAGTCGCTGTGTATGTAGCGAATGTACCACCGATGCCACAGTACACCAACCTAAGTACAGTGACTTCATGTGTGGATGGACAAATTGCCAGCATCAACCAAGCCTGTGGTAATGGCTGGCGTAAAGTATTTAATGTATATGCTAAAGTGTTATTTGCACTGCCTAGCGAGTATTACCAATTCGCCAAACTCGCCCCGACTTGGCAACACTATCGTGATGAACAACTGTTGCAGCTTAATAGTCAAACTGCCTTACTTTTTAGCCCTCCGGTTTTAAATAACAATAATACCTTGCATATTATTGCCGGACGCACCTATGCTAAAGTGCTGTTGCAGCAAGGACACTTACAGTGCCAATTACAGTGGTTAGATGAAGAATTTGCTATCGATAAAGTAAACAAGTTGATTGTGTGTCCATACTTTGATTACCGCCAACTTAGCAATATAAAAATAGCGCGACTTAGTCAGCTAGTTGCCCAGTGTTTTGTGGCAAAGTAAGACTTTGTTAACTAACCTTAAGGTAATTTGAATATTATGGACAATTTAACTTTATGAAAATCCTCGTCGTTGACGATATGCCTTTGATGCGCCATGTATTAATAAATATGTTAAGAAAACTAAATTATCACGATATTGTTGAAGCGACTGATGGAATACAAGCATTAAGTTTATTACAAAACCAAGGCTATGATTTAGTTATCACCGACTTGCATATGCCAAAAATGGATGGCAAAACTTTACTCAATCGTATTCGTGATGACCAAGAGTTAGCCGAAATCCCGGTGTTAATGATCACCTGCGAAGACAGCTCCACAGCAATCAAAGAAATTATCTCCGCGAAAGTGTCAGGCTTTATTGTAAAACCTTTTAATTTAAATGTGTTAGATAGCCAGTTAAAGAAAGTTATGAAGTTAGAAAGTTAGTCAATCTCAACGCTATGTTACTTTAAACATTGTTTAAGTGCGTCATCATCTTGCTGAAATCTAGATAATAACCAAGCTTGAAAAGCGATTACCTTTGGCCAATTAAAATGCTCCTTAGGGCCCACTAAATAATATTTATAGTGGCAGTTATATTCAAAATTTGGGTAAACTTCTAACTGCCCGAATTTGATATGGGACTCAATTAAACGTCGCCTCACTAACGCAATTCCTTGACCCGCCAACGTCGCTTGGATCACCAAGGCTGCGTTATCGATTTCTAAAAATACCGGCATTGCTGTAGTACTAATGTTTAATTCAGCCGCTAATGTTTGCCAACCACGCTCTGCATCAGGGCAAACATCCATAATTAACTGCTGTTGTAATAATTGCGCTCTTAAAGGTAATTGTGGGGTAAGCAACCCTGGTTTATAAGCCAGTAACAAACTGTCATCAGCGACCAACTCACTGTGTAACTCGGGATATTGCCCTAACCCAAAACGAATGCCTAAATCAACCTGACCAGAGGCAAAATTTGCATGTTGATCGCTAGGATCAATACGTAAATGAATGCCAGGATGGTGACGTTGAAAATCATTAATATGTTGCAATAACCAACCACTGGCAAACGAAGGTAAAACCGATAAATTTAAACTATGTGGATTTGTATCTTGGCTTAACGAATTAATCCCAGATTGAAAATGACTAAACCCTTGCAAGATAGCCGGGAGCAATTGTTCGCCTTGGCGTGTTAGTTCTACAAATCGAGTTTGCCGCTTAAATAACCGACATCCTAAATGAGCTTCTAACAACCTGATCTGTTGGCTCACCGCGGCTTGGCTAACAAATAATTGTTCCGCAGCCAACTTAAAGCTACCCAATTCAGCCGCATGCTTGAAATACCAGAGACTTTTTAATGGGGGTAGAGTCATAGCCATTCACAATTAAGAAAAACTAAAGCATAAGCAATTTTTAATCGTTTGTCAGCTTTTCTACATCAGGCAATACTTATATTACCAACCAAGCAAAATGAAGAGTTAACACAATGAAATATTTAATTATATTAGTTATTACATTAATTAGCTTTAGCAACCAAGCGCAAGCTAACACCACAATAAAACTTGATACCGATGAAGGCTACCCATACAAAAACTTAATCAACAAAGCGCAAAGAGTCGAATTACGTTATGTTGAAAATGATCATCAAGTGACCTGTAAAGTCAGTGTGCAAACCCTGCATAATCAATATATGGGGAAAGAGCAAACCGTTTCAGCTAAGCAATTTAAAAAGCAACCAATGGCGGCATGCTTAACTCGTATAAAAGCCAAGCAGATACTAAATATGTTATAAGCTATGGGAGCTTTATGTCGTTACTCCCAGCAACATAAAGCGCCTATTTCTCAGATTTCAGCTAAGCTATTTATTTCCACGGCTTTCGCTAATGCACTCTCATAAAATGTAAAAACCTGTTTTGTATAAGCTTGTTGATAATGCTCATCAAGTGCTTGTTGCGATACAAACCGCTCAACCAAAAATAAGCATGTTTGATTATCACCCGTGTATAACTCAAAGCGAATACAGCCAGCTTCAGCTAAAGTGGGTGCCACAATCGCTTGTAATTTACGTTTACACTCAGCGAACAACGCTGTCTTTGGGGTAATTTTAGCTACTATATTAATCATAAAATCTCACTACTTTCAAAGAAATGCATTCAATGCATTGAACCGGCAATCATAAAACGTTAGGGTTAAAGCTAAATTTAAATAAGTTGCCCATACTCCGAACAAAAACAACATAAAAAGCCATATCAACTTGATTAATGTAAAATGAATTTTCATAGTTGCGTCTATGCCCTACTACTATATTTTGATAGCAGTCGTTAAAATAGTGACCAAAATGCAAACTAAGATTGAGAAAATAACATGCTAGACGACCTGTATTTATTTACCGAAGTTGCGCGGCGCAAAAGCATGAGCCAAACAGCAACAGCGCTTAATTTAAATTTATCGACCTTATCGCGACGCATTCAAGCATTTGAACAAAAGTTAGGCACGCCACTATTACAGCGCAGTGCAAGAGGAATTTTACTCACCAGCGCGGGGCAGCATATTTATGACTCGCTCGCGAACTCTGTTTTAACACTTTCGAGTCAGGTTGAGCAGGTAATAAGTAAACAAAATATCAACGAAGAATTTTATCTACTATGCCCACAAAACCTGATTGCTGGGCCACTAATGAGCGCAATTAGTGCGTTTCAAACATCACACGCTCAGCTCAATTTGCATATTTATCCAAATAACTTAAACAGTCAGCTTAGCCAACAGCGCTTTAATTTAGCGATACGAATTGGCGAACAACAAGATTCAAGCTTTTATCAAAAGCGGCTCGGCTCAATTGCCACAGCGGTAATTACTAAAAAACAAACGGCACCGCAAAATCGCCTAATTTTGCCCTACACCGATAAACAACTATCAGCAGCGCTGCTCAGCGAATTAAAGAGCTGTTTTGAGCATATCACCTATTGCTACGACATAACCATTGCACGCCAGCTAGTGCAATCGGGTGTGGGAGCTGGCTTATTGCCGATGAGCGAAATTGCCAGCTTAAACGCCAAGCAACAGTTTGCTTATGTAGCGCAAAACATACCGCTACCCGCTCGCCCAATTTACGCCATGTGGGCGCATACTCGCACGCCATCAGTCACCGCCAATAAGCTGATCACCAATATTCAGCAAGCAATCGCAGAGCAGCCCTGCTTACAAGGTGAAATAGTACCGCTCGGTAATTAATTTGTGCAGCCAAACTCAGCTATTAAAGCGCCGTTGTCAGCGTTGTTTACTTTGCTTCACACCACAACCAGGTTTCACTCATCAGACAACTCATATAAGTCGCACACAAGTTTATTAACTAATTCGCTTTTGCGTGATCGCTACTGTAGTATCATAAATGAGGAATTTATAACCAATGCAGATATTTTTACCATGATCATAAATGCTAAATTACACAATGCGAACAGCTAAACGATTACGCAACATATGCAAAGCCAGTCTGTTACTACTGTTGTGTGTAAGTAACGCCACTAAAGCAGTACCGACAGCGCAAAGTATTGACTCAACGACAATTCAACTTAGCGCAGGTGAATGGCCGCCTTTTCTTAGTGACTCGCTGCCCTACCAAGGTGTAGTAGCGCATTTAATTCGCGATATATTTGCAGAAGCAGGCATTACCGTTAACTTTACATTTTTACCTTGGTCACGGGCATATCACGATACCGAAAATAACAAATATGCCGCTACTGCGGTATGGATGTTCAGTGACGAAAGAGCAACGGCTTACTTATATAGCGAACCGGTACTCAGTGAAAAATTTGTGTTTTTTTATCAAAAGCAACGCCATTTTGATTGGCAAAATATTGCAGATTTAAAAGGCCTATTACTCGGTGGTGGGCTTGGCTATAGTTATGGCCCAGAGTTTGATAAAGCCCTTACCGAAGGCTCTTTTGAAATGTCGCGGGTAGGTAATACCGAGCAAAACTTCCGCCGTTTAGCACTAGGGCGCATCGACGCCTTTGCTGAAGAGCAAAGTGTTGGCTACTTTACCCTCAAACATCAACTACCCGAGCTTGTTAATGTTATTAACCATCACCCCAAACCCCTGTTAATTAATAAAAGCTTCTTACTATTTCCAAAAAATAACAGCGAAAGTGAAAAACTGCTCAACACCTTTAATCAGTACTTATTACAGTTTAAGCAAAACGGCCGTTACCAAGCTTACTTTAAAGGTTTAGAGCAAGGTGATTATCAGCCCCAAGCCAAGCTACAGCAACGAGTTAACCCGTAGTTCATGCTTTACGTGACAATAAGCCTAACCTAACCCGGCGTTTACTTAGAGCGACCTTTTGCACTTAATCTTTAAACCAGCGGTAAACGCCAAAAACTCCCATAAAGGCAAGACAACCAACAGCCACTAATTGCCAAATTTTGTAGTTATAGCCTTCTTTTTCCAAAGCAACTGTATTCAAACGGGTATCAGCTTTTGACACTGGGGTTAGCGTCATCGAATGTGTAATTGTGGGTATTGCAGTAGTGTTTTGTTGAGATAAAACAACCGTTGGCTGTTTAACATTCGCGCTTGCTTTGCTTGGTACTTGCCACTGGGCTTCAAATTTTGCACGCTGCTCAGCTCGATTTTCACTGCACCAAACAAAGTCAGTTTGTTGCATTTCTTTAGCACGGCAGCGCTCAGGGTATTGGTAAAAACTACTCCACGCGAGTCGCTTGCTATCACTGTCGTATGTTTTACTATAGACCGTTGAATCATGAACTTTTTTAGTTAATAAATCATTAGCAGATGAGCGAGTATAAGTTCGTGAACCTGAACTGTGGCTCCTCCCATTAGTTGGGCTTATGCAGTGACGACCTAATATTTCAAACAACTCAGTTGAGCGCCTGCGTAAACGCTCACCTTCAGCGGCCTTATACCCTGCCCTCATTCTATCCTGAACTTTTTCTCGCTCGGCTTTAATAGCATCACACCGTGATTGCGAATACTGCTCTGCGGCCAATGTGCTATTGCTTGAAATCACGCAGATAGCCAATAAAATCCTTTTAATCATATATACATCACTGTCGTTAAATTAGGGATAGCGTAGCAGTTTTCATCCTAGCAGCAAGCTTTTCAGTTTAAAATATCAGCCTCTGGCTTTATTCGCCTCATTAGATGAGTTTTCAAGTTGCAACGGCCCCGTAACAGTGATTTTATATCGCGTCTAAACTCATAGAGTATAGCTCTCAACCTCCGCAATTATTCTTGTTGCTTGAACCTTGTTCAGACTAAGGCATTTGGCTTGCGACAGTAAATTATCGATACCAGCATATCGGCCATCATCACCTCGGCCTGTTTGTGTATTTAACTTAAAAAATTACAAATAATGGGGTTGTCTTCTAAACCGTCAATAAACACTTAAGCTTCCAGAAGTCATCGTTAATCACCTGAGTTTTATTGCTTTTACGCTGTCTTGCATTATAACCCCCCACATCCGCGGCTAGCTCGTTAATTTCATCCAGCAACGAGCCTTGCAATTGAAGAATAACGAGAGCTTCAAACAATATATCGCTTTTTACTACCTCACCTTGTTCAAGCTTTTGTACCGTGTAGTGAGATACACCAACCATCTTAGCGAACGTGCTTTGGGTATAAAGTAAAGTACGATGCTGACGCGGTCTTTATATTCTTTCTCTAAAGCGTAGCGCCTCTTAATCTCTGTGGGAATACATCACTTACAATCAATTTGCACAAAGAGAAGACAATGAGGGTAAACAAGAATACAACGCAACGGGCTTTGAGCTGCGTGCAGCGAGCTGGTGCAAACCCTAGCGCCTAGTCACTTCCCTAGCACCTAGCTCCTTTGCCTTAATCTATGATTGTTTTAAAAACAATTTTACCACCGAGCTCACCGAGGCGCGGCGCTACACAGAGAAGATAAAATGCTACGGGCTATGGGTAACAGGCAACGAATTAACCCTAGCTCCTCGTCACTTCCCTAGAACCTAGAGCCTTTATCTTGCCTGTGATTATCTTAAAACCACTTTTACCACCGAGGGCCACTGAGGCGCTTCGCTGCACGGAGAAGATAAAAAGTGCTTCGAGCGACGGTCTGCGGGCTAATCCTAGTACCTAGCGCCTTTTACCACCGTAGGCGTTAAGCTTGCTGACGCGGTCTTTATATTCTTTCTCTAAAGCGCAGCGCCTCTTAATCTCTGTGGTGAATAAATCACTTAAAACCAATTTGCACAAAGAGAAGACAATGAGGGTAAATAAGAATACAACGCACGAATACAATCCCCTAGAACCTCGTCACTTCCCTAGAACCTAGAGCCTTTATCTTGCCTGTGATTGTTTTAAAACCAATTTTACCACCGAGGCTGCGCTACACAGAGAAGGTAAAAATAATGCGGGCAACGAGCTACGAGCAAATCCTAGCACCTAGTCACTTCCCTATCGCCTTTTACTTACACCGAAGAAACTTAAATAAACGCTTTCATACTTGGTAACAGCTCAACCTGCTCACTCAGTTCGCCAGCTGCTTTATTGATAATGTTAATACATAAGCCGATATGTTCTAGTTCACTATTAGACAAATTATTTGCAATAGCAGTCGCTTTAGCCATTGTTATTGCAGCTAATACTGACTGAATTGTTTGACTCATCAGTAGCTGCATACGCGCAAGAGAAATATCAAACTCATCAGCAAAATCAGCTAACATATAAGCCGTTATTTCATTACTAAAATTACCCGCGCCTTGTGAATTATAATCACCTAGCGACATTGCATAATGCCTTGAAATAGCTAGCTTTGAACCACCTTTTGCACAATCAATACCCGTCTGTTCAATAATAGCTTCTATATTAACCAAGTCGTAAAACGGTGTGAGCTCTAAACCATTTTTGCCAACAAAAAAACTAATGTTCTTACCATGAGCATCATAATTACGCACTAAAATATTAAATGTTATCCAGCGAATAAGTTGCGCCTGATACGCTTGCAGATTCACTGTTTCAATATTGAAGAGCTTAGGAAAAGAAACACCATCTCGAATATAAATACCGTCCCCCTGATCACCGTGCTGACGCTCGTATTTGTAAGAAGGAGGCAAATTTGTCGCTTGGCACCCATCAATAACATGACGACGTAACACTCGGTTTTGCTCTTTAACAACACGCCTATCAAAACGATCGATAACAAAGGCCCGCATTTCACCATAGCTACGCAATTCAACGTCAGGCACATCAAGTCCTGCGCCTCTTGCCAGCAACATAGTAAATAACTCATTTACGGCAATGAAAGGCGCAGCGCCCGTTTCAAACTTAAATATTTTATTAGAACATAATTCGCCTTCACCAAACCCCAGCCTGCCGTCGATTTCGAGTAAATTAAGCTTATCTTGAACCCCAGCGACAGAGAGCCTCGTTCGCCCGTCCCATAATGTAATAGGCTCGCCCGCTTGCTTAAAACGGTTCAGCTTTTGACTTAACTCACCTTTAGTTACTTCACGAAAGGAGGTTTGCTTTACTGCACGATTACTTGCTCTAAACGACAAAGCGCCCGATGTTTCTTCGCCAATCACTTTAATTAAGCCGAAGGTGTTATTTTTTGAAATAGTCGTACTGCTAATTATTTCCTCAAGGCCTTTCCCCTCAGGCAATAAGTTTTGCAAATAATTACGTACTGCACGAGAGTCAAAATCGCCATTGAGTGGCAAATGTGGTGAAACAGCAAAACCCTCGTTGATCCATTTAGCCTCATAAGTAAATGAAATCTCATTTTCAGAGCCTATTGCCAGCGTTATCTCAGCCACCTTTTGCGATTGACCGATAAACACATCTAAACGATTGGTGTTAGTACCACTGTTCATCGCTCACCTCATCATTGCTATGAGCTATATCATCACTGACAAGGCTGAACGACAACCCTAAATACTCCATAACTTTTAGTACATTATGCAGTTGCACAGTTACATCACCTTTTTCTATTTTTATTAGCGTAGGCTTAGAAATAGCAAGCGCTTGTGATACATCCACTAATGTCAGCTTCATACCAGTTCGCTTTGCAGTAATGGCTTTAGCCAGCTGCATGGCTGAAAATGGCTTAGAAAGCTCAGGCATTTCAGTACGCTTAACAACTCTTCCGAGTGTTTTTTTGACGGAGGAATCGCTCATTTATGGTCAACTATAGTTTACTTATACAACCAATTCTAGAATACCTTAAGAAAAAGTCAACGATACTTTACTTTTAGACTAAATAATTAATCAACAAGACCATAAGTAAAATGCATTTAACTTATGAATACTTGTAATTAAATTAAAACCCATAAGTAAATTTTAATTGACTAGTTTATAGCGTAAAACTGGTAAGTTGAAAAACGGGCTACGGTTACATCCTAGCTCCTAGTCACTTCCCTAGAACCTAGCGCCTTTATCTTGCCTGTGATTGTTTTAAAACCAATTTCACCACCGAGGGTTGCGGGATACGTGCGACGAGCGACGAGCTTCGAGCTTCGGGCGATGAATTCAGCCTAGCACCTAATCACTTCCCTAGAACCTAGCAGCTTTTTCGATCTGTGATTGTTTTAAAACCAATTTTACCACCGAGCTCACCGAGGCGCGGCGCTACACAGAGAAGATAAAATGCTACGGGCTATGGGTAACGGGCTACGAATAAACCCTAGCCACTAGTCACTTCCCTAAAGCCTAGCACCTTTTATCACCGTAGCCGTGCAGCTTGCTGACGCGAAAAACGCAATTTTTGAATAGGTAGATGCGATTTTATATCGCGCTTGGGTTTATAACCGTTGAACCAAAACAAAGGGTTAATGGCAACGTATCCCCATAAACACAGCCATAGAGTCATTACTAACACAAACTTTTCAATTTGCGTTTTTAACACAGCACTTATAATTATTATTCGCCTCACTAAATGAGGCAATAAATTCACTTAATTGCCTCACTGTGTGATTGCGTTACAGCATAACGTGTACTTCGCCCCCCAGCTGCAGTTTTTGCAATAAACCCCAACCTCTGCAAATCAGCTAAATGGCGCGTAGCGGTAGCGCGGCTCACCTTAGCTACTTTTTGATATTGGCTAGCACTTATACCGTGCTCAAACTGACCATCAAGTAATTTATTAAGCACTTTTACTTGTTGTTCATTTAGCTTTGTTTGGTCTTTACTAAGCCAATAGTTACTTTTAAAAACTGTTTGCTCAATATTTTTTAGCGTATGCTGTATTGCTTTATTAAGCGTGCCCAAAAACCAGCAGATCCACTGCGTAATGCAAAGATCGCCGCGTTGGGTCGCTTCAAGTACTTCGTAATAGCTTTTTCTGTCCTTTAAAATAGCCACCGACATCGCATAAAACCGGATTGCCTCGGCATGCTCTTGCGCCAGTGCTAAGTCAGTAATAAGTCGCGTAATACGCCCATTACCATCCTCAAGTGGATGTAAAGTTACAAACCATAAGTGTGCTATAGCTGCGCGAATAAAAGGATCTAGCGTTGTGTCATTATGACTGCTGTTAAACCAATTAAAAAAACCGATAGCTCACTTTCAATCCGCTCTCTAGGTGGCGCTGTAAAATGTAATACCGGTTTATCTAATCGTCCCGACACCACTTGCATTGGCTCGTTACCACGTAATTGGCCACCTTCTATTTGCGTAAATAAACTCTGTTCACTGGCAAACAATAAACGATGCCAATTAAGTACTCGCTCTAAATCAAGTGGAGTATGGGTATTATTAATTGCATCTAACATCATTTCAGCAAGGTTATCACTTTGCACTGTAGTTGGATAAGGCTGCTCATCAATGTGGAGTTTTTTAGCAAGTGACGAGCGTACAGAAAATGCGTTAAGCTTCTCCCCCTCAATTGCACTTGAATGAATAATATTAGCGAGTAAGGTATCAAGCGCTTGCTGCTTTAATTTAACGTTTTGCAAGCCCATTTGCCCCATTAACAGCCCTTGGTTATAAGTGACTTCACGCAAAAGCGGCGCCAATGCTTGTTGATCCCAACTAAAATCAGGCCAGTTTTGCTGCTGCCATATCCACATTATTATTCACCTCAAGATTAATTAAGACCAGTATATGACAACTATTCGCCTCACACAATGAGGCGAATAGCCAACTTAATTGCCTCATTGTGTGAGTTAGCGAGATTGTGTAAACATCCTAACACCTAGTCACTTCCTAGAACCTAGCGCCTTTTCCCTTTAACCTAGAGCACCTAGCCGCTAAAACCTAATATCTTTTACAGTCCTAGCACTTATATCTTGTGGGCTGTGATTATTTTAAAACCAATTTGCATATGAGCGATGTCTAAAGCTAACAATAGCGTTACCAAAATTAATAACTGGTTAGTTTAAAAATAACAACGGCAATATTTATTGCGGTTGTTATTACTAAAAACTAGTCTAGATAGTTAATATTCCATTGCTGACCTTCACCACCCCAGTATTCCCACTGTACTATATTTGCGCCATCTTCGGTACTCATATCAAATACATCAAGGGCCAAGCCGCTCCATGCGCTTCTTAATGCATAATGGCCATTACCAGTATATTGCATTAACCAACGTTGACCTTCGCCACCCCAAAGAGCCCACTGCACAATATTGCCGCCATTGTCTTCGCTCCAATCATATACATCAATTGACTTGCCGCTAGCTACATTGGTAATGCTGTAATAGCCGCCACCTACATGAACAATATCCCATTGCTGATTAGTACCGCCCCAATATCCCCATTGCACAAGGTTATCGCCATCACTAAGCCCAGCATTACTCACCTCTAACGCTTTACCACTGAGTACAGAGGTAATACTTACACGGCCATCGCGCAGACGCGTATCGTTGCCTAAATTAAGGTTGCGAGAAAAGTATGGCCAGCCATCATTGCCAAATTGAATTTTTAGTACATCTAAACGTGCAGGCCAACCCGTAGGAGAATTGCCATCATAATAATGGATTGTCGCTAAATCTTGTTCGCCGTGGCGCAGGTAACCAAAATGGCCTGGGCCGATGTAGATACCTTCTGTTGATAATACGGTGCTGCCGCCGTAGTTCCACATATCAACATTGTTCTTATCAAGGAAAGGTCCTGTAGGTGAAGTCGAGCGACCCATAACAATATAATAATCACTCTCTTTACCTTTACAGCAATCTGCTAGGTTAGAAAAAAGATAATAATAACCATTAATGTACTGTACTTGTGCAGCTTCAAACTCATTCCAATCGCCACCACTGCCTACAGCTGGGTAACGTGTATTATTCATAAGCTTACCGTTATCAGGGTTAAGCTGCCTGATAAAAATACCCGCATAGTGAGATCCATAAATCATCCATACTTTGCCCGCAGTGTCACGATACACACCTGCATCAATCGCATTTACCGCAAACCCAGCAGACGAAACAGGGTCGTCATTAGTCGACACTAACATACCTAAATCTTGCCAATTAGGATTATTAAGTGAATCGGTGACCATAACACCAATAGCTGAGTGCATACCTTGGCTTGCTGAAAAAGCAGAGTAATACAGATAGTATTTACCCTTCATCTCAATTATGTCAGGAGCCCAAAAATTACCATCAAAACCAGGGACTTTACTGTTAATCCAACTTGGGTATGTATTAGGCGCGATAGGTGACGGACCTCGCTGCCAGTTAACCATATCGGTAGAATAAAGTGCATTTATGGGTAATCCGCTCGATCCAGTGCCTGTACCAAAAGTCCAGTAAACACCGTCTTCGCGCATTATTGTAGAAGGGTCATGAATATCAGTGGTGCCCTGTAGATTAACAGCAGCACTCGTTACAGTACTTACTAACATAAAGAGCAAGCATGCTAGTAGTGGTTTAAATCTTATAAACATTTAATGAGTCCTTATAAATAGGTTAAACCTTATTGTGTGTAGTTTAATGTTGTAAGCACGAACAAGCCTGTACGTGCCAAGCCTTACTATAGTCAAAACACAGTAAAATGTTAATTTTATATTATAAAACTATTAATTTACCTAAATAAGGAAAATAACGAAGGGGTTGCCATAACAACAGCGTTTAAATTTGTTACAGGCGCAAAGAGAAGTAAATAAGAAACAAAAGGCTACCGGAAAACCCTAGCAGCTAGTCACTTCCCTAAAACCTAGCGCCTTTTACCACCGTAGGCGTTAGCTTGCTGACGCGAAAAGCGAAGCTTTTAAAATGTAGGTCGTGCCGTAGGCGGGAGTTTATCTTGCGCTTAAATTGTAGGTCGTGCTTTAGCGCGTCAAAGCAATAAATTTCAACCAACGTAAAAATTTATCCCATAGACACGCAGCTTGCTGGCGTTAAAAGCGCAGCCTCATTGTGTGAGTTAGCAAGCTTGTGCAAACATCCTAGCAGCTAGTCACTTCCCTAAAACCTAGAACCTTTCCCTTGTAGGAAACGGCTTCAGCCGTGATTGTTTTTAAATCAAATTAATCAGAGCAGTATTTTTATTAGGTACTTCAATGTTATTCTATACAAATACATGACTGAAAGGACTCCGCATGATTTTAAAAGATAAAACGCTCGTCACAACCAACTCAGCAAAATTAAAAGCAGGCCAAAAGCAAGAGCTAGACGTAGCCTTTTACTTACGCCGCGCATTTAAAGACCACCCTCAAGTATTTGTGTTTAATGATGTAAAGTTTAAACACAACGGCGAAACCGCACAGATAGATCACCTTATTGTTTACACCTACGGGTTTATTCTTATTGAATCAAAGAGTATTACCGGTGAAGTCGCTATAAACCAACATCAAGAGTGGAGTCGCAGCTACCGTGGGCAATGGCAAGGTATGCCGTCACCTATCAAACAAGTTGAGCTACAATTGGCATTACTAAAAAGTTTAGTAAGAGACAATGCTCCTCAACTCCTGCCAAAGATGTTTGGTAAAA
The DNA here is from genome assembly GCF_037162485.1 of Pseudoalteromonas sp. B160. Lineage (NCBI taxonomy): Bacteria > Pseudomonadati > Pseudomonadota > Gammaproteobacteria > Alteromonadales > Pseudoalteromonadaceae > Pseudoalteromonas > Pseudoalteromonas sp. B160. The sequence continues at coordinate 931,480 of NZ_JARLUX010000002.1, read as the reverse complement.
TACAGCAAAATTTTGGTGGCCGTGAATGGTATAGCATCTGCGCAATATCGAGTAATGCCATAATTAATCGAGATAACACGCCAAAAACGCTTGAAGAGCGACTCGTTAAATCAGAGTTTATAGCGGATAAACTTTTAGACATAATGAAGCTACCGACATCAATACCAAATGCCCTGCACTTTTTCTCAACCAATACTCGCCCATGGTTTAGTGAAGAAAGCTTAGCTAGGATCTGTCAGTTTCTTTTGGAGCAAAATATTACTCCTGCCACACAGTTAAAACCTGATGCGTTAGCAACAAGCCTCAACGAGCCAAGCCCGATTTATCAAAATGAATCAACACTTATAGCACCAAGTCCTATCGCATCCGTCGCTCAAGAGCAATCAAGCACCAATAATGAAGTAAATCTAAAGTGCAAACAGTGCCGTAATGGCAACACGCTTAAAGCGCGCTCAGGCCGCTACGGCTATTTTGTTACATGCAGCGAGTGCGATACCAATACACCAATGAAAACGTCTTGCCCGCAATGTACCAGTGCTAATACCAAGGTGAGCAAACGCAAAGAGCTCTACTCATTAGTATGCGGTGATTGTGAAAATACAGCGCTTTTCAAGTTTGATGGTTAATGTCGCGTTGGCGACGGCAACCAAGGGGCGCATAGCTCCATGTATTCATTATTGCCCCCCCTTTCAAAGCTTTATATACCTGAAAATTCTTTAATCCATTTTAAAACAGGCTCTTTGTTTGGGCTGTAGTAACTCAAATGCGGCAAACCGATTATTGCAGTTGACCTACCATTGATATCAGCTTTGAACCCATAGCACTTCCATTTACCGTGTCCGGAATCTATTTCTTCAAAATTACTTTTTTCAAGGTCTTCGCAATATAATGACTTTAAAAATCCGAAAGGTGAATGTAGCCTAGAGTTTCCAAAAGATAGAATTAATTTAGGTTGCACAATCTCAATGACCGCTTGATGAAATGGCCAGAAAGTACCAGCAAAACCAAAATTATAACTATCATCATTCGATGATTTTGAAGTGGTAAAAATTAAATTGCTAGCACATACATCCGCTACATTTTGGTCCAGACCTTCAAGTAAACTTTGAATTCGCTTCTGAAGTGGAGCGGAGCCTTTTGCATATTTACGACTTTGTCCATTAACCCAAGCTTCATCTAAATATGAGTTTTCAGTACGAGTTAAAGTTTTACTCATAAAGTCACCAAGCAGAGTGTGTCCTGACCCGCCAGGATTTAGTCCTAATAGATACACGTCTCCTTTTTTTAAGGTTTCATGTGAACTATAAAGCCCTTCACCAAAACGATTGTATAAATGACCAAAAAGTCGCTCGCCTAGCTCTATTAAATCTTCCTTTTTATAATTCATTCTAATTCCTAAATGTAGTTAACTTAAACCTTTATAAGTCAATGTTCCTAACAAAACTAGATAATACATGTCGCGTTGGCGACGGCAACCAAGGAGCGCTCTTTACCAAATTAAAGCGCCGACTTCTCTTTAGGCTCGCTCGTCGCCCCGAGCATTTTGCAATTTCCGCAAAGCCACAATTGATATGAACGTAAACTCCGTGACTGGCACATCCATGTGCCAGTCACGGCTTCGATTGCTTCCATGCAATCAATTACTCATCAATTGAGTCTTTTTGGGCACAAATGACGGGGGAGTTTTCTTAACAGCATCGTTTAGGTTGACCGTAGGCGTTAAGCTTGCTGACACGAAAAGCGTAGATTTTAAATTTTAGGCGGGAGTTAACCTCGCGCTTTGGTTTTTAATTGCAAATTTGATGGTTAATGTCGCGTTGGCGACGGCAACCAAGGGGCGCATAACGCCGTACGCCCCTTGGAACCCCACGGCGCCCAGAGGATCACACAGCTTCCTCAATTTAAATTAATGATATGAACGTAAATGCTGTTTATTCGCCGTCCATGGCGAAGTCACAGCTTAACGCGCATCCATGCGCTGTTATTACTCATCATTAATTTAATTTCGGGTGTGATCACGGGGAATTATCTTAACAGCTGCCTTTAATTCAATAGTGAGTTAATGCTTGTTTACATTGCATTTTTTAGTAAACTGAGTGCTCGCAAACAGGGAGCGATTTAATGCAACAGATTGGTATTTACGAGCAGTTAATTACACAAGTAATTGAGCAAAACTTAAATCGTGACCAATTTTATGTGGGCGAACGCCAACTAGAATCGGCTGAGGCAGCTACGTGGCTTTCGCGCTTTTTAGGTAAGCTGGTTGAACATGCAATCGATGCAATCCCTAATTCAAGCGAGCGTTTGCACGAGCAAATTAACCTCGCAAACAGCCTTGTGCTTTGGCTTAAAGATCATATTCGCGATGACGAGCTGATCAACGAAAACCTTATCGACAGCCAAGGTCGAATACTTACTGCGCTGTTTAATACCCAAAACCCTATTGCCGCCAATCTTAAAGATTACTCCAAAGATATATTCCCGCTAACAGGGCTTACACAAAGCGAATTATTTAGCGGTGCGAATGCGGGAATATCGCTCGAAACCGAGCTAAAGCGCGAGATTAAATCGTCCGACACTATTTACTGGCTTGTCTCATTTATAAAATGGACGGGGCTGCGCATTTTAAAAATGAGCTTGAAGCCTTTACCAAAAGCGGCAATAAACTCAAAGTAATTACCACCTCGTACATGGGCGCAACGGATGCTAAAGCGGTTGAGTTTTTAGCAGGCCTACCAAATACCGAGGTAAAGCTTAGTTACAATAATCAGCAAGAACGCTTACACGCAAAGTCATACTTGTTTATGCGTAATACGGGGTTTCATACTGGTTATATTGGCTCGTCTAATTTGTCGCATTCAGCGCTTACCAGCGGCCTTGAGTGGAACTTAAAAATTACCGCGCAAGAAATTCCGCACATTATAGCTAAAACCAAAAGTACCTTTGAAACCTACTGGCAATCGCCAGATTTTGAATTATTTACTGGCAAAGCTGAATGTAAAGAAAAGCTCATAAATTCACTTAATGAGCAACGTGGTGTTGGCCAAGCAAGCAGCCAGTTCTATTTTGATATAACACCTAAAACCCACCAACTCGCTATTTTAGAAAAACTAAGCGTTGAACGTAGCGTGCATAATCGCTTTAAAAATTTAGTGGTTGCCGCAACCGGCACAGGTAAAACAATAATATCGGCGTTCGACTTTAAAATCGTTTACGATCAAAACCCAAACGCCCACTTTTTGTTTGTAGCCCACCGTGAAGAAATACTCAAACAAGCGCAAAGCGCTTACCGTGGTGTACTTAAAAATAACCACTTTGGTGAGCTTTGGGTGGGTAACTACAAACCACAGCGTTACAACCAATTATTTGCATCAATCCAAACGCTGAACAGCCAAATTGAATCACTTAATTTAACTCACGATTACTACGACTACATTGTGATAGATGAAGTGCATCACGTAAGCGCTGCAAGCTATCGCGCTATATTAAATCACTTTACGCCCACAATATTACTTGGTTTAACTGCTACACCAGAGCGACAAGATGGCGCAAATATACTGGATGATTTTTGCGGTGTAATAGCCGCAGAAATTCGCTTACCCGAGGCAATAAACCAACGCCATTTATGCCCGTTTCAATACTTTGGATTAGATGACGATATCGACCTAAGCCAAATAACTTGGCGAGGCGGCCGTTACGATATAACCGAGCTAAGTAACCTTTATACAGGCGAGAACAGCCGCGCAAACAAAATTATATCCAGCCTTGCTGATATAGTGACTAATGTTCACAACATTAAAGCCTTGGCATTTTGCGTAAGCCAAAAGCACGCAGAGTTTATGGCGTCTAAGTTTAACTTAGCTGGGATAAACGCTGATGTGCTTACTAGCAAAAATACTAATGAACGTACGGCCAAGCAGCAAGCACTGCGCCAAGGTGAAATACAAATACTTTGCGTGGTCGATATTTTTAACGAAGGTGTCGATATTCCAGAGGTCGATACTCTTTTATTTTTACGCCCAACAGAAAGCCTAACCCTGTTTTTACAGCAACTCGGCCGTGGCCTGCGCCTGCCCGACAACAGCTTTTCTTTAGGTAGATCAAAGCAGTGCTGTACCGTACTCGACTTTGTCGGTAATGCCCGTCCAGAATATGACTTTGCCAGTAAATTCCGCGCGCTAATTGGTAAAAGCAACCAACCGATAAAAACCGAGATTGAAAACAACTTCCCGCATTTACCGCTGGGTTGCCGTATAGAGCTACAAAAGCGCACACAACAAACAATATTAAAAAATATTCAGCAAGCTATAAACTCTAAACGCCGTTTACAGCAGCTGATAAATAGCTATTCGCAACATACCAATGACACGCTAACCCTAAGTAATTTTTTACGCATAAACCCCCAGGTCACGCTTGAAGATATTTACAAACCAAAAGATAAAAAACTCGGTGGCTGGCACTGGCTAAAAGGGGATGAAATACCCGCAGAGCAAGCCGACATTTACGCCGCGTATTACCGCGCTATAAACACCCAATTACTCGGCTGCGACTCGCTCAGTTACTTATGCTTTTTACGTGATTTATGTAACAACGACTTTAGTTTAACGCCAACGCCACAAAACCAACAGTACGCGCTTATGGCGCATTACAACTTTTGGGATACTACTGGCTCAAGTTTAGGCTTTAAAAGCCTTAAACAAAGCTTACAAGCGCTTAAACACAAAGAGCTACAACAAGAACTTGCACAGGTAATTACACTATTAATAAACCGCATACACCAGCAAGAAAGCGATTTAGCGTGCTTACCTAATCATGCAATAAAATTACACAGCCGCTACACGCGCCAGCAAATACTCGCAGCATTTGGCGTTCACTCGTTTGATAAAAAATCGACTGCCCGCGAAGGCGTTTTAGAATTTAAAAATCAAAACCTAGAGCTGTTATTTGTAACACTCAACAAGTGCGAAAAAACCTACTCGCCCACAACGCTGTATCACGACTACGCAATTAGCCCTACCCTGTTCCATTGGCAAACGCAAAACAGCGCCCGCCCAGAACACGGCCGTGGCCTTAGTTATATAAAGCACCAAAAAACAGGCAAAACCATTCTGTTATTTGTACGAGAACAAGGTAAAGACGAAAACGGCCGAACTATGGGGTTTGTAAACTACGGCGAGGTTAAATACCAAAGCCACAACGGCAGCCAGCCGATGAATATAACGTGGGAGCTAATCAACCCCATGCCAAGTGAAATGTGGCACGAGGCAGGGAAATTGGCTGTTGGATGATGATTTGTTTTTAATGCGCTAAAAGGAATTTAATATGAGAACTAACCCGTGGCTAGAAAAGTCAAAACTAAACCTTATTCCATTAAGTTTAGCTGATGAATTTATAGAAGCTTTGAAAGAATGGACTTTTACAGGTGAAGTACAAGACTACGGAGATGCAACAGAAGATTGTGAACTCTGTGAACACCCAGAGTTACGCTATCATTTTGAAATAAAAAATGAAATTAAAAAAAGCTCTCTATGGGTTGGCTCTAGTTGCATATTACGCTTTCAAGAAATCGGTGTTTTTGATGAAGATGGAAATCGTCTTATCGATAAGTCATCACGTAGTAAAGAACTAAATCGTATGCTAAAAAAAGCCTTAGAAGATAAAATGCTAGATCCGTTACGCAAGCTCTGGAAAGTAAGAGACAGGAATGATGACGAACGGCTGTTCATTGAACGAGCCGTTAGAAATTACAAACTGCAATCAGGCTTTACGCCAATTGAGTTACTCAACATATTTAAATTTTTAGATTCATCAAACATAAGTTATGACCCCAAGAATTACAAAATAAGCCTACGTTCTGACGACAATAAATATTCTATTTACTCAATGTCAAATGACGACTTACAATTAATTAGACCATGTTTTACAAATGGACAAATGAAAAAACATACTGCCTTAATAAGTAAAAATAGTTGATAACTATATGATGTAAAAAACCATCAATACATTATTAACTTCATATACTAATTACATTATCAGTATAGTAAGGGCCCACACCATATTCGTCATTATTTAACTCATCTAAAACCATTGAAGTACAAAATATTATTTGAAAATTTTCTTTGCCTTTAAACATTTCAATTATAGAGCGTTGGAAGTTATGGCTACGCCATGCTTTCATACCGCCATTTTCAATAGCATCCAACATAAGAAACCTTGGAAGTCGATAATGAGGATCTGATAATGACTCAAATAAAGCAGCAAGAAAGAAAGCATTCTTTTTTATATAGTTAGAGCTACCTGAGAACTTTACACGTCCATCAATTAAGGTTCTATCTTTTGAAAAATCAATTTCTATATCTGAACAATCTGCTTTTTTAAAAACTTCTTCATAAGGTTCTCCATTTTCACGTAAATCAGCGCGAAGAATAGCCAACATATTATTACAAATACCAGCATTAACTTTATCTCGTCTTTTTTTAGTAGATGTAGAAGCGAAAGATATTTTTCTTTATAACCTAAAATTAATTTATTTAGCTCAGACTTTCTTGATTTAAATTTATCTAAGTCTTTAATAATACTTATTTGCTTTTGTATTTGCTTACTTTCTGATTCTAATTGTCCAACTTTTCTCGCCCTTTCAATTAAATATTGTGTTTCAACATCTACTGTTTTAGCAATGGCAAGCAACTCACTTTGAGTATTTTCAAGGTTAGTTTTCGCGATAATAATAGCCGACTGAAGACCTATTAAATGCTCTTGGTAGTCATAAAGTACCTTTTTATTACTCTTAATCTGAAAATCAAGCTCGGTCAAAATCTGCATATAATTATTTGAGTGAGAAGACTCCTTTTTAGTTGCGTTACAGAGGTGACAAGAATTTACATCTGAAGTAGTAATTTCTTCTAAACAGCACGGGCAATGCGTGTATTTCATCTCTCCAATATTATCATAAGCAGCCCTCGACTCTAGAAGTGATTTTTTTCTAAAATAAGAGACTTCTCAAATAATTCGCAATCAATAATTTCACCACTAGTTGATTGTATATCCAAATGAAAGGATTGGAGCTGCCTATTAAGTATTTCAATTTTTTCTCCAAATCTTTATACTTTTTAGTATTAATTCTATCTTCCTTTGGAGGTTCTTTAAATTCAACATCTTTATTTAATAAAACATTTATTTCGTTAGAATTTTTTACAATATAGGTATTTAAAGTTTCAACGGTTAAACTCGAATCAGTACCTAAGACCTTGTACATAGCATTTAATTCTGAAGAAATTTTTTCGAATTCGCGCTCTGCTAATATAAGTTGCTGCCTCAATTTATGTGTATCGAGATTATCTAAGCCTAGTAAAAATTCAGCAATAGCAATACGTATACCTTCGCTATCTCCTCGATTATTATCTTCAGCACGAAAAATTTTAGTTGAGCCCGATTCTTGGTCTACATATAAAAACCTAAGTATTTGATGCATCGTTAAATTTGCATAATCATCCGACTTATGACTGTCCCAACCAAGTAAATCAAAAAACTGCTGTGAAAAGAGTATTTTTCACCAGATTCACTTCTTCTCGGACCAAACTTTTTCCAACCAAGATTAGTTGAGCGTGTCTTTTCATATGTACCGCTTTGAATACGAATGGGTGGTATCGCGCCTTTTTCAATATCCCTTTTAATAGTAAAAGTTTCATTATTTATATTTATTTGACAAAATACCTCATCACACCTGTCAGCAGGGTACAACCATTGATTTTCTTTTATTTCCCCACCTAAAACATAGAACAATAGTTCTAATATTGTAGTTTTACCGACCGAGTGGTCTCCTCTAATAACATTTATACCACGATGAAAATCTTCATCATAAACACTAAATCCTGATTTTAAAATTACCAACCTTTCTACAAAAAAATTAGTGTTAGTCATATTTATATTCCATTAGTCCACTTTTTGATTTAAGTCCATTCTCTCCATCAAGCTTGGTTTTAGGAAAAGACTCAACTAAAATTTTAAAAATACTGCTTTTATTAAATTCATCATTTTGAAATATTTCTATAAGTCCCTTCGGTAGATTTGTAATTTCAAGAAAAATTTCGTTTGCATCAATATAGATAAGTGATTTTTGTAATAGCGACTGTATAGAGGCCTCATGCGTTGATATCATTTCAAAAAATAAAGTACTTGGGATTGGTGTCAATTCAAATGGTTCGTTAATACTATTAATAACTTTTGATTTATAATTCAAAGGTCTTGGAAGGCTTTTCATCCGTTTTATTAGATGTGGATATACATAGTAAAAGTTGATTATTTTTAACAAATCACAATTAGTCTTATGATTTTTCAAAGCATATAAAATATTTAGGATTCGGTAAGAGCAATGATTCACATCATATGCAGGATGGTAGATTATCATTACACCCACTCCACATGACACTTTTCAGTCAAAAAATATAACATCCCTTCGATAAGATCAGATGTTATGTATCCCCCAGCTAAGCTAACTTCTTTATATAGAGGCTCAACGATCACTGTATTTATACTAGTTCTTATAGTTAAATCGTCTACACCATTATCAACTAATGGTCCTATATGTGCCCTAAATCGAGTAATAATAAGACTTAATACGTGATTAAATATTATTTGATAGGATTTCACATGTTGAAATTTCAAAATCATCTTTGAAGCTTTTTGACTGGATTTTAATGCCTCTTTAATAAAGATCTTTTTTGGCTTTAATCAATTTATTTTCTAAACCAATTACTTCCCTCGATTCACAATCCGTAATCTTACTTTGAAGCTCCTCAAGTACATAAAGATATACAGGGTTTTCTTCTTTTAATTTTTCATGATCACTAATTAGCTGCTTAAGCGACTCAGCTCCTACAGAAATATCAAAGGAAGGTAACTTTACAACCCCCCTATCACTAAGTCACCGCCTATCTCGTTACTGCATATAGTATTATCTGTGATTGCATTTGCAACTGGATACCCTATAGGCTGGTCTTGAATACTCATTTATTTTCCACCAATACTCATAGAGCCTTTGACTTTATTGCCCTTAATTTTATTTTTTGTAATATTTGTTGATGAACCACCAATACTTAAATTTTCATCTACTTCATTATCTGAAATCGTATTATTGTGGACTTTAGAATCAGTACCTTTATTAACCTCTTGCTTTTGATTTTTAATCCAAAGCCACCCCATCAGAAAGCAAAATAAAAAGATAATAATTAATAGTATGATATTTAGAGCTATGTTTGTTTTAAAAACTTCAGAAAACTCTAAGTACTTATTTATTAAGTGATAAAATACCCAAGCAGCTATAGCTGATGGCCCTGCTACTTTTAACGTACTTTTCAGATCCATAATTTTTCCTCTAAACTATTTAGCAAATATTGTTATAACCATCAATCTACCAGCACACTCCAACTCCCCGTGATCACACCTGAAACGATCGTAATGATGAGTAATTTACAGCATGGATGCTGTAAAAAGCGTAGCTTGGCCATGGATGGCCTATCTACGCTGGTTACGTTCACATCATTAACGCAAGTTGAAGATCAAGTGTGATCCTCGGGCGCGCCGTGGGATTCCAAAGGGCGGTCGGCGGCAGCCGCCCTTTGGTTGCCATCGCCAACGCGATAAAACCTCGAATAGAGGTTATTAATCCCTTTCCCAAACCATGTAAAAATCATGGTTAAAGCGCTTTTCGCGCGATCAAGCTCTGCGCCTACAAGTTAAAGCGCGACTACAAACTACTCAGCAACCACTTGTTTAAACCGCGCAAAGGTTCGCATACTTTCATCTGCAATCATTACTTCGTAATCTGGGTTTTGAGCAATTAGCTCATATTGCCCATTGGGTAATTTATTAACTTTGCGCAGTAAATACTGCCCTTCCCCGCCTATATCATCTCGCTCTATTGCCACTATTTGGCCGCGTAGCGATCCTGCTTTATCGGAGGTTATAAGCTCAAGTAGCAGTAAATCACCATCAAGTATTGGGTGCTTACCGCCATTCATAGAATTACCCGACGCATGCGCTAAAAAGTGTACTTGTGGGTCGAGCTTGCCCGCGCCAAGTGGCGCGTCCATCAATTCCATATCGCTTTCATCCCCTGTTTTAAAATGCCCGCAGGCAATTTTAATATTTGGAAAATACGGCAGCTTTAATGCGTTATCTTGCTCTTTTGCTGTATCGGCAAGAGCTTTAAACTCTAGCTGAGTCACATTGTCAGCTTGTTGCTCGGTATTTTGTTTAGTTGTTGCTATGTTTACTTTTAGCCGTTGGCTGTATTTAGCTAAGCTGTATTCAACCAGCTCTAACACGGCGTTGTTTAGTAATTCGCATTTTTCTGCGGGTACGTCAAACGTGGCTTTTACTGTGTCGTTTTCTAGCGTAAACCACTGCGTGCCATCTTTATTTTTATTGGTGTAAGCTTTGATTGGGTTTTTACGCCAGTAGCTTTGCCATGTTTGTGAATCAGCGGCAGCTTGCTGCTCTTTGGCTGATAAATCGTGTTGCTTTAAATTTGGGTGGCGCGCTAATACTTTAGCACTCATGGCTGCAAGTTCTGCAACTGTTGGGGGAATGGTAAAACCATTTAATGCCACATAAGCTTCAAGCAAAATAGCTTTAAAGCATTTGGTCATACTGGTTGTTTGTATGCCCTTATGTAAAAAGTCATAGAACGGCGCTAGTTGCTCAGCACCTTGTTGTGCCTCATCATCAATGTTTTGTGTTTTAGCAATTAGCTCAAACCAACTAGTGTAATTGCTGTTTACCTTTTTTATATCCCCATAGTGGTAGTAAAACTCACTTAAGGTGGGTAAATGCCCAAGTTGCTCAGCAAGTTGTGTTATATCTTCAAGCGCCGTGGTGCGCTGCGCCTTAGCTAGCTGTTGCCAGAAGTCGGTGGCTTTTAAATCAATATTTATAAAACAGCCATCAGCTAGATTTGGCTTTTTAAGCTTTTTCACTACACCACTTGGCGTAGTTTCATGGAGTAACGCATAAGGCTTATTTAAAAAGCTATGGTGGTTACCAATAAAGTCGAGCACCACTAAATGCGTTTTACCTTCTAGCGTACGCAAACCACGCCCTAATTGCTGTAAAAACAGGATTTTAGAATCACTTGGGCGCAGCATTAAAATAGTATCAATGCTGGGTAAGTCAGTCCCTTCATTAAACAGATCAACGGTAAATAGCACTTCAACTTGGCGTTGTTCTAATTGTTTAAGTGCCTCATTTCTGCGTACTTTTGATTGGCTATGTACTGATAGTGCTTTTACACCCGCTTTATTAAACGCATCAGCCATGTAATCGGCATGTTTGGTGGAAATACAAAATCCCAAGGTGCGTTTTTGTTTATATTGTTGCCACTGTGCAAGCGCATGATCGGCTCGTTTTTGTGTCGCAAATTTGTTTTCTAGTGCTGCAGGATCAAATCGACCATTGCGCCATGGAATGGCTTGGTAGTTTACGTTTTCGTCCCAAATACCATAGTAATGAAACGGCACTAACGTTTTTTGATCAATTCCTTGCGTTAAGTTTCTCTCAAACACTAAATTGTTGTCGCACAATCCTAAAATATCGGCTTGGTCGGTTCGTTCTGGCGTGGCGGTTAAACCGAGTAAAAACTGTGGTTCAAAATAGTTTAATAGCTGACGATAAACACGTGCGCTGGCATGATGAAACTCATCAACAATGATGTAGTCGAACGCCGTTGGTGCAAATTGCTTTAAATGATTACTTCGACCAATTGTTTGAATAGAGGCAAATAAACAGTCAGCGTTTTTGTCTCGCTGTTTACCGTTATAAAATCCCGTTGAAAGCGGCAGTAGTTCAGAAAATGTACGCTGTGCTTGTACAAGTATTTCTTCTCGATGTGCGACGAATAACACCCGTTTAGCTTTGAATTGTTTAACATCAAACGCGCTTAACCATGTTTTACCCATGCCTGTTGCTAACACCACTAAGCCACGTTTAAAGCCCTCAGCGCGAGTTTGCGCTAAAGCATTGAGCGCTTCAATTTGAGCTGGTCTTGGTGTTTTAGCTTCGCTTTGTTCAATAATTTGTTCAGCTGTATCGGTATCGTTTACCGCTACAAACTGCTGTACTTTACGCCTAGCAATGTAGTTATCAATCCATTCATGACTTAAGTGTGTAACAAACCCGTGGTTGAAAATATCGTAAAAAGCATTACGAATACTTAAAAATTGCTGCGCTGCTTGGCTTGTTTTTGGCTGTATGTAATCATGTCTAAAATTCCACTCATGACCTTTAGTAAGTGCGCTGGCGCTAATGTTACTTGAGCCAATAAAGGCACAACCAGACGTAATTTCGTTGGTGTCGTTTGTTTTGACAAAAATATACGACTTCATGTGAAAGCTTTGGTTGCTCTGTGTTTGGTAAATACGCACATCGGCACCACGATCCACTAATACCATTAGCTCTCTGAGCGCATTAGGATGAGTAATATCAAGGTAATCGGAGGTTAACAGCTTTAGTGTTGCGCCACTTTGTAAAGCTTCATTGAGTGGGTCAAATAACAAAGCCAAGCCACTGGGTTGGATAAATGACACTGTGATTTCAATCTCTGTGGCATTATTTATTGCATGTACAAGATTAGGTAATAGCGGGTCATCGGCACCCGTAATAAGCTGCTGCTTATTACTTTGCAATTGGTGCTGTTCGTTAAAGCTATTCATTTATTAATTCGCTGCGCGTTAATAACGCATTGAGCCACACTTCGCTTTCGCGCTCTGGGCGCTGATCAACACTTTGCCATTGTTTTAGTATTTTAAGCTCGGTGTGGTGGGCAATTAATGCGGTTAGGCCATCTTCATTTAAATCGGTAAATTCGCGACCATTGTGCACGCGTTCTTGCGTGCCATATTTAAACGACACATACAAAACACCGTTTGGTTTTAGGGCATTTTGCAGTTTTAAAAACACCTGCGGTAACTCTACTTTTGGTACGTGCAATAAACTGGCGCAACACCAAATGCCATCGTACTTATTGGTACAATTAAGCTGCTGAAAGGTTTTAACTTCTACAGCTTGTTGTAAGTAATTACTGGCTAACTTTGCAATGTTTTCGCTTGCATCAAATGCGCTAACAGTAAAACCTTGCTGTTTAAAATACATAGCATCGCGGGCACTGCCACAGCCAGCATCTAATATATGGCCGTGTTTAGGGATAAGCGGTAAAAACTCAGCGTAAAGCGCCGACATATCAACATTAAGCGTTGAGTCGCTAAAGCTTTGTGCGTTTTGGTTGTAGTAACTGAGTGTTTTAGTAGGCACTAAATCTACCGCTCCGTGGTTAATTAATGGTACTTAATGATTAGATCGTTAAGCTTTCATTAAGTTTAACTCTAACCTAACATGAAAATGTATTAAAAACATAGAGTTTTCCGATGAGTACCAAGTACATAGCGGCTAATTAGCAAAAATTAAGAATTTTGTATTGGTTATATTTATTGAGCGAAGGTGCTAGGTTTTAGGGAAGTGACTAGGTGCTAGGATTAACCCGCCGTCCGTTATCTTCTCTGTGTAGCGCAGCGCCTCGGTGTTCTCGGTGGTAAAATAGCTTTTAAAACAATCACAGATCGAAAAAGCTGCGAGGCTCTAGGGAGTAACAGGCACTAGGATCTAGGAAAGTGACTAGACTCTAGGCTGTATTCGTTACTCGTCGCTCGAAGCCCGATATTCGCAGCTCGTTGCTCGCAACTCGTTACCTTCTCTGTGTAGCGCAGCGTCTCGGTGCCCTCGGTGGTAAAATTAATTTTAAGTGATTTATTCACCACAGAGATTAAGAGGCCTGCGCTTTAGAGAAAAACATAAAGAGTCTAATGTAGGTCGTGCTTTAGCGCGTCAATTTTCAACATTAGACATTGTCGCCATAAATGACGACCTACAAGGAAATGCTAAGATTAGCCCGCAGCTCATTGCCCGAAGTCGGTTTATAGGGTGATATAAGTACGAGGGCTAGATGACAATACAAGTCAAACTAGAGTTAATCTAAACTCTAGTTTGCTTCAACTAAGCTTAAGGTCTACAATTAATAACATTATAAGTATGTAATTGTAGACCAAATGAATAAAGCAGAAAGATTATTAGCAATACTAGCTAGCTCTGTTAAAGCAGGTGGCGGTATTCATACCAGTGCAGAATTGGCTTTTATGATGGCTGAAAAACCCACTCCTGCATTCACTAAGTTTCTGACTGACAATGTTAATAAAGGGCTATTAAGAAGAGTCTGCAATGGTATTTTTGAAAGCACGCTCACGCCACCTGACCCCACCACCGCGATTTATAAAATAGTAAAAAAACTACGTGGCGACGTTTTAAATTACATTAGCTTAGAAAGCCAACTCAGTTACACGGGCGATATTTCGCAAATATTAATGGATAGGTTAACGGTAATAACGAAAGGTCGTAGTGGCACATTTTCAACTCCGTATGGGGTTATTGAGCTGACCCATACAAAAAAACCAATTGATAAATTTGCGAAAAACCTATATTTCGATAAAAGCATCAAGATGTACCGAGCAAATACGCTGCAAGCGATTGCAGATCTAAAAGCCTGCAATCGCAACGTACACATGCTGGAGAACTAAATGCTAACAGAATATATACGCCAAATTATAGCTGCAAATCCAGAGTACGCTGGCGTCACGCCTGTGATTGAAAAAGAAATTCTTCATCACGACATTATGGCTGCAATTGTAAAACAAGGTGTTATGCCTTCGCTTACTTTTATTGGTGGCACCTCACTTCGTTTGTGCCATAACAGTTCTAGATTATCTGAGGATTTAGATTTTAATGGTGGGCATGACTTCAAGCCAAGTAGTTTCAGTGGCTTAGAAGTTGAAATCCAAAAATACATACAAAATAAATATGAGGTGCAGGTATGGGTAAATAAACCAGCTGAAGATAATCAAGCTAATACTTCATCTTGGAAAATAAGTATCGAAAAAGAAAGTAATCGTCCTGATCTTCCCCGCCAAAAAATGCATATAGATATTTGCGCTATCCCGTCATTTGATATCGAAAAAAGGCCATTAATAAATCACTATAATATTGTCGCGCCAACAGAAGGTTTACTGATCCCTGTACAATCATTAACGGAAACGCTTGCAGACAAGTTTATTGCATTAGCCTACCCTGCTAGGCGCATTAAACCGCGCGATGTATGGGATATAGTTTGGATAAAACAAAGAGGTGTTGCGGTATCTAAGCAACTGATCAATAAAAAGCTTGTGGCCAGGGGTAAAACCAACGAAGACTTTATTGAGGCACTGACTATTCAATTAGACAAGCTACAGCATGACGATGAAGTTCGTAAAGACTTCAATATTGAAATGAGCCGTTTCATTCCAAATCAAATCAAAGAAAGAACAATCGATAACCCTGATTATTGGCCATATGTACAATCAGAAATTAGTACTATGTCACTCTCAATCCTTAATAATGGTATTAAAAATAATAAGTTTGATATGGGGAGCTAACTTTAAGGCCTACAAAAAAGCACCTTAAAGGTAATATTTTGTAGACCAATATTCACTGTTCATGTGCAAACGATCTTTAAGTAATTTATTCACAAAGAGGCTGTGAGGCGCTGCGCTGAAAGGGAAGGCTAAAGGCGCTAGGTTTTAGGGAAGTAACTAGGTGCTAGGCTGTTTGCACAAGCTCGCTGCTCGTAACTCGAAGCCGTTATCTTCTCATTTACCCTCACTCACTTCTTTTTGTGCAAAATGCCTTTAAGTGATTTATTCACCACAGAGGTTAAGAGACGCTGCGCTGAAGAGGTGATAGGTTAAAGGTGCTAGGTACTATCGGTGTAAAAACATATTTTTGTGGAAACAGGCTTTAGCCGTGATGCTGTTTTAGGTTATGTGTTAAAACCAATCGGCGCTAAAGCGCTCTCCTACGAAAGTAAAAGGTGCTAGCTGTATTCACAGCTCGCTGCTCGTAACTCGAAGCCGTTATCTTCTCATTTACCCTCACTCACTGCTCCTTGTACAAAAAAGTTATTAACTGACTGATTCACCACAGAGGTTAAGAGACGCTGCGCTGGTGAGAAATAATAAAGACCGCGTCAGCAAGCTTAACGCCTACGGTAGTAAAAGGAGCTTGGTGCTAGGGTGTATTCCGTAGCACCAAACCCCCAGCCGGTTTATAGGTCGCGAGGTAAACTCGCGGCTACAATTTTTAAATCATTTTGATAACCCTGTCACCAGAATATTTACTCAACAATGACCGTATTCTTTACGAGCAAATTGTTTAGTTACCATGCAATATCACCCAACGGTGGCTAAGGTAAATGATCTGCGTGGAATTAATGGGGCCAAAAAGTATTTTCCAATATTTGTAATGCTTTAAATATTAAGACGTTGTTCAGATATATTTGGTTATTATAAACGCTCACTCCTGTTGATATCCCTAACGACTTTAAGTTGTTTAAGCAGTTTGGCCAGCTCTTCTTAGAGCTGGTTTTTTTGCCTGTTTTTACTGGCTTTATTTTCTTCCACTACAGCAAAGCAGCAATTACCCAGCATATTGCTGTAAAAATAACCTCGAAAAATCAACGCGGCCTAGTTACTCATAGGTAGTCATGTTACAGTTTCAGTAATTTACTTAGCACTTTAATTTATCGACTAGGCAGTAGTATGCGTCATTATTTTGTATCAATTTTACTTCTTTTTGCCACTTTTGTGGCAGCTCAGGCACAGGCTGAAGAGTCTCGCGCTGCACCCAGCCCACAACAGCAACAACAGGCACTCAAAAAACTTCAAGAGCCGATGTATAGACCCTTGATGGAACGCTATATTCTTGATGAACTCAAAGCGGTACGCCAAGATCAGCAAAAACTACGTGAAGACGTTACCAAACAAGTCACTCATGCTCAGCTTGATACCGCTGACCGCGCACTGACTTACACCACAGATACAATTAATAATGTATTTTTTATCATCACTGCCACAGCCTCTATTTTGGTACTGGTTGGTTGGAACTCGTTACGTGATGTAAAAAACAAAGTCGAAGATATTGTAAATACCCGTGTCAGCGTGATCACCAATGAATACGAAGCACGTTTGAATACATTTGAAGAAAAGCTACGCGAGCGCTCTGAAGAAATCTTAAGTAACCAACAAAAAATATCTGTGACCAATGAAGTCCACTCTTTATGGATGCGTGCAAATTTAGAAAGCGATATAGCTAATAAGATCGAAATATTTGATGAGATTTTAAAACGTAAACCCGAAGATGTTGAAGCTATCGCTTACAAAGCCGATGCATTACTAGAGCTTAATGAAACAGCTCAGGCGATAGAGTTGTGTAACCAAGCCTTGGATATAGACAGTGACTATGGCTACGCTTATTGGCAACGTGCATGTGCTTATGCGTTGACTCATAAACACGCTGATGCGTTGGCCGATATAAAAATGTCGTTGGAGTATTCACCAAACTTACGTAATGAGCTATTACATGAAAGTGCATTTGCCAGTTTGCACGACAATAGCAGCTTTAATGCGATTGTATCTGGCGACTTAACGTTCTAAAAAGCTTTCGATTGCTTGAGTGAGCAGTTCGTCGAGTTGCTCTTCAAACTCATCTT
This sequence comes from Pseudoalteromonas sp. B160, assembly GCF_037162485.1. Taxonomy (NCBI): domain Bacteria; kingdom Pseudomonadati; phylum Pseudomonadota; class Gammaproteobacteria; order Alteromonadales; family Pseudoalteromonadaceae; genus Pseudoalteromonas; species Pseudoalteromonas sp. B160. Next base: position 913,857 of record NZ_JARLUX010000002.1, on the reverse strand, counting down.
TGTTGGTTTTAAAATGCGCAAGATAAGCCTGCGCATGCTGATCAGACAACAGCCGAGCATTAATACTGTATTCGCGCTCGGCTTTAGTTTTATCAAACCGTGGGGTAAAGTGATAAAGGGCAAAATAAGGGGCGACCAATTGCTGATTAGCATAATCACAGAAACGCTCAATGGTTTGTGCTCCCGTTGGCCCTAAACAGCCAGGCTCTACACGATAAAGTAACTGAATTTTTTTATCATCACTAATTTGCATGCTAGTCGCGGCCCCTTTATCTGCCTATAAACAATCTGCTTATTAATACTCTATCTAAAAAAGAGTACTTTGGTTATTTTGCCATTTTCAACTTGATAGCTAGAGATTAACTCTCCGCGCTTATCAACTACATTTGGATCTGTTGAACAGGTTTCTGAAAGTTCATGATCGATAACGATATTACCGTGCACAATACGTTTAATTGGGGATGATTTTATACACTTTAATTTTTTAAACATTATTCCGTAACGGGCAATCAGTTTTTCTTTGCCCTTAAAAAGTAACTCGTTTGGAAAGGCATAAAACTCTACATTTTCATCATACATACTAATAAATGCGTCGATGTTTCTGGCATTATACGCCTTAATTAATTGCTCAATAACGGCTAACGATTCGCGTGACTGTTTGGCTTTAACTTGTTGTTTGAGTGTTAGCGCTTCTTTAGCTTGGATCACCGCTTGCTCTGCTTGTGCGACAGCAAGCTGTTTTTCTTGTTGTGTTTTAGGAAGTTCAGCAGGCTTTGCCGCTTCGGTGCCAAGTACCTTACTGGTATCAACTTCAGGCTCGCTTGGTTTGCTGGTGTCTGATTTAATTGGCTGAGTTGGTTCAACGTTTACAGGCTCAGCTGATTGCTTATTTTCTGGCGTTAAGGTGATCACCGCTGGGCTATCTTGTAGTTCAGCCTCAGTTGATTTTGTTGGGGCTTTACTCTGCACTGATTTTTCTTCGCCAGTGCTAGTGTCAGTCGTTTTTACTTGCAGCAGGCAATTTAGCTGCTGTTGTTTCAGTTTTAGTCTGTGGTTCAACTACATCAGCTGCAGTTGCTAATAACTGCCACGGAAATAGCAAACTTACTAAAAAAAATAACGGTTTCATACTGTTCCTGAGTAATTTAAGAAACTCTAAAATAACAAAATTTACCGGATCGCGATAGCTTTTTACCAATACTGCTCAACGGTGATTTGCCCAGGCTCCCTACGACGATTGCGAGTGTAGCCTTGCTCGGTTAATAATGCGCTGGTGTCTTTAACCATTTGTGGATTACCACAGATCATAAATTGACTATTTTGCGGGCTAACTGCGCTATCACAATGCTTAAATAAGGTGCCATCGGCGATTCGATCAGTAATACGTCCATCTAAGCCGACAATTGCCTGCTCGCGACTCACTACGGGCAGATAACTCAATTGCGGATACTGCTGCTGTAACTGCGCAATTTTTGCTTGATAACTTAAATCTGCATTCAAACGCACACCATGCACTAAGGTAACGTGCTTAAATTGCTGCCACACATCAGGCTGCTCTAAAATGGATAAAAACGGCCCAATTGCGGTTCCGGTGCTAAGCATAAATAACTGTTCACTGGCGGGGATTTCATCAATAGTAAAAAATCCACTGGCGCGGCTTTCAATCATCACCGTATCGCTCAGGTTTAAGCTTGGCTAATTGTTGTGATAATAAGCCATCTGCCACGTTAATAAGATAAAACTCTAAATCGGGAGAGCTTGGTGCATTTACGTAAGAGTACGCCCGTGCAATACGTTTTTCATCCATCATCATAGAAAGCTTAGTAAACTGTCCTGCTTTAAACGGCTCCACATCGGCATTCACAATTAAACTAAATAACGTATCAGTCCACCAAACAATATCTTTAACACTTGCCTCAACCCAATTAGACACAATTAACACTCCTTAATTATTGCTTTGTATAACAGTGGCAAGAGTGCACAGCATTGTCAATGTTTGCGAGTTTGCATTCACTTATAAGGAGTGCGAGTTTGCGAGTCTCGCTAGCTTTTCCCCATAAAAAAAGCCGCTTAGTTTAACTAGGCGGCTTTGGAGGTTAGTCTCACATTATTTTGGGCGTGTCTCCAAAATACTGCGAATACGTTACCAAGGAACTTTTGTTTATTACGCTTAGATTGACTCTAAGGCAATTTTAACCATTTCATTGAAGGTGCTTTGACGCTCTTCACTTGGGGTTGCTTCACCGGTGATCACGTGGTCACTCACGGTAAATAATGCCATGGCCTTTGCGCCATATTCAGCAGCAACGCCGTATAAACCGGCTGTTTCCATATCTACCGCTAACATGCCTAGTTTATCAAGTTCTTGATAAAAGCTGTTATCGGCTTGATAAAAGGTATCGGTGGTAAATACGTTACCCACTTTCGCTTTAATACCTAGCTCTTTTGCTGCATTAACGCCGTTTAATAGTAAATCAAAATCAGCAATTGCTGAGAAATCATAACCACGTACACGTGCACGGTTTACATTTGAATCTGTGCTTGCGCCTTGTGCAAAGATAACGTCACGAATTTTAATGTCGCTACCAATACCGCCGCAAGTGCCGATACGAATAAGGTTTTTAACACCGTAGCTGACGATTAGTTCGCGGGCATAAATCGACATTGATGGAATGCCCATACCAGAACCCATAATGCTTACTGGTTTACCTTTATAAGTGCCAGTAAAACCATACATGTTACGAACGCCGGTTACTTTTACAGCATCATCAAGAAAATTTTCAGCAATGTATTGCGCACGTAATGGATCACCCGGCATTAATACCGTTTGTGCAAAATCGCCATTATTTGCGTCAATATGTGGAGTACTCATTATTCGTTTCCTTTTACTTTTAGCGCGTTAAGCTTATCAATAAAGCCATCGCCATATTCAAGTGCAGGTAAGTTAAACCACTGGGCAAGTGTTTGACCTATGTCTGCAAAACTAGCACGTTCACCAAGCGGGGTATTTTCAAGCCCTACCTGATAAGCAAGTACAGGCACATATTCGCGGGTGTGCTCACTGCCCAGGAATGTTGGATCACAACCGTGATCCGCCGTAATAATTAGTACGTCGTCGGCTTTAAGCTGCTTAAGTATCGTTGGTAAGTAATCGTCCAACTGTTTAAGCGCTTTTGCATACCCAACAGGGTCGCGGCGATGACCAAATTTTTCATCAAAATCAACTAAATTAGTAAATATCAAACTGTGATCTGGCGCTGATGCCATTACCTCAGTGGTTTTTGCTAACAAGTTTTGTAAGCCTGGGGCTTTGTGTTTTTGGGTAATACCTTGATGCGCATAGATGTCAGATATCTTCCCTATGCTAATCACTTCACCACCGTCATCTGCTAGTTTGTCTAGCAATGTTGGCGCTGGCGGTAACACTGAATAATCTCGACGATTGCCCGTTCTGGCAAAGTCTTGATTATTGGAACCCAAAAATGGCCGCGCAATCACTCGTCCTATGTTCATTTCATCAAGCAGCGCCCGTGTGATTTCGCAGACCTGATAAAGTTTTTCTAGACCGAAAGTTTGTTCATGCGCGGCTATTTGAAACACGCTATCAGCTGAGGTGTAACAGATTGGTTTACCTGTTTTTATGTGCTCTTCACCTAGCTGTTCTAAAATCGTAGTACCCGAGGCATGGCAGTTGCCTAAAATCCCTGGGATACCGGTACGAGCAATCAGCTCGTCAATTAACTGTTGTGGAAAACTCGGTTGTGTTTTAGGGAAATATCCCCAATCGAATAACACCGGTACACCTGCCATTTCCCAATGACCTGATGGAGTATCTTTGCCGCTAGAAAGCTCTTTTGCGTAACCCCAAGCAGCAATCGGTGTTTGACGGTCGCTAACAAGGCACGGTTCATTGCCTGCAGCTTCACATGCATCAACTAAACCTAATAACGATAGGTTAGGTAGTGATAGCCGTTCGCCGGTTTCTTCAAAGTATGCTTTAAGCAAATGTGCAAAAGTGTTTGCGCCCAAGTCACCAAACTTGTCAGCGTCTGGTGCTGCACCTATGCCTAGGCTATCTGCCATTAATATAATTGCTCTTGCCATACTCACCTCGATTATCCAATGTAGCTACTTTATATTTTTGTGCTTTTTAACGTACAGGACATAAGTCCTGTTTCATAAAACCTAAACATTATAAATTTCACACCTTAAAGCGAAGCAAGAGAGATTATTCGTGTCTTTTTTGCTATTGTGATCTACCAACAATGTATCCTTCTGTGTGGATGAGAACTTTAGTGACACGAACAATAATAGCCATTGCTGGCGCTTCTGCGTCTGGCAAATCTCTTTTTAGCCAAACAATTTACAATGAATTGGTGAATGAGCTTGAACCAGGCGCCATCGCCGTGATTGAAGAAGATGCGTACTATAAAGACCAATCGCATTTGCCGTTTGATCATCGTACGCAAACGAATTACGACCATCCTGATGCGTTTGAACATGAGTTAATGTGTAAACATTTAACACAGTTACGTGATGGCGAAGCGGTAGAAGTACCTACCTATGATTATGCGCAGCATACTCGCAGTGACAAAACACGCACTGTGATGCCAGCAGAAATTCTCATAGTTGAAGGGATTTTATTGCTTAGTGATAAAGCGCTACGTAAAGAATTTGATATCAAAGTGTTTATTGATACACCGCTTGATATTTGCCTGATGCGCCGTATGCAACGTGATATGGAGCAACGAGGCAGAACATTACAGTCCGTTGTTGAACAATATCAAGCTACTGTGAGACCGATGTTTTATCAGTTTATTGAGCCTTCAAAGCACAAGGCTGATTTAGTGGTTACACGTGGTGGTATGAATCGTGTTGCGATTGATATAATTAAAAGTAAAATAAAATATTTACTGCAAAAATAACAACGGGAATAAGCAAAGATGACAACATTTATGAGCTTAGTCGGCATGTGTATGCTGCTAGGCATTGCATTTGCGGCTTCGACAAATCGCAAAGCAATTAGTTTTAGAACTGTCGGTATCGCTTTTGCCCTGCAATTTATAATTGGTGGTTTTGTCCTGTTTTCAGACGCAGGTAAAAATGCATTAGTTGGCATGTCAAAAGCCGTATCATCAGTGATCGGGTTTGCTAATGATGGGATCAGCTTTTTATTTGGACCGTTAGCAAATCAGGATACGTTAGGGTTTATTTTTGCTATTCAGGTATTGCCAGTTATTGTGTTTTTCTCAGCATTAGTTGCTGTGTTATATCACTTAGGCATTATGGATTGGATAATTAGAATATTAGGCGGTGGTTTACAAAAACTGTTGAAAACCTCACGCACGGAGTCGCTTTCAGCAACCGCAAACATTTTTGTTGGTCAAACTGAAGCGCCACTGATTGTTAAGCCGTTCATTGCAACGATGACTAAGTCAGAGTTATTTGCAGTAATGGTAGGTGGCTTAGCAACGGTAGCGGGCTCAGTAATGGCCGGTTACGTGATTATTGGTGTAGAGCTTAAATATTTAATTGCAGCCAGCTTTATGGCAGCGCCGGGTGGTTTCTTAATGGCCAAGATGATTGTGCCAGAGACCGAAACACCAAAAGATACTTTAGCTGATTTAGAGCTTGACGAAGACAAGCCTGTTAACGTAATTGATGCAGCAGCATCGGGTGCAGCAAACGGTATGCATTTAGCCTTGAATGTAGGCGCAATGTTACTGGCATTTGTAGCTTTAATTGCGCTGTTAAACGGTTTATTAGGTGGTATTGGTGGTTGGTTTGATTATCCAACCCTAACACTACAAGAAATTTTAGGTTATATATTTGCGCCGGTTGCCTGGTTACTAGGTGTACCGTGGAATGAAGCAATTATAGCTGGTAGCTTTATTGGTCAAAAATTAGTAGTAAACGAGTTTGTTGCTTATTTAGACTTTATGAATTATCGCGATACGTTAAGTGCGCACACACAAGCGATTGTCACATTCGCGTTATGTGGGTTTGCTAACTTATCATCGATAGCCATTTTACTAGGTGGATTAGGCGGTATGGCGCCTAGTCGGCGAAAGGATATCGCACGCTTAGGGCTCAGAGCAGTGTTAGCAGGATCTATGGCTAACCTTATGAGCGCCGCAATTGCAGGTTTTTTCCTCTCGCTAGCTTAGAAACTTTGAGATGAGCCTTGGTTGCAAAACAATAGGATAAGCCTTTAAGGGGTTAAAGACTTATCTTACTTGAACGATACTTCACAAAGGGCCTTTATGGCCCTTTTATCGTTTTTAATTCACTGTTTACTTTCATAATACTTTTCCTAGTTATTGCTATACTCAAAGTTCTATCGTCAAAAAGAGAAAATAAATGCGGCTATTTATTAATCTGCTACTTCTTTGTATCAGTGTCCATAGTACTGCAAATCAAAACTTAATGGTTGTGACCGAGTTGTCACCGCCGAATCAAGTTTTGCTGAATAATCAGGTAACTGGTTATAGTACTGAGTTAGTAAATATGATTATTTTAGAGGCTAAGCTCAATGCCCCAATCAACATGTACCCTTGGGCACGTGCTTATAAAATGGCGGTTAATAATAGCAACACCTTAATTTACAGTATGGCACGCACAACGGATCGCGAGACACTATTCCATTGGATAGGGCCAGTAGCACAGTTTGAAATGGGCTTTGTAAAACTCTCTGAGCGCAGTGATATTAACTTTGATAATACAGAGCAAGCTAAGCAATATAAAATTGCCGTACAGCGCCATGACCTTGCATCGCAAGTATTAGTAAAACGTGGTTTCGAAGTATTGCTGACCACTGATATTCAAAAGTCATATCAGTTACTACTAGCAAGAAAAGTTGATCTGGTAGTCGACGATGCTAATTATCTAGCTTCAATGAGTGAGCAGCTAGCGATCAATGCTAACGCACTGACGTTCGTACATGCCATAGAAGGACTGGCAGTAGCTGGTTACTTAGCTGCAAATATCAATACTGATGAAGATATTATAAAAGCACTGCAGCAGGCTTTTTAAAGGTTAAAAGTACTGAAAAATACCGTCAATTAATAACGGCTCATTAACTAGCTATTGTACATAACGATGCCGATAAGCGTCAAAGTTATCCACCGCTTTAAGTTTTTCTAACTGCTCATTGAAGCGTTCAACTATTTCAATAGGCATCTCTTTATTAAATACTACGTAGTTACCCTGTAATGTATTTACTGGTAGCTCAACTAGTTTGACGACTTCTTTACCACCATGACCAAATTGCTGCAGTTGGTAATCTAAGGCAAACTCTGAGCCGAGAATTAAATCGATTTTATTTTTAAAAAATAGGTTCATATATTCATAGTGATGAGCTACTTTTAATAAGTTTTTATCTTGTTGGAAACCAATACTCTCCACTAGCCCCTCATAAATATTGCCTCTAACGACACCTAAGGTGTATGCACTAACTTGAGTAATATCAGTTGGATTAATGTGTTTGTTGTCGCGAAGACGATAAAAAAATGTACGTGAAGAAACCAATGGGCCAACCCAGTAAAATAAATCTTCTCGCTCAGCACTGCGAGCGGTTGATACTAGCCCTGAGAGCTGATTTTTTTGCACTAAATCGTATGCCCTTGCCCAAGGCAACAGCTCAAATTTGCACTCCACTTGTGAAAGCTCACACAACGTACGCACAATATCTAAATTAATCCCTTGCAGCTGCCCTTTATTCGAAAAATTATAAGGGGGAAACTGTTCAGTAAAAATAGTAATTATTGGCTTTGCAGCGCAAGTAAAAGTGAATCCAAGGCTAAACACTAGGATAAGTAATCGGTAGATAATCTATCTCGTTACAGAATAATAATAATAGATAAAGAATAGGAGGGGGAGCAAGTTACGTCAATTTTAAAACACAAAAAAGCAAGCCTAAGCTTGCTTTTTTTATTCTACCTAAAAGGTAAAATTATACAGCAGTGATGTTCTCTGCTTGTGGACCTTTTTGACCTTGTGAAAGAGTGAACTCTACACGTTGGCCTTCAGCTAAAGTTTTGAAACCTTCGCTTTTGATTGCTGAGAAATGTGCGAAAACGTCTGGGCCATTTTCTTGCTCGATGAAACCAAAACCTTTAGACTCGTTGAACCACTTAACTGTACCTGATACGATGTTTGACATTGTAATATCCTGATATAAAAATAAAATAATTGCTCTAGTGAGCGGTGTAGCAAAAAATGAGATGGTACTTTAAAAACTTCAGGACGGTACTACAAGTATTACTTATACAACATCGAAATGGAGATTTATAGCTTTCATGCTTTCTTTCTAGCTGCAGCAAACTATACAGGGTTAATAAATTATGTCAACCCCCTTTCGAGTCTTTATTTACCTTAGCCAATACTTAAGGCGCGTTGAGTAATTTTTTCTATCACCGATGAGTGTTACTTTTTTTGTTACAGTTGATTGCTCAGCATCATTTTTTGCAATCTATCACATATTTGAAAACTCACTGAAAAAATTGCGTAAAAGTAAAAATATATTCCATTCTTAGTGAGATTTCACCACTTATCGCAGCTAATAATCGCCTTATCTCAATAGGTGAGATTATTAGTAGTTATCTGCAGTATGCTTGGGCCATTGAGCACATAGTGATATTTGCCCCATTTAATTGCGCTTTGCTGCTATTTTTTGTGCACTTCAACTTTTATGACAGCAGGCACCTGCTGATTTACAAAGCGCTTACTGCGCTTATATCGGCACAATTTAATTTTTAAAAATGATAAGAGAAAAATAATGAAACACTTATTAGCAACCGCGATCAGTTCAGCGTTATTATTAACAGCCTGTTCTGAGCCCCAAACAACAGCAAACAACATTAAAGCCGAACAAACGGCTACAGCTGATCAAGTACAGCAAGCTAATCCACTGTTAGTGAAAAGCGTTTTACAATACGAAACGCCAGATTTCAATGCGATTAAAGACGAACACTTTATGCCGGCTTTTAATCAAGGTATGGCTGAGCAAATGGCTGAAGTACAAACGATTATCAATAATCCTGCTAAGCCTGATTTTGCTAATACAATTGTTGCGCTTGAAGAAAGTGGGGAATTATTAACCCGTACCCGTAGCATTTTCTATAACCTAGCAGGCAGTGACTCAAACCCAACGCGTCGTGAGATACAAAAAGAGCTAGCGCCAAAAATGGCAGCACACAGCGACAACATTTTCTTAAATAAAGCATTATTTGAAAAAGTAGCAACATTACACGCAGAGTCAGACACTCTGGCTTTAACAGCTGAAGAAACTCGCTTACTCGACGTTTACTACAAACGCTTTATCAGAGCGGGCGCAAAATTAAACGCAGAACAAAAACAACAAATTCGTGATATCAATACCAAGCACTCAAGCTTAACCACTCAGTTTTCACAAAACTTACTAGCATTGACTAACAGCAATGTTGTTATCGTTGACGATAAAGCGCTGCTTGATGGTTTATCAGCAGGCCAAATAGAGCAACTTGCCAATGCTGCAACACAAGCGGGTCACTCAGGTAAATATCTGATAAAAATCACTAACACAACGCGCCAACCAATTTTAGCAGCGCTTAAAAACCGTGAGCTACGTGAAAAAGTATGGCGTGCATCATCAGAGCGTGCGCTATCGGGTGAAAATAGTAACCGCGAAATCGTGGCTGAACTAGCTCAGCTACGTGCTCAAAAAGCAAAACTACTTGGTTACGACAGTTGGGCTGCGTTTGGATTAGAATCACAAATGGCGAAGAAACCAGAAGCAGTATTTGATATGTTTGCCAGCATGATCCCTGCGTTGATGCAAAACGTTAATGCTGAAGCTGCTGCGATCCAAGCGAAAATCGATGAGTCTGGCGATCAATTTAAGCTACAGCCTTGGGATTGGCTATTCTACGCAGAGCAAGTACGTAAAGATAAGTACAACTTAGACGAAAATGCAGTAAAAGAATACTTTGAGTTTAATCGTGTACTAGAAGACGGCGTATTCTTTACCATGAACCGCTTATATGGCATTACTTTCAAACCACGCACTGATATTCCGGTTTATCACCCAGATGTAAAAGCATATGAGCTATTTGATGCTGATGGTAAGAGCCTTGCGATTTTCTTTGCTGATTACTTTGCGCGTGAAGGCAAACGTGGTGGCGCATGGATGAGCTCGTTTGTAAAACAATCTGGCTTAAAAGAACAAAAGCCTGTGGTTGTGAATGTAATGAACATTCAAAAAGGCGCCAAAGGTGAACCAACGCTAATCAGCTATGACGAAACAACAACTATCTTCCACGAATTGGGTCACGGCCTACATGGTATGTTCTCGAACGTGAAATACCCAACTTTATCGGGTACTTCAGTATCTCGTGACTTCGTTGAGTTCCCATCAACGTTTGAAGAAGATTGGGCTATGTATCCTGAAGTTATCGCAAACTATGCAAAACACCACGAAACAGGTGAGCCAATTCCTGATGAGTTACTGACTAAAGTAATTCAATCACGTAGCTTCAACCAAGGCTATGACACCCTTGAGTACGTTGCAGCGGCACTTTTAGATATGGAATGGCACTCATTGCCTGCTGATGCCCCGTTACAAGATATTGAGAAATTTGAGCAACAAGCACTAACTAAGCACGGTGTAAATGTGCCATTTGTGCCACCGCGTTATAAGTCTGCGTTCTTCTCACACTCAATGGGTGGCGGTTACTCAGCGGGCTACTACGCATACATGTGGAGTGAAATTTTAGCGGCCGATGCATTTGCTTACGTTCAAGAGCAAGGCGGTTTAACCCGTAAAATGGGCGATAAATACCGTAAAGAGATCTTAGAAGTTGGTAACTCACGTGACCTAATGGAGTCGTTCAAAGCGTTCCGCGGTCAAGAGCCTGACACCTCAGCGTTATTAAAACGCCGTGGTTTAAAAGCAACCGTTCAGTAAAAACAAGCTACGGATGGGAAAGTTAGAAACTAGCTATTTCCTGCTTAACGATCAAGGCGCGAAACTAATTTCGCGCCTGTAACTAGCAATGGCTATATACCGCCTCATTATGAGTGTATAAATTAGTGGGCTGAATAGATGTACTTAGTTCAGCTCACTAACTTTACTGTTTTTAACTCGCTAGCCCCTCACTGCACCACAAAATCAAAATAAGTATTTGGATAGGCTTGTGGCTGATAGGTAAAGTGCCACCACTCCATTGCGTAAGGCGAAAATCCAGCGGCCAACATGATATTTTTTAACTTATATCTGTTTGCTTGTTGATCTTGAGTAATACGCGGATCATCGGTATTTGAGATGGTATCGAACATATCAAACAATGAGCCCATATTTAATGCTTTGCCTTGACTATCAGTCAAAGTTAAATCAATTGTTGAACCACGGCTGTGGCCTGATTTAGCTGCGATATAATCACCGAGTAACTGATCTTTTCCTAAATTAGGGTAATACGCAGCTTTGGTTTTTGTGTCAGTTTCGTCGTTAACCCAACGCACAAAGTGGTCAACGGCTCGTTGTGGCCGATAACAATCATAGATTTTAAAATTATAACCTGCTTGCTCCGCCTGAGAATGTGCTTTTACCAGCGCTGCAGCTGCCGTTTTATGCAATAAGCATTTAGGCGCGTTATAACCTTCGATTGGTTTACCAACAAAGTTTTGCCCACTAAAATAGCGAATATCAAATAATGCGGTCGGTATTAACGTTGCAACATCAACAAACTCACTACGATAGCTTTGAGCTGGGTCGGAAAATGTAGCGTTAGCGTCATGGGCAATTGCTGCACTGCTTAAAGCATACACTCCAAGCAGTGACATTAGTTTAAAACTGATATTTAACAACATTGTAGTAGCTTATAACATTAAAAACAGGCTATTAATATTGCATAGTTAAAAGCCATTGCCAATAAATTATTCCTGCTCGACAAGTTCAGATTGGATAAACTGAGAATCATCAGATTGGATAAACTGAGAATCAATAATACACCGATTACGACCCGTTTTTTTCGCTTTGTATAAAGCCTGATCCGCTTGTTTGAGTATCTCTTCAACACTCAATTGCATCAGTGGCCAGCCAGAAATACCTATTGATATGTTGATACTTCCTACTGGTTCGATGATTGTTTCTGATACACGCATACGTAATCGTTCCGCAAGTTGATAAGCTGATTTGGCGTTAATATTTGGTAATATAACAATAAACTCTTCTCCCCCGTACGTGCAACAAAATCATTTTCACGGGTTACATCAACAATAATTTTAGCCAACGATTGCAAAACAATATCACCAATATCATGGCCAAACTCATCATTAACACGCTTAAAAAAATCAATATCGATAGCAAGCACAGTGAAGGGTGTTTGCTGTAAAGTTAATTGATCTAACATGAGCTCCAGGCTACGTCTGTTATGTAAGCCCGTAAGTGGATCTGTTTGTGCTTCATGCTGTAATAGACCAATCTGGTTTTGTAATAAGCCGACTCCTTTTAGCATAGCTAAACGCAGTTCAGAGCTTTCATAATACCAAGACCGCACTTGCTTTAACTGTTGCGAAGTTGACGGGTTATCAAGTGTTTTAGCCGTTTCTGCAAGTTGCCTTAACGGCTTTGAAATTAACCGAGCTAGCACCCAAATAAATATAAAGGTTGCCAACCCTACTGGCAGGGTTCGATATAAAACATTCATCATTAAATCGTCTAATGGCGCAAATGTAGCGTCTAATGGTCGTTGTGTGACAATGCCCCAAGAGGCACTTTTTAATGGTGCATAACCTGCCAGCATGACAATGTTTTGACTATTAATTAACTGCCTAGTGCCGCTTTCACCTCTTAGCACCGCTTCGATCACTGGATTGCCAAAAACTTGTTCACCGATCCGAGCAACATCAGGGTGATAAAGTAAGCGCCTATTCTTATCAACAACATAGATATATGAGCCGTCTTTATGAAAATGTACTTGCAGTAAGTCGTGTAAAATCCCTTTTTGTTTTAGATATAATGTCCCTCCTATGTAGCCAAGGTATTCACCTTGAGAGTTAAATATCGGATGCGAAATAACTATCACGAGGTTCCCTACCGCAGAAATATAAGGCTCACTGATCATTGGCTTTTTATTCGCTAGTGCTTGTTTTGCACCATCACTTTCTAAAAGTTGACCTTTTAGCTTTAGACTCAATGGTGAATGGGCTAATACCACACCATTTTTGTCAACGACAACCGTTGAGTTAAAGCTATCAGTTTGCAACCTAAGTCGCTGCGCCTCTTGCGCAAGAGTGTTTGCATCATTAAATTGGATTGCAAGAATTTTTGCTGAATAAGCGAGTTGCTGCTGAGCAGCCAGTAGAAACCGGTCAGTGGCAGAGACAAGTTTAGCGGCATACGCATTATGGTTTTTTAAGGTTTGCGATTGTAGCTGCTGTTTTTGTACTTGGTAGCTGGAATAAAAGCCATTTAGAAAGGTGATCACAGTCACTGAAATAGCTAAAAATAAGATTAACTTTTTTAAATCAAGATTGATATTAACACGGCCTAGCAAAATACTTACTTCTCTATGCTGGCCTTGTATTTCCTTGGCAATTATACTAACGATAAATGATAGCAAATAGCTCCCATACGATCCAGCTAAAAGCTCGTAAAGTACTTATTTCTGTTGTTCCCAACGGCTAATAATTTATCTCTATGCAATTTTTAGACCGCGCTCAGCTTGGCTCTCGCGACATAAAAATTTTAAATTCAAATACTTGTAATATTATTTGAATTTTCACTACATGCCAGTTGAACTTATGCAACAACTTGTTGCTGAGCTTGCGCTAAGCGATTGCTGTTTCCCCATAGAAAAATCAATTTATCTGTTTGCGCTTTTAACAAAATAAGCGAAGAAAATTTACCTTGCTCAAAATGAATAAATTATTACAATTAAAAGACAAATAACAAATAAAAGAACGTTATGGTTAAACATCACTGCCAGAATATATTGTCACAATTACCCAGTCATCGTTTGCTCGCCTTAGATGTACTGCGAGGGTTCACTATCACTGCGATGATTCTAGTCAATAACCCAGGAAGTTGGTTATATACCCAAACCACCTCATGATACAGAATTCAGCGTTGCACAGGGGCTTAATATCAAGGCGTTACTTTGCAACAATGGCAGTCCCTTTTAAGAAGTAACAACGATGAGAGTAAGTGCCTGTGAAACGCCCAACGGGTTGGTTTAAAAGCGATTTATACTACGTTATTGATTTTAACAATAGAACCACTATTACTTGCAATCAATGCCTGGCCTACATCGCTTTTAATTCCAACTGAAACTCGGATCTTGAGGTGGTTTGGGTATCTCTGTACTGGCCGCTTAAACATGCTGATTGGCATGGCCTAACACCCACTGATTTAATTTTCCCATTTTTTATTTTTATTGTTGGGATGTCGATCACACTATCGGTTAATGCCATGCTGACAAAAGGAGTGACTAAACAAAGTATACTCAGATCTGGTGTAGTGCGTACGGTAAAGCTAGTTGCATTAGGTTGGTTTTTAGCCCTGTTCTACTATAATTTTCGCGATCCTAATTTCAGCTGGCTAGATGAACGTTTAGCAGGTATTAGGATCATGGGCGTTTTACAACGCATCGGTCTAGTTTATCTGATTGCCTTAGCTTGTTACCTTTATATAAAACCAAAGTATATTGCGCTTACCTTTGTGAGCTTACTCATCGGGTACGGCGCGTTAATGATATATACGCCCTATTCATTGCCTAACGGTGAAATCGTTAAAGGGCTGTGGCTGCATGGTAATAACCTCAGCGCTTGGCTTGATAATTTACTGCTCGGTGCAAATCATGTTTACTATGCCACAGCAAAACCTTTAGCATTTGATCCAGAAGGAATACTCTCAACCTTACCTGCAATTGCAACGGCATTATCAGGAATATTATGCAGATACTATATTAGCACTGAAAAAACCTTGGCAAACAAGTCAGAATATTTACCCTAGTGGCTATTACAAGCATTGTTTGCGGGTGCTTACTTTCACTTTTAATACCAATAAACAAAGCACTATGGACACCAAGCTATGTAATAATCAGCTCAGGACTAGCGATGTTATGCTATGCACTGTGTAGCTATATTCTCGATATTCGTAAAGTTCGCTTGTGGAGTGCGCCGTTTTTAGTGTTTGGCGCTAACGCTATTTTGTTCTTTATGTTTGCTGGCATCGTAGCGCGTATTTTAATTATGATCCCAGTGGCTGATACAAGTTTAAAAGGTGCTATATTTAATCAAGTATTACAACCGCTATTTGGTAATTATTTAGGCTCTTTTAGCTATTCGTTGCTATTTTTACTCGCCTCTTATCTAGTGATGTATGCGTGCTATAAACGCGGGATTTTTTGGAAAGTATAATGTCGAAGCCTCATCAAGAGGCTGCTTGACTCACTTTATCTAATAAATACAGCACAGATTGGTAGTTAATACCGCTGTGCTGAGTTAAGCCAATTTCACAACTGCGGCTATTAGAAATACCGCTACTGCAATTTTGAGGCACTTGGTTACGCAGCGTTTTTAATGCATTAGCATTTAGCTCTGGCAAGTTAAAGCCCTTATCGCCGGCAAAGCCACAACATTCAATATCAGCCGGAATAATTACTTCGTTACTGCATGCTTTAGCTACGGCAACAAGTTGTTGTTCACTGCCACGGCGTTTGCTACTACAGGTAACATGTAACATAACCGGCTCTGGTTGGGCTGTGATGGTCAGCTTAGGCAATAAATATTGATAAGCAAACTCAGCGCTTTCGAGTACTGTTAAACCGCGCTGTTGCGCTGCTTCATTGCTTGTTAATGCACATGGACTGGCGTCAAAAATAATCGGGTAACGACCATTTTCAGACACCTGCTGCGCGATATCGAGTAACTGCTCAGCTTTACTTTTTGCCTGTTCAGGTAAACCTTTACTGGCAAAGGGCATGCCACAACATAGCCCATTAATTTGCATCGGCAGTAACAGTTCAATTCCCGCTTTAGTCGCGAGGCTATGCATAACTTGCATAATTGAGCGGCGATCATCCGCTTGCTCATCGGCTGCAAACACCCTGCTGGCACAACTGGGAAGATAAACCACTTTATCAGGCTGTTGTGCCTGTACTATGCTGTGATTAATTGGCTGCTCCCCCTTGGCCACGCTGAATAATAAAGTGGGGTGCCAATCAGCTTATTAGTAGGTTTGGTTAAAGTACGCAGTGCCTGTGCACCAATGATGTTTCGCACCATCGCCATACTGGTTAAACCAAAGCGTGCTGTATTTGCTAATACCGCAAAATGTTTGACCGCAAAACTGGCTATGCGCGGCGCCACTTTTGCATTGAGTTGCTTTTTTGCCCTCAGGGATTTTATAAATTCACCGGTGTTAATACCAACGGGGCATTTCATGCCACACAGCCCGGTTGCTGCACAGCTATCAATACCTAAATATTGAAAATCTTTTTCGATACTGCTGAGCTGACGATTAATGTGCTGTTTTTCGCTAATATCACCGGTGTTACTAAGTTGATTAACCAATTCAGTGCGACGTCGCCACAGCGTAATACGTTGGCGCGGCGTTAAGGTGAGTCCTTTTGATGGGCATACGGTTTCGCAAAAACCACACTCAATACATTTGTCGATTATATCGTCGCTGCTAGGCATGGTTTTTAAATGTTGAATATGGCAGTTTTCATCGGTATTGATGATCACTCCTGGGTTTAAAATGTGGTCTTTATCAAACAATTGTTTAATACGTTGCATCACAGCAAAACCATCAGTGCCCCATTCAGTTGCCACAAACGGCGCCATATTTCGCCCAGTACCATGCTCAGCTTTTAATGAGCCATTCAGTTCAACCGCCACCAGTTGCGACACGTCCCGCATAAATTGCTCATAACGCGCTACTTGCGCTGGTGTATCGAACGCTTGGGTAAATACAAAATGCAAATTACCCGCTAAGGCATGGCCAAAAATAATCGCTTCATCGTAACTGTATTTATCAAATAATTGATGCAGAGCTTTAACACCCTGAGCTAATACATCCAGCTCAAAAGCCACGTCTTCAATGATCACAGTGGTGCCATTTTCGCGCACTGCACCAACTGCCGGGAACGTACCTTTACGAATATTCCATAATGATGCATTGCGCTTAGCATCTGTTGAAAACGCCATAATCGCTAATTGATGGGCGCTAAAATGTGCGACAAGCTGATCCACTTGTTGTTGTAAATTAACTAATTTTGTTGCGTCTTCTGCACGTACTTCGATTAATAATGCTGCACTATCTGCTGGGTAGTTATGAACATCTTTAGGCATGATGTCATGATGCGCGACGCACAGGAGCGAGCGCTTATCCAATAACTCAACCGCCGCTACATCAAGCGTTGCTAGCTGCTTTACTAATTCACAGACTTGGCTTATATCATCAAAAATAATAAACGCTGAGCTTTTATGAGCATGATCAATCACCGTGTGGTAAGTAATATCAGCAATAAACCCCAGCGTACCTTCAGAGCCAATCATTAAATGCTTAATGATCTCAATCGGATCAGTGTAATCAATTAGCGCGTTTAAACCATAACCAGTGGTATTTTTTAAGCGGTATTTATGAGCGATACGCTGTGCCAACTCAGGATTATTTGTAACCTGCTGGGCAAGCGCAGTGATATCGTTAATAAACGGTTGATGGCTATGTAAAAATTTAGAACGGCTTTGCTCACAGCGTGTATCAAGCACTGTACCGTCAGCGAAGATTAAGGTCATGTCCTTTACTGTATGGTAACTATTTTGTGCCACGCCACAGCACATACCTGATGAATTGTTGGCTGCCATGCCAGCGATTTTACAACTATTGATTGAAGCGGGATCAGGGCCAATTTTACGGCCAAAAGGCGCAAGTACGGCATTGGCACGAGCACCAATAATAGCTGGCTCTAACCGAATGGCAGCGCCGTTATCTTCAATTTGATAACCAGACCAGCAATCACTAAGCAGCACTAATACAGAATCTGTAATTGCTTGGCCTGATAGGCTAGTACCGGCGGCACGAAAAGTAATGGCAACTTTATATGTTGCAGCGGCACTGATGACCTGTTGCGCTTGTTGCTGATCAGCAACCAGTACTATTAATTGCGGCACTAAACGATAAAAGCTGGCATCAGTGCCAAAAGCATAGCGCCTAGGGTAATCTTCAATAAACGCCGAAGCAGGCAGCTTATCACTGAGTTGTTGTTGAAATAGTGTCAGTGCTGTTGCCATTATTTGCCCCTTTGCGTTCTGTTAATTTACTCGCTTGGCGACCCACCAAGCATTATGGAATATATTATTACTTGAAATAAGAGCGAATTACCATTAATAAAAGCTCGTCTAATATTATTTTTTTCATCTAAATAACTATTAACTCTTAATATTTATGTAATGATCAGGCAAGCATGTGATTCGTCGGTGGTTTTTGCAGTTCTGCAAAAAAACCGTTAATGTGACAAAAATATGTTGTATTTTAATCCAAAATGGCATTACCATCAGGAATAAAATATTCATAAATAAAATAAGCAATTCAGCTTTGGAGCCTACTGTGTTAAATAAGTTTGCCATATCATCAATTCTCTTTGGACTAGGGTGTTTATTACCAATGAAATCGACCTTTGCAGCGACCAATTTAACCCTTGAGCAACAGCTTGGCCAAAAGCTGATGCTCGATTTTCGTTATTATTGTGAGCAAGACAGCGAGAACACACCTGAGCAAAAATGCCGTAATGCAGTCACTGAATTACCTGCAGATTTAGCCAAGGTGATCACTAAACATAATATTGGTGGGGTGATCTTATTTGCTGAAAATATCGATAATATTGCGCAAATCGTTAAATTAAATAATGCTATGCAACAAGCTGCTGCAAAGTCGAGCTTAGGCGCACCATTATTTATTTCAATTGACCAAGAAGGCGGACGTGTTGCACGTATTCCTCGTGATATTGCCACTTCATTTACTGGTAATATGTCGATTGGCGCAAGTTATGCGGTTCACGGCACCAAGTTTGCTACACAATCTGCACAAGTGATTGCTGATGAATTAAAAGCCATTGGTGTGAATGTTAACTATGCACCAACTGTTGATGTAAACATGAACCCTGATAACCCGGTTATTAATGTGCGCTCATACGGTGAAGATCCAACACTTGTGAGTATTTTAGGTGGCGCACAAGTTGCTGGCTTTGAAGGTAATGGCGTAATTACCTCACTGAAACACTTTCCAGGCCATGGTGATACAAACGTTGATAGCCACACCGGCTTGCCAAAAGTAATGCACGATAAAGAAACTATCTGGGAAAAAGATTTACCTCCGTTTCAAACTATTATTAAAAAGCAAAACCCTGGCATGATCATGACTGCGCATATTCAGTACCCAGCACTGGATAGCAGCACATTTGTTAGTAAAGATGGCAAAACCATGATCAAACCTGCGACGATGTCGCATAAAATCATCAGCGAATTATTACGCGATGAAATGGGCTATCAAGGTGTAGTGATCACCGATGCGCTAGATATGGCTGGTATTAGCCACTTTTTCGAACCAATTGAAGCCGTTGTAAATACTTTTGCTGCTGGGGTTGATATTGCTTTGATGCCAATTGAAATTCGTAGTCCAAAAGATTTAGTCGTATTAGATAAACTGATCAGCCGCTTAGTGAGCGAAGTTAAAAAAGGTAATTTACAAGCCGACGAAGTCGCTATCTCTGCTCAACGCATCATCAATTTAAAAAGTAAATTTAAACTGACCACAGAGCTTGACGAATCGTTAGCAATGCAAAAAGCACAACTTATTCTCGGTGATAATAATCATCGCAAAGTCGAAGCTGAGCTGGCTCTTGCCGCCATTACCCAAGTTAAAAATGACCAGCACACTTTACCGATTAAACTGACGAAAAATAGTAAAGTACATATCATCATGCCTGATACCCGCAAGTGTTTGGCGCTACAACAGGCAATTGCAGAAAATACTCAGCAACCACTTGCATTTAGCTGCACCAGTTTACAAGGCTTTGAGCCCACTGCGACGTTAAAAGCAATCAATGAAGCGGATATCATCATTGCAGGCAATGCATCACCAAACCAAAGCGCGGTAGAAATTGGCGGCATGGATGACCTTGCTGATAACCCTGCATTTGCAATTGCAAAATCGGCGCAAGGTCCGGCACTTGAAAAACTGCTTCAGCAAGCGCAACAAGCTGATAAGAAAACCGTTTTTGTTAGTTTACGAGCACCATACGATATTGCCACATTTGGCCAATATGCGGATGCAATTTTAGCAACTTATGCGTATAACATAGATGTAGATAATGATGTTAAAGTAGCAGGGCCAGCTTTTACTGCTCTTGCAAAAGTACTAGTTGGTAAAAAGCCAGCGCAAGGTACTTTGCCTGTTACCGTCAGTGGCATTAACAACAACTAAAAGTTTACGAGGATACTATGCAACATAACGCATCACTTACTACGCCTTACGCTATTCGTAATATGATCAGGAATGAAGATTATACCGGTAGTACATCGGGCTTTGTTCCTGGCTTTGTACAGGCTAATTTAGTGATTTTGCCCCAGCGCTATGCGTTTGATTTTTTACAATTTTGCCAAGCAAACAAAAAAGCGTGCCCAATTGTAGCAAGTAGCCGCACGCCTGGAGCTACCAGCATTCCAAATGTTGCTCATGATTTAGATATTAGGACTGACATACCTCGCTATCGTATTTTTAAAAATGGCCAATTGATTGAAGAAGTAACGAATATCAAAGAGCAATGGCGCGATGACTTGGTCACTTTTTTAATTGGTTGCTCGTTTTCATTTGAAGAGTCGTTAAAGTTGGCGGGCCTAGAAATACGTAATATTACGGAAAATAAAAATGTACCTATGTACATGACTAATATTCCTTGCGAAAGCGCCGGTATATTTCATGCTAACATGGTCGTTAGTATGCGACCGATGAAGCCGGCAGATGCGATTCGGGCAATCCAAATATGTAGTCGCTTTCCAGATGTGCATGGAGCGCCAGTTCACTTTGGGGATCCAGCTGCAATAGGTATTAAAGATATTAATCGCCCTAACTTTGGTGAATCTGTCACCATTAAAGACGGTGAAGTACCGGTATTTTGGGCCTGTGGTGTCACGCCGCAAGTAGCCATAGCTAATGCTGCGCCTGATTTTTGCATTACACATAGCCCAGGTCATATGCTGATCACCGACATTCAAAACGCCCATATCTCGGCTTTTTAAACGGGAATAATGATGAAGCTCAATTGTGATTTAGGGGAAAGCTTTGGTGCATGGCAAATGGGCCTTGATGAAGAGGTAATGCCGCATATTGATATGGCTAATATTGCTTGTGGTTTTCATGGCGGTGATAGTGATGTTCTAGCACGCACCCTGATGCTTGCTAAACAACATAACGTCATTATAGGCGCGCACCCCAGCTATCCTGATAAACAGGGCTTTGGGCGTCGCTCCATGGCATTAACACCACAAGAGCTAAGCAATTGCCTGCATTATCAAATAGCCGCAATTGAAGGCATGGCAAAAGTTCAAGGCCTCACTTTAGAGTATGTGAAGCCACATGGCGCGTTATATAACGATATGATGGCCGATAAAACAATTTTGACCACGGTGATACAAGCTGTTGCCAGTTACCCGAGCCCTTTAAAACTAATGCTTCTCGCCACTGCGAAAGCAGAGCAACATCAACAACTTGCTCAACAATAT
Organism: Pseudoalteromonas sp. B160; assembly: GCF_037162485.1. Classification (NCBI taxonomy): domain Bacteria; kingdom Pseudomonadati; phylum Pseudomonadota; class Gammaproteobacteria; order Alteromonadales; family Pseudoalteromonadaceae; genus Pseudoalteromonas; species Pseudoalteromonas sp. B160. The sequence goes on along the minus strand of NZ_JARLUX010000002.1, from coordinate 892,095 downwards.
AACCTTGAATTAATTTTAGAAGCATTTGCTGATCGCCAATATACCGATGACGGTCAATTAGTATCACGGAAAATTGCTGGTAGTGTGCATGATAAACCTGCGCTAATAGCGCAAGTTAAACAGTTACTCGCCACCGGCTGCGTAACCACACAATCGGGCAACCAACTGCCTTTACACGCCGACAGTTTATGTGTGCATGGCGATAACGCTGCAGGCATTGCCCTAATTCAAGAGATCAAAGCGTTATGCCACACTCGTTAAGTGATGAACAATTAAGTCAAGCAATCGAAACCATGATGGTAGAACAAAACCTACGTGGTATGCAAAATCTCTATGCCTATCAACAGACAGGGACTTATCTGCGCGCTGCAAAGTCGTTATTTGATGCCAAAAGTACGGTACTCATTGGTACCGGTTTTGCCGTCAAGCAAACCTTTGAAACCGATGGCCCTGTTGGCGCCATTGCTTTATACAATGCTTTAATTACGCTGGGTAAAAATCCTATTTTAGTCTGTGGAAACCCCCTTTACAGTGCACTGAAAAATGAATTTAACTGTTTTGAATTGCCACTGAATAATTTTACTGATGCAATGGCTTTTAGCAAAGCTGCGCTGGCTGAGTTAAAACCAGATTGCGTATTGTCTATCGAGCGCCCTGGGCTGTGTCACGGCAATAAATATTACAATATGCGTGGTATTGATATTTCGGCTGATTGTGGTTGTTTTGATTTTTTTGTCAGCCAAGCACCCTGCCCAACGGTAGCTATTGGTGATGGCGGTAACGAAATAGGGATGGGCAATTTATCACAATATATGACTGAGCTGAGCATTATGCCGTGCCTTACTTGCTGCGATGAACTGCTGTTAGCGGATGTATCAAACTGGGCAGCTTACGGCATTATTGCGTTTTTAAGCCGCTGGCATAGCCAAGACTTACTCGCAGAAGTCGATACTTTAGCAATCCTGCAATATTTGAGTGAACGTGGCAGTGTAGATGGCGTTACTCACAAAAACGAATTAACCGAAGATGGCTTACATGCTATGCATGGCCAACAACTCATCGCAAGACTACGTCAGCTTAGCGATGTTGCCAATCAGAATGAGGATTTATAATGAGTACGGTGTATTTAAACGGCGACTATATGAACGCAGAGCACGCAAAAATATCGCCAATGGACAGAGGCTTTTTATTTGGCGATGGTATTTACGAAGTGATCCCTGCCTATAATGGCAACATGCTTGGCTTTGCAGCGCATATTGAACGCATGAAAAATGGTTTAAATGAACTGGAAATTGTACTCGATTATACAGCTGATACATGGCGTGAAATCTGTCAGCAGCTGTGTGAGAAAAATCACGGCGAAAACCTTGGTATTTATTTGCACGTTAGCCGTGGCGCTGATACTAAGCGTGCTCATGCATACCCGAGTGGTATTACGCCTACGGTATTTGCCTACGCCTTTGAAATTCCAGCACAACCCGTTAGTGATATCGACAACGCCACGACTTATACTGTATCCGTTGAGCAAGATAAGCGCTGGCAGCGTTGCCACATCAAGTCAACCGCATTACTCGGCAACGTGATTCATTACCAGCATGGTGCGGCGGCTGGCAATAAAGAAACCATTTTATACAATCGCTTAGATGAGCTTACAGAAGCAAGCTCAAGTAATGTGTTTATTGTTAAAGATGGCGTGATCAGCACACCACCATTGGATAACCAAATTTTACCGGGTATCACTCGCTGGTTAATTTTAACGATATTACACAGCCACAGTGACTTTAAAGTTCAAGAACGTATTATTACTAAGCAGGAACTATTTGCAGCCGATGAAGTGTGGATCACCAGTGCCACAAAAGAAGTTGGCCCAGTGGTAAAACTCAACGGTCAACTGGTCGCTGATGGCAAACCAGGGAAAATATGGCAACAAGTACAGAGCTTATTTACTGAACATAAGTTTGATTATTAATAGCGCTAAGCGGTAATTATAAAAGCCGTGTTTGTTAAGTAAACACGGCTTTTAAAATCCAATTAAATTGTCGCTTACTTAGGCTGATACGGCCAAACTTCTAGTACTCCATCACTGCTTTCGCTGACAATTGTTTTATTTTCTTTATCATACGCTACAGCTAAAACTGAGCCACGAATGCGCAGTTGTGTCGCTTTATACTCAGCCAATAATGTACCATCTTTTACACGCCATAATTGTATCGTGCTTTTCGGTGAGCCGGTTAAAAACCATTTATCATCATTTACAAACCGCGAGTGGTTAAACTCTATAAAATTAGTAAATATATTTAGCTCAGCTTTTTTAATACCGGTGTTTAAATCAAGAAATATACGATCATCAACAGAATCTATCGCAAAACCTAAACTTGCATTTTCGTTTATACTGACATGATTAACACGAGTCGCTAATTTGAACTCTTTTAAAATAGTGCCATCTTTCGTTGACCATAAATAACTAAACTTATCGCTTGAACCGCTTAATGCTGTTTATCCATCGGCAGATAGTGCTACAGAATTAATATCAAGGCGATGAACTTGAAATAGCGTATTTTGCTTCGTTAGAGAGTTGATCACATCAGCTTCACCGCTACGATAGCCTACCACTATTAACTGACCGTTTGCTGATATTGCAATATCACGAGCAATGTTTTTCCCTGTTGACCAACTACCCAGTAGTTGACCATTTACAACTGAAAATAAATGTACTGACATGCGGTTAGAAATATAAAACTTAGTTTTATCATCACTAAAGCCAAGCAATTCAATATGTTTTGCATCATCACCGGAAATGCAACTAAACAAGATTTTGCTTATCTTATTATCCCATACACATACCTTACCTTGCTCTGAGACAACACTTAGCTGGCCATCATTAGATAACGCTGCTGACTCAACAATTTCTTGCGTATGGCGAAATTGTGATGTTGATGGAGCTTCAAAAACTGGCTCTCCTGAGCAACCAACCAGTGCCGATAAAATCCCTATTAAAACGAGTGTTAAAATACAAAAGCGCACACGTATTCTCACTTATATTATTGTTATTAAACGGTACTTAAAGATCTTACAAGCTATAAAGTAAAGTCTATACTCTCATTTCATCGCCATTTTAGCCATCTGTTTTAAGCACTTAGCCCGCTACTTTGTCGTTGAACTGATGATTGGACCAATATGCGTTATTTTTAGCACTTTAATGCCACACAAGCCTAAAATTGTGTGCTTCAACTGCTTTGTCACACAGTCTCCTTGAAAATAACGATAATAAACGGGGGTATCAAGCGTTAGTACAACCTCTGCGGTAAGTACTTTAAGAAGTTTTTCAGGAATGCTTTTATTAGGTTGATATTGAAAGGCAAAGCCATTAACGCAGGCCAATCTAAGTCATGTCTAGTGACTTTTAGCTGTTTTAATTGAGTTAAACTTAACCCTAATAATTGTGCACGTTTATAAGCGAAACAAATTCCACATCAGCGTTATCATAAATACGGTAACAACCTTGACGTTCTATGTTTGTCAGTAGACCTATACTTTCATAATGCCTAATTGCTTTAATTGACACGCCTGAACGCTTGCCATTTCACGTAGACCGGCTGCGCCCTTATCAGTAGCGCCAAGCTCAATCGCTTTGTTATCCCTGAAAATTTCCGGCTGGGGAGTAAAATAATATTAATGCTAAAATAAATATGTTAGTAAATCTCTTAACCAAAGCTCAGCTTAAATAGTCATAGCCTTTACTTTATTTATGAAGTTATTAGCGTATTATCAAAGTCTTACTAATGACACTAAACAAAACAGCAAAATGTTATGGATTTTTCTCTTTATACTAAACTGAGCCCACAACTTAGTCATAATAGTTATTGTTGTGAGTTTGACAGTAGCAGTTTTATTGACAGTGACTTTTTAAATTATCAGATTGTGTTACCGCAACAACTACAAAAGGCTGTTGTTAAACGAAGAGCTGAATACCTCGCCGGCCGTTTTTGCGCAAAACAGGTGTTAACCGCCCTCAATATCCCCTGTTTTGATATTATCTCAGGCCCCGATCGCGCGCCCATATGGCCTAAAAACATTATTGGTAGCATTACCCACACGCAAGGGATCGCAATGGCTATAGCATGTCAGCACACTGATATCGCTGGAATTGGTATTGATATAGAGCAACTAATGAGTGCCAAACAAGAGCTAGAGCTACAAAAGCAAATTTTGCATCCCGATGAATATCCACTGTTTAGGCGATTGGCTGGGCAGCTTTCACATCCATTAACCGTCATTTTTTCAGCAAAAGAAAGTATTTTTAAAGCACTATATCCAAGCGTAAAGCAATTTTTTGGTTTTGAAGCTGCACAGCTAATTGCTTTTAATCAGCAACAATTGCAGTTTAAAATTACAAAAACGCTCGCAGAGCAAGTGCCTCAAGACACTTACGTAACCGTTTTCTATCAATGTAATAAAAGTGTAGTACTCACCGAGTGTGAATTTACTATCGCAGCTCAACCACTCAAAAATACTAATGTCGGCAAGTAGCCACTAATAATCAATCAGGTATTCATCGCATGATGGTGTACCTTTGGGTTTTGTTATTCTATAACGGTTAGGTGCGATAATTAATAACAAGGAATTAAAATGAAATTGATTGCCCCCGCAGCCCTCCTAACCTCGCTGTGTTTTTCAGTATTAGCCAATGATAACCTGCAAACTTTTCAACTAGAAAATGTATTCGACCTTGAATATGCCAATCAAATTGAAATGACTAACGACGGTAAAACCGTCTACTTTGTTCGAAATCGGATGGACATTAAATCAGATAGTAAAGTTAGTAATATTTGGTCTGTCGACAGTAGTTCAAAGCAATTACAACCGCTTACATCGGGTGTACATATGGATTACTCCCCTGTCTTGTCGCCAGACCAATCACGTTTAGCGTTTATTTCAACTCGTGATGGCAGTAGCCAAATTTATGTAAAATGGCTAAAAACAGGCGCTGTTGCAAAAATTAGTAATCTTACTCAAAGCCCTTCAAGTTTGCAGTGGTCACCTAATGGTCGGCAATTACTGTTTAGCCAATTTGTACCGAGTAAAGTTAGGTCTCCTATTAACTTACCAGGCAAGCCTGAAGGTGCCAGCTGGGCAGAGCCTGCTAAATTTATTGATGACGTATATTATCGTGCCGATGGCGGCGGTTATACCAAGCCTGGTTTTCGTCATTTGTTTACTATTGAAGCCAATGGCGGTAATGCCCGTCAGTTAACCTCTGGCGACTTTTATCATGGCGGGCCAGTTAGCTTTTCTGATGATGGTAACAGCCTTTATTTTTCGGCTAATCGCCATGCTGACTTTAAACTCAAACCAACAAATTCTGAAATATATCAGCTGACATTAAATGATCTACAAATAACAGCGCTTACCGACCGAGAAGGTCCTGATCAGCAACCGCAAATATCACCAGATGGGCGTTATCTTGCCTATACCGGTTATGATGATAAACGTACCAATTATGAAAATACCCAGCTATACATTCGCGATTTAAAATCGGGTGATACCACAAGTTTAACCGCTGATTTTGACCGCAGTGTCGAGCAAATTAAATGGGCTGATAATTCTAGAGGGCTTTATTTTAGTTACGCCAGTGAAGGCCAAACCGCACTCGCTTATCAACCACGTAGCGGCAAACGAAAAGTGATCACACAAAAAATAGGGAGTGTTTCATTCGGTCGCCCTTATTCTGGTGGTGACTTTGATATAAGCGACGATGGTGATGTGGCAATCACGCTTGCTGATACCCAACGTCCTGCTGATATAGCAATAGTTAAAAATGGTAAAACACAACGTTTAACAAAATTAAATGACGACGCGCTTGGTAATAAACAGCTGGCAAAAGTAGAAGAAATTTGGCTGAAATCAAGTTATGACGACTTACCAATTCAAGGTTGGGTCGCCTACCCTCCTGGGTTTGATAGTAGTAAAAAATATCCCCTTATTTTAGAAATACACGGCGGCCCTGTCGCTAACTACGGTCCACACTTTAGCGCTGAAATACAATTATTTGCCGCTAAAGGTAATGTGGTTTTATATATGAACCCGCGTGGTAGTGATTCATACGGGAAGCAGTTCGCGCAAACTATTCATCACAATTATCCTAGTAACGATTTTGATGACTTAATGACTGGCGTTGATGCGCTTATTGGCAAAGGTTTTATTGATCAGTCAAAACTGTTTGTAACCGGTGGCTCAGGTGGCGGTGTACTTACGGCGTGGATTGTTGGCCATACAGACAGATTTGCCGCCGCTGTTGTTGCCAAGCCGGTGATCAATTGGATCAGCTTTGTACTAACTGCCGACTTCTACCCATTCTTTGCCGATTACTGGTTCCCAGGTAAGCCATGGGATCATATTGAGCATTATATGAAACGCTCGCCAATTAGCTATGTTGGTAATGTTAAAACACCAACCATGCTACTCACTGGTGAAGCGGATTACCGCACTCCTATTTCTGAGACCGAGCAATTCTATCAAGCATTAAAGCTACAAGGAGTTGATACAGCAATGGTACGTATTCCTGATGCATCACATGGCATAACAAAACGGCCGTCAAACTTGATGGCTAAAGTAGCTTATATTCAATGGTGGTTTGATAAGCATAGTAAATAGAAGTTAGTTAGCGGCGAGAGTAAAGTTAACAAGTTGCAAGTGTGAAGCTAGAAACCGTAGCTTGGTCCTTAACAACTTTTACTCTCGCTAATTTGTCCCTAGTCAAATCCCCTGTAAACCCCCTTTACAAAAAGTGAGTGCTCATTCACATATTCTAAAGTTTACACAAGTATCGGACTTTGTAAAAAATCGAGTTAGTAAAATTTCGGTTTATGACATTTTTTGGTCATCGAGTTAGTAAAAAATCGGTTTGAGTCACTGTTTATGGCGTTTAAGTTGGTAAAAAAGTGGTTTGTAGTCGGTTAGAGTTGGTAAAAAATCGGTTTATATTTTCTGATTAATGGCTAATAACGGCCATTTTTATCAAAATCCCCCTTTCCAAAGAGCTAAAAGCTGATTAAATCGCTAAATTGATAAAAAATACCGCCAAAAAATTCACTTGATTAAACTCTGATCCAAAAATTGAAAATAAATCTGATGCTAGTTAAATACTGATCCAAGCCTTAGTTAAAATCTGATCTGAGCGGTAAAGTTAGCAAGTGTAAAGCTGTATATCCTCTGTAATTGCTAGCATCAAAAAAAGGGCCTTGCGGCCCTTTGTAACATTGTTGAGTTGGACTGTTATGTTAGAACTGGTTCATAGTGTTTGCTTCGCCGCCAGCTTTAAGCGCATTTTCACCTGAGAAGTACTCTTTATGGGTATCTCCCATGTTAGAACCTGCTAAGTCTTGATGCTTAACGGATGCTTGTTCGCGGCGAATTTCTTGACGCTGCACATCACGTACATAAGCCAGCATACCTAAGTCACCAAAGTAGCCTTCTGACAGAATATCAGTGCTCAATGCAGCCGTGTGATAGGTCGGTAGCGTAATTAAGTGGTGGAAAATACCAGCTTCGCGCGCGCCATCACGTTGGAAGTTTTGTACTAACTCATCTGCTGCGACTGCAAGTTCAGTTGCATCCATCTCTGGTGCCATTAGCGCCTTATTATCATCAATGCTTGGATAAGCAGATAGATCTTTACCTTCGTCTAACCACTGTTGATAAACTTGCTCGCGGAATTTCAATGTCCAGTTGAAAGAAGGTGAATTGTTATAAACCAGTTTAGCGTCAGGAACTTGCTCTTTAACCCGATTAACCAGTTCAGCAATTTGTTTTACATGTGGTTTTTCAGTTTCAATCCACAGTAAATCAGCACCCGATTGCAAGCTGGTAATACAATCTAGTACAACACGGTCTTTTTCTGTGCCTTCGCGGAATTGGTATAAACCATTATCAAGGCGAGTCGGCTTGCATAGTTGGCCGTTCAGCTTCATTGCCGTATCACCTTCATTTAAATCTTCAACACCGTTAATTGGTGTGGTTTCTAAAAACGCATTGTACTGACTAGCAAGGTCGCCAGGTGTTTGTGATACCGGCACTTTTTGGGTCAAGCTGGCACCAAGTGAGTCAGTACGTGCGACAATAATACCGTTATCAATACCCAGTTCTAAAAAGGCATAACGCACGGCGTTAATTTTTGCTAAAAAGTCTTCGTGTGGGACAGTTACTTTACCTGCTTGGTGACCACATTGCTTCGCGTCTGAAACTTGGTTTTCGATTTGGATAGCACATGCCCCCGCTTCAATCATTTTTTTAGCGAGTAAGTAGGTTGCTTCTTCATTACCAAAACCAGCATCAATATCTGCGATGATCGGCACCACATGACTTTCAAAGTTATCTATTTTATCAAGTACCGCTTGTACATCACCACCAGTTGCTTTGGCGTTATCTAAGTCTTTAAATAAATGGTCAAGTTCACGAGCATCGGCTTGTTTTAGGAAAGTATAAATTTCTTCAATCAACGCCGGTACTGAGGTTTTTTCGTGCATACTTTGATCCGGTAGTGGGCCGAACTCAGAGCGCAGCGCAGCAACCATCCAACCGCTTAGGTATACGTAGCTACGCTTAGTGGTTTTTTGGTGACGTTTAATCGCCATCATCATTTGTTGGGCAGTAAAACCATGCCAGCAACCAAGCGATTGTGTGTATTGGCTGGTATCAGCATCATATGCAGCCATATCTTCACGCATGATGTCAGCTGTAAACTGAGCGATGTCTAATCCCGTACGAAAACGATTTTGCAAACGCATACGACTTGCGTATTCAGGATTAATTGCTTGCCATGTTTTACCTTGTGCTTGACAAAGTGTAGCTAAAGTATCGGTTTCACGTTGATAAGTAGTCATAATAAAAAATCCTCTGAACGGGTTAAAACTAAATTTTATTTATATGGTTGTGTGAGAGGCTAAGAGTTAATGCTCTGTAGCGCTTAAATCAACATTAGGCCGATTTATTGGATTTAGTAAATTTATAGTTGTTATGCTGGCTATATATTTAGTGAATGGCCAAAAGAACACCTATTGCGTATTTTTAGGTTATGGTTAACAAAAGATTGCTCACATGCAGTCAATTGCACCGCGACCGTTTAAAAGGATATCGATTATGACACTCTCTCACAGCCAATTTGGATTAACCGTAGATAACCAATTAGCCGATTTTGTTAACCAGCAACTGCTACCCGGTACAGGTATTAGCGAACAACACTTTTGGCAAGGATTTGCTGAAATTATTGATGACCTTAGTCCGCTTAACCGTGCATTATTAGTCAAGCGTGAAGACCTACAACACCAAATTGATAGCTATCACCTAGCAAATAAACACTGGGATGCAGCGCAATACCAACAGTTTTTAACTGACATTGGTTATTTAGTCCCTGAGCCCGATAATTTTTGCATTGAGACAGAAAATGTTGAGCCTGAAATAGCCCGCACAGCTGGCCCTCAGCTGGTTGTGCCAGTAAGTAATGCACGCTTTGCACTTAATGCCGCTAACGCACGCTGGGGGTCGTTATACGATGCCTTATACGGCACTGATGTACTTAGCGAAGAAGATGGCGCTGAAAAAGGCAGCAACTATAATCCTGTTCGCGGTTTTAAAGTAATGGCCTACGCAAGGCAGTTTTTAGATAAAGCGTTACCACTTGAAAATGGCTCACATATTGAAAGTACTAATTATTCGGTAGTTAATGGCCAGCTCATCATCACCTTACGTGATAGCTCACAAACAGGCTTAAAACAACCAGCGCAACTTATTGGTTTTCAAGGTGAAGCACAAAACCCCAGTGCAATTTTATTACTCAGTCATGGCCTCCATATAGAGCTACAAATAGATCATAATCATAGCATTGGTGCAGCCGACAAAGCGGGCTTAAAAGACGTCCTCCTCGAAGCTGCACTTACCACCATTATGGATTGTGAAGACTCCGTTGCCGCCGTTGACGGCGAAGATAAAGTGCAAGTTTATCAAAATTGGTTAGGCTTAATGAAAGGAACTCTCGCTGAGTCATTCACAAAAGATGGCAAAACGATTGAGCGTACACTCGCTAAAGACCGCAGTTATTCAGGTATTGATGGGAAACCGCTAAGTCTAAAAGGGCGTAGTATGATGTTTGTGCGTAATGTTGGCCATTTAATGACAAACCCTGCGATTCAAGATAGCCAAGGCCGCGACGTATTTGAAGGTATCATGGATGCAATGATCACGGTCACTGCCGCACTGCATGACTTAAATGGCAATAGCCCGGTAAAAAATTCAACTGCAGCCAGTATCAATATCGTCAAACCGAAAATGCATGGTCCTGAAGAAGTTGCTTTTACCAATACATTATTTAGTCGTATTGAACAGCTTTTACAGTTACCCAAAAACACCATCAAAATGGGCATTATGGATGAAGAGCGCCGTACATCGGTGAACTTAAAAGCCTGTATTAATGCTGCTAAACAACGTGTGGTATTTATCAATACTGGCTTTTTAGACCGTACAGGTGATGAAATTCATACCTCAATGCAAGCAGGTGTAGTATTACCAAAAGCAGCCATTAAACAACAACCTTGGATCAATGCTTATGAAGACAGAAATGTCGATATCGGTTTGCAAACCGGGTTAAGTGGTCGCGCACAAATAGGCAAAGGTATGTGGCCAATGCCCGATAAAATGGCGTTGATGATGGAGCAAAAAATTGCCCATCCGCAAGCAGGCGCTAACACTGCCTGGGTGCCCTCCCCTACTGCAGCCACCTTACATGCTATGCACTATCATGACGTTGATGTGTTTGCCTGTCAAAAAGCGATTGCCCAGCGACAACAAGCTAGTTTAACAGAACTATTAACTCCGCCTTTGATGGTTGATCCTAATAGTTTGAGCAAAGAAGATATTCAGGCAGAGCTGGATAACAATGCTCAAGGTATTTTAGGTTATGTAGTACGTTGGATTGATCAAGGTGTAGGCTGTTCTAAAGTGCCTGACATTAACCATATAGGATTAATGGAAGATAGGGCTACACTGCGTATTTCAAGCCAACATATGGCTAACTGGTTGCAGCATGGGGTATGCACGCAGGCACAAATAGAAACTACTATGGCGAAAATGGCAAAAGTAGTGGATGGCCAAAATGAAGGGGATCCGGCTTATGTTAATATGGCCGATTCAGTGCAAAGCTTAGCACAAAGTATTGCATATCAAGCTGCATTAGCCCTTGTATTAGAAGGAGTTAAACAACCCAGTGGTTATACTGAACCATTATTGCATGCGTTTCGTATAAAATATAAAGCGCAACAATAGCTCCCCTTCGAGTTTGTTAGTGTCATATTGCCAGCCCTCGGGCTGGTTTTTTTGCTTAAATTATCCTTTAACCATAACTTTCCTGAATAATCAGCATTCAGAAAAATAAGCTATCAACAACAAAAAAGCACATTCCAACAATGAAATGCGCTTTTGCATCTTCTCGAAACTACTAACTTGCTAACTTTATAACTTTATAACTTTATAACTTTATAACTTCAGCCTAATTCACTACCGTGGCGTTATGATAAACGTTTTGTACGTCGTCACAATCTTCCAACATTGCAATAAATTTATCAAAATTAGCGATAACATCGGCATCAGTAATTTCTATATGCACTTGTGGTACAAAGGTGATTTCGTCAACTTCAAAAATAATACCTGCAAACGCCTCTTCTAATGCTGTTTTTGCTTTGTAATATTCGGTATGTGGAGCAAAAACCGATACTTTGCCATCTTCAACTTCTACATCGGTTACATCAACATCAGCCATCATTAAAGCTTCAAGTACCACTTCATCATCGTCACCACTAAAGCCAAGTACAGCTAAATGATCAAACATATGTGCTACACAGCCTGGCGTACCTATTTTTGAATCAGTTTTAGTAAACGGTAAGCGAACATCTTTAATAGTACGATTTGGGTTATCTGTTAAACAGTCAACAATCACCATACAGTTACCTGGGCCATAGCCTTCGTAACGGGCTGTTGCATAATCCTCACCAGCTCCGCCAGCAGCTTTTTCTATCGCTTTTTCGATGACATGTGCTGGTACTTGATCTCGCTTTGCGCGTTCGATTAAGCGTTTTAGCGACTGGTTTACTTCTGGATCAGGTTCACCATTTTTTGCTGCTACGTAAATTTCTTTACCGTACTTAGAATTAACTTTGGTTTTAGCATTGGCTGTTTTCGCCATGGAGCTTTTACGTACTTCAAATGCTCTGCCCATCTTATGCCTCTATTGGAAACTCGATATTGGCAACATTTTAACAATTAGCGCGGTATTGAGCTAGTGATTAAATGACTGCAAAATCACAATTATGACATTTCATTTGACAGTACTCATGTTTATAAAAGTTAAACAACGCACTATTTAACATAACATATTTAATACCTTTAAATGGAGACATTTAAAATACGTGATTGTCGTGTTTGTCCTAAATTATTTATTAAGTTAGGCAATTCAGAAAAATGGTGCAGAATATAATCAGCTTGATCTGCATATGCAGGCACATCACTCGGTGCATATAAGCAAGCACGCATATTGGCATTATGTGCAGCCTGGATATCATAAAGATAATCACCAACATAAAGTATGTGTTGCTGATCTATTCCCCATAACGTTGCAATTGCATTCAAAGCGCTCGGATCTGGCTTAGGGGGCATCACTACGCGTGAGTACTGTTTGAATTGGCAACGGATTATTTTTTAATTTCAGCGCAGTAGCGCGATCGTAATTGCGAGTCACGATTGCCATTGGTATTGCTTGCTCTTTTAAACACGCGATAGCTTGCGCTACGCCAGGTAACAACGTTGCATGTTGAGCATCTATAAGCTCATGTTGATGGACAATATTCATTGCTTCCTCACGCATGTAAGGCGAAGGAAGACCATCAATAAAACTAAGTAGATCAAGCTCGTCAGGACACCCGACTTGAGCTTTGATAAGAGTAAAATCAAGTTCAGATGATACTAAGGTGCCATCTAAATCAAAAATAACCCCAGCTACTGCACTTTGATACGTGTTCATACCACTCCTTGTATATGATTTAATTTTCATCCAAATTACTTACTTTAAGATAGTTTAAGCAATTGGATATGAAAAGAAACATATTCGTATTTAATTAAAAATTAATAAAAAAAGCGCACAAAACCACTGTGCGCGTCGGTTGGGGGACTATTAAACTTGCCTACTTTGTTTGCTCTACCGCTGTATTAGCTGGTTCAAAGCGCGCTTCTAGCCAAGTGTCATCTTGGGTAAAGTGCAGTGTTTTCACTTTGCCTTTACCTTCAACATTAACCATATTCACTTGCGCAGGCCATAAATCGCGCAGCGCGCCGTGACTCATACGGATCCCTTTAATATCCTTTGGGATCGGTGCTTCTTGGTAAACCCAAAAAAACTTACCATCAACTTGCGCACCCACTTCTTTCAACACTAGCGGCTCTCCATCGAGTGTTTGTAAAGCAACATGTGATTCGATGTAATCTACAAAGCGTTGTTGATCTTCTTTATTACTAATAATATCGGCGCCACCGGCAAATAAATGCTCCACAGCATGCTCGGTATCATGTAAATAAAAACGATGCATTAGCTCAATATTGCTAGTACGTTTATTGAATAAAACAGTAGTTACTGATGCTTTAAGTTGATGTGCCGTCGCAGGCATAGCAACTATAAAAGCAAGAATAATAAGCATAAAACGCATTATTCTTGTTCCTTAGCGTCATCTTTTTCGTCATCTGTTTTTAGTTCAGTTTTAATATCGTGCATGATATCGCGGCTGACTTTGGCTTTACTTTGCTCTTTTTTATACACTTCAATACGTGAAGGAATAATACGACGAGGGTAGTTATTATTTTCAACATCTACGTCTGCAGTTTCCCAACGAGGATCAACCGTTACAGATACCAAAGGCTTGTTCTTATCAGTAATAATAAGTTTTTGCACATGTTTGTGGTTGCGACGCCAGATTTCGGCAGGGATCATACGATCTTCTTTAGTACCATCTTCATAGGTAAGCTCAAGTAAAATTGGCATTACTAGGCCGCCTAAATTCGAAAATTCAAGCACGTAATAGTTTTTATCTTCTGCAACTGCGCGATCGAGTACTTTACGCTCCCATGGCTCTAAGCCTTTTAAAAATTTATTATACGAGTTGCGCTCTTTGTTAGTAACAGTGAAGCGGTCGTTTTCATCGTAGAAATCAGTTACGTCGGAGTTTTCTTCAACCCATAGCTTTTTAGCTTCAGCCTTATTGCGTTCCACAAATAGTGGCATAGGTTTAGCCGCTTCAATATCACGTAGGCGATTAAAATCTATATCAGGGTTTTTAGTATCTAAACGTAATTGATAGACTTTATCGAGCGAGATATCAACATGATCAGTGCTATAGAACCAGCCACGCCAGAACCAATCTAAATCAACACCTGATGCTTCTTCCATGGTACGGAAAAAATCAGCAGGGGTAGGGCGCTTGTACTTCCAACGCTGGGCGTACTCTTTAAACGCAAAATCAAACAGCTCACGGCCTAAAATCACTTCACGCAAAATATTTAGTGCGGCCGCAGGTTTGGTATAAGCATTAGGCCCTAAACGCAGTACGCTATCTGACTGAGTCATTACCGGCACTTGATTTTCAGACTTCATGTAGGCAACAACGTCACGCGGTTCAACACCCCATGGAATAGTTGGATCCCATTCACGCCCAGCAACACCATCTAAAAAGCTGTTTAAACCTTCATCCATCCAAGTCCATTGGCGCTCATCAGAGTTCACCACCATAGGAAAATAAATATGACCAACCTCGTGGATCACCACGCCAATTAAAAAGCGCTTTTCAGCTTGTGAATAAGTACGCGAACCGTCATCCTGTAACTCAGTTCGTGGGCCATTAAATGTGATCATTGGGTATTCCATACCGCCTACTGGACCATTGACTGACTGCGCAACAGGGTATGGATAATCAAATGAAAAGCGCGAATAAACTTCCATTGTATGTACGATTGCTTCGGTCGAATACTTCTTCCATAGATCGCCACCTTCTTTAGGGAAAAATGACATAGCCATCACTAATGGCTGATCATTACCTCCTTGTTGGTAACCTTTTGCATCCCACATAAATTTACGCGACGACGCCCATGCAAAGTCACGCACATTTTCCGCTTTAAAGTGCCATGTTTTGGTCTTGTCTGTGCCTTCTTTTTCATTTTCTAAGGCTTCATCTTCAGTAACGATAAATACTGGACGCTTTGTATTTTTGGCTTGTTCTAAACGGTTTCGCTGAGAACGGGTCAGCACGCTACTAGCATTATCAAGCTTACCCGTTGCTGAGACGATATGATCGGCAGGAACAGTGATCTCAACATCATAATCACCAAATTCTAGCGTAAACTCACCACTGCCTAAAAAGGCTTTATTAGTCCATGCTTCGTAATCTGTATAAGCAGCTAAACGCGGAAACCATTGAGCAAGTAAGAATATGTCGTTGCCATCTTTTTCAAAATGCTCGTAACCAGAGCGAGCGCCAACGGCATCTTCTTCGACGATGTTAAAAGCAAAGTCCATGCTGAATTCAGTGTCTTTGCCTGGTTTCAGTGGTTCATTTAAGTCAATACGCATTAGTGTATCAACAACTGTGACTTTTAATTCTTTACCGTTATCATCTTTAACATTAGCAATTGTAAAGCCAAGTTCATTGTCACTCATAAATTGTTGACGACGTAACTGACTTAAACTTAATTTAGTTGCTTTTGGTTGTGGATCTCCCTGTAGGGCAGAGCCGTTAAATGTAGCAGTACGTTCTGCAATAGAGTCGCTTTTAAAAATATTTTGATCGAGTTGCAACCATAAATACTTGAGTGTGTGCGGTGAATTATTTTTATACTCTATGGTTTGACTTGCTGTTAAGCGACGTGCATTTTCATCAAGCTTTACATCGATGTCGTAATTAACATGCTGCTGCCAATATTTTTCACCAGGCTCACCTGCTGCACTACGATAAACATTCGGTGTAGGCAGCACTTCATCAAGTTGGCGAAACTTATCAACATAACTGCCTTTTGTTTGCTCAACTGCAGAAGCCATAACAGTACTTGAGAGAGCTAACGGTAAAAATATAGCCCCTAAAGTTACAACTGCTTTTTTCATAATTAATCCTGTTAATTTTTCGTAAGCATACTTTGTCAAAATAGTGAGATATATTCAATGAAATAGCGATAAACCGCCGCATTTATAGGGTAAAAAATAACTTATTCTTAAATACTGATGATTAACAACAAGGCAATTATTGTAAAGGGGTTTACAGCAACTTTTGTACGAAATTCAGGCTTAATTAATGCAAGTCAATTACAGTTAGCTTTACAGTTTGTAAACACGTTAACCTAAACGATGAGTAGTAAACCCTCTTACCATAGTATTGAATAAGTTAGCTGACAGCTTGCAGGGGTAACCGATGAAATTTTACATTGTAAAAAAAGATAATAGTGTTGCGGCAATTCCAGCTCAGACTGAGCAACTAAATGAATATCAAAAGCGGGGCTTTGAGTTTGTTGAAGTCGTTGCGGCTTGCGATAAAAACGACGCACTCGCTCGCTTTCCAAAACATAGTAAAAAACGTAAAAAGTGGCTTGTTTTATGCAGTAGTTTGGTGGTTATAAGCATAACTTTTAGCTTAATTTCGGCTATTTTTGTATTAATGGCTAAATAATGAATTCTTTAGTTGACCTTTATAGTCATTTGTATTTAAAATCGCCCACTTTTTTGATTTGAGGGGGTTAAAAGCATCGCTTTTCTCCTCAAAAGTGTTTCAACATACTAGTAAAATGCGGTGGGCATATGGATTTTTATATCCTAAAAAAACAACAAGAAGTAATTGCAATTCCAGCAGATGAACAAAGTTGTAAACAGTATTTAGATTCAGGTTATTTTTATATTGATAAAGTAGCTGCCTGTAACGAAACGAATGCGTTAAAAGTACTGCAGGCCAAACAAACCAAAGCACTCAAAGTACCATTAGTGCTGGCATTGTTAGCTTTACCCATGGTGATCTTTGCTTGGTATAACCTAACAAGTTAAAGATTAAGCTTGTGCCCTTGCATCTTAATTTAGCTTGGGTATATTGACGCTCTTAACTGTTTTTTAAGAGCGTGACATGAAAGTCTTACATACCTCAGATTGGCATTTAGGCCAACAATTTTACGAACACAATCGCTGCCAAGAGCATCAGGTGTTTTTCAGTTGGCTGATAGACACGCTCGTCACACAACAAATAGATCTGCTGTTAGTCGCTGGTGATATTTATCACACAGCTACCCCACCTGCTAGCAGTGAAAATCAACTCTACCAATTTATAAAAGATGCCAAAAAACACTGCCCTGCATTACAAATAGTGCTTATTGCCGGTAATCATGATTCTGCAAATCGCATAATGGCCGCCCAGCCGCTGCTTGCTCAGTTTGATACTCAGGTCGTAGGCCGTTTTGATGCGAACAGCCCAGCAGATGTGGTACTGCGTTTAAATAGCAACTCTGTAACAGCTCATATCGTTGCAATGCCATTTTTACGTGCCAGTGATGTTAGTTCGCTTAGTCACACTGAAAACGGTCACGATTACGCTCAAGGCATAGCTAAGGCGTACCAGCTAAGTATTGATCATGCGCTCATTGATAAGCCTGCAACAACGCCGCTGATAGTGATGGGGCACTTACATGCCAAGGGCGGCGATATCTCCAGTGATTCTGAGCGAAATTTGATAATTGGCGGAGAAGAATCAGTCACAGCAAACGTGTTTAGCAATCATGCTGATTACGTTGCGCTGGGCCACTTGCATAAAGCGCAAATAGTCGCAAAGTCCGAGACAATCCGCTATAGCGGTACACCAATACCGATGTCGTTTTCAGAGCGTAACTATAAACACCAAGTATGTGTTGCTGAGTTTACAACCACCACTGATGATACGATTGCAGTGACTGTAAACCCCCTTTACATTCCTCGCCCAACAGAAGTGATTCTATTACCTGAAGGAGAGTGCGTACCTCTTGAACAATTATGCCAACAACTATCGAGCCTAGACCTAAGCCAATATAGCCAAGCTCCGTATTTAAGAGTAAAGCTCGGTGCAGGGGATACCGATACAACTTTTCGAGAGCAAATTGAAAAAGCACTAGAGAACAAAGAAGTGCGCTTTTGCGGCATAGAACGCGTTCGTCAGCAAAATAAAGAGCAGCGTTTAACTGTCTTTGAAGATTTAAGCCAAGTCGAAATGCTCAACCCGCAAATGTTATTAGAGCAAGCGTTTGCCAATAACAAAGACATGGCGGGGCAAGCTGTCCCGGATGAGCTAAAAGCCCTTTTAAACGATGTAATAAGCGAACTTGCGGAGCAAGAACAACTATGAAAATAACCGCAGTACGCATCCATAACTTAGCCTCAATTGTTGACGCCGAAATCGACTTTACCAAAGCACCGTTAAGGGATGCTGGTTTATTTGCCATAACAGGCGACACCGGTGCAGGAAAAAGCACTTTTTTAGATGCGATTTGCTTAGCCCTTTATACCAAAACAGCTCGATTAAGAGGTGATAAAGGTAACTTAATAGATTTTAATGGCGACAGTATAAAGTTAAATGAT
Organism: Pseudoalteromonas sp. B160; assembly: GCF_037162485.1. Classification (NCBI taxonomy): domain Bacteria; kingdom Pseudomonadati; phylum Pseudomonadota; class Gammaproteobacteria; order Alteromonadales; family Pseudoalteromonadaceae; genus Pseudoalteromonas; species Pseudoalteromonas sp. B160. Next base: position 873,428 of record NZ_JARLUX010000002.1, on the reverse strand, counting down.
CCACGTAACTTATTACGTAAGGGTAAATGGGAAGGTTTTGCCGAGGTCGATTTTTTAGGCCAAGATAAACAGCTCTATCGCGCGCGCTATACCATTCAAAGAACTCATAAAAAAATAACCGGCAAGTTAAAAGTAGCTGAGCACAGCCTCTATACTTTGCCAGACGAAACGCTAATAGCTGATAAAAGCAACACCATAAAAGAAGTCGAAAGTAAAATAGGGCTCAACTTTGAACAATTCTCGCGGGCGGTATTATTAGCGCAACATGAGTTTGCGGCATTTTTAAAGGCCACGGGTGATGAACGAGCCCAGCTTTTAGAATGCTTAACTGGCACAGATAAATTTAGCTTGATTGGTAAACGTATTTTTGAGCGCCATAAAGAACAGCTAAATAAACTCGAATTGCTCAAAGCCAGTTTAGCCAGTTATACCTTACTCACTGACGAAGAACTTGCCGCGAAAACTCAACTACTTGATGATTTAAAACAGCAAATTGAAGATACTACAAAAACCTTAGCTGGCATCGAGCAGGGTATAAACTGGTATAAGCAAGCCAATAGTTTAGAGCAAGCACTGAATCTAGCACAACAAAATCAACAACAAGCCAGTACAGCGCTTAAAGCCATTGCAACACAAAGTGAACAGGCTAAACAAGCGCAAAGTGCACTGGAAATTAAAGACAATCGCAATCGTTTTAAAAGCTTAACGGCGCAAAATAATGAACTAAATACCAAGGTAAATGATTTAAAGAGTATTGATCACGCGGCACTCATTACTGATCTTGCCAGCGCACTTGAAAAGCACAACGAGAGCTTGCAAACGGCGAAAAAACAACAAAAAAGCGCAGAACCAATCATTGCTAAAGCACGTGAGCTCGACAATCAACTTGCGATGCAAACACAAACAATAACCAGTATTACAAGGCAAAATGAAAAAGAACAAAAACAACTTACTCATTTACAGCAGCAATTTAAACAAAGCCAAGCAAGTCATCAACAAGCAAAAAAACATTCCGAGCAACATCAGCAATGGCTAACCCAGCATAGTCAACTTAAGCAACTAGCGAGTGATTGGAATTACTATCAGCATAGCTTTAATCAGTTTTTGCACGCTAAGCAGCAATTTGCAACAACGACTGAACAAAGTACACAGTTAGCAGCTGAGCTTATACGGCAAAACGAGCAGCTGGAAACACAAACTAAAAAACTGACGCTAAGCGAACAAACACTTTTAAGCGAACAACAAAAGCTTGATCAACTCAACAAGCAACACGGCCAATTTAATATTGAGCAATGTGATGCCAAACTTAAAAGTATCGATTACTTAAAAGAGCAACGCGAGCGTTACAAACAGTTTAATCAAGAGCTAAAGCAAAGCACGCAACAACAAAGTGTTATTGCAAGCAAACTAAGTCAGGGCGAGCAAACACAAACAACGCTAACCCAGAACCTTGTAACACGAGAACAAACGCTTAAACACAGTGAATACGCACTAAATCAAGCTCGCTTACGTGCCAGCGAAAGTGTCGAACATTTACGTGCTCAACTTACGCCAAATGAACCTTGTTTGGTATGTGGGGCAACCGAACACCCATTCGCAGATCAGCAATTAACTAACTTAATCGCTGCTTTTGAAAATGACTATAAAACTGCAAAACAGCACTACGAAAATGCCCTAGCAGAGCTTCACTCGCATCAAACTCAGCATGCTGTGCTCGTTGCTGAACACACACAACACAGCCAAGCGGTACAGACTGCACAGACTAAACAGCTTGAAATAAAACATACCATGCAAGCGGCCCGCACTGAACTTAATGACTTAACCTCAGAGCAATTGGAGGCCAGTTACATTGCGCTCAATGAACAAAAAACACAGTATTATGCAACACAAAAGCAACAGCGCAACTTGCAAGAGCAAGTAAACCAACTGCAAAGTATCTTTAAAAATGAGCAGCAAGCTCAACAACAGTTACATACACGCCACGTTGAACTAAGCAATCAACAAAGCCAGCTCAATAGCAAGCTAAGTGAGCTAAGCACACAAATTAATGAGCTAACCGCGACCCTTGGTTCACAATTTCAAGAGGCTCAATTTTGGCAACAACTGCAAAATAATACGCTTGATTTAACTGAGTTAAACCAGCAAGTTGAGCAATATCAGCACAACCAAGAGCAGCTTGAGCAAGCGCAAAAACAACTCGATAGCGCTGACCAACAGATGCAGCAGTTTACACCGCTGATCAGTGATGCGGAGCTGATCTTAAAAAACCTAAATGATGATTTAGCCAAAGCACAGCAACAACATAGCAGCTCGCAAAGTGAGCGCTTAGCGCTATTTAATAATGAACACATTAGTGCTGACGACTACCAAACGAAGCTAGCTGCTCAACAAGAGCAATGCCAAGCACAGCTTCAGCACAGCCAAAAAGCGCACGATAACGCGATAAAACAACGCGACGAGCACGCGATAACGCTGCAAGGCCTCGAGCAACGGCTACTTGAAAATGCGCAAGAACAAGCCGACCTCGATACTCGCTATAATCAATGGTTTGCTGAATTTAAAAGCCGCTACAGCGATGCAAGCCACGAACAGGTCACAATTTTACTAACACTAAGTAGCGATGAAATTAAAACGCATTTAAAGCAACATGAACAATTAGCGCAAGCTTTAATAGATGAAAATGCCGCGTTAAAGCAGCACAAACACGCTTACTTACAGCATCAAAACAGCGATAAACCTAAGCAAAGTCATGCTGAGCTTATTCAACAGTTAGCCAATTTAAACGATCAGCAAGCTGCTCAGCACAAAACACAGCTTGCAACCAATACTGTACTTGAACAGCACAATCAAAACCGTCAGGCGCTGCAAGGCAAACAAACTGAATTGGCAACCTTGCAAAAACACGTCGAGCAATGGCATGTACTTAATAAAGTGTTGGGTGATGCAACGGGTAAAACAATGCGTAACTTAGCACAAACGCAAACGCTGAAAATATTATTACACTATGCAAACAGCCACTTACGAACGTTAAACAAACGCTATGAACTTACCGCTATTGAGCAAACCTTGGATATCGCCATTGTTGATAAGGACATGGCCGATGAGCAACGTTCAGTTAATACCTTATCCGGCGGCGAGTCGTTTTTAGTCTCGTTGGCACTTGCGCTGGGCCTTGCATCTTTGTCATCCAATAAAGTAAGTATTAACTCTTTGTTTATTGACGAAGGCTTTGGTACGTTAGACAGTGAAACATTAAGCATTGCCATGGATGCACTTGATTCATTACAAGCGCAGGGGCGCAAAGTGGGCGTGATCTCCCATGTATCTCAAATGACAGAACGGGTTGCTACCCAAGTTCATGTCGCCAAGAAACCTGGTGGCTATTCGACTGTTACAATTATTTAAGGAATAGTAATGCCAACATTTACACAAGACGAAGCAACGCAGTATGATTCTCGCATTCCTCGTTTAGTACCAGGGTATGAATTACTGCACAACAGTACCGCAGCGCAACTACAAGCAACGCTCGGCGATGAAGCACATATTTTGGTAATAGGCGCCGGTACCGGTAAAGAAGTCGCCCTCCTTGCTGCCTTGCAGCCTAAATGGCATTTTACTGCACAAGATACCTCACAAGACATGCTCGATATCGCAAAGCAACGATTTGTTGAGCTTGGGATCAGTGAGCGGGTTACTTTACACTTAGGCTCGCCATCCGAACTTAAACAACAAGCGGATGCCGCATTATGCTTATTAGTGATGCACTTTGTGGCAGATAACGGCGATAAAAAAGCCATGTTGCAAGCAATTAGCACACAGCTAAAAGCACATGGGCAATTATATTTAGCCGATTTAATGCGTCCAGAAACACTTTTTGAGCGTGATGCCCAATTGATACTCAGCAAACAATTAGGCTTAACTAAAACAGGGGTAGAGCGCATGCAGCATAATTTTGAGCATGAGTTTTTCCCACTTGATAGAATTCGTCTTGCCGACTTACTCGATGAAACAGGCTTCAATAGTGGCAAGTTGTATTTTAAAACACTTGGTTTTAGTGGTTATGTGGCACAAAAACGCTAAACGTAAACTAATAATTTACCTTTCACAATGCTGTATTACTTCCTAGACATGCATTAAAGCATTTTTAAAACCGTTAACCCAACGCTGGTTAACGGTTTTAATATTGACACTTTATTTTTCAATATCTTACCCTAACCAAATAGACTCGTATTAGGTCTAATAAAACCACCATTACTTGGGATTGTGTATCATCCCACTAACAACAATGTACTGACACACTTAGAATCAATAATAATTTTTTCATGTGCTTTTAAGCCAAATATAAGCTTTTAACGGTTACCGTCTTATTTGGTTGTACCTATAAAGTTTGCAATAACAAAAAATAATGGTAGGCTGTAAGTTCATCTTTTACAGGACGTAACTAATGAAAAAATGGATTTTTATATTAATCTCCCTCAGTTTCAGCCCGCTATGTACTGCATCCGCTGTTTACTCCCCTTTGACACAACCGCAATTAGAACAACCTGACACAACACTATTAACTCGACTAGCTGATTTTTGTAATCGCAGAGAAAACATCACAACATCAACCGATAAAGACAGCTTCGCGAATATAATTGAATCACCAATAACAGCTGGTTTTTATCTACACTCATATAACAACACGGCAAAACAGACTGCATGGCGCAATTTTTATGAGTTGCCAGCGCGCTGTAAAACTAAAGAAAACGCCACCATTAATGCACTTTGGTGTACGGAGCATCAGCGAAAAAAACGCCAACAGTTTGAGTTACAATGGCAAACAGCGGGCAACTTACAACGTGCCGAAGTACAACCTAATGATCATGTCTATGAAATCATCCTACCCAGAAAAGGCATGCAATCGATTAGTTTAGCTACTCAAAACGTAAAGTCACTCCCCCAAACAAGCTTATTACAACATGCTTCTTCATTAATGGGGATTGTCTGTATTTGTTTGTTTATTACCGTTGTGATTTTATTTTTTAGTTGGCGACATGCTAAAAGGGTGAAGCGGTTCGTAATCTTAACTCATACAAATAAAGTAATTTATAGCAGCAAGTAACAGCCCAGAGCAGGCTGCTACTAAACGAAATAGTCTGAGCTTTGGAGAATAAACAACCCCCAGCGACAATTAATAAATTAATCGTCGGTTTTTAACTGTTTTGCACGCTCTTGTGCTGCAATTAATTTGGCTGATTTTGGCACTGTTTTTTTCGGGACAATCGTCGGCTTTTCTTTTGAATTTGGATCCCAAGTAGGGTCGAGTGATAAATTAGCAAATGGATTAGCTTTACGCTGATTTGGATCTGCTACAGATGCGCCAGATATATCATCTCTTTCATCTTGCTCTGATACACTATGCTGCTCTGCTGCTAATTCATCGTTTAATGCAGCAAGCGCCTGTGCTATTTCATCATCACTGTCAGTTACCGTTAAAGTATCAGCTTGTGGTTGAACATCCACGGTCGTTGATAGCTCAACTTCCCTCATTTGCGAAAGGCCTGATGTGAGCACTTGGCCACTACTATTAACAGCATCCGAATGGACAATTTCATTTGCTACTTCATTCGTTGCGCAATGAATAACGTTTTCATCATCCATTTTAGGTAATAGCTCAGCTTCGCTATCGAGCTCTGTTGTGGTCGTTTGGTGTGGTTCTAAATTAGTATCAAGATCAGCTTCAACATTTATCGTCGCAGACTTTATGACATCTTTAGGTTGTTGTGGTTTCTGACCTGGTAATGGCGCATCAGGATCAAACATACGCACTTCAGGCTCTTTAAAATCATGCTCATTTTTAAAAAGCCGCTGCGTTAGCTCAACTTTTACGTTCACATCGTCTGCACTTATCACTTCAGTTTGTGGAGTTGCAATCACTACTTGCTCTGCTATAACCGCTTTTTTTGGCGCAACAGTGGATTCGCTTGCTACGGGCTCAGCTTTTGCGGGGGTTAATTTTGATACAGCGGCTTCTGTACTTGAAGCCTCATCAGTTGCAGGAATTAGCGGTGCAGTTTCAACTGCTTTTTTGTTAGCCCGTAAGCGCAGCAGCAACATTGCAGCTAATAATAAAACTACTAACAACAATAAACTTGGCATTAATAACGAATCCGACTCAGTGCGCACTGGTTCTGGGGCTGTTACCTTTATCGTCGCAGGTTCGCTTGTTATTACTGCTTCGGGTGTAGCATCAACTACATCATTGTTTTGCCCAAGCGGCTGTTCGACTGTGGTTTCTGCGCTGCTCTTTTGCTCAACTTCAATACTTTGGGCATTCTCAACATTTTCAACATTTTCAACATTTTCAACAATTACAGACGCCTCCCTTTGAACTTCTGCTGGCTCATTTTTGGCTACTGACGAATTGCTGTCAAGGGGGTTTACAGTCGAGTTTTGCGTCTCTAATGTAGATTTTATTTTATTATCAACATGTGTTTTTGGTGCAACCACTACAGGTGCTGGTTTCGCTTGAGACGCTGGAGGTGGGTTACTGCAGTTGTTTTTATAATCTTTTGCCGCATTTCGATAACTACGGCTACTTGTATTATCGCTGTATTGTTGCATTTGTTGTTTATACAAAATGCACATAGCTTCACTGTATTTAGCAAAGCTATTGAAACTAAAAGTAAATAAAATAAATAAGCAAAGTCGTAATACGTGAGCCATCATAAATCTATTAAACAAAATAACACAATAAACCCAGTTTAATAGTTGTGCGCAAATTTATCTAGCAGTGTGTTTTGCTAATCAATTACCATCAAGGTACGGTATTCATCGTAAGCAAATTGATCTGTCATGCCGCTGATATAATCTTGAATAAATCGACAGCGATAATAAAACTCATAAGCGAGTACATGATCGGGTTCTGCTTGCATCGCTTCAATGGCTTGTAAATAGCTATTTAAATGCTTTTTCGAAAGCTTTTTGAGCAACCGTGTTTCAATTAAGAAACGATCATCCCCTTTGATCACCCGTTTAAAGTCATCATGACTTAACAGCAGTAATGGCTTATAACAATCAAGTAATCCATTGATAATTCGATAGCCTTGTAATTCAAGTTTACCGACTTCCTTATGTGAAAACACATACTCAAACGCCACTTGTTTCAAAGTGGTGGTTATAGCGTGTAAATGACTGCGGTCTTCTAACAAGGCCTGATTAAAATCACCATGATAAACCGCTTCAATATTATCTATAAAACGTTTGGCCGCATAATTAACCAGAGGGTGGAGTAGAGTTACCCGTAAATAAATAAAAAACTCGCTATTAAAGTTATAAGGTTGCTGAGCGGCCTTATCGAGGGCATAGTTAACTGCTTTTTCAACCACGTGCTGATGTTCTGCATCGTCAATAGTAAGATTAGTTAACACTTTTTGATAATGCTGTTTGAGTTTATCGCATAATAACTCAACAGTGATAATGCCCTTTTCTACGGCATCTTCAATATCAGCTAAGCAATATGAAATATCATCAGCCGCTTCCATTATATAACTGGCGGGGTGGCGACATTGTGGCTCTATCAATAGCTCTTTTTGCAATCTTTCAACAAAGTTTTTTTCACTGTAGTAAAAGCCTACTTTTTTCATCAAATAATTTTTAGTTCGCGGTATATCTTCTTTAGCCATACTTGCCGGACGCGTGTATTTTAAAATACCAGCCGTTTGGCTATAGGTTAAATTAAGTGATAACAGTGAGTGTACAATACGGATACCTTGCGCATTACCTTCAAAGTTACAAATATCTTGTGCTAAATGTTTAAATATTAAGCCAATTCCCGTGTGTGGATCGGCGCAGCGCTGAGGGGTAAGCGTTGCTAAATTTGCGTTAAACCAGTGATTAATCGCAGCTTCACCAAAATGACCAAACGGTGGATTACCTATATCGTGCATCAAGCAGGCCATTTCAACCAGACTTTCTAGCGGCCTCTCTAACCCTGTTAGGCCATATTCAGCTTGTTGTTTGGCCGTTAAATTCGCAAAGATGCGTTGCACTATAAAACGCCCAACCTGTTGTACTTCGAGGGAGTGAGTTAACCGCGAGCGGACCGCAGCATTGCGCTCCAACGGAAACACTTGCGTTTTTTGTTGTAAGCGGCGAATTGCAGCACTATTGATGATACGGCCACGATCGCTTTCTAACGCCATCTGTAAATTAGGGGTTGAGCGCAGCTCACGCGCTGACGTTATTTTTTTGCTGAAATCGATCATAGACGCTCCTTTTATTGTCTACTTTTAATCTAACAGCTTGTTTACTAAATTAATATCTATGACTGCTGTTCGCACATAAATTTATCTATTAATAATTATCACGGTCATAAAATAGCGGTACACTGCATATTAAACATAAGCATATCGTAACGTATTTGTTTATTTTCTGATTACCAATAACGCCCAACAAAGGTATTAATACAATGAAGCCTATTTTAAGTTTTCTGTTATTAGCATTGCTCATTTATGGCTCTTTTAGCCACGCTAAAGACGATAGAAACTCTGCTAATAATACCGTAGTACTTGTTTCTCTTGATGGATTCCGCTGGGATTACATCGAAAAACACGGTGCTGAAAATTTAGCCGCAATAGCTAAATCGGGAGTTCGCGCAACTAAAATGCGCCCGGTATATCCGACTAAAACATTTCCTAATCATATATCTATCATTACTGGTTTATTGCCAATTAATCATGGCGTAGTAGATAACCGCTTTTGCGATACACAAAGAAATGAATGCTATAGCATGGGAAAAGGGAAAGACGACAGCACATGGTTCAACGGCATTCCACTGTGGAATTTGGCGTCGATGCAGGGATTAAAATCAGCCGCTTATTTTTGGCCCGAATCAGATGCGCGATTTAATGGCATGCTGCCGAATTACTTTTACCATTATTCAAAACACAGTAATTATCAAAATCGTGTTGATCAAATTATTCAATGGCTAACATTGCCAGCAGCGCAGCGCCCGCAATTAGTTGTTAGTTATTTTTCACTGGTAGATAGTATGGGCCATGAATATGGGCCTGATGCTGAGCAAACCAAGCAAGCGGTAAAAGAAGTAGATGTATTAATGGGGCAATTACAGCAACGCCTCAATGAACTAGAGCAAAATGTTAACTTAGTGATTGTCTCCGATCATGGTATGAGTACGGTTGAGCCAAACCAAAGTATTGCTATCAGTAGCTTACCGAAAGACGACAAGTTTATGGTTAAAAATACCGGACCGAGAGTATTGATCTATGCTAATAAAGGCACTACAAAAGCTGAGATCACAGCATATAAACAACACTTAACGAAAGCAGCAAAAGGGCGCTATACCGTACTAAGTGATGAACAACGTAAGCTTTATCACTATGCTAACAATGGCCGAACTGGTGATATTATTTTACAAACCACAGCACCAAGAAGTTTTGCTGATACCGGTAAAGTAAGCTATTTAGGTACCCATGGCTATGCTTATAGCGAAGATATGGCGGCAACCTTTATTGCCAATGGCCCAGCATTTAAAAATTCATTAGTAATCGATGAAGTAAATAACTTAGATGTTTACCCACTTATTGCCAAAGTACTGGGAATTAAAGTACTCAATGCAATCGATGGCGATGGCGCAACACTTTGGCCTGCTTTAAATTAAATAATAAAAAGAGCGCTAATGCGCTCAAAAGGGAAAAACTGTTCACTAAAAATAAACGCTATTTAAAGTTAGCAATACTGTCTTTAGTGGCATTTACTGTACGCCATGCAAACGATTCACCAGTTACACCGTAAGGAATACCATTAACACTCCAGTTCGGGTTAGAAAAATAATCATACTGCGTGGCACTACCAAATACATGAGGGTACGCCATAATACTGGCAAACTGATTTTGTACGCCATGGCCCATACCATCAACATAAACACCACCTGATGTATCACCTTGCTTACGAGAGTGTGCTAAGCCTTGATTGTGGCCTAATTCATGTACAAAGGTTGTTGCTCCACAATCTACCGCTGTAATACTGTACATACTGTTACTTACTGAGCTATATAAATTACCATTACTGCCATTGCCAACCCACGCAATACCACACGAAATTAGGTTACTGCCAGCACTTTGACCAGTACCAAGCACCGCAACCATATCTGCCCCCCAACTATTGCGTAAACCTTGAATATAACTACTGTTAGTGACTGAATTTAGCCAGCTGCTAGAAGGTGTAATTGCATGATTACCTAAGTTTTCGCTGCCTACTAAACGCAGTGAAATATCAATACCATTTTGGCTATAAACCTGATTACTAAAAGCAATATACTGGTTAATTTTAGTATTAATGTTTGCAGTGGCCGCCGCCGCTTGATCTGTATATAAAATCGCAATATCAATAGTCGCGGCGTGGCTAGTTGCAGTCATACCTAATGCACATAATGCAGCTAAAGTAGTTAGTCGTTTATTCATAGTAGTTCCTTGTCAGGTTGTGTTGTATTACTGTGTTAAAGTCTGCTCTGAAAAATTTCTATAAGTTATTACCTTCTGCTTTTGGTGCAAACGGATCCTCACCATTGCTTGGCTCTAATGTGGGTTGATTAGTGACTTGATGTTCCATGTGGTTTTTATAAAGATCTCGCTTTGCCGCAAGCCAACCATATTGCCCTTTACCTTCAAATACATAATTACCGCTTGGTGCAGTTAATTGGCCATATATAGCGTCTGCGCCAATAGTCATCACGGTGGTGTGAAATCGCCCATCAGCACCAAGCACTCGGCCAAAAATACTTTTATCACCATTGCTAGCAGCAATTACATTGGTAACCTCTGCGCTAAAGGTTTCAGCGGTTTGTGGAATAGCTAGATCAAAATTATCGCCTTGCTTTAGCTTTCTGAGCGCAACTAAGTCAAATTCTATATAAACCTCATTATGTAAATCTGTAGGCAAAAATCCTGAGGCTTTGAGAATCTGCTCTGCTTTCTCTGAGAGTCGATTAATAGCATCAAATTCATCATGTGTTTGATTTACAGCTACTTTAGGTTTAGCTAAAACTCTTGGTAACGATATATCTGGTGATGTTTTAGCCCCTAACTTAGGCGCTATAGTCGATAACTGAACGTCACTCGTAGGAACCGAATGGGTTACATTGCTTTCTTTGTAGATAACGAACTCATATAGCAAAAAAGCACTGATCGGAACGATAACAATAAATGCAATAGCCCTTTTCATTTGTCTCTCTTTTAGATCTAAAGGTTAATATATTGTTATTTTTACATCAGAGTAAATTAAATCGCAAGCATAAATTTGTTACCGAAAACAAAAACGAAACTTTCAATATTTATCATATTAATCTTACAGTTAATAAATTAAATATATAAAAGTTATGAATGAATAACTTTAATACTAAAAATACAACGCGTTAAGTTAACATTAACTTATCAATTATACCTTTTGTAGTTACATACTTTATTGCAATAAAAAAACACCTACTATTGATTAACCAAAATGAGATATGAAAAATAATATTATCGTGACGATAAAATTTATTTGTTTTACTGCACATCAGATGAACCTCATACTCCGCGTCTTTTGCCGCAGACTCTCATCATCATAAGTGACTGTGAACATCTATAACGTAGTGAGCCTATTTTTTCTGTGAGCTGCGGATCAATACTCAAGAGGAAATACCATGCGTGGCTGGATCATTTATAAAGACAGTGCTGGATTACTAAAACAAGAGACCTACGAAGTAGAGCGTTTACTGGCCGCAGCAAAAGAAGAAGGTATCGATTTACAAGTTTTCTCTCCCGATCAATTTGATTTAACTATCACCCGCGAAGATGGCAAAAGCATTCTAATTGACGGTGTAACCACAACTTTGCCTGACTTTGTTATTCCTCGCATGGGCGCCAGCACCACCTATTTTGCACTAGCAATTATTCGCCATCTCGAGCGACTAGGGGTGTACTGCGTTAATAGCTCACAATCAATTGAGACGGTAAAAGATAAACTGTTTGCACAGCAAATTTTAGCTGAGCGTAACTTACCTACACCAAATACTATGCTGGTAAAATTTCCAGTAAATATCGACTTAGTAGATAGGCAAATAGGCTTTCCAGTGGTGATTAAAACACTTTCAGGCTCGCAGGGCAGTGGCGTATTTTTATCAAAGTCAAAAAGCGAATTTGACGATTTAATGCAATTAATTGAAGCCGCCAACCCGCAAGCTAATATCATCTTGCAACAGTTTGTTAAATCTAGCCATGGTCGTGATTTGCGAGTACTCACTATTGGTGGCCGTGCTGTCGCATGTATGGAGCGAAACTCTGGCGGTAAAAACTTTAAAGCGAACGTGAGTGCAGGTGGCACTGGTAAACCGCACCCAATTACTCCAGAGATTGAATGGTTAGCTACACAAACAGCTAATGTACTCAATTTAGACGTTGCTGGTATTGATTTATTATTTGATGATAATCACTTTAAAATTTGCGAAGCAAATTCAAGCCCTGGATTTGAAGGCTTAGAAGCTGCACTGGGGATCAATGTGGCTCGTGAAATCTTGCATTTTATTCGCATTCGCTTGGGTATTTTTGACCGCCTAGAGAATTTAAGCTTAGCCTTGGATGAAGACAGTAAAGCAGCGATGGAACAGCCTACTCCAAGCCCCATATTAAGCGCTGTAGTACAGTAAAATTTTAGTCGTAAATAACGACTATTGCTTTGTATACTAAGCTGTCATTGGTGACGTGTGAAAACTGTTACACCGTCGCCATTACAAATCTAACACTTTATCACTACCTCAGAACATCAATACTTTCTCCAACCAGTAAGACCTTAGTCATAAGTAACCTCGAAAGATAAACACGCCCTAGCATCAAAGTAATATTTGTGTATAAATAGAACGATTGAATTCAACGATTTAGGAACCACATGCAACTCTCAAATCAACTATTAAACCGTTTAACTGCGGGCTTAGTTGCGGTGATCATCGGTTTTACCAGCTCTATCGCACTTATTTACCAAGTCGTTATTGTGCTAGGTGGCACAGCGGAGCTCGTTGCAAGTTGGGTACTTATGTTAGGTATTGCGATGGGTGTCACTTCAATTGGCTTATCGTACTACTATAAAATCCCAATTTTAATTGCCTGGTCAACAACCGGTGCCGCTTTACTCATTACCAGTGCCCAAGGTTATAGTTTAAATCAAGCTGTAGGCGCATTTATGTTCAGTGCTTTACTGGTATTTATATCAGGGATCACTGGCTGGTTTGAAAAAATAATGCAACGTATCCCGAGTCAAATTGCTTGTGCAATGCTTGGCGGTGTTTTAGTGACTTTTGGCATAGATGTATTTAACTTTATGGGTGAAAAACCATTGCTAATTGGTGCGATGGTGCTGGTTTATTTAGTCTGTAAGCGTTTAATGCCACGTTTTTCGATGCTTATGGTACTGATTGCTGGGTTTGTAATGGCTGGCGTTACAGGGCAAATAGATACCAGCAGTTGGCAATGGAAAATGAGCGAGTTTGCGTTTATCGCTCCTGAATTTAATTTACAAGCGATGATCAGCGTTGGTATTCCGCTTTATATCGTCACCATGACTTCACAAAACTTGCCAGGCATTGCAGTGTTAAAAGCACATAATTACCCTGCACCCGTCTCTGCAGCGCTCAATGTCACTGGTTTTAGTAATATCCTTATTGCCCCTTTTGGTGGCTATGCCATTAATTTAGCTGCTATTACTGCGGCAATTTGCATGAGTGAAGATGCCGACAGCGACCCTAAAAAGCGTTACTGGGCAAGTATCGCGGGCGGTGGTTTTTATATCCTGATGGCGATTGGAGCAGCGACTCTAGTGGGTTTAGTGGCAAGTTTGCCACAAGCACTTATTTTAGCCTTGGCGGGGATTGCTTTATTCACCACCATTGCCTCGAGCTTACAGCAAGCTTTGTCTGATAGTTACTACACTGAGGCGGCAATGATCACTTTTTTGGTCACCGCCTCTGATCTTACTTTATTTTCTATTGGCTCGGCATTTTGGGGGATATTGTTAGGCGCGCTGACTTTATGGTTGATCCCGCGAAAATAACACTCGCAATAAATCAGCTTAACGCATCGTTGAGTAGCGATTGTGTTAATTAGTGGTTTATAAACTCACGCCTAAAGTGATCATTATTTAAACACAGTTAGTATAACAAAGTAATAACCGCCCTAGTGCATAAGGAACTGACTAAGGCGGTTATTATATTAGTCGAAAGTATGATGACGGGTGACACTAAACCGATTAAGAATATGATGCATAATATACACCGCACATAAACTCACGATTATCGCAACCGATACAGACGAAAACCGATAAAGCGCACTGTAAACCAAGTCTTGCCCAGGTCCGAGAGACTGACCAAATAAAATTCCAAATGTGGTAATAACCCCAAATCCAACACCAGGAATACCGCCACCTAAAATATGATAACGGCTAAATATAAAAGTTAAAATCCACAAGATCAGCGCCGGAAAAATCAGAATATCGGTGTGATTATACAAAAACAGCTGCGATACTAACGCTAAATTACAACCAATTAATGTGCCAATTGCTCGTTGCCAGCCAGCCATGCCAGCGGCTTTCCAGCACAAAGGAAACAAAATTAAGATCGATGCCGCTTGTGCTGAAATTGAATCTTGTAAATCAAATACCTGAAAAATCACAAACGACAGTGTAGCAACTGTAGCGCACAACAGTACTTCGTGGCGAATACTCTCTTTTGCTTTTGTTGGCATCACCCGACCTTGGCGTGGTGCAACATCAGGAAATACAAAGTGCATTAATACCGCCGCTAACACGGTCACTACGACTGCTAAACCATTGCTGATGATCAACGGATAAATACTCGTGCCATTACCAACATAACTAGAAAAGTGCAGTTGAATAGATAAACTAACGACACTTAAAGCACCAAACAAAAAGTTAGCACCACAGCTCATTTGATAAAACAAAAATGCAAACGCTAAAAAGCACAGCAAGGTCATCGCCACTGGTAAATGAGAAAATAAACCCTGTACTATTAATACAAATAACCCACTAAATGCCGCGCTGGCAAAAAACTGACGAATGATATGTGCATTTAAAATCGGCACTAATCCTAATAACAACATAGGATAAACGGTGAAGAAAATACCATTTGGCCAATTCATCAATTTACATAAACTAAATCCCAACGCGCTGCCGCCAGCGATACGCAACGCTTGCCGAAGGCCATTCTGGTCTAGTTTTACAGGGACTGATGCAGACATAATAAAGCCTTATTAGTAAATGTAATGCAGTAAACTGATAAAGCGAATTTGCATGACACCAAACCATTGCCCAATTACTGACTCAGGCAGTAGCTGCACTGTTGCACGTGCACCACTAGGTAGTTTACTTAATAGCTGTGCTTGCTCTAAATCAATGTGAATACGTTGGCGCTGCGCATCACGAACCCAGCGATTACTGCTTTCAGTACTGCTTAATAAGCCATTAGCATTGAGCTGCCCATTACTTACGCCAGCTTCAAAAGAGCTCACTGTAGCTGCAAATACTTGGCCTGGCAGAGCATCAAACGTTACTTTTGCTTTGCTGCCCACTTTGATATTAACTAACGATTTTTCACGAAAATCAGCCACTAAATCAGCTTTATTGGCCACAATAGCTAACATCGGTTGACCTTTATTAGCAAATGTCCCGGTGCTTACTTGCAAGTTTGCGACTTTACCATCAGCATCAGCAGTCACTATGCTGTATGATAAATTGAGTTTCGCTTGTGCCAGTTGGTTTTGCGCATGGCGTAATGCTAGGTTGTCTTCGCCTAATTGCCCACGTGCCAGTTTTGCCTCGGTTAACTGTGCTTCAATAGCTGCGACATTCGCTTTACTTGATTGATAATTAGCGCTAATTGTTTCGTACTCTTGCTCCGAAATAGACCGTTTTTTCAATAACAATTCACTGCGATCAAATAACAACTGTTGCTCATGCAGCTTGGCATTTCCAGCGGCTAGCTGAGCCTGTATCGCTTTAACACTGCTATCTAAGCGCTGGTTTTGCAACTGCGCATCAGCATAAGCCAGTTGTGCTTGCTCTAGTGCTAATTTAAAAGGGGCTGCTTCTATTAAAAATAGCGCTTCACCCGCTTTAATCGCTTGATTATTATTCACCAATACTTGGTTCACGCGGCCACTTACTTGTGGCGTTACTTGTACTACAGGGTGATATACGCGCGCTTGCGGAGTAACCGGTAAAAACATATCGGCAACGACAAAGTAAGCGAACAATAAAATAAACCCAACTAATGATATTTTTACATAGCGGGCAAATTTCTGATCCGGTGTCATGAATTATTTCTCTCCAGAAAAGTGGCTAATACAACGTCGAGCATTGGCTTCCATTTGCACTAAACCATAGGCCATAGTATCAAGCTGCTGCGTTGTAAGTTCTGCATAAAGTTGTGTTTTAACCTCAGCCATAATGTCTTTAAGTGCATCTAATAATAGTAACCCTTGCTCAGTAAAATAGATTTTACGACTACGTTTATCATCGCTGTCAATGCGACGGACAATAATCGCTTGTTGCTCTAACTGTTTAACTGTTCGCGTTAGTGAAGGCATTTCAATCCCCAAACTGCTAGCCAGTTCTTGTTGTGTAACACCTTGTTTTAAATGATGGATATGGATCATCGCAGTCCAACGAGATTGTGTTAACCCTAAAGGCTCAACAGCGAGAGTAACGGCATCGCGACAGAGTCGAAAAACGCGCCCCATGCTACCGCATAAACTTAAATCTAAAGTTTCATGAAAAGGAGGTGATGAAATCATAATAGTACCTAGTTATTTAGCATGCTAACTAGTTTAACATTACTTAGCATGCTAAGTAAATATCAAAATGATCTAAAAAATAACGGCAAAGAGGGCTTTAAAAACGATTTAATATCACTGTGTTGAGCAAATTAGCGAATGATCCAATGGGGAGGGGTTGTGAATCGAGCAATATCTGCGCATCGCGACCTTGTAGCATGGCCAGAGTTGCTAACATGCCTGCTTGTATACATTGCGGCGCAGCGACGGTAACTGAGCGCGGCGCATCAGTGATCGAACAGCCAGTGCGAGGGTTAAGAATATGGCTATAACGAATGCCGTCTTTTAATAAATAACGCTTAGCATCGCCACTGGTTGCCAGAGCGCCGCTGCGCAAAGACACCACCATAGTTTGTTGTTGTACAAAGCCCGGATGTTCAATGCCAATTTGCCAGGCTTGACCGTCACTACGCTCAGTGGTGACAGCTAAGTCGCCCCCTAAATTAACTAACGCTGCAACAGGGCTGTGTGCTTGGAGTAACTGAATGCATTTATCAACTGCATACTCTTTGCCAATCCCTCCAAAATCAAGCTCCATACCTTTAGGCAAGGTAATACTGGACTGATCAAACACAATTTTGTTGAAACCGATATTAGGCAATAATGCACTTATTTGTGCCGGAGTTGGCAGGTTGTCGGAACAATCAAAATGCCATACACGCCGTAAAATACCCGAGCTAATATCAAACAGCCCGTCGCTTAAATAAAAGCATAGCTTGGCAAAATTAAGTAAAGCATAGGTTTCGTTATCGATGGCAAGTGGCAGCCCTTGGCTTTGATTTATAGCAGAGCAAACACTTTGAGTATTGTAACGACTGTATTTCTGTTCAATACGCCACACTTCGTTTGCAACCAGCTGCCCAAGTTGCTCGCCAAGCTGCTGATCGACGCTATCGACTAACAATTCACAAGGGCTGGCCATAGCGTTAAATTTTACACTTAGACCAGCGGCTTGCGGATGGATTGATATTGCTTGTGCAGCCACGTTAGTAACTTAACCTATAACTCGTTAGAATGAATAACTAAATTGTAGCACTACCGCATCCACACTTGGGAATAAATCAAGTGATGCCAGCGCACCAGGTTGCTCAAACCCATTATTGGTAGGCTGCTGAGTGTAATATTCAGCACGTACCGACATACTGTGGCCATTACTAAGCTTAGTACCGTATTCTAAACCCAGCGTGTAAGTATCCATTTCACCAATACGATAATCAGCACTAGCAAACTGCGGTACAGCCGCTGCTGCATTTAAAAATGGCTGATAGAACTCTGCCGCCGATTGCTGATAGTAGCGAAAATGCGGTTCTAGGTAACTGTCGTCCCCCAGTAATAGACGCCAACGTGAATCAACCGTATGCGATGTTATCTCCCAGTCATCCCACATATAACGATATGAAAGGTCAACAATACTGTTGTCAAAATGGTATTTGGTTTGCCAATATAGGCTTTGCTTGGTACGTTCATCAGGGCGGTTCTCGTATTGATAATCTTGTGTTAAACCATCATTATTTACCACACTAAGCACTTTAAACGGATCCGTTTGGTAACCATCCACCATTGAATATGAATAGTTAAACTGCATTAGCATTCTACGGTTGATGATTTGCGTGACACCGACAAGTAAATCGGTGGTCGTTTTATCATCTTGATCTGTGCGTCGCGTATTGTTAAAAGTGTCGTCCCAAACCGCACTTTCACTGTCACCAATTGGCATAGATGCAAATGCTTTCGGGATACCACCTTCGGGGGTAAAGGTATCGCTAAAATAACTGCCGCCCAACGACAAAGTAGTGTTCTTTTTATTAAAGTCGATGGCTAAGTTACCATTAACACCTAACGATAAATAATCATACTCTTTTGAAATATGCACGCCACCACTGACGGTATAATCCTGCGCCAAGGGTTGAGTCCACTGGGCATTAAGCTGTACACGCGTATCACGAAAGGTATCATCCAGCGGTGTTTCACCAGGCTGAATATCATACTGGCCATTGCCTGAAGGACGGGTAAATGTTTGTACATTCGGTTGTGCTACCGCGCCATTTGCTGAGGCACCCGTTAATGTATCTAAGGTGAGCCGTAAATTTAAAAAGTGCTCGTCAGCAAATTCTTTATTGGCGTTGATCATCGCCTCTGTTGCCATAACACGATCTGTTTCACCGTAATACAACACAGCGGTGTCAAACTGCCAATCTTTGTTTATTTGCGCCTCTGCAGGCGCTGTGCCTAGTAATGCGCAAGCAGCCAGCCCTAGTGCTGAAGCAATATTACTGGTTTGGTTCTTTTCGGTTTGTGAGTCGACTAGTTGCATCCGCAGCCTCCACCACCAAAGCTGCGTCCACCACTGGAGGCTTCTTTACTAAAGTAAACATGATCGTCAACCGCAGCATCTAATCCGCCACTGAGTGACATTTCATCTTTAGCTAATAGATCTCGTTGCCACGGTTCTACGCCAATACTGACACACCCAGTTGCAGATAGTATTAACATCGTTAGGAGACTATTTTTTATTAATTTTTTCATCATTACCTCTTAAGGCTGAACGGCTAATAACTGAGTTATTTCTTGCTCGTATTGCGCTTTTTTACTGTTCTTAAAGCCAATATGGCGATATTTTATTTTGCCATCACGGCCATACACATAACTGCTTGGCATACCGAGTAAATCGAATTGTTTGCCTATTAGTGCATCAGGATCATAAATAATGGGAAAATCAGCAGGAGTGTGTGCTAAAAAATCAACCGCATCTTGATGCTCAACATCTAAGTTAACTGCCAACACCGTAAAGCCTTGCGATTGGTATTTTGTTTGCATTTCATTAAGCCAAGGAAAAGACTTACGACAAGGTGTACACCACGAAGCCCAAAAATCTAAAAATACCACTTGGCCTTTAAGCTCTGCTAACTTATCGGTTAGTTGTTGCTGACTGGAGATAACTGGCACAACGGTTTCTTTACTTAACACTGGCGCACTCACCATAGCAGTAAAAAGTGCCGTCACAAGCATAAACCGTGATACAGTTCGAGGAATAATCACCACTTTTTAAGCCCCTAAAAATACCTAGAAAAATAATTAGTTTAACAATAGCAGGCAATTCTTAAGAAATACTTAAGACAAGCCTAACTATAACTTTCGCTCAAAGCACACTATCTATCATTGCAGCAGCAGGAACCTTAAACTAATCTATGAGAGAAGATTCGATTACAAATTTAATCGGGTATTAACTTAAAAAGGGGGAATTAGCAGTTAGCTTTGATGGCCAGCAAGCTGGCCTAAGTGTAGTAACAAATGGGCGTAAACTTTAGAAATTGAGTAAGTTTGCGGGTGAGTACTGATCAGTGAGTACTTTTGTATCGCTAGGCCAGTCTTTATTATCTTTGGTCGAAATCATCCCTTCGCTCACCGCTTTGATATCAACGCGATAGGGGGCTAATAACGGGGTTAGCTTTTCTATTCGCTGTGCTAGCTGCACAGGACTTGGAAATTTATTAAAGCCAGCTAAAATAATTCGATTACTATTTTTCTCAGTGCTCACATTAATAAAGTCACCAAATACCGCTTCATAAGTGGCAGATTCATGCTCATAAAGTTTGCTTGATGAAAAGGTATTTGCCGCTACTACGCCACCATCAGCCAGTACACTTTTCACTTCCGCAAAAAACTCTTTAGTAAGTAAATGCTCAGGGATGTAATCACCATTAAATGCATCAAGAATAATCCAGTCATACTTGGCTTGTTGGATTGCTGCGCGTTTAATAAAAATACGCCCATCTTGAACTTTCGAAGTGACTTTATCGTTCTCTTTAAAAGCAAAATAATCACGCGCCACTTTTATAACTGCGGGATCAATTTCAACATTTTCAATCATGGCGTCAGGGTATAGCTCGCTGATCACATTTGATAAGGTGCCGCCGCCAAGCCCGATAATAAGTACATTTTTTGGATTGTCTATCAGTAGTAAACTGGCAAAAGTGAGTTTGGTATAATTAAACACTAGCTTTTGTGGGTTGCTTTTATATATGCAACTTTGACTGCTTTTACGGGCTTTTTCGTCAAACTTTAAACAGCGTAAATCGCCGGTCTCTTCAACTAAAATATTACGATAAAGCGACCGCTCTTGATGGATCACCTTAGCTTGGCTGCTAAACCCAATTAACAGTAAGGTCACGAGCAAATACTTAAACATTGTGTTTCTCCTTGTTAGCTAATTGATTTACGCCAATTGCCAATAAACCTAATAGCCCTAATGTCGTCGCGAAACCCAAAATAATGGTATTCACATCAAACGCTAGCACCATGTAAAACGAGGTAATAATAGTCCCTAAGGCACTGCCTAAGGTGCTGACAAAATACAAGCCGCCAGCAACTTGGCCGCTGTGCTCGCTATCGGTCACTAATAAACGCACAGAGTAAGGCGAAATCATGCCTAAAATAATAGTAGGGACAAAAAACAACGCTGTAGAGGCCAATAACGAGCCATAACGGCTGTCTTCTATGTGAGAAAAAATATACGCCATAATTGGCTGGGCAAATAATGCAATGGGCAGCACCATAATACTGGCAACTAAAAATATTAAACCGTATTTGGTTAACGAAGGCTGGCGAATTGAAAGCTTTCCTCCCAATAAATAGCCAAACGATAAGCTGAGCATAAACACAGTAATAATACTGCCCCAAATATGCACACTACTACCAAAAAAAGGCGCTAAAATTCGCCCGCCAAGTAATTCTATTCCCATAATACTAAAGCCGCTACTAAAGGCTAAAAAATAAATTAAAGCATTGGTTTTTAAAGTCATGTAATTATCATTTTGTAACTTATTTGAAGCACTATACTAACGTGATGTAAACATAGCCGCCAGTGTAATAATTAATCGAGCCAACATAACTCACAGCTACTTTTATAAACCAAGACAGTCTCACTTTAGTTATGGGGCAACATAAAGTCAGCCATCAGAGAATAGGGATTAATTTCGCTAGCCTGCAAAAGTATTAATGCGCAAATATGATGCGTGTTGTTTAGTAACTGTTAACCCCCTTTACAGCCTTTATTAACTTTAAAACCACGACTCTTTTATATCATCTAGGCAAAGGCTCAATGAATAAGTAAAAAAGCAGTAAGGTTAAAACGCTGCACTTACGCGCAGCGTTGATTACCTTTTAAAACTGATAACTTACGCGGGCAGAAAAGTTACGCCGGGCTGGGTATATTGGCTAAAATCAGCCCCCTGAGATTGCCCTGCAATCAGTTCAAAGGGTACATATTTTTTATCTAGCAGGTTAATTACACCAATATTTAGCTGCCATGTTTGCCATTCATAACTTGCGTATAAATCCACAATACCGTAACCATATCCTTGCGTTGTTTTATCACCACTTGCATCTCGCACTACATCAGACTGTGATTTAGCAAAGCGCCATGCTGCGGTCCAATCAATATCGCCAAGTGCTGTTGTTAATTGTATTGAACCGTTTAATGGACTGATACTGGTTAACGGCTCGTCTGTTTCTTTGTTTTCGCCTTCAACATATGCAACATTTGCCTCAACTAAAACATTATCGCTTACATGCATCAACAAGCTCGCTTCAACACCGCTGATCTGTGTTTCACTAATATTTTGGTATTGGTAAAAAGTTTTATTTACATTCGGTATGAACGTTGGCTCAACAGCTGCAATTGCAACATCAATAAAGTCATCATAAGCGGCGTAAAATGCGCTTAAAGTAACGTTGATATCATTACCAGAAAAGCGCATGCCAAGCTCATATGAGTCGCTGCTTTCGGGTGCTAAATCTGCGTTTGGTAATATTTGATAAAATGGTTCAACACCATGGCTTTGATACGCTTGATCATGCGGGGGAATTTTAAAACCACGTACATATTGCCCATACCATGATAAATTATCATTAACTTGATAAATCATCCCAAGTTTTGGTGAAAACGCAGATTCGGTAATGTCATCAAGCTCAGCATCGCTATAAAGCTCATCATCTTTAGCTGCTAATGAATAATAATCAAAGCGTACACCTGCAATCAAAGACCACGCGCTATTTGCAAATTTAATATTGTCTTGCATAAAAACGCCCACTAAAGAGGTATCAGCGCCAGGAAAAGCTTTTTGTTTTTGATCTGTAAAATCGACTGTTCCATCAGCCAATAAGCGTGTTTTATAACGTGGACGTGTTGTATCGTATATATCTACGTCAGCACCATAAACAAAGTTGTGGGTCGCATCTTGTAAGGCTATTTTTTTATTAAATACAGCCCTTAACCCTAAAATATCTTGTTCAAAGCCATAGTTGTTGTAATCGGTATGCGCTGCTGTAGCACTAATTTGATCACTTTGCTGCTCATAACGACTAAACGATACTTGCCAATGCCATTGATCAAACGCTGCTGTGGCCGCTTTTGAGTCGTAATCCAGCGCTAGCGACCAATTAGTATTTTCGTCTTTAGTTTCTTGGCTCGCTTTGGTGATTACTTGTTCAGTAGTTTGATTAAAATAATCTAAGGTGTATTTTAACGTGCGCTTTTCATCAAGTTGCTGCTCTAGTTTAACCAATAACGAATCTGACTTAGCATCATAACCAGGTAGGTTTTCAGTAAAGTTTTGTACTTCTTCGCTATCTCGGTGGCTATAAACGGCACTAACACCTAAATCTCCCAAATCTTTAGCCGCAGTAATATCTACCGACATTTGATTACTCTGACCCTGATATCCAAGCGCCACTTGAGCAAAACTATTTTCGTTTAATAAATAATCGCTCGGATCTTTAGTGGTGATCACCACAATACCACCCAGTGCATCTGAACCATACAATGAAGACGCGGCTCCCTTGGCGACTTCAACTTGCTTTATCCCAGCGACATCAAAATAGCTACGACCAACCAAATAGCCGTCTCCGCCAGCATAACCATCGTTAGTTCGACGGCCATCTTTAATAAACACCACGCGGTTACCACCGACTCCTCTAATTGAAAGCGTTTGAGCCGCAGAGCCACTGCCCGTGCTTGATATACTGGGGTCATAACGAAACATTGTTTGTAAATCAACAGCCAATTTACGTTCTATGTCTTGCTCTGTAATCACAGTTACAGAGCCTGTTACGTCTTCAAGTTTTTGTTCAAACCGAGAACCGCTGACAACAATATGCTCACCAATTATCTCCTCGGCAATGGCAGAGCCCGAACCAAGTAGTAACGTTGCTAAAGCAGTAAGTTGAAAAGAAGGAAAATTCACATTAACTCCAAATGATAATTGTTGTTATTTAGTAGGGGAGGGATGTTACAACTAACTAAAAACAAGATCAATTATTTATGATAATCATTTTCATTTGCATTTAGTTGAGTATAATAATCGAAAATAATGATTGGAGTTTTTTTATGAGATACCTTTTTATATTGATTTTATTGACTGTTCCCCCTAAGCGCGCAGGAGCGTATAGTGAGTGCTGGCGGTACATTAACTGAAATTATTTTTGCCTTAGATAAGCAAGATACCCTTGTCGCGGTGGATCAATCGAGCCTATATCCAAAACAAGCGACACAGCTCGATCAAATTGGTTATTACCGTGATTTAGCCGCAGAAGGTGTACTTTCGGTGCGCCCAACTAAACTCTTAGCACTTGAAGGAGCAGGACGAGCACAAGCGCTTGCACAAATAGAAGCCACTGGTGTAGAGCTTATCCACTATAAAAAACCCAACTCAATTAATGACTTACTAAATCTTGTTAAACGCCTTGGTAAAGACTTAAATGCGAACGACAAAGCTCAAGCCCTCGTAGCACAAATAAAAAATTCATTACCTCCAAAAGCGAGCACCGAAACACACAGCGCTTTATTTTTACTCTCAGCTAATGAGCGCGGGCTTGTTGCTGCGGGCACTGACACGGTTGCTGACTTATTACTTGATTATGCTGGAGTCACTAATTTAGGCGCTACGCACAAAGGTTTTAAAGTAATAAATAACGAAGTACTTGCCGTAAAACAGCCCGATTTTTTAATCGCACCAGCCCATGTTGTTTATAGCCTTGGCGGTAAAGAGGCTTTTTGTAATCAACCAACACTGCGCTTATTAACAGCTGCAAAGCAGTGCCGATTATTGGTGATGGATAGCCTGCTATCACTGGGAATGTCGCCGCGCATAGCCACCGGTATTAAAGAATTAAGCGACTATAAAGCTACCTTATGAACACATTAACTTTGAGCCGTTTTAAGCCTGTTTCTATAACTGCAAACCAAAAGTGGATGCTGCTAATTACTGTGTGTATTTTTGCTCTAGCACTACTGAGCATAGGATATGGCCCCGCAGGCTGGGATTGGCGTTTAGCCATCGCATGGATTGCCCCAGAGTATTTTAATCAATTTGATGCGCTGCAAATCAATGTGGTCACGCAAATACGTCTACCTCGATTTGTACTAGCTGTATTGGTTGGCTTAGTGCTTGCCCAAACTGGCGCTGCAACGCAAGCTTTGTGTCGTAATCCTTTGGCTGATCCATCAATTATTGGTATTAGCGCAGGCGCTGCCATGGTCGCGGTCGCCTTTATAGCATTTAGCGCCCAGTTTAATTTTAATGCTCAATACTATTTACCTTATGCCGCATTTTTAGGAGCATTGTTAGTGACCTCTTTAGTGTATTTAATTGCTAAGCAGCATAGGCAGGTCAATATAACCACACTAATTTTAGTGGGGGTTGCGATCAATTCTTTATCCTTTGCTGTTATTGGCTTATTAAGCTATTTCGCTGACGATAGTGCGCTTAGATTAATTAACTACTGGACGATGGGCTCATTAGGTGGTGCCAATTGGGATGCAATAACTCAAGCAACACCATTATTGCTACTGAGTATTCTTGGTCTGTGGCGACTCAAAGAACCGATGAACTTACTATTGATTGGCGAGTCTCAAGCACAGTATTTAGGTGTCAACACAGACAAGCTTAAACTGTATGTAATTATACTCGTGGCATTAGGTGTTGGTGCCGTTGTAGCCCTTACTGGCTTGATAGGTTTTGTTGGCTTAGTTGTGCCACACATTGCCCGTTTAATGGTTGGCCCGCATTTACGTAAAATGTTACCGCTGTGCATGTTATTAGGCGTTGTTGTGCTGCTGCTTTCTGACTGGTTAGCACGTTTAGTTGTTATGCCTGCAGAGTTACCCATTGGTATTATTACCGCGCTACTTGGCGCACCTTTGTTTATTTATCTGATCATTAAAACTAAGCGAGGGTAATGATGATTACTTTTAATAACCTAAGTGTTGGTTTTGGCAATCACAGTGTTTTAAAAAACATAAGTGGGCACATTGCAAAAGCTCAACTAGTAGCACTGATAGGCGAAAATGGCGCAGGAAAATCAACACTGCTGCATGCTTTAGCCGAGCATTATGACTTTAAAGGCGAAGTATGGTTTAACAATTATCCTCTGAGTACATTGTCTCAAGCACACTTAGCCACTCAACGAGCAGTAATGATGCAAAGCAATCTTGTTGGCTTTGATTTTAGTGTATTTGAGCTCATTGCAATGGGACGCTACCCCTATGCCGAGTCTCTTAAAATGCAAGCTGAAAAAGTCCACAAGTATGCCGCACTCATGGACTTAACCCAGTACTTATCCCGCCGTGTCAGTAAGCTTTCAGGCGGTGAGCAACAGCGCGTTCATATGGCGCGTACTTTGGCTCAATTAGATGCTTTTTCTACTCATACCAAGCCTAAATTGATGCTGCTTGATGAACCTACATCAGCACTAGATATGCGCCATCAACATGCTCTATTGAGTTGTGTTAAAGCATTTGTAGAGCAGGGTAACAGTGCCATTATAGCTATTCACGATTTAAATTTGGCCAGCCTTTACGCAACCAACGCTATTTTATTACACGATCAAAAAGTACTCGATAGCGGGCCAATAAACACAGTACTTACAGAATCTAATTTACAACAAATGTACGCCATGAAACTGCATGTTAATTCTCATCCATATAACAATGCACCCATGGTTTTTTCTCAACGTCAGGAGTTTTCATGAGAGAGCAAGCATTAAGCGATGCACAAAAGCTGGTTTTTAAAACCCATGCTGGTGTTATGTCGACTATTTCTTACAACTTAAGAGGTTATCCGTTTGGTTCGGTAACCCCTTATATGTGTGATGAGCAAGGCCGCATCTACTTTTTTATTAGCGATATAGCCCAACACACTAAAAACTTAAAGCACGATTCTCGTATGAGCTTAACTATTTTTGATGCCGCTGACCGTGGCGACCAAAACGAGCATGGCCGAGTCACATTGGTGGGCGATGGTTGTGAAGTTGCAGGCCCTCAGGCCGAAATACTGCTTAACAAATACATAGCGTTATACCCAGAAGCTGACAGTTATCGGAACGCCCACGACTTTAAATTATGGCAATTAGATGTTGTGCGAGTTCGCTTTATTGGCGGTTTTGGGAAAATATTTTGGCTTGAAAAAGATGAGTGGCAAAGCGCAGCTAAAAGCTGGGACGAAGATCAAGAACAAAGCATGATCACCCACATGAATGAAGATCATCAAAATGCAATGGCTCTAATATTAGCTCAGCATTATTGCGTATCAGATAATGCACCGGTTATGAGTGGCATACTGCCACAGGGGTTTTATATTCAAAGCCAACAACGTAATTATTTTATTAGCTTTGAAAACGTGTGCGAGACACCACAAGCAGTGCGAAAAGCGCTTGTTGCCTTAACCACAAATGCTCGCAATAGCATAGAAGAGCCAGCATAAGAAAACAAATAAATCACATGTGTGGTTATAACGCTTAGCACTACTAACCCAGTAGTGCATTTTCGGTATCAGAGGTCGCAGTAACTAAGCTGCGGCTGTTACAATTTAACACTGATGCCAATTAATTTAGTATGCACCTGCGCTGTAAATAAGCTCATAACTGTGGCTGTAAATCTCGAGAATGTTACCAAACGGGTCTTCCATGTAGATCATGCGATACGGTTTTTCACCTGGGTAGTAGTAACGGGGTGCTTCCATACGCTTTTTACCGCCAGCTTCAACAATACGCTCAGCAAGGCCTTCTACATCTGGATCTTGAACACAAAAATGGAATATACCGGTTTTCCAGTATTCAAAGTTGTCAGCTGGGTTTTCTTGATTTTTAAACTCAAAAATTTCTACACCAATACGATCACCTGTTGAAAGGTGCGCTATTTTAAATTTTTCCCATTGTTCACCAAATACTTCAGTACACATTTCGCCTATTGGGCTTTTGTCTTCGGTAATTAAAGTCGGCTCCATAATGGTGTACCAACCCATTACTTTGGTGTAAAACTCAACGGCTTTTTCAACATCGGGGACCGAAATTCCAATGTGCGAAAAACTACGTGGATAGGTATGACTCATAATAATGCTCCTGTTTAACTATGCTTAGTTGATGGAGTTAGTTTACGAACCGACCTGTATTAAGTAAAATTATCATTAATCATCATTTTGAGTACGTTTTATAATGATAAATCCTACATGGTTACATACCTTTTGCACCTTAGTGGAAGTAAATCACTTTACCCAAACTACGAGAACGCCTTTATATGACCCAGTCAGGCGTAAGCCAACACATTAAAAAGTTAGAGCAGCAGGTTAATTGCGCATTGCTTGAACGCCATGGCAAGCAGTTTACCCTTACCGCACAAGGGCAAGGCTTATATCAAAAAGGAAGCCAGTTACTAAAAGAGTGGCAGTTTTTAGAGCAACAACTGCATGACGACTCACCCTACAGTGGCAATATAAAGATTCAATCACCAGGCAGTTGCGGGCTTAAGTTTTATAATCAATTACTTGATTTACAAGGGCAACATAAAGCACTCACTATTGATTATCGCTTTGCCCCAAACGAAAGCGTGGAACAGGCCGTTGCTAATCACAATGCTGATATTGGTTTTTTAACTCAAGCCCCAACACTCAGCGAGGTTACCAGCCATAAAATCGGCCAAGATGCACTATTATTAATTACACCAACCGGTTACCAAACTCCAAGCTGGCAAAACTTATGCGAACTTGGCTTCATTGCTCACCCTGATGCAAAACATCATGCGCAATTATTGTTAAGCGAAAACTACGCGGAATTTGAACACCTTGATCAAATAAAGCGCTCTGGTTTTTCAAACCAAATTAATTTAATTCTTGAACCTGTCAGCCTTGGTCTAGGTTTTACTGTGCTACCGGCACATGCTGTGAGTGCATTTAGTAAACCACAGTTGATTAACGTCCATCCATTACAGCACCCGATCAGCGAATCTATTTATGTGTGTTATCACCGTAATCGGCCTTTGGCAAAACGAATGAGTAAAGTGCTCGAGGTGATCAAAGCTGGGCTGTAACTGTTTGCAAAAAAGTGAAGTCGTTGCAACAAAAGGTTTAGGGCGTGTTGACCTTTCGTGATTAATTTTACAGCAGTATGTTTGGTATTTAGGCAAGGCAGAGCCTATGTAGTGTGGTTGTTCCCCATAAATAGGCGATAACGCAGTATAAATTCCAAACATGCGCTGCCCAAAGGGTTCTTCCTAGGGGCGATTAACTCTTTGTTGCTCGATTTTTACTTAGCCCACTAGGTTACAAACCTCGCGCCGCGATTAAATCGCCCCTAGATTGAACAAATTTCAATCCACAAAGGTCAACACGCCCTAATCACCAACAAAAAATAAACCCTCTTTATAGCGTATTTATTAAATACTTCATGCTTTTTCTGTTAAGTTAATACTGAGTATTAATGCTAAAGGATAGTCTCAATGGAAGTAAAACAGCTAGCAAGTAAGACCTTAACCGGCTTAAAAGTAAGAACATGCAATGCCAATGAAATGAATACTGGCACAGCAAAGATAGCTGAGCTTTGGCAAAAATTTGGCGAAAAATATACCTCAAAACTCACAAAAGACAGTAAAGTCTTTGGTGTTTACACTAACTACGAGAGCGATGTGACCGGTGATTTTGATGTCATTGCCTGTAGCGATGAGCAATCAATTAACCTTCGTGATTCAGTAACAGTTACAACGCACGCAGGGAGTTATTTAGTCTTTAGTGGCGAAGGCGAAATGCCCGACGCTATAATTGATTTATGGGGTGAAATTTGGCAATACTTTAGCTCAGATGATTGTCGTTACACTCGTACTTATACCAGCGACTATGAATATTATAAAACCGCAACTGAAGTAGAAATAGCGATCGCAATTGCTGAATAAATAAGGAGTCTGTCGCTGTTCAAATGAGCGCTGAGTTCCTTTTTTCGTGGGGGGAGTGTGGGATTTCGCACTTCCCCAATTAAAAATATTATCTCATTCAACTAAATTTAATCCCACTAAAAATAAGTCTACACTCCATACCTAGATCACTTTAACAAAGCGAATGCAGAGACGGTAAGCATGGCTACGACTCTTCTTATTTAATCAATATATGTTCACAAAATTAACTTGGCTTTAAAAAGAAAAGTAAATAAAGCTTGTTATATGGTTTAAGTAACTGTTATCCTGCTCTGCATCGGGTTGATAGAAAGCCCTGTTTATTTGTACGTACCACGTTGTTATTAGTAATAATCCTTCGCGCTATCCTCAGTTAAATGCTTGTTTTCTTCCTGTTAAATTGCCTAAATTAAGGCACACTTTTATTAATTCTTAGGATACTATTATGTCTAATACAACAACTGGTTCAGTAAAATGGTTTAACGAAGCTAAAGGTTTTGGTTTTATTGAACAAGAGTCAGGCCCTGACGTTTTTGCTCATTTCAGCGCAATCTCAAGCGATGGCTTTAAGACTCTAGCTGAAGGCCAACGTGTACAGTTTACTGTTACTCAAGGTCAAAAAGGCCCGCAAGCTGAAAATATCGTTAGCATCTAATTTTTAATTAATGGGTTAGTAATAACCCGTTAATGCACTATAAGTTTGAAAGAAATTCTGTTTATTTGTACGTACCACGTTGTTATTAGTAATAATTCATCGCGTTATCCTCAGTTAAATACTTGTTTTTTCAGCTAAACCGCCTGATTTTAGGCACACTTTTATTAATATCTAGGATATCTATTATGTCTACAACTACAACTGGTACAGTTAAATTTTTCAACGAAGCAAAAGGTTTTGGTTTTATCGAGCAAGAGTCAGGTCCTGACGTTTTCGCTCATTTCAGCGCTATCAGCGGTGACGGCTTCAAAACTCTAGCTGAAGGCCAACGTGTACAGTTTACTGTTACTCAAGGTCAAAAAGGCCCACAAGCTGAAAACATCGTTTGTATCTAAACGATTGTTTTAGTTAATACGTTTTAACGTATTAAAAACCCACTGATATTAATTTATCAGTGGGTTTTTTTATACCAATCGTGTTAAGTTATTGGTAGTTTATAGCGACGGATAAATAGAGTGATAACAAGGCATAAATTTTGATATGTAGTTGTTCTACATGAAAATTTATAACGCCGTTAGCGCTTTATTTAGCACGCTAGAAAGGCTAAATATTTAAGTCGATTGGTATTAATATCTGCGCTATTTTGCGTATAGCCAATCTAAACCTTGGATCAGCGTGGTTGGAAATGCCGTCGCATGCTTTGCTCCTTCAATGATAGAAAACTCAAGCTGTATATTTTTAGCATCCCCTTGACGTATTTTACTCGCTAACTTATTAGCTCCAGTTATCATATCTTGCCCTTCGCCAAATTCAGGTGTTTCTTTACTACCTACCGATAAGTAAACCCTAACGTCTTGCTTAGCTGTAGTAATCGACTGAGATATTATGCTCTCATTATCAAACCACACCGACGGGCTACCAATAATGTAACTTTCAAACATATTAGGCTGGGTAAAAAGTACATGAGCAGCAAATAAGCCCCCCAATGAATTACCTACTAAAGTACGTTGGTTAGAGGTCACACGGTAATTACTTTGCATATAAGCAAACACATTATCACGAATAAAAGCAGCATGTTGCTCGGCCTTACCCGTTTCGAGCTGCCAATCATTTGCTTTACTTGGTGTGTAATCTCTAATACGGCTTGATGACCCTTTAGAGCCTTGCGAATAACCAATTGCAACGAGTATTGCTTCATTCATGGCGCCACTGTTCATAGCAAAATGCGTCGCCCTGGATGCCACTTGAAACGCATACGAGCCATCAAGGAGGTAAACAACAGGGTATGTTTTATCTTTATTTCGACTGTAACTGCGCGGGAGCTTTATAAATAAAGGATAGCTAAGCTTTGCCTGCTGATCGGTAAGCTCTATAACCGCACTTCTGGGGATTTCAAACGATTGCTCAGCAACGCTGCTAAAAGTTGAAAACAAAATAAGAAAGCAAACTAAACACTTCAAATTAACCATTTTTAATTAATAACTCTTTTTTATAATTAATTCAGACAGCTTACCAAATAACTCAATATACGTGTGGGCATTTTACTGCCACTATTTTTTAAC
Organism: Pseudoalteromonas sp. B160; assembly: GCF_037162485.1. Lineage (NCBI taxonomy): Bacteria > Pseudomonadati > Pseudomonadota > Gammaproteobacteria > Alteromonadales > Pseudoalteromonadaceae > Pseudoalteromonas > Pseudoalteromonas sp. B160. The sequence continues at coordinate 841,115 of NZ_JARLUX010000002.1, read as the reverse complement.
AATAAACATCAGATTAATCGATAGCTGCAATCGCTTTAAATCGTGATTTAGCACTAGTTTTTAATCGTTAATCTTCTATATTGGTACAAAGGATGAACTTAAACAGGGTTTATCAATCAATATATTACATTCAGTAGCAAGTTAATTGTTATGAACTAAGCTTTTAAACACAGTGAGTTATAGACCGAGTTTTATATTCCGATAAAGGAGCTAAAAATGAGCAATTCAGGTGCGGGTAAATGCCCAATCATGCATGGTAGCAACACACAATCGTCTAATTCCAATACTGATTGGTGGCCAAAGGCCTTAAATTTAGAAATTCTTCATCAACACGATACTAAACCTAATCCCTATGGCGATGACTTTAATTACGCTGAAGAATTTAAAAAATTAGATCTTGAAGCCGTTAAAACCGATTTAAAAAATCTGATGACACAAAGCCAAGATTGGTGGCCTGCCGATTGGGGTCATTATGGTGGCTTGATGATCCGTATGGCGTGGCACTCAGCAGGATCATACCGTTTAGCTGATGGCCGTGGTGGTGGCGGTACAGGTAACCAACGCTTTGCTCCTTTGAACTCATGGCCTGATAACGCTAACCTTGATAAAGCACGTCGCTTACTTTGGCCTATCAAGAAAAAATACGGTAATAAGTTATCGTGGGGCGATTTAATTATTTTAGCAGGCAATATGGCTTATGAATCAATGGGTTTAAAAACCTTTGGTTTTGCCGGCGGGCGTGAAGATATTTGGCATCCAGAAAAAGACGTCTATTGGGGCGCGGAGAAGCAATGGCTTGCGCCAAGTGATGAACGTTACGACAACGTAGCAAAACCAGACACCATGGAAAACCCGTTAGCTGCAGTACAAATGGGGTTAATTTATGTTAATCCAGAAGGCGTAAACGGCCAGCCAGATCCACTCAAAACTGCGGCACAAGTACGCGAAACGTTTGCTCGAATGGCGATGGATGACGAAGAAACCGCAGCGCTCACGGTGGGTGGCCATACGGTGGGTAAAACCCATGGCAATGGCAGCGAAGAGAATCTTAGCCCAGAGCCTGAAGCCGCAGATGTATTTGAGCAAGGCCTAGGTTGGAACAACCATAAAACGCGTGGGATAGGCCGCGATACTATGACATCAGGCATTGAAGGTGCGTGGACAACTCACCCAACTAAATGGGATAACGGTTATTGCTATCTGCTGTTAAATTACGAATGGGAGCTTACCAAAAGTCCAGCGGGTGCAAACCAGTGGGAGCCGGTAAACATTAAAGAGGAAGATAAACCTGTTGATGTTGAAGATCCATCAATTCGCCTAAATCCGATTATGACCGATGCCGATATGGCAATGAAGATGGATCCAAGCTATCGCAAAATTATCGAACGTTTTTATAATGATTTTGACTATTTCACCGATGTGTTTGCACGGGCTTGGTTTAAACTCACTCACCGTGACTTAGGCCCTAAATCTCGCTATTTAGGTGCAGATATACCAAGCGAAGATTTGATCTGGCAAGATCCCATCCCAAGCGTCGATTACACCTTATCTGATGCTGAAATTAGCGAGCTTAAAGACAAACTGCTAAATGCAGGCATTAGCGCCAGTGACTTGATCAGCACTGCATGGGACAGCGCCCGTACTTACCGTGGCTCTGATCATCGCGGTGGCGCCAATGGCGCACGCATTCGCTTAAACCCGCAAAAAGATTGGCAAGGTAACGAGCCAGAAAAACTTGCTAAGGTATTAACGGCCCTTGAAAAAGTACAAGCAAGTTTAAGCAAACCGGTGAGTTTAGCGGACTTAATTGTACTCGGCGGTACTGCTGCAGTTGAACAAGCTGCAAAAGCCGCGGGTGTCGATATCACCGTACCATTTGCAGCAGGTCGCGGCGATGCGAGCGACGACATGACCGATGCAGAGTCGTTTGATGTATTAGAACCAATTCATGATGGCTTTAGAAACTGGCAGAAAAAAGATTATGTCGTTTCAGCCGAGGAGCTACTTTTAGAGCGAGCACAACTGATGGGGTTAACAGCCCCTGAAATGGCAGTACTACTTGGTGGGATGCGTGTACTAGGCACTAACCACAGTGGCAGCCAGCATGGTGTATTCACCGATAATGTAGGCACATTAAGCAATGATTTTTTTGTTAACCTAACCGATATGAACTATCGCTGGGAACCGGCAAGTAAAAGCACGTATAACATTGTTGAGCGCAGCTCCGGTAATACTAAATGGACCGCTACCCGTGTTGACTTAGTGTTTGGCTCCAACTCTATTTTAAGAGCACTTGCTGAATTTTATGCGCAAGACGATAACAAACAGCGTTTTGTACAAGACTTCGTTAATGCATGGGTGAAAGTAATGAACGCAGACCGCTTTGATATTTAATTAAAGCAAAAAATGTATAACTTAAGCGCGAGAGTTAATATTCTCGCGCTTTTTTATGCTTGTTTAACTTGATAACAGAATTACTTAATTATCTTTGCAATCATGCAGTGATGTCTTTTTTGACATATCAATGATTAGACATTGATCAGGTAGAGCATTGCTAAGATTACTATAAATAGAGAAAGCTTGCGTAAGTGCTATTTTTAGCTGACAAAGAGTCCCGCCATCATTACTTTTTCTAGCCAATTTATTTTTACATTCAGCCGCGCCATTTAATAATTCTCCCATAGTTTGGTAAGTCTGTTGTGTGGACTCACTTATATCAGCGAAAGCCAGTGAGCCGGCATTACGCACTAAATAAAAATCAGCAATAAAATCCAGTACTGTTTTAGTCTGCAATTGTTGCTGTTGTACTTTTGATAGCCCACTGTCATCACTCAGTAAAGAAATAACCTCTAATAACGACATTTTCTGTACTTTATCGCGAAAGTCCGCGGGCCACTCACGAGGGATAAATCGCCACCTCGCCAATGCTTGTAAGTGTTGCTTACTAAAACTTTGATAGTTCTTAGCCGTTAAAATACGTTTATCCCATACTTGTGCAGGCGCATTCTTTTGTAAATAGTCATGCTCTGTTTGGTAAGCGCTAAATAACGTATCAAAATGAGGCACATCATCAATCGTTATTGTATCGACTTTAGCGAGTTGGTTATTGAGAGTAACTAATTTGTAAGCAGGCCGATAAGCCGCTATCGAAGGGGCTTGTATATTAAATAATGTATTATGCTCAGTTTCAATAATTGCAGTGTCATTCATGTGCATATGGCCACCAATATGCAGCTTTAAACCTGTTTCTGCTAACAACTTACGGGTATTAAGTTCAGGCTCTCGAGCTAGCTGAAATGCAGACTCACCAAACAAAGATTTAATCGACTGCGTTTGGCCATCGTAAAACTCCCCCATCGGAAAATGACTAAACGCAACTAAGGTTTTATGTTGCTCTTTCGCGCGTTTAACAACATTGGTGATCCATTTCATCAAATAAGGTTTTTCAGTCAATACTTTGTTATAACCCGCATTGCCAGATCCTTGAAATACTAACGTGCCATTTTTAAACTCAGGAACATACACATTCGCATCAATTGCCAATAGCCAAAGCCCAGTGACAGGCTCTACTAAGTAGCTGGTATCGGGGACTTGTTTACAACGTGCTTTATTATTCTTCGCGCATTGCGAATAACTACGTTCAACCAGCGATACCTGCTCACCAAATGGCGTTTCCCAGAGTAAGTCGCGGCTATCTGGCTGCAAACCAAACGGTGCCATTATCTCTACAAGCTCTTGATAACCAGCATGCGCGATTTTATCGCTGCATACTAATGAGTGATTATCTTTAGCTACATGTTCACAACGAGGATGATCGGTTGAATAAATACCAATTTGCTGACCTTTAGAACCCAAAAAGTCTGATTTTCCGCCGGCGGTTTTAAATGGCCGAACCGGATCATGATTACCTGGAATAGCAAAAAAACGCATACCGTACTTTTTTGCATAATCGTCTAGTATCGTTTTTAAACCATTAAGATGCACAGGTTGGCCATCATCAGTAAAATCCCCAGGCAGGGCAACTAGCTTTACGCCTTTAGCGGCAATATCATCAAGGGTGGCGATTAACGCAAAGTAGTTTTCATTAAATAAGCGAGTTGAATGAATTTGCGCCTGCATGCTGCGAATGCTCACCGCATCCTTTGCTTTATCGACTGGTATGCCCGCAAACCCCGCATCAGAAAAGTCCCCATAAATATCGTGAAAGTGAATGTCGGGAACAAAGGCTATTTGGGTGTTTGTAGCCGGCGCAGCAAAAAGCGGTGTACTGCTCAAACAAATGAGCAATGAAATGAGAAACTTCATTTTAAATATCCTGTGACTGGAACACTTTAAACAAAAAAACCGGAAGCAAAATGCTTCCGGTTATTAGCTTTATAATATATTAAAATATAGCGCGAACACCTAATGCAAAGCGTCTTCCAGAGAACTCATACATTGATGGGAAAGCTGGATCTAAGGTATATCCTTTAGTTGCTTCATCGGTAATATTGATGCCCTCTAATGTGAATTTTACTGAATCATTAATGCTGTAACCAAATGAGACATCTGTTTGACCATACGCATCACGATAAACTGGATACATATCACGCTCAATGTACTCTACGTATTTGTCTTTATAGTTATATGAAATACGCGCATCAAAGCTTTCATTTTCATAATAAAAAGTCAGATTGTAGGTTTCATCTGCAAGCCCCTCTGGCGGAGTAGGGATACCTAAGTCAGATGCACCCGTTAAGGAGTTATTTAATGTCGTGTAGTTAGCATTGACACCAAAACCTTCTAACATGCTACTAAAACGAGCAAATGGAATTTGTGCAATAAACTCAACACCACTAACATCATACGAGCCTTCGGCATTCACTTTTTGATAAACATCAAAATCATAAACACCGTCAACAGTACCATTATCATTGTACTTAGTTACGCCATTAACAACACCAGTGAGTGATTCACGTACGACGCCTTCAATTTCTTTTTCAAAGTAAGAAACCGCTAATAAACCGCCATCTTCTAAATACCACTCCAAACCCAGTTCCCATTGATCAGCATAGGTTGGTTTTAAATCAGGGTTACCATCGCGATATTTAAACTCACTTAAGCTCACTGTACGTTTATAAGCGATATCCGTTAATGATGGACGCATAAGCGTTTGTGATGCCGCAGCACGTAAAACCAAGTCATCATTAAGCTCAAGGGTAAAGTTAATACTTGGCAGTACTTCAGTGTAACCACCACTTTTAGAGACTGGTGTTGACGTATAAGATGTTGAGCCATTATCATTTTGTACTTGGTGATAACCTGATGAATCAACTTTAGTATCAATATAACGTACACCGGTATTCAAGGTTGCGGGCATATCGCCAATATCAAAAGCAAAATCAGCCATTGCATAAATAGCCGTGGTTTTTTCTGCTACTTGATAATATTGGTCTGGTTCGAAATCAACACCAAAGCCTTCATATCTAAGTTGGTTACGAGCATAACGATTAGAAATTTGACTCCAACCTTGTTTAGACGGTACGTCAGATAGATATTCGCCACCATTAACCAAGTCTGAAATATTAGTTAGTTCACTGTCAGCTAACGTACGCGTGCCTACCCAAGAGGTATCACCTGCTGATGGACCTGTTGCTCGGTTAGTACCATAATTACGCTCTTTTGATTTGTCGGTATACCGCGCCCCAAACTGCAACTTGGTTAACGCAGGGAAGGAATCTAAGCTAAATTGGCGAGAGAAATCCAATTGAGCAGCATATTTATCATCTGAGATTGCTTCGAGATTAACTTCGTTATAGTCAAATAAATAAGCCTCAGGTGAGTTATACATATCAAATGTATCAGGATTATTACTTGGTATAGTTTCTGCGCCTGTGCTGGTATAACGTGAACGTGTTGCACGATAGGCTGTATGTTTTAAATTAGTGGATTCGGTTGTTTTATCTGCGCCACTATAACCCACTAAACCGTATATATCCCAGTCACCTACAACCCAGTCCATTGCAATGCTAAATTGTTGGTAGTCAGTATCACTACTGTGTTCTTTACTTAAAAATTCGTGTTGAGTAGCCGCATAGTCAACGTCGGTTAGAACAGTGATACCGTAATCACCTATCGTAGATTCTATCATATTGATTAATGCGTTCTAAAGAGCTAACACTTGATGCGGCATAAGCGGATGCATCATATTCGTCTTCATGATCATCAAAATTACCCAGTAAGCCATCAAAGGTTAAGCTAAATTCGCTGCTAGGTTTATATTGTAATGATAGTGTTGCACCCCATTTTTCTTGCTCTGTTAAGTATGAACGATCGCCTACTTTATTTAAAAACACCACGCGGCTTGTTTCATCACTATCAAAGCGATCATTAATTGTTATACCGGTATCACGCTCTAATACGTCCGCAGCTTGGTCAGATTGCCATTGCGATGAGCCTTTCTTTTCTAAAAATCGAGAAAGGGGGCGAAAATCGATCCCTGAATTACTATCAGTACGATTAGTCCGTTGAGAGAATGCAAACGAGGCAAGTGCCCCCCAATCACCAAATGTATCACTGGCTAAAAAGGTTAGTTTAGGATCTGATTTTTCTGATATTTCGTTATAAGCCCCTTCGACCGATGCCACTAACTTACGGCCGTCATAATCAAATGGTCTTGCTGTTGTGATTGCGACTGAACCTGCAATACCGCCTTCTTCATCCGCAGCCGTTGATGATTTTTTTACTGTAACACTTTGAATAATTTCAGAGGCAAACATATCAAATTCAACATCACGACCGCCACTGCCAGACGCCGTAGCAAGGTTGTTAATCGACACAAAAGTAAACTCACTCGGCAAACTACGTACATTCACCTTTTGACCTAAGCCTTTATTTCGCTCAATCGTCACACCTGGCATACGCTGTAGTGCTTCTGCAAGGTTTTGCTCTGGAAAATCAGCGATGTCTGAAGCGACAATTGAATCTGAAAAACCAATGTTTGTCCGCTTTAGGTCAATCGCTTTTTCTAAACTTTTAATATAACTACCCGTTACGACGATTTGCTCCATCGCTTGATCTTCATTTTCAGCGTCTTGCGCGTAACTTGGCGCGACAAATAACGCACTTAGTGCCAATGCTAAAGGTGATAGGGTAAAAATTCGCTTAGTCATCATGTTGTTCCTGTTGTATGTATTACGACTTTAAATTGATTTCGCTCCTAATGACGCTGCAAAAAATTAATAGGGGACGTATTTATTCGATGAAGTTTTTGTGTCGGTTTTGCGACACTGCAATCATAAAAGTGTCATTAAATCATCATAAAAAAGGTGTCACCTTTGCTCTAGTATGAGCGTCTATTAAAAATGTAATGTTATAGATAACGATGAGAACTGATGCCTCAAACTCAAACGCCGCCATCTCTAATAAACGCACAAGGTCAACAAAATAGACCCCTCGTTAAGTGCTTTATTGCTAACCAAGATGCACTAAAAAGCTTTTTTCGTCGGGCAGTCGGTGAGCAGGCCGATGCCGATGATTTATTTCAAAAACTGCTGATGAAAGCATTAAAAATTGAATGTTCGGAGCATATTGATAACCCGTTGGCGTATGGCTATCGCATGGCAAAACATTTAGTGATTGATCATCATCGAGAGCAAAATAAATCTCCCGAGAGCTTAGAGCACGAACCTGAAAGTAATGCGCTGTCACTTGAGAGTTTACTTGAGCATGAACAACGCTTGCGCTTATACCAGCAAGTACTCACGCAAATGTCAGCTCTGCGCCGTGATGTGTTTATTCGTCGCCGCTTACATGGTGAAAGCCGTCAACAAATAGCGCAAAGCTTAGGGTTATCAGAAGAGGCGGTAAAAAAGCATATTTCCCGCGCGATGGATATGCTCAAAGACGCAATCAGCGAATTTATTGCTGACTAAGTGTCCCCTTAATGAACGTTAAGTCGTTATATCAATAATAGAGATAGATAGAGAAATAACATGGTCACCTCATCCAAACATGACGATGAAAATAAAGATCCACTCAAGCAAGCGATTTGGCAAGATGCAGCACTTACCGAAGCACTTAAAATGCTAGATACGTCCACTAAAATCGCAGCGCCAACACACATAAAAGCCAACACCCATACTAACTTTTGGCTCTGGGGCAGCGCGCTTGCGGCGAGTATAATCATGGCGGTAGTCGGGGTGGCAACATTAAGTCCTGAGGTTAGCCCAACAACAGCAACTTTCATTGCCACACAGCAATTTACAGCGACCAAAGCAACCGACATTACGTTGTCGGACGGCTCTGAAGTTGCATTAAATACGCAAACTAACCTGCAATTTCATGAAAATGATAAAACCAGACAAGCCATCTTAAGCAAAGGAGAGGCCTACTTTGCAGTTAAGCGCGATGAGCAACGCCCATTTACCATTGATACCGGTAACGCAACAGTTAGCGTGCTAGGCACCGCGTTTAATATTGATAAAACCCTAAGTGGAACAACGATTGATGTATTTCATGGCAAAGTGGCGGTAACCACCCGCGACAACTCACAACGAGTAGAATTAGTAAAAGGACAGCGCGCCCGCGTTGATGCCAAGCAAATTATTGTAACGACCTTTAAAACACAGCAACCAGATTGGCAATTAGGCTGGCTTGATTTAGAAAATGTGACCATTAACGATGCTATTTTTCAACTTAATCGCTATACCGACAAACCACTAGTTCTGAGTAATGTGGATGCGGACCTACGCGTCAGCGGTCGCTTTAAAACGGCAGATGTATTAGGGGCAGCATCATTAATAGCACAGTTGAATCAACTTGAGGTTAATCAATTTGACGACAGTATTGTATTGTCAGCAACGCAATAAAGGTTGATTGGTTTTATTTATAACTTACAGGGCAATGTCATAAAGTGTTCATCTAAATTCTTCACACTAAGGGTTTAATGAAATTGGAAGGCTGTTCATAGATGTTACGTATAAGCTGTTTTTTATGTGTAGCGTTACTCGGTCTTTCTTTTACTGCTAATGCCACAACCACAAGTTTAATAGAGCAACTAACACGTCTATCTGAGCAGTTTTCTACGGCTTTAATTTATGATAACGCGCTATTAGAAGGGCTCGAGGTAGAGCCGGTGCAAGCTACATCCGTGCAAAGCACCTTGAATAAATGGTTAACCCCGCATCAGTTAAGCTGGCAAAAAACAGCGGCTGGCATCGTTATCTTTAAAACCATCACACCTGTAATATCAATATCTAAAACTAACAACACTTCGCTGCTTGAAGAAGTGACTGTAACCGAGCAACTCCCCACATCATCCAACGGTGATGCCTATAACAGCAATTACCAACAAGCGGTAAATTATGCGCAGCAAGTAAAAAGTGATTACGCAGGAGAGAGCGAAGTTGCGCTAGGTGCGATGCTCACGCAACTACCGGCTGAAAACTTAGCTGAAGCTCTGCAAGCAGTACCCGGTTTGAGTATTACGCGCGATCGCGGTGAAGCCCTAAATATTAATGCGATGGGATTGGGGGCTGAGTATCAATTAACGCTATTTAATGGTCATCGCCTTGCAAACACCGAGAACGTGCGAAATTCAAATCAGTATGGGCAACAACACCGTTTTGATATATTTAGCGCTGGGTTATTTTCAAATATCGCGGTTTATAAAACTTCAAATTCAAGCCTTCCTAGTGGTGCCGTGGGTGCTACCGTTAACTTGCTTAGCGATGATCCACTTGCTTATCAAGACAATAACTTACAAGTTATGCTCACTGGTGCAGCGCTTGAAGGTGAGCGGAATTTTCAGCCAAGCTTTGGCCTAACGGCAAATGCTAAAAGCGCAGACGGTGATTTAGGAGTCATTTTTAAAATGAACTATGAGAACCGTCTACAACGTCAGTTTCAGTTTGAAAGCTGGCACTGGGGAGAAAATAACGGCGCACCAAAGCCTTACCAGTGGCCTGATATTAACGAAAACACCTTAGTACCTACAGATGGCTTAGCACTAACCATAGAAAACGAAGACCGTACCCGCGCAACGTATTACGGTGATCTAAGCTGGCAAGCCACTGAGCGTTTAAAAATTAACTCTTTGTGGTTTAGATCAGATACTGACTTTTCGTTTGATGAGCATCGTATATCGATTAACCCACAAAGTCAGTCGGCTCAAGCACATATTAACACTGAAAATAATAGCCTCAACCAATTCATGTTTAACGCTGTAAATGCCAAAACGAGCCGCGAAGAATCCAACTTATATTATGCCAACCAAACCATACAAGTTGATGCCAACTGGCAACCCAGTGTGCATTTACCTTTAACGCTTTCGCCGTTTTACAGTAGCAGTAAAGCAAACAGTAAAACTAAAGAGCCTATCACTCGCGTTCATGTTGCGACTTCACCTATGCAAGCAGACGTAGCTTTACAAAACACATCGGTTGATAACTTTAATTTTACAGGTAACTTGGGGTTAGTAAGTAGCTACTCACATATTAGCCAAATGAGTAAACGCACTATCAATGTGCTTAATGAAATACAAGAGTGGGGCATAGATAGTCATTTCAGTGCTGAAAATAGTTGGGGCCTGCAAGCGCTGGATATCGGCTTTTTACATTCAACACAAAGCTATCACTACGCCCGCAAAGATATCAGTTTATCGCCCTCGGCTTTAGAGCAACTACCTAATTTAGATGGCCGTTGGCTTGAGCCAATTGCCAATCAGTTTTCAGCAGGATTTATGAACGCTGAAGTACAACCTTGGTTAATCCCAAAAAGTGACCTGTTGCAACTTTATGATATTGATTTGCCGTTCGCAGAAATGAGTGAGAGTGACCGATTAAATAGTTACAAAGTAAGCTTTGCATCAAAAGAAGGTTATATCTCTTCACAGTGGCAATTTGAGCAAGTAACGCTAAGCACTGGCTTACGATACAGTAATACATTAAGTGAAACACAAGGATCGCAACTAACAAAAACTGGGGGTGGCGCCTATCAATAGCAGCAATAATGATAGCGCGTGGTTACCGTCAGTTAATTTAAAATGGCAGCCTTCGCAATATTGGCAATGGCGGGCGGGCTTTAACCGCGCTTTAAATCGGCCAAATTACTCAGATTTAAACCCAAAACTGCATGTAAACTCAGGAGGCCTACCATATGCAGAACTTGGTAACCCCAATTTGCAACCGGTTATAGCCAACACCAGTACGCTCTCTGTTAACTGGCAACAACAAAGCGTAAGCGCACAATTGCTGGGCTTTAATCACCACATGAATAACTTTATTGTTGAGCAAGCAGCAAGCTTAAATTATCAAGGCCTGCAATATAACTCATTGCAACGTACTAACGATGGCAAAGCCAAGATAAATGGCTTACAAGCAAGTATTCAGTGGCAGTTACCGATATATAGTCCATGGTTTCTACAAAGCCAATTATCAGCAAGCATAACCCATATAAACAAAGCTGATGTAAGCACCTTCGCTGGCAATCACTTTAAAGTTGAAGGAGTCTCTGACTGGACAGGTAACCTGCGCTTTTTAGTCAGTGATAAAAAATGGCAAGCTGCATTTAATATTAATTACCGTAGTGACTTTTTGGAGCAACGCGACATTAGTAATAATGCCAGTAGTTATGTTGAAGACTACACCAGCACAGATTTAAGCTTTAGCTGGTTTTACTCAGCAAATGCCAGCCTTCGCTTAGATCTATTTAATGCCACCAATGAAACCCTGACCCGTACAGCAAAAACTTACGACGCCAGTTCATTACTCAAAGCCGAAGAATTCGGCCGCCGCGTGGTTGTGTGCTTATCATTAAAAATATAAATTTTTGCATTTGCAACACGCAAGCTAAACTCACTTTTGTAAACCCCCATTACGTTTTGAATAAAAACAATACAACCGACTAATGTCTAAACTCTGTTTATGCAAACCCAGTAGCCGCGCAGTTGAGGACTTGCTAGTATAAAAATAATACAAAACGATAATTACCTCATAATAACGATAACTTAGCCTTTAGGTACTTTGATATGACTCCCTATTTTGTAAAGTGTACAGCCGTATTGATACTAAGCGGTTTGTCGCACTCCGTGATAGCAGCCGATAATTCAACGGCTCCCGCCTTTAAAATGGAAGAGGGATTAATCGATATCACTAAGCCCTCTACACTGGGACTTTCAAAAGCTAACAATACTGAGCACTTTGAGGTATTTAAAGCCATAAAAGGCAAGGCTCAGTACAACCATGGCGCAGTGCTATTTGCATTTAAAGGGCGCTTATATTGCCAATGGCAATCCTCAAAAAAAGACGAAGATGGCCCAAATACTCATGTTTTATATAGCCAAAGTGAAGATGGCCAAGCTTGGCAAACAGCTCAATTACTCGCACCAACACGAGAAAACGCAATAGTCACTAGTGGCGGGTGGTGGAGTGATTCAAAAACCTTAGTAGCCTTTATCAATGTATGGCCTAAAAATGCCAACCCAAAAGCAGGTTATGTTGAATACGCTTTAAGCCAAGATGGTATTAATTGGAGTGACTTTAAACCGGTTTTAAATAAAGCAGGCACAGCGCTAAAAGGCGTTATTGAACAAGATTTAAAAGCCTTACCCAGCGGCCGAGTTATCACAGCGGTTCACCATCAACCAGGATTGGTGGCAAGCCCTTTTTATACTGATGATCCATTGGCGATTTCGGGTTGGCAAGCAGGTAAGTTTAACAACCGACCTTTTAGTAAACACGTTAGCGATGAGCTAGAGCCTAGCTGGTTTGTTAATAAAGCAAACGATGTGGTTATGACCTTTCGAGATCAAGGCGGCAGTTATAAAATTTTAGCCGCCAGTAGCCATGATCAAGGAGCCACGTGGACAGAGGCAATCACCACCAATATACCAGATTCAAGAGCAAAGCAAAGTGCAGGCAACTTGCCAAGTGGTATGGCCTATATAGTTAATAATCCTACTGGTAATAAAACCCGCCTACCGTTAGTTGTAAGCTTAAGCCAAGACGGCTACACCTTTGACCACGCTTATATATTACGAGACCAACACACTCTACCGGCCATGCAATACCAAGGCAAATACAAACGTATTGGTTACAGCTACCCAAAAAGTTATATTTGGCAAAACAGCTTATGGATAAGCTACGCAGTTAATAAAGAAGACATAGCCGTAACAAAGTTAGATTTAGCGCAGTTTCAGGGAGCCGTTAAGTAACAGAGCTAAGGTGCTCAGCAAGCTCTGCTGCTTGCCTATAAGCATTTTCCAGTGATTGTTGATGGCGAGCATCGGCAAACTCTTGATACTCCGAGGCAATTTCATAAATTGTACTCACACCTAAATATTTGCTCAACGTACGCAAGTGCGGCACTAAGTGGCTCATATGTTCACGTATGCCGCCTTGCTCAAAACCAAACTCACCAGTTGAGGTGATCACAACCAAGGTTTTACCGCCAAGTAGAGGTTGTAGCGGAAAGTCACCACGGGAAAGATCAAAATCAAAGGTTTTATTGATCCTCACAACTTGATCAAACCACGCTTTCAGCTGCGCTGGCATACCGTAGTTATACATAGGCGATGAAATCACAATAATATCAGCGGCTGCAATTTCAGCGATTAATGTGTCTGACAACGCTAGCAATTGCTTTTGCTCTGCGGTTTTTTTATTCTCTGGAGTAAATACCGCACCTATCCAATCTTGGGTAATAAAAGGCGGCGGATTCATGCCTACATCGCGATAGATATACTCATCTATAGCTTGGTGCTGTGCAAAGCTATCAATAAATTGCTTAGCAATATTTTTAGAGATTGAATCATGGGCTGGGTTGTCGTTTTTAATAGCTCTTACGCTTGCATCAACGTGAAGTAGAGTAGTCATACTGTTTATCCTGTTAGTAAATGTAGTTGAATCATCTAACTAACAGGCACATTTCACAAACGAGTAAACCTCAGCAATAAGTAAGTTATACTCATCTATAATTAATTTTATTATTTGTGAATATCACTTATGCAAGTTTCACTACAAGCGCTTAAAGCCTTTGAATCTGCGGCGCGTTTAGGCAGCTTTAAAGCCGCAGCTGATGAACTATCGCTCACGCCAACTGCAATTTCGCATCATATAAATAACCTTGAAAGTCGATTAAATGTAGATTTGTTTTACCGGCAAGTTAGAAAGATCACCCTCACACCAACCAGGAATATTTAAGTGCAGCCACGAGTGACGGCTTTAACCGCATCGAGCAAGCTCTGGCAACTGTGCAAGCCACAGGCAGAGCCGTTAAAATAACCACCACCTCATCACTGGCCGCACTGCGCTTAATACCCGCATTGCAGGGATTATCTATAAACCAGCCTAATCTTAAGGTAGATATATCAACCAGTGAAGCCGTTGATAAGCAATTACACACCTGCCTATTCGCTTTAGCGAACGGCACAATATAAACGTTGATGACATTATTAAAACCGAGCAATTTAACGTATTCGGCTCACACAAAGCCGCTGATATCCCATGGCAAAGTGGCCCTGTTACGCTGTATACCACAAAATGGAAAAACAATGCTCTAAGCGAGCCACCACTTAAACAATGGCTTACGCAAAACAACTTAGATCCTGCGTTATTTAGTATTAAGACATTTGATCAAGAGCTATTTGGCATTCAAGAAGCCATGACAGGCTCAGGACTGGTTTTTTGCTCAACCACTCTTGTGCAACGGCTATTAAATACCGAGTTACTTAAACACTTTAATACTCAAACGGTTGAATCTGAGTTTTGTTACTACGTGCCTAATAAACAGCGTTTTCAAACCAGAGATACTCGCCTCGTTTTAAAATGGGTAGAAGGGCTGTTGAATTAGTGATGCTAGTTAGATTAATAGCGGCATAATTTCACAGTTTATTGTGAATTTAGGTGATTCCGAGTCTGTTTTGACATTAATTCACAGAATACTGTGAATTTTGAAAGACCTTAAAAGATAGAGAAATAACTGTACAGATATAGATAGAAGCAATATCCGTAGTTAAATCATTACTCTCTATTCAAAAAGTTTTGTAAATAGTCAGCCAATAATTGCGATTCTTCACCAGCCTGCTCAACTACTTTTTTATAGAGCTCTGCTGGACGAAAAGAAGGACTTCGATCAACAGTTAACCATTTCCAATAAGATTTAGATGCACTTTTAGCCTTAGAAGATTCGGCATAAGGCGGTAAAAAATTATCAGGGAATAATGTTTCTCTGTGTAAGTATATAAATAACTCAAGATCATCAATCCCTGAACTAACAACGTTACTTTCTCCCCTATAAGAGCGCATAAAACGAGGGTATGCATCATTATCTAGTACAGCCAAAACATTTTCTGCATTTGAAAATAACTCATCTACTTCGTTTTTCATTAATAGGGTTTTTAATTGATCCCAGCCACCGACACCAATAACTTTGTACTCATAGTCAGGTTGTATATTAAAACACTGAATAATAAATTGTATGAATCCCTCTAATACGGGGTCTTCTGTAAGAATGTATTTATCAGACCCTTTAAAGCCATATAAATCAGAATTTATATAACCAAATGATTTAGGCTCTAAAACTAACTTACCTTGAATGCTTTCTAAGTAATACAAAGCACCATCAGGTGTTTTTTTCATTAGTGCCAAAGAGTGAGAAATGAGTATTAATTTAGACTCTGTGCCCTGTAGAATCTCAGTCAGTGAGTTATACAAGTTCACTTGTGCGACAGCGTCTAAAGCAATATCAACTTCATCAATAATTATAAATTTTGCGCCTGTTTTGATAAAGCGGAAAAGCTGAATCAGGAAAAATTCACCTGAACTAAAATGATCTTCTCTTAAATAATAATCGTCATCTTGTGGTATAAAATAATACTTAGTTCCCTTTACTCTTGTTTCGCATAAATTTTCATACCTATGGCTTGATGCCTGCCCATACACTGAAACCAAAAATGCTCTGAGCTCATCAGCAACTTTATAGTTTGAGGTAGCAATATTAGTTCTCAAATCTACATCGACAGCTGATACATCCGAATAACGCCTAAAGCGGTCACCAAATGGAACTGGAAGCTCTGCAACCACTGTATTCTTTGCAGGTAGTACATTTTTAGTATCAAGCGCTTTTAAGTGTTTGTTATATTGAAATATTACTTCAGGATGATGACTTAAATGAACCGATATTTCACTTGAATCACTGATAGAGCCTTCACTAGAGGTGTGTGTAAATACTTTAGGGTCATAAATTTGCTTGAGCGCTTTAACAATCGTAGTTTTACCTATACCGTTCTTTCCTGTTATAACGATCATTTGTTGTTCAGAAAAGTTAAATTCCAGCTTTAATGATTGAAAGCTCTTAACATTTTTTATTGATACTTGATGCTTAGTCATTCCACTTATTTTCCAAGAGATCAGTAATTGCATAAGCTCCATATTTGCGTTGCAACTTATTTATATATCTTGGCTCAACAGATTTTGCATAATGAAGTAAGCCAAATAAAGACTGTTCTTTTCCTGCGAAATGCTCTTCCAAATAATCTTGAAAACGCAACTTATCCGTCACGAAATAATGAAGAGCCACCTCCAAATGGTTTTTATGTTTTCGACTAATAGTTAATGTTTGGTACTGAGTAATAACTAATCCAAGAATCGTAAATGGCTGACCTATCGTATATATTCTAGTTTTATCGAGATTAACTTCTAATTGTCCGTTTGTATTTTGTGAAATTAAGCTCTGTAATTGGGTTTGAAGCTCTATTAACGGCTCACGAGTTTGACTTGATACAATTAAATCATCTGAATACCTGGTATAAGTTAAGCTATGCTTTTTACAATAATCAGCCATTGCCGAATCAAAGTGGAATAGTGCGGCATTACTTAATTTAGGGGAAGTTACAAAACCAACAGGCAAGCAGTCATTCCAACATACTAATGTAACTATTCTAGGTATGTAATGCTCAATATCAGCAATTGGGATATTTGAAACATTTGCCACTAATATTTTTTTACATCTTCAGAATTTACGTTTGAAAAAAGCTAACAATATCAGAAACTAAAAAATACTTGCTATCTACATGCGATTGTACAGCTGTCATAGCACTTCTTTCTTTGATATACGAATGTACAACATCATCATTTATTTTTAAGTGTTGTAAAATAATTTTATCGATAAAGCGGAGGAATGTTTTGAATTTGTCAGATACTCGGATTACTTTTCGTGGTTTTTCTTTGCCTATGTAAAACTCTTCCACCTCGTTCGATAAATCTGAACCAAGAAACTCTTCAAATAATTGAGGGTTATGAAACATAGTATTAAAAGCTTTCTCTAAGCTTTTTAAATGCATTAAAATCTCCTTAGAAAAACTATGAATTTACCATGTAAATTAAACATAACTACACATACAAATCGAATCAACTTTATGAGTTTTAGAGGTTAGATTTGAAGCAAGGCGCAAGGCAAGAGACTTATTTCAACTAGCTGCCTTTATCGAACCGAATCGTTGATAAAGGCAACAGAAGAAACATACCTATAGGCATTTAGGGACCAGCATATTGACTGGAGATACTCCGAGTCGCCAGTTCTTTCATTATAAAAGATCCCTATAATTATGCAATCTATTACAACATAAAAGGCGTAACGGTCAGATAATGAGGTACATCTTACTATTTTTATTTATCCAGATAACTGTCATTAACTGGAGCTCCTATGGCTTGGCTCGCAACCCAACAGTTGCCAGAAAGCTTTGTCCTTGAACCTTTCCCCTCAAATTTTGCAAACCCCCGATACATTTTGATTAAAAAAGCCACACACCTTTTGTTAGTCTGTGGCTTTTTAGTATCTAAACTAACTAATCAAATTACTGATTTAATAAGTTCTTTTCAAAAAAATCGGCCATCATGGTGTGATAGTGCAAGGTAGTGCCTTTGCCTTCTCGTAAGCTATGTGAGCGATTTGGATATGAGAAAAACTCAAACTGTTTGTTGTACTTAACAAGTTCGTTAATTAAACGCTCTGAGCCTTGATAATGTACATTATCATCGCCTGTGCCGTGAATAAGCAATAGTTTACCAGTTAGGTTTTTCGCAAAGGTAATTGGCGAGGTGTTGTCGTAACTCTCAGGATCGGTCTTTGGGTTACCTACATAACGCTCTTGGTAGAGCTAAAGTGGTCAGCTAGAGTGGTCAAATCTTGACTTCAGACATTGTAACTCCTGACCGTCTGTAAATGGCACTTTCCAATCCATCGATAATACCTTGCGGCTCGGTTAGGTTTAATTATTTTTGCTGGGTTTGTTGCACTCAATCCAATCAATACTCAACTAACTTAAACCTTTTCCCTAGCACCTTTACCTTTCACCTCGTTGTGTAAACCCCCATTACGACTTGATTAAAAAAGCCACACTTCAGAGCAATTAAAGTCTGGCTTTTTAGTGTTTTAACGCGTGTAAAGCTATTAGCTAAAATTTACGTCATTTGGGCATGCTTAATAAATTCATCGTAAATACTGTCTTTAATTAGCCTGTCGGGAGTAAAGGCATAATAATGCTGATAAACATTATTAATTGTACCAATATAGCTAACGTCATAATGGCGCTCAACTTCGGCTCTGACCAAAATAGGCGCAGGGAAAACCCCAAATCCTTGCTCACCCAATGCTTTCATTAATGCGCTGTCATCAACATGGCCTGCTATTGATACTTCAATACCCTGTTCTTGCAGCCAATAATGAATAGCACGTGTGACTGGGCTTCCTTTTGCAGGGAGAATTAAAGGCTTATTATTAAGAGATTGTGGAAACTGTTTATATAATTGCGAGTGCCATGTTGCATTGCCAAAGAGAGCTATTTGGCTTTTTCCTATTTCATGACAAAAAGCCTTAAATGGTAATGTGGTATCAAGCGGTTTATCAGCTAAAACTAAGTCGAGCTTATGAACCGTCATTTGCGCGAGCAGCTCATCTTGCTGACCGTCAATGCAATGTAAGTTTGTAATACGCTCGTTATCAATTAAAGGGGCTAGCCACTTAGAAACTAATGATTTTGGTAATACATCCGAAATGCCTACTTTTAGTGTTCGTGACAATTGCGCAATATCACCTTGGGTAGTTTCTAGCCATTCATGGGCAATAGCAAACATATCATCTGTGTATTGCTGAGTGACATGGCCAAACTCAGTTAATCTTAGCCCTCTGCCTTGGCGAATAAACAGTGGCTTACCTAATCGTTGCTCTAAGTTGGTAATTTGAGAGCTGACCGTTTGCGGCGTTAAGTTGAGTACTTTACTGGCAGCAGCAATACTGCCGTGCTTACTCACTTGCCAAAAATAGTATAAGTGATTGTAGTTTATGTTGGTTATCATTCGAAAAAACCTGTCTTTAAATCAGAAATAATCAGCTTTATCCTTTGTTACTAAGTTAGTAGATTACATCCATGCCTGCAACACAGGTGCTACTAAAGGTGTAATTGCATGAAGCTAAAACTTACGGTTAAAAACAAAACAATTAACTCAAGTGAAAAAATGTCAATTTTGAAATTAGTGAAAAGCCAGTTGGCAAAACATGCTTTAAATATTCGTAAAGTAGATATTCAAATTAATGATCTATTAAACGAGCGGCTGGGTACTTTGCAGCAATGCAAAATCAATATTCTTCTACCTGGTTTGCCAAGCATAAATGTAAATACCAAAGGAAGGAACATGCTACAAGCTATAAAGCGGGCACTAAAAAGTTTGCAGCAAATTCTCGTTAGTAAGTATCAACCTTCGCAACCAAGCTCTTAATTTTTCTTAATATCGCACTTGTAGTGGCACGGATGCTACTTTTTTATTTGCGTAAAGTACGTTTAACACTAAAACGACTCAAACCTTTGACCTTTAACTTTATTTTATAAACCTCACACCATTTTGATTAAAAAAGCCACACACTAACTGTTAGTGTGTGGCTTTTTAGCATCTAACTTTTTTAAAGCGATTACTTATTCAATAAGTTCTTTTCAAAAAAATCGGCCATCATAGTGTGATAGTGCAAGGTGGTACCTTTGCCTTCTCGTAAGCTATGTGAGCGATTTGGATATGAGAAAAACTCAAACTGTTTGTTGTACTTAACAAGCTCGTTAATTAAACGCTCTGAGCCCTGGTAATGAACGTTATCATCCCCTGTGCCGTGAATAAGCAATAGCTTACCGGTTAGGTTTTTGGCAAAGGTAATTGGCGAGGTGTTGTCGTAACTTTCAGGATCGGTATTTGGGTTACCCGCATAACGCTCTTGGTAAATAGTGTCGTATAAACGTATATCTGGCACCGGTGCTGAGGCAATACCGACTTTGAACTTATCGCCATGGCGGAACAATAAGTTAAGGGTTGAGCTGCCACCGCCTGAGTGACCCCATACACCAACACGGTCGGTGTCTATTACATCCCAGCGTTTTGCCATGGCATCAAGCGCATCAACTTGGTCTTGTACAGTGACTGAGCCGATTTTTTTATAAATCGATTTACGCCAATCACGGCCTTTTGGTGCGCGTGTGCCTCGGTTATCAACCGATGCCACAATAAAGCCTTTTTGTGTTAGCAGTGATTTATACAAGTAGCTGTCGCCTTCAAAGCGGTCTTGCACTGTTGAGCCCCACGGTTCGCCATACACGTAAAAAACGATTGGGTATTTTTTACTGTTATTCATGTTTTTAGGGAACATAATGTAGCCGTCAAGCTCGGTGCCGTCGCTCGCATTCACTTTAAAGAACTCGTGGCTTGGTAAGCTTTGCTCAGCCAGTTTTTCTTTCAGCTCTTTATTTTCAACTAAGGTTTTAACATTACTGTGATCGCTTACTTTAATGATCTCTTTAGTTGGCGGCGTGCCAAATTGTGAGTAAGTGTGCATTGCCCATGAGGTATCTTTAGACATGTAATAGCTGTTTGAACCTTGAAATTCAGCAGGCGTTACGCGTACAGGTTTACTACTACCATCCAAAGACGTACTAAATAAATAACGTTGACCTGCATCGTCTGGCGAAGCTGTAAAATACATCACGTTCTTATCTTCGTTTAGCGCCAGCATATCAACAATATCGTAATCACCTGGGGTTAAATCGATAATGGTTTTGCCATCGCGAGATATACGATAAAGGTGACGCCAGCCGTCGCGCTCGCTGTGCCAAATAAAGAACTTACCATCTTTTGACCAGTTGGCTTTGTAAAACCACTCGATAAAAGCATCGTCTTTATCTTCTAAAATTTTGGTCAATTGCTGTTTTTGCCAATCGAACAGCCAAACCTTGTTGTGGTTTTGCGGGCGATTTAAGTCTTGGATCATTAATTCCTTGCCGGTGCCTGCCCAGCTAATACGAGGAATATAGCGGTCGCGGTTATCGCCTTCAAGTTTGGCCCAACGGGTTTTCTTATCAGCAAGGCTAACAACCCCCACGCGTACTGCCGAGTTAGTTTCACCGGCTTTTGGGTAAGGAAACTCTTTTAAAGTAGGGTAAAGCTCGTCGGTGTTATTGATCATGGTGAAAAACTTAACGCCGCTGGTATCTAGCTGCCAATAGGCGATTGATTTGTTATCTGGGCTCCAACGAAAGCCATCAGCAATGCTGAATTCTTCTTCGTAAACCCAATCAAAGTTACCATTAACGATTTTAGCGCTGCCATCGGTTGTAAGCGCTGTTACTTTGTTGCTGCCAACCGCTTGCATATAAATGTTGTTATCACGCACGTAAGCTACTTTTGAGCTGTCTGGTGAGAATTTAGCAAACATCAGTTTTTTAGGTTCTGGTTGCTCACCGCCGAGTTGCTGTAATTTATTGGTTTCAAGGTTTAAGAGCCAAAAATCACCACGGCTGCGAGAGCGCCACACTTGCTCGCTATTGGTAAATACCATCAACCATTTACCGTCTTTTGACCACTGGTAGCTTTCGATTGCAAATGGCTCATCTGCGCCCTCTGGCAGTAGTTTTTCAAACTCAACTAGAACTTTGCGGCCAGTACCATCGGCGTTGTAAAATACAATGTCGTTGCCTTTTACACCGTGCTCTTTTTCGTCATCTGCTTTGGCATTTTCAGCGTCGTCTTTTTTATCTTTTTCGCTTTCACGTTCTTCAAGCACGGTGTAGCCGGTGCCATCATCAAGCCATTTAAAGTAAGTGCTACGCTGCGCTTTGAAATATTTATCTTTATAGATTTGTTCAAGCGACAGTGGATTGCTAATTTGATTCATCGTTGTTGTAGCCGTGACGTTGTGTGTTACCGAACAGCCTGATAGCGACAGCCCAGCCAATACCGACAGGACAAGCCCTGAGGTTTTGATTATATTCATTATATGATCCTAAAAGTGCTGTTATTAGTTATTGTATTTGTTCAAATGGTTGAGGAAGTGACAAAATGATTCGCTCGTAAAACTGAGCAAGGTTAACTACAGATACTTTAGCAAAGTTTGCATATAAGATCAGAACGTTCATCGCAAGCATTCATCCATTGACCCCAAACATTACATGCAATATACAACATAAAGTTTAATCTTTTTTGTTTAACTGCCAAACAACTATATTTGCCGATACAACGCCTTTAACTCCATTCGCAATAGCTTCACATCTAATTAGTTGTAGCGAATAAGCATGGTGATAGTGATCAAATACCTCTTGAGCGCTAATACTGTATGGTGTGCCATCGCGTTTAGACTGATCATATACACAACAAATAAGTAGCTGTGGTGCTTTTTGTGTGATCATCACTACATGCCTGCTATATTTTTTACGTAGTGTAAAAGGCAGGGCTACTAATGATCCGCGATCATATATAACATCAACAGATCCAAGTAAGTTGGCGGTTAGTGCAAAAATATCTCCCACCCAAATAGCCAAATTATCCGCACTATACAGTTTAAACTTGTCGTGCACCGTTACTGTAGGTGTAACATTTAAAGAGCCAAATAGTTGTTTAATGGCGCTTTCACAGAGCTCAACGCCCACAACCTGTATATTCTGCTCGAATAGCCATGCAATGTCGTTTGTTTTACCACATAAAGGCACGAAAACTCGGCCATTTTGAGGAATTTTCAAGTTAGTAAAATAACGATCTAAGTATGGATTTACTCGGCTTTCATGAAAACCAATATCATTGTTTTTCCAACGATTTAACCAATAATCAGCAGACATAGTAGCTCCTCAAAATAGCAATAAAACAAGCGAGCTGATATAAATTCCTGCACCAAATACACAATGTGATACACAGCTTTTAACTCTGGCCGACGCTGGTCTTGGCGTTTTACTCGCAGCAATACCCAGCCCAAGCGCAGGTTGCATAATAAAAAAAGGCATACATACTGTGGCTAAACCAAATATAAGGGCGGGTATTAGGCGGGGGGATACTAGCCAGTCATTTGACATAACCAATAAAAAAGTAAAACTAAAAATAACGCCTATTACATAATGGATAAACCAACCGATTGCGCATTCGCCTTTTTGCGATGGCGCTTTGTTTATTGCTGTATGTTTAAATTGACCACTTCGAATCAAGCTTATCCAGCGACCGACCATACAAAAGTTTAAAGATGGCACGCCAAACACTTTCGCAAGTAATAGCGACCAACTATCAAGCACTGCTGTTGCGCCTACACCGATAACAATAACAGCTACCCAATTAATACTGTGTTCCATAAAAATACTCTTTAACAAGAAAACCTAAGAGCAATGATATAGACTTACTAAAATGTTAAATATAAAGCTTTAATCAAACTTAAATTGCAAAAGTGGAATCATGCTAGATGATATAGTGCTGTTTGTGCACATAGTACAACAAGGAGGATTGTCTCAAGCGGGGGAGTATTTATCGCTGCCTGCGGCAACAGTTACGCGGCGTTTACAGCGCCTTGAATCTCGCCTTGGGCAAAAACTGCTGCATCGCTCTGCACGCCAATGCACACTCACACAACAAGGACAGGTGTACTATCAAAGTTATGCCAACTTAGTTGAGCAATTTGAACAAACTCGTTATCAACTCAATCAACAAAAAGAACAACTTAGTGGTAAGCTAAAAGTGCTCGCGCCACTGAATATCTGTCATGGTTTTTTAAAGCCGATGTGGTTGTCGTTTTGCAAGAAATACCCTGATATTCAGTTGGAGCTGATTTTAAGTAATCAACTTGACGATATTATTAAAAACCAAGCTGATTTAGCGCTCAGGATCGGCCCTCAAGCTGATTCGTTATTACAGCAAAAAAGCTCGCAGAAGCCGACTCTATCTTAGTCGCATCACCTGAGTACCTAACAAATGCAGCGAAACTTGTTGAACCGAACGATTTAAAACATCACCGTTTAATTGGTACAACACTTAGAAATAAATGGCTATTAACGAACACGCAATCATGTGCTACTTACACACACATGTGCCGCTTTAAAAGCATTTATAACGATACTGGCTTTGTAAAATATCAAGTTGCGGATCATCAAGGTATCGGTTTGTTACCGCGCTTTGAAATTATAAATGAGCTACAAACAAAAGAGTTAGTTAGAGTATTGCCACTATGGCAAAGCCTGCCGCGAGAAATTTATGCCATTTGGCCAAGTGGTCGTTTACTTAGTAAAAAAGCGGTTTGTCTTAGAGATTATATGCATAACTTTATCAGTGAACAGTTACCGAACAGTTAAATTTTTTTGTGCCACTGGTACTGCATTTGTTTTGCCGTAAGCTCTGCAAGCTCAGGGCTCCCCAGCTCAGCAACTAATTGCAAGCTCATATCAATTCCTGCAGAAATACCCGCTGAAGTGGTGAATTTATCTTGTGATACCCAGCGCTTATTACTGATCACATTTAACCGAGGGAACATATTAGCGAGATCCGCAAGATCTTCCCAATGCGTGGTAACCGTTAAGCCATCGAGTAAACCCGCTTTGGCCAGTAAAAAAGCGCCTGTACACACTGAGGCAACTTTAGCAGTAGCACCAGCGGTTTCTCGTATCCAGTTTATTACGGCAGGTTTTTCAAGTTCAACAGTGTGTACACCACCAACAACAATGAGCAAATCAATAGCGGGGTGATCAACAAAACTGTAATGGGGGTTTACACTAAAACCACCGCGCGCCATAACAGGTGTATTGTTTTCAGCAATAAGACACACCTGCCAATCGTTATTAGCGAGTCGTTTAGCGGTACTAAACACCTCGAATGGGCCTGAAAAATCCAGCACTTCGGCATCATCGTAAATATAAATACCAATGTTCATCGCTTGCTTGCCTTATCTACTTTGCTTCATTCACGTCAAACAGTAATTTTAACCACCTTAAATCTTTAGCATCTAAGTGCGCTTGTTTATGTAGCGACGAGTCATCATAAACTTCTTTATAAACATGACAAATAGCTGCTTCAGTCAGCTCTCGCCAAGTATCATTAGCTAATTCAGGAATAGATCCATCAGCTAAGTTAAAACTAGTTAAGGGATCATGTTCCGCTTCGGTTGTTCTTAATGTAAGTGCTAGTTCTTGTAAAATAGGGTTAATAACTTGCACTGTATTCGAGGCTTCAAACTCTTGTATTATACTATTTTGTGCTTCTTTTACTGCTTTTTCGAGCTGATACTGTGATAACTTATCGCCAGATGCGCGTATACCATATTTATTAAATAGCCCAGTAAAACTAGGTAAGACCGCTTTTGCAGCAATCGCCGCACCAATAGCAGGGTTTGCAATGGCAGCAAGGCCGCCTACTAATAACATGCCATAAGTAAGCTTTCGATCTAACGCGTCGATGTCATTGGCAAGTGATTGCAAGGTGTTAGTGCGCTCTGCAGCTTGCTGTAGCATTATTTCATTAGTACTATTTAACATGTACAGCCTAAGCCCAGCTTCAGCATGCTCATTAGGAAAATGAAAAATGCGCCGCTTGGGTAGATTATTCACTTCTGGTACACCGTTAGGTAAACAACGCATAGTATGTAAAGCAAACTTATACTCTGATAATTCAAAAGGAATTACAAAATAGTGCTTTTCGTCAAATGATATCGGACTTACTTTTCCACAATGTTCTAACGATATGAAAATAGGTAATCCATTGACCTTTTCTTTGGCTAAAACATAGCCTTTATTAAGCTCATCAGTAAACTTATCTGATACCGATTTTAGCGTTGCAATTCCTTTGTTTAACAGCTGTTTCATTTTCTCTATTGATCCAATTCAAGGTGAGCTCTCTCAACACTTTCCTGAGGTAACTCTTTTTGCACCGACACCCCTAACTCTTTAAATTCAGATGCTTGTTTAATTAAATTGCCTTTTCCGCGATATAACTGCGAAAACGCTTTGTCATAACTTTCTTTGGCTTTATCTAGTTGCTTACCAACGCCTTCCATACTGGTTAAAAAGCCGTTGAGCTTGTTATAAAAACGTTCGGCGCGGTTTGCCAATTCTTTGGAGTATTTAGTTTGCTCCTCAAAGCGCCATAACTGTTTCACGATATTTAAGCTGGTTAAGAGGGTAGTGGGGGTGGCAACCAGAATGTTCTTTTCTATCGCTTGTTGGTAAATATCACTTTGGTATTTAAGGGCTTCAACAAAAGCTGATTCTATCGGCACAAACATCACCACCACTTCAGGAGAGTTAAGCCCAGGTAAGCGATCATATGATTTACTCGCCAGCTCATTAATACGCGCTTTTACAGCCTCAACATGCTCTTTAATTGCTTGTTGAGCCTGCAGTTCATTATCTGCATTTACGTAGCGAGTGTAAGCGTTTAGCGAAGTTTTAGCGTCAATCACTAAATGCCGACCTTGAGGCAAATACACCACCACGTCAGGGCGCAGGCGGCCTTCTTCGGTATTAAACGATACCTCGCGTTTATAATCAGTACCAGCGCGCAGTCCTGCGCTGTCTAACACGTTTTCAAGCATGAGTTCGCCCCAATTACCTTGGGTTTTCTTTTGCCCTTGCAATGCGTTACTGAGCCTGTCTGCTTGCTCAGTGATTGCTTGGCTTTTCGCTTGTAGATGTAATAACTCTATTTTCAGAGCTTCACGTTGTTTTACATCTTCAACATGAATTGATTCCAATTTATCCCTGAAGCCTTTTAGCTCACCTTGGACAGGTTTTAACAGCTGCTCAATACTTTCTTGATTAAGGACTTTAAATTTTTGCGATTTTTCTTCGAGTATTTGATTAGCAAGGTTTTCAAACTCTTTTTTAAGCTGCTCTTTGCTTTCTTTAATATGTTGTAACTGCTGCTCAAAATGGCTTTGCTTTTGCTCAAGCATAGTGCGCATATTATTGAGCTCAACATCACGGGCATTGTATTCGCTTCGTAGTGTTGTTAAATCAGCTTCAGCCTTGCGCCAATAATGATTGTATTGCTGGCTTTGCTTTTCTTGCTCAGTGAAGCGGGTTTTATAGTGCTGAGTTTCGTCGCGTTGTTCTTGGTGGCTTTGTTTAAGTAAATCGTGTTCATCTATCAAGGCAGTATATTGCTGCTGTTTTTCATTGGACTGTGTTTGCAATAAAGCTAGTTGTTGCTGCTGCTCACTTAGCTCTGCTGTTAATCGCTTACTACGGCTTGCATTAATAACACTAAAAAGCACCGCGCCAACACTAAAACCAATTCCAACACTTACCCAATCAATGTCTGTAAGTAACTGTATATACATAAATAAACTTTAATTAGCCAAAAGACAGTTCATGATAGCCAATCTAAAAATACCAAGATAGGTTTTTTTACTTTTTTATGACCCTAAAAATTATTACAGGACATTACAAAATACTCATCTTAATTCGTTATATAAACTATTTTATTCTACACTCAGAATAATTATAAAAACCAACAAGTGGTTTTTACTTATACAACAATACAAGGACTGAAAAAATGAACGAAATCAATACCCCAAATATTGAAGTGCAATGTAAAGCAGATAACTACTTTTCCGTTAAAACTTTAACTGTTTTACCTCATACTCAAGAAAATTGGTTAACGTTTTTCAATAGCGAAACAAACCCAACTGAATCACTAAGTGTTTTATTTAATAATGCTAAAAATAACGATGCAAAAAGCATTGAGAAAAAACAATATGTAGAGCTTATTATCAGCCTAGATCCATCAGTGGCTGCCGATTGGGAATTTTATGGGAATGGCGTTGAATATTGTGGTGCAGATAGCAATTGCCAATATAATATCTCTACCGAGATCACAGATGGCAACACTTTAGTTTTAACAATTGCTCAAGTAGAACCAACCTACGAATTTTTAGGTGTTGATAAAGACAACCTTGAAAAAGTTGTTGAAGTAACCGAAGGCAAAGAAACTGAGTATTTACCTATTTCGTTTAGGTATACAGCTAAACACGTACCTTCGGGCAAGATTTATATGTCACAAGATCCAAAAATTGTTGTTCGTAGGCCAGGGGCAACTCTTTAATTTAAAACACTAGCACAACTAAAAGAGGAGTCATATTGCTGCAATAACGCAATAAACTCTTCTTTTTGGCACCAAGATTTAAACCAGGGTAAATTAAACCACATCGGGTGATAACCTATCGCTAATGACTTTTCTATATACATTAACGCTGACTGATATTCACCAATCACACTATATACAAGCGCTGCAGTGAACACATATTCATTGTGATCTGACGCAATACTAATTGCCTTATTTAATGCTTGTAAGGCAAGTTTAGCTTCGCCAAGTTGGCTATATGCTTGCGCGACTTCTAAATAACTATCAAGAGTTAGTTTATCTTGCGTAAGCTCAACTACCTTTAAATAATTTGCGGGGTATGATTCACTAAGCCCTAAAGCCTTTTCAATATCAGCTAGGTTAAGGCGAAAGCTGATATGCTCTGGGTTTATATCAACCGCCTGTTGGGCAACTACTAATGCTTGCTCAAACTCTCCTTGTAACGAATACGCAATACTTAAGTTACTTAAATCTATGCTATCAGGTTTAATCTCAATAGCCTGTTTATATTGCTTTATTGCAACTACTAATTCCCCTTCGGTAAGGGCAATATCGGCCAATAATTGATTTGCCATGTAGTTTTGAGGACTTACGTTTATAACTTCATTAAGCAGCTGCTTTGCTTCTTCAATTTGACCTTGCCACCACAGTACTTGCGCCAAATTCTGTTTTATAATTGGGCTGACACGTATTTTTAATGCAAGTTCAAACGCCTGTTGTGCTTCAGGCAACTGATCTTGTTGTAAATATAATAAACCCTGTAACTCATAAAGCGTTAATGTATTAGCTCCAACTTGCTCAGCTTTAGTCAAGTACTGTTTAGCCGCTAACCAATCTTGTCTAGCAACCGCGATCAGCATTGCATTTTTAGCAAATGCAGGGGTGTTTTGATACGCAGTTGGTGAGTTAAAAAGTAACTTATTGGCAATATCTAAATACTCTGTTTGCTGTGATTGCTGATACAAACTCAGTGCGACTTCACGTAGTAACTCATAATTGGCATATAACTGCGGGGTTTGTTCAATAGCCTCTTTAATACGCATAAATAATTGCTCAGTGTAATCACCTACTTGCTGCACTTTTTGATAAAGCTCTATATGCTCAATTTGTACTTCGTCACTAAGTTGCGCCATTGCAATATATTTACTATCAAAATCAGGAAAAAGAGCTGTTAATTGCTGACTGCTTGAATGGTACATTTGACTATAGTTATCAGTAATAATCGGCCATTGCTTGCGCGCTTTTACCGTCCAATTTGGCGCCTCGAGCCGAACTAACGTTAAATAGCATTGTGGTTGCATACAATTAAGCTCAGCGGTCACCACTTCTTGTGCTCCCGTTGCTTGCTTTAATTTATGTAACTTATCTGCAAAAGTAAGTTTAGCCTTGCCGCTTTGTACAATAGGCGCAACCTCATCCTGCGAAATAAGATTTAACTGCTTACTATTAATAATACTTTGCCTAATAGCATCATCAATTGTGGCTTTGAGCATATTTGTATCTGCGGATAACAGTGCGGCTGATTTTACCACCGGAGGTAAAAATGCAACATAGTGCTCTGCTGGTTTATGTACTTGCAGCTTATACATTAATCCTGTTGCAACCACGGCTATGCAAAGCAAAGTCCCTAAAAAAACAGTCTTTTTAGGCGGTTTTTTTGTAATGCGAGTTGCTCTAGTGGAACTGTGTCTTGCGCCAAAATTTCTTGCTGTTTAATAGCTATAATAACGGCTTGTAACTTACGCTCTACACTTTGAGCATCAACAGGGCGGCGGTCTTTTTTCGTTGTAATAATTGATTTAGTAAATCACATAATTCATTAGGTAACTTGGGAATGATCTCATGTGCATTACACGCTTTACCGTTGGCAATATTATTAGCAATCGTTTGCGCAGATCCTTCACCAAATGGATGACGGCCACTAATAAACATATAGGCCAGCATACCAAAAGAAAATAAATCACTGCGAAAATCTAACGGCTGTTTATTAAGCTGCTCAGGGGACATCGCACTAGCACTGCCAAAACTGGATTCATCACGTTGCTCACCAAGCGGCTTATTTTGTAATGTTGCAATACCAAAATCGGTGATTTTCAATTCATTTTTATCAATTAAAATATTGCTAGGTTTTAAATCACAATGCATTACATCTTGACTATGGGCATGGGTTAGACCAGCACACAGTTGTGCTAATAAATTAAGCTTTTCGGAGAGTGTGGTGACGTGCTGATGTTGAAACTGCTGTAATGTTTTACCTTTTAAGTACTCCATTACAATACAAATTTGCTGCTCATACAAAAGTACATCGTGTATTTGTACAATATTTGGGTGATTTAAACGGGCAAGCAGCTGTGCTTCAACCAAGGGATCGCTATGTTCTACTGAGTGCTCAGTAGGCTTTAATAATTTAATCGCAACATAGCGCTTTAAACGTGTATCCTCTGCAAGATACACACTTCCCATTCCTCCTTGGTTAAGTAGCTTAATTAATTTATAGTTAGTGATGACTTTATTAAATTTTAATACTGTTTCATGCTCTAACGACATCCGAGGTACTCTCTAATTCACACCCTTTATAAATCATAAAGGATGCACCAGCAAACCGCACTTTTCGCAATTGTCTTTCGATTATATTTTCAGCATCATGAACATTGACTAGAACTTCTGAAAACTGCTTACGAGCACGATGTATCTGTATATTTAAATAGCGCATGTCGACACCTAAATCTTTCACTAATTGCTCCGTATTTACCCAACCTTGGTTAGCTGGTAATACTCCTTTTTTAGCATCTAAAGCTCTATAGCGCGCTAAATTTAAGGTTAAATAGTGATGGCAGCGAACATGCAAATCAAAATCTTTATTATTATTGTGATGTTGAACTTTTAATTCTGATGTTTCTTCGTCCAAACTTAGGTTAAAAATAAAGTCTAAATCACTTATATACAATTGTGGTACAGAGCTCATCTGGGTTGCAACTTCCAGATGGCTAGAAAGAAACATCCATTGTTTGCCACCTAAGGTAATAATACTATGATCTTCTAAGACTTCTCGTATCGTAAACTCATCATCGTGTAATGATTCTAACAACCATTGGCCGCTACTTTGCTCAAAAACAACCACGCTATCAGGTTGCTGCTCTGGCAATAGGTGGTAATGATTAAGCTTAATTGTCTCGGTTGTTTTACTTTGCTCGTCATCTAACTTAATTAATTGATCTGTAGGTGGACTGAGATCTTTAACTACATAAGTAACCTCTGAATTACCGGCAAAATAAATCTTATCGCCAATACTTAATTCTTCAGAGTCATCCTTCACCAAACGCTTATGATTTAACCAAGTACCATTCAGGCTTAAGTCACGGATATACCACTTCCCATTCAACCACTCAATAATGGTGTGTATTTTCGACACGCTTAGATCGTTGACAAGTGTATCTACAGAATATTGAAACCGCCCAAAACTATGATGCGCATATAAAAAACAATATTCGCTTGTATGTTTATTAATTAAATAAGCCATTATCACTACCTTTAAAGAATGACGAGGTATGTGTCTAACTATTGATATTACAATCAATTCTCCATAATAGACACAACCAAATCAAAATGAAACAAAAAATTAACATTTAATGAATTCATAGATTTATCCGCAAACAATTGCGGCCAGATAACAGTATTTTAGAAATAAAAAGGCAAAATAAACATTACGTACTATTACAGCAATCTTTTATTAAAGGGATAAGTAAAAAGAGTGAAATATAAAAAAAGCCAGCTTAAGGTAAGCTGGCCTAATATTACTAAAATAAGTAACTAAAACTTGGGAATCAACATGATGCCTGCGGAAACTACAATTTAACAACAAGCATAATAGTAGACGCCCCTAAGTTAACTTAGTTCAAAAATAAATTTAAATTTATTGAAATAATGCAGCAGCTCACAATTGCAGGCATAAAAAAGCCAGCTCAAGGTGAGCTGGCCTAATATTACTAAAATAAGTAACTAAAACTAGGGAATCAACATGATGCCTGCGTTGACTGCAATTCAACAACAAGCAAAAGAGTAGACGCCCTCAGGCTGCTTTAGTTCAAAATCAATTTAAAATTGATGAAAACAATACTGCATGCGCCAAATAGCAGGCATAAAAAAAGCCAGCTCAAAATGGGCTGGCTCAATCATTACTAAAATTAGTAACCAAATAGGGAAATCAACATGATGCTTGCGTAAACTGCAATTCAACAACAAGCAAAAGAGTAGACGCCCTCAGACTACTTTAGTTCAAAATAAATTTAAAATTGATAAAAATAATACTGCATACGCCAAATAGCAGGCATAAAAAAAGCCAGCTCAAAATGGGCTGGCTCAATCATTACTAAAATTAGTAACCAAATAGGGAAATCAACATGATGCTTGCGTAAACTGCAATTCAACAACAAGCAAAAGAGTAGACGCCCTCAAACTACTTTAGTTCAAAATAAATTTAAATTTGTTGAAAATAACTCGTGAACCAAATAGCAGGCATAAAAAAAGCCAGCTCAAAATGGGCTGGCTCAATCATTACTAAAACTAGTAACCAAATAGGGAAATCAACAATGATGCTTGTGTAAACTGCAATTCAACAACAAGCAAAGAAGTAGACGCCCTCACGCTAA
Source organism: Pseudoalteromonas sp. B160 (assembly GCF_037162485.1). Taxonomy (NCBI): domain Bacteria; kingdom Pseudomonadati; phylum Pseudomonadota; class Gammaproteobacteria; order Alteromonadales; family Pseudoalteromonadaceae; genus Pseudoalteromonas; species Pseudoalteromonas sp. B160. The sequence goes on along the minus strand of NZ_JARLUX010000002.1, from coordinate 808,069 downwards.
TTTAGTTCAAAATAAATCAGGCTAATTTGAAATAATGCTAACTTTTTATCAAAGAAAGCATTTGTTGTTCGTCAAACTTTGTAAAACTCATTGATTTTTCAGTAAATAATGCATCAACAAGCGCTTGCTTATGTTGTTGCATTTTAAATACTTTTTGCTCAATTGAATTCGCCATTATCAGTTTATAAACAAAAACAGGATTTGTTTGACCGATTCGATAAGCACGATCTGTCGCTTGTTTTTCTACTGCTGGATTCCACCAAGGATCGAAATGGATCACAGTGTCCGCCTGAGTAAGATTAAGCCCTGTACCGCCAGCTTTTAAACTGATCAAAAATACCGACGTTTTACCACTGGTAAATTCTTCGATCACTTTATCGCGATGGCGCGTTTGCCCTGTAAGCAGGCTGAAATTGATCTCCAATGATGCTAACTGCTGCGCAATAATATCTAATGCAGAAGTAAACTGGCTAAAAATAATAATGTTACGACCTTCGCTTAACATCACTGGTAAATGGCTACTCAACCAGTCAAGTTTTGCACTTCTAGCTGAGGTGTGTTCGTCAATCAAACGCGGGTGACAACATATTTGTCGTAACTTTAATAACGCCTCTAAAAAGGCTAATTTGCTCTTTTGCGCGCCTTGGGAAGCAAACAGGTCGACCATTTTCTCTTCTAGAGAATCAGTAATGCTTTGATAAATATCTTTTTGCTGTGCTTCGAATTCAAACTCTTTGATCAACTCTGTTTTCGGTGGTAGCTCTTGTGCTACTTCAGCTTTAGTTCGACGTAAAATAAAAGGCAAGATCAGTGATTTAAGCTCTTTAGCACGATCACTATCAGCGTCACGCTCAATCGGAGTCTGAAAATGCTGCTTAAAATGAGCCTGTGAACCAAGCAAGGAAGGCATTGCAAAATCTAACAATGATTTCAATTCAAATAAATTGTTTTCAATCGGTGTACCACTTAAACATAAGTTAAATTGAGCATTTAAACGCTTAACTAAACGAGATACTTGCGCACTGTCATTCTTTATATACTGCGCTTCATCAAGGATAATATTCTCGAAATACAACGGTGAGTAGTAAGCGATATCACGCTTGAGTAATGGATAAGTAGTAAGAATGCAATCTGCCTGGGCTAAATGTTGTAATTGCTCAATCCGCGCGCTACCAAATAGGGTCGTCACTTTAATACTACTGGCGAATTTAGCCATTTCATTTTGCCAATTACTTACCAAGCTCGTTGGACAGACAATTAACGTTGGGCCTGCTTGCTCTCGTTGCCGTGCGTTAGCTAAAAATGCAATAACTTGTAAGGTTTTGCCTAATCCCATGTCGTCGGCTAGTATTCCGCCTAACTGATGGCGTTTTAAGAACTGTAGCCACTGAACGCCTTGCTGTTGATACTCGCGAAGCCGCACGCCCGCATTCAAGCCATGTAACACTGTAGTGGCAGTAGTTGGTGCATCTAGCTCAGCTAAATAAGACTCTAAGCTGTCGTCGACTAAGTTAACCGCAAAACAGCTCATCTTTATTAAATGCACTAAAAATGATAAAGGTATAAGTAATTCATCGCGTGTTTTTATAAACTCAAAACGATCTTTAAAATCAGTAAGCGTATCAAAAGCTGGTTTTGTTATTACTCCAAACTGTTTACCATTTGCATAATAATAAAAAAGTTCGCTTTGACGATTAAGTGATTGAAATTCTGAATTATCATTTGCTAATACGGTGGCAGCTTTAGCGTTTGAGATCATTATTTTACTAACAATTTGATGACCTTTACCACGTTTAACATCCAAGCTGACATTAGTGATTGATTTTTTAATCACTAGTTTTTTATCAGTTACCTTCCAACCACGCTGACGAAGTTTAGGCAAAACCTCGTATTTAAACCAATGCTGATGAATAACTGATTGTTTATTAAAAACAAACTCATTTTGTAAAGCCCCTTTACATAGTTCAAAGCCTAAATTTGTGAGCTCTGTGATAACGGTATTTTCAAGCGATGCATTGAGAATATTTGCTGGTGCTGAGTTTGGAGCGTAATTACCATCTTGATAGTTAAAGGTAAGCGTAAGCTTTAATTGGTTATTGCTATTACTAACATCAATAACCGCGCAAGTATCTGCTACCCGTTTTATTTTTTTACGTTCAGATGATTGGTAATGGGGTATCACACCGTCACCAAAATTTGCAGCTAATTGCTTATAGACACGATCAAAATTAGCTGTATGAATGGCTGGGATCGCTCTGATATGAGCAACTTCTTCACCACTTAGTGGCGTACGTAAACGGCCTATGCGTAGTGACTCTGTATCAAGGTAAGTTGGTGGTGTGGTTTTAAGTAAGAACCAGGATTGTTTACCCGTTAAACTTACATTTAATTGAATAAGATCTTTTTTGTGTGACCACGAAAAACTCAGATCTTCAGCACTATCAGCTTTAATCGACTGACGAGAACGCCCAAAAAACAAACGCTGAGAAGCAATCAACTGCTGTAATGCGTTAAATCCCCATTGCCCTCTAAGCTCTAAATTACCAAGTGCATTTTGAGAACGGATCCAACTGTATAAACGAAAATCAGTTTCGAGTAAATCGGATGGTGTTACAAAACTATTAAGCTGCTGATCAGTAAGGTTTCTACCGAGGGTATACTGATGTTCTGCAGAGAAAGCGGCAATTTTTGGTGTTAAAATAACCCGATTGTTTTCTACATCAAGCACAAATAAAAGTACATTTTTAGCTTGTGCTGACTGGTTTTGCTTAAGTGTTGTTAGCTCTTCAAACCAATCATTCATTATATAGTCTTGGCCGTAATCACCAGAATGATCAATCTTCAGCTTTAACAATACAGCAGCCAAGTGGCGACAGTTAGTTTTGGCATTACATGAACAGTGTCGATCAACTGCAAAACCATTGGCTAACTTCTTTATCTCTATGTGTTGGGTAAAAGTACTGCCTTGATTTCCAAACACCGAGGCATCAATGACAGAGAAATCATGATTATGCTCTAACCAGTTAATTTGACCATTTGCAACGTACTCTTTTGCTTTACTGAGCACATGAGGCTTAAACAGCTGTTTAATAAATCGTTCAGATAAAGGAAATTGAGTCGCTTGCTCTTGCTTGATCTCTTCAAAAATAGCGAGTAGGTCATTCTTAGATAAGTTAGCAGACATATTGCTCAGGGCAGTAAAAAATAAAAATAATTTTACCAGTATATGATTTATCGGCGTCGAGCTAAAGCATTAAAATGATTAAAAAGACTGGTTGGAGCTGATAAGTTAGTAAAAAAATGATCTCAATACAAAAACAGCTGAATTTAATAGTTAAACACAACTAACCAACAATAAACCCACAAGTTATAAACATATTGCTAATAATTAAGCGCGTTTACAGATCACATTTTTACTAAGCTATAAAAAAATAGCGGTAAGAATGAAAAATATAGCTAATCAGTTAGTAAAAAAATGATCTATGAGCTCAATAGTAAGGTTTATTGATATTTCAGATCATTATTTTACTAACAAAACACAGTTTGGGATCAGAATTTTACTAACAAAAAAAGCCTTTAGATCAGATTTTTATTAACTAGTTAAATGCATTTAATAACTTAGTTAGCTGTTCTAAGCGCTTGTCAGTCATCACTTTATTATCAATTTTGATTGATAAATCACCACTTTTTAAATTACGTTGCAAGCTAATGTAATTATTTTCTAGTAGTGCTTCTCGACGTTGAGTTGACTGTGGCTCAGCGGTAAGCAATTTAGTGATCGCCATTGCACGCTTATCATCACCAATAATCTCATCTAAGCTATTATCGTGTGTCAGATGATTTACTTGCTGATTAAAACTATGCTCATCACGTTCTTTTGCTGCAATCAGTTTTTTAGCTACTTCACGGCCAACATGATTCGCTGTTGGATAAAGGGCAAGTACAGCAGCAGGAAGCTTCTCAAAGGCTTTAATTGCATCAGCAATAGCTGTATGCGATACACCTTCAATGGCGGCTACTTCACGGTAAGAGCCTTTTTTTCCCTGTGCAACTAACTCATCTTTTGTTTGTTGATATGCTTGGCCAAGCTCCCAGAGGCTCGGGGCAATATATTGGTCTGACGATACCGCTAAAATCTTAGCATCTAAATCTGTAAAATCACTCGAACTAAGAACCATGTAGTCAGCATTGCCGATTATACATGCCATACGACGACGTGAGCCGGCTAATACCAGCGTTTCATCACCTTTGTCCCAACATAGGGCGGGGTGTTGGTTACGACCATCCTCGGCTATTGCAGGGAGTATATCAGCGACAGACTTTTTATTGAGTAATATTTGAACACGACGATTTTTTGCGTACACCTTGGTGGTACTTTCTATTTCAGCATGCGGGATCACTTTGCAAACGAGTATGATCTGACGATTAGGATCACTTGGTGCAGGCATTTTGATCACATCGCCTGCGTTTGCTTGTTCTAGTAATTCATCAAGATTGCTATTACCAATTGAAGTAGCAAAAGGATCTAAGCTGGTGTCATTTTTACGTTTTTTAGCCATTTTTTGTTAACTACCTTACTTAGTTTCATTCAATTGAGATTGTGTTGATTGCCAGTTTGAACGGATCAGCATTTCTAATTCATCAACAACATCTTTTATATTTTCTTGAGCTCTGATCAGTGATTCTCTACTTGCTAAGCTGTCAGATGTTTTTTGATCAAAAATAGTATTGAATGACGAAGAGCTCGCTGTAATTGCCGAGCTGTGGTTAATTGGGTAACTCATTACCTGACGACCAAATGCACTGCGTACATCTTTAACGATGTCACGCTGTGAATGATTGCCTTTTACGTAATTAGTTACTAAAAATTGCATAAAGTCCCAGCCTTCATGACCTAAAGATGCAACGGTATGATAGATCTCGCCTAAACGTTTTAAATATTTGTTATTAGCATCGAAATCAACGGCCTCAGGATGCACCGGGATCAGCATTGCCGTAGATGCCATTAAAGCATTATAAAACATGAAGTTAAGAGATGGAGCTGTATCAATTAAAATGATATCGAATTGATCCTTGACCGGATCAATAACTTTTTCTAATAGTTTATGGTAATGACGGGTTTTTTCATAACTTGAACTATCTTTTAGCAACGTTGCAGTTTCATGTTCAAAGTAAAAGTCATCCATACCAGAAGGCAAAATGCGTATATTTGGGATATGCGTAGGCAAAAAAGCATTTGTAACAAGTTGCTGCCAAGTTTCATCTGGATCTAAATCAATGCAATCTCGCATTAAATCACCGACCGTGATCGGTTCAGGTTCACTGGGTGGGAAAAAACTTGATGATGACCCTTGCGGATCTAAATCAATAATACCAATACGGTAACGTTTAATGTTAGTCGTAGCTAGGGCTGCAGCAATATTTACCATACTGGTTGTTTTACCACAGCCGCCTTTTAGAGAGTTGATAACAATAACTTGTAATTTATCGTCAACATTGCGGTGATCTGGCTGAATATCCATTATATCTGCCATAGCAAATATATTTACCAAAGTGTAAGCGTAATGGCCGTTTGCACCGCGTTTGATGTTTAGCTCATCAAAATCACCATTGTCATGGCGGCGTTTTAAGGTACGATTGTTACAGCCTAACAGATCTGCTGCTGCTTTTTGAGTGTAAGTTCGAAGCTCTTTTTCTTCAGATTTTAAGTGGGCACGATAATGCTGAATACGTCCTGCTAATGATTTTTCTGCGACTTCTGCAGTTGCTTTTAAAAGCCGATAGGTGGATAGCGCATTATTATGAATTGACATACTTTATTCCTCAAAGTTAGGTATTAAGTATAATGTCCATTCAATTGACTGTAAACAACTATTTATGACGACATGGCTTTTAATAACAAGACATTTAGAATTAATTTGTAATTTTAAAATTGCTTAGTATAAATAAAGAAGTTTAAAGGTGGTTAAATATATAAGGTAGTAAAGGTTAAGGGCATAAAATACACATCTAAGTTTTTGATATATATAAATAATAGTAAAAAAAGTGGATCAGGTTTATACTTGGTTAAGATCAGATCTTTAGTAACTGACAGATCGTAATTTTACTAACTCTGAATCTGAGACTTAAGTTATGCACAGTTTGAACACAGGTTTACGCACAAAAACCGCTGTTGAGATCAGTTTTTTACTAAGATAATTAAGAACTTATCCACTTACGATCGGGATAAATAGGCTGTTCAATTAGTATAGATCTGATCTGTAGTAGGTATAGATCAGATCTATGCTAACTGATTCGATGATTATCCACAGGCATTAGTAAAAATTAGATTTATGTCGTGTATTTTTGGTTAAAAAACAAAAATAGACGGACAAAAATATGCGTGAGTTAGTAAAATTTAGACTTATAACCGTAGTGTTAGTAAAAAACTGATCTGAAAATCAAGATCATTAAGGTTACTTAGTAAAATAGTGATCTGAACATATATTTTAATCCCAGATCAGTTTTGTACTAACTTAAACATTTAACTTTTTCTGTTTAATGTGTTGTTATTAGCTGTCGCAATAAAATTGGAAATAAGAACAATGAACCGAAAGGTCAACATCTCGGTAGATAACTTACCCGATACATTACGGGGTCAGATCCACGGGGTGGAAAGTGCAATAGATAACGAAAGCCTCGCATTATTTACAGACAATAAAGATGTGCGAGTTTCATTAGAAAATGCAGCGCATGGACTAAGGGCCTATTCGAATACTTTTAATCATTATGATTTGTGGGGACGTTTTGTTCGCTCAGGCCATAAAAAATTACCACTCGAAGAAGCGCCTAAAAAAACCATTATTACTCGAAAAATATCCGAAAAAGTGGATGGCATTTTGTATGATGGTGAAATTAAAATTACTCCAGCGGTAGTAAGTACCCGTAAAGACGGTGAAGATGTTGAATATTTAGTTTGGCCATCAGATCGTGAAGAAAAAGTAGAACGTGCATTAATCCGTTTAGCTTCTAAAGGTAAAATTGTTAAAATCAATTTTAAGTCCGGTATTCAATATGCCGTGGTTTTTTCGATGAACGAATTAGCGCAAGAACTTAAAGCTGTTGGGCAATCAATGCCTTACCCACAAATCAAAGAAGCATTAGAAGCACTGCAAGGTTCTAAGCTATCGTTTAAGTATTCAGCGACAGATACTAAAAATACCAATATTGATGATTCATTTTACGAATCAAATATGAACTTTCTTTCTTCTTTGCACTTTAGTGGTAAAAAAGGGCAGGGCGGTAATGTTAAATGTGTTGCGTGCTTGAATGCGTTTGTCCATAACATGATCGATAACCTTGAATACAAAGGTTACTATTTCAATAGCGCGCAAGAATTAAAGCGCGGATTATCTCGCTGGATGATGTTGCGTCTTTATCATCTTTGGCGCTATGCGGCACCAGGAAAAACATATCATTTTAGATTGTTATCTATCATGGAAAAATATGGCTCAATCTATTCAACTGACGATATCACTGAAAATAAATTAAAAGCATTGCGTCGTGATATGACCACTACGATGAAAGATCTTATCGAAAAAGGTGCTATTTCAGAATATAGCATTACTAATGTTAAAGATGATAAAACTGGCAACATTGTCGATTATACATACGAGATGCATCCTTCAGATCAGTTTTGTGATGAAATACTTACTTTGAATAAGCATAACAAACGTATTGAAATTCAAGGTGGTAAACGCATAGTTGAAAATGCAGTTTTAATCGACGAAGATAAAATTGAAGAAATAGTTAAAGATTAACTTACCGCTTAAGCTTATTCTGACTAAGGCCGCTATATAGCGGCCTTTTTAACATAATTATTTATCAACTTGTTCCAAATATAATCTATCAACAAGAAAATCATACTCTCGTTTACGCGGATGGCTTTGTGGTTTTTGATAATCTGATAACGTACCTAGTTTTACATCCGGTTCAGGGTTTATCAAAATAAAAGGTAGTGCGGCACTAACATGATAACGATTTTGCGCGGTGTATCTCACATTTACTTGTGGGCTAACGCGGGTGGGGCGTCTTATTCGTAACTTATCTTTATCTCCTAAACTAGCGACACGTAATTGTTCTTGAGCAACGAGTGTTTGCCAACTGAGTTGATCTATCATTCTAGGATTGGAATAACCGGCTGATTTTTCGAGCATGGCTAGTGCCATCTTTTTTGTCAGTGTTTTAGTCGCGTGTTTGTGCATCCAGGTAAAACGAACTGAAAAAGGGGAGTTTACTTCAAAATGAATTTTACGGTACGCGGCGAGTGTTATTAAATTTGGTATCGCATTATGAACCGCTTCAAAGCGAGCATCATTATTATCAATGGCTAGAATACATTCTTTAAATGCAGCTTTAGCTTTATTTAATTGTTGAATTCGAGCAACAAGTTGTTTTTGATCCGCATTTTTTATTACCAGTAACCCAGGGTGACGTTTTAAAACACGACTACTTAAGCCTGATTTTTTATAGATATCGTTAAATGAATTTAAAATCAACTTTTGGCCCGTAGCACCTGTAATTTTCGTAACATTGATCGATTGAGGGACTATCTTTTCATCGTTACTATCAATATCAGGCAATTGATAATAATCAGCCTTTGAATAATCGCATTGCATTAAATCATCAATAAAGTGATTAGTTAAATCACTAAGTAAATCGAACTGACTGCGAATTTGTACTTTAGCTACCATAAGAACACATCATACAATATAGATGATAATAGTCTACCATAGCCGCAGTTAAACTAAAAACAAAGCAGCGCAGAATCACCTGTTTATTTATTGTTTAATTTTACCTGATGCTAAGTATATATTATAAATTAATAAAAGTATGATGTGTTCTTTGTTCTTTGTAAGGACCTTATAACGGATAGGTTAATAGTTTTTCTAACTTAAAAGTTCGATCATCTCTAAATAAGTATGTTTAAATATTGCCTTTAAGCTGATGATTAAGTACATCATGTTGCTGCAATTGTATAATCTCCGATGCTATAGAGGTATTTACCTCAAGTATAAGTTGTGTAATTAAAGGGTGAGGACTAACTCTATTGTAGTTTTCAGTTGCCAATGGATACTGGTATATCAATGCAACAATTTACGGGAGCTTATTGATGTGACCAATTCTATAAATTACTCATAGGCACACTATTTCAATTTTGCTTCAGGGGATTATCTAATTTGAAACAGCTTACAAATTATCAGTCGTGCAGTTGCAGTGAGTAAGTTTATGGCTGTGAGCACAAAAACAAACTGCGCTTACAGACTTTATAACCATGAAGCTTAAGTAATCGTCGATATAGTTAAAGAGCTGAACTACAGTGATAACAAGCTGCTAAACCTACCTAGTTTAAGCCAGGCATTATAAAAATGTTGTATGAACGCTGAGAAATAGGCCAATAAGATGTATAGGAGTTGGAGTCAAACCAGCGCTCGAATTTTACAATTACATACTATTGCCTTAATTTAATTGCAGTGTCATTCATGCTTGAATTGACAACTATCAGTAATTTGAGATAAGTGCCAACATGAATCAAACAAGGTAGTTACAAGCGGCATCAGGCAAACTGAATTTCATTTAATTTAGGTATACCTCTTTATTACCCAGCACCCTTAGCACATATTTTAAACTTCAGCCATTTGATATAAAAAATAATCCAATCTCAACTGTAAAGTTAAGGTTACATAGCATTGCAATTCAAGTATGATGTGTTCTTATTTTCAGTTGTAGAGTAGGCACTTAATTTATTTACTAAGGTCTCGCTGTATTATTTAATTTTATGTTTTATATTAATAAGTTAAACAATACCCTGTGCATATTTTAAAAAATAAAAAGGTGGCAGAACAGTGCAAATCATCAATAATATTTATCTCATAACTAAATAATTGATAATTAGCGAATATAGTCCTTGAACAGGGGGACTGCATACGTTAATTTTCATCTATCAGGTAAATGTAGGAATGAGGAAATTAATATGCAGTCGTGGAACCCAAATAGCTGGAGAGAGCTCCCAATACTTCAGCAGCCACAGTATCCAGATCAAGAAGCGCTGAAAACTGTTGAAGGCCAATTAAAGAGTGCACCGCCACTGGTCTTCGCAGAAGAGACCCGTAGTTTATTTAAACAACTAGAAGACGTTTGTGAAGGCCGTGCCTTCTTACTTCAAGGTGGTGATTGTGCTGAATCATTTAGTGACTTTAATGCCGCTAATATTCGTGACACATTTAAAACAATATTACAGATGGCAGTCGTACTAACTTATGGCGGTAAATGCCCTGTAGTTAAGATTGCGCGCATGGCAGGGCAATATGCTAAACCACGCTCAGCAGATTTAGAAACCATTGATGGGGTATCTTTACCTTCATACCGTGGTGATATCGTAAATAATTTTGAGTTCACTGAACAAGCGCGTATTCCCGATCCACAACGCTTAATGACGGCTTATCATCACAGTGCAGCAACATTAAATTTATTACGCGCATTTGCACAAGGTGGACTTGCAGATTTACATCAGGTAAATCGCTGGAACATGGGTTTTGTTGCCGCAAACCCACTTAAAGAAAAATACCAACAACTTGCGGATAAGATTCAAGATGCGCTTGAGTTTATGGAAGTGTGCGGTATTAACTCAACAATTGCTCCAAGCCTTAAAGAGACTGATTTATACACCTCTCATGAAGCCTTATTACTGGGGTATGAAGAAGCGCTTACTCGCCGTGATCATCTATCTGGCGATTGGTATGACTGCTCAGCACATTTTGTTTGGATTGGTGAACGTACTCGCCAACTTGATCATGCACATATCGAATTCTTTAAAGGTATTAAAAATCCAATTGGGGTAAAAGTTGGCCCAGGAATGGATCCTGACGACTTAATTCGTTTAATTGATGCGCTTAATCCAGATAACATCCCAGGGCGCTTAACATTAATTACACGTATGGGTGCTGATGTACTTCCTGAAAAGTTGCCGGCCTTAGTACGTCGCGTTCAACAAGAAGGCCGTAAAGTAATTTGGAGTTCTGATCCAATGCACGGGAATACTGAAAAAGCGACATCAGGGTATAAAACCCGAAGCTTTGACAATATTTTGCGTGAGATCAGCCAGTTCTTCGCAGTTCATAAAGCTGAGGGCTCGTATGCAGGTGGTGTTCATTTAGAAATGACTGGCCAACATGTTACTGAGTGTACTGGTGGTGCTTACGGATTATCTGATGACGATCTAGCACAGCGTTATCGCACACAGTGTGACCCACGTTTAAATGCTGATCAGGTATTAGAACTTGGCTTCTTAGTTGCAGATTTATTAAAAGACGCGCGTAAGTAGAGTTAGTCCAAAAAATCAAAAGCCGCAGATGCGGCTTTTTTAATGTCCGATATTATTTTTATACCTTGTGGAACTATAATTAGCTATATTGAAGTTAGTACTTACGTCGCTCAAGGTTAGTATCAGAAATGATCTTAGCGGAAATTTCTTCTACAGAGTGATGGGTCGAATTTAAATACGCCAGCTTATGTTTTTTATACAGCATTTCAACTTCGCGTACTTCGATTCGACATTGCTTAAGTGATGCGTATTTTGAATTAGCCATACGGCGTTGGCGAATATCAGCCAACCTGACTGGATCAATCGTTAAACCAAACAGCTTATGCTTATAGGCTACTAAGCACTGTGGTAAGTTACCCGAATCTAAATCTTCTTCAGTGATAGGGTAATTAGCTGCTTTAATACCATACTGTAGCGCTAAATATAAACTAGTTGGCGTTTTACCACTGCGGCTTACGCCGACCAAAATTATATCGGCTTCAGCATAGTTACTAATATTAGCGCCGTCATCATTAGTAAGCGCATAGTTCACGGCATCAATTCTAAAGTCATAACTTTTTTCATGCATTGAATGAGTACGATGAATTTTAGGCACCGGCGCTACTTTTAGTTCTTGCTCAATTTTCTCACTAAATGTAGTTAAGAAATCATAAGTAACGGCGGTCGATGAGCGAATAATTTCACTTAAATTGTGATTAACAAAAGTAAAAAACCAATGGTTTTTCGCCTTCGCGTTGTGCCGTTGCATTGATCAATGCTTTTATTTCGTTCGCTTTTTTTTCAGTTTCAACAAAAGGGATAGTTTTATGATTAAATTCAACGGGAAATAATGACAAAGTGGCGTGGCCAAATACTTCAGAAGTGATAGCTGTACCGTCAGAAATATAAAATGCAGTTCTCATATTAACCTTTTTATTACGTTTAATAGTTAAAATAGCCACCCTACGGTTTACGTAAGGTCTATTGCCAGTGTAGAATGAAGGTGACCTTTTTAGAAGGTTTTCTTTCTTAACTCTCACAGTTATTACTACAATTTGTTTTTTTGGAGAAAGATCCGTGCAAGAATACGTTCTCTGGTATCAAGAGCTTGGTATGCAAGATGTTCCTCGTGTTGGCGGCAAAAATGCCTCACTCGGCGAAATGATTTCTAACCTAGCAAACGCTGGTGTACAAGTCCCAGGTGGTTTTGCTACTACCGCAGACGCATTTAATGAGTTTCTTGAGCAATCAGGACTAAATGCAAAGATCCACGACATTTTAGACACACTGGACGTGGAAGATGTAAATACACTAGCAAAAGTCGGCGCTGATATTCGTCAGTGGATTATCGACACCCCATTCCAACCTAATTTAGACCAAGCCATTCGCGACGCATACAGCCAACTCCACGGCAATGCAGCAGACGATGTTTCATTCGCAGTACGTTCATCAGCAACAGCTGAAGATATGCCTGATGCATCATTCGCAGGTCAACAAGAAACCTTCCTAAATGTACGTGGTATCGACTCAGTAATGGTCGCCATCAAGCATGTGTTCGCATCGCTTTTCAATGACCGTGCCATTTCATACCGTGTTCACCAGGGTTATGATCATCGCGGCGTAGCATTATCTGCGGGTATTCAACGCATGGTACGTTCTGATAAGTCATCGTCTGGCGTTATGTTCAGTATTGATACTGAATCAGGTTTCGAAGATGTGGTGTTTATCACCTCAAGTTATGGTCTAGGTGAAATGGTTGTACAGGGCGCAGTAAACCCTGATGAATTTTATGTTCATAAACCAACACTTGCTAAAGGTAAGCCATCTGTAGTGCGCCGTAATATTGGCTCAAAAGCGATTCAAATGATTTACTCTGCCGATCAAGCGCATGGTAAACAAGTAGAAATCGTAGATGTAGATGCAGCCCTTTCAAATAAATTCTCAATTACCGATGCCGAAGTTCAAGAGCTTGCAAAGCAAGCTGTGATCATCGAAAAACATTATGGCCGCGCGATGGATATCGAGTGGGCAAAAGACGGTAATGACGGCAAGCTATACATTGTACAAGCTCGCCCTGAAACAGTTCGTTCAAACGAAGATACGAATGTTATGGAGCGTTTTCAACTAAATGGCAGCAGTGCTGTTGTCGTTGAAGGACGTGCCATCGGTCATAAAATTGGCTCAGGTGTTGTTCGTGTACTTGATTCGATTAAAGAAATGGATCAAGTTCAACAAGGTGACATTTTAGTAACCGACATGACTGATCCAGATTGGGAACCTATCATGAAACGTGCTGCAGCGATTGTAACTAATCGTGGTGGTCGTACATGTCACGCGGCAATCATTGCCCGTGAGTTAGGTATTCCAGCAGTTGTAGGCTGTGGTAATGCAACTGACCTAATTAAAGCAGGCCAAGAAGTAACCGTATCATGTGCTGAAGGCGACACTGGCTTTATTTATGAAGGTATTTTAGATTTTGAAATCCTCACTTCACGTGTCGATAAAATGCCTGAACTACCAATGAAAATCATGATGAACGTTGGTAACCCAGATCGTGCATTTGATTTTGCACGCTTACCACACTCAGGTGTTGGTCTTGCGCGCGTTGAATTTATTATCAACCGTATGATTGGTGTGCATCCTAAAGCATTGCTAAATTTTGATGCTCAAACAGATGAGTTAAAAGCTGAAATCACACAGATGATTGCAGGTTATGAATCACCGGTTGAATTCTATATTGCTAAATTAGTTGAAGGTATTTCGACCTTAGGCTGTGCATTTGCACCAGAGCGTGTAATTGTTCGTATGTCTGATTTTAAATCAAATGAATATGCTAACTTAGTTGGCGGACAACAATACGAGCCTGAAGAAGAAAACCCAATGATTGGTTTCCGTGGCGCAGCACGTTATATTTCGGAAGATTTCCGTGACTGTTTCGCACTAGAGTGTGAAGCAATCAAACGTGTTCGTAACGACATGGATATGGCCAACATTGAAATCATGATCCCATTCGTACGTACCCTTGAAGAAGGTAAACGTGTTATTGAATTACTTGAAGAGCATGGCCTTAAACGTGGCGAAAATGGCTTAAAAGTAATCATGATGTGTGAACTTCCATCAAATGCATTACTTGCTGATGAATTTTTAGAACATTTTGATGGCTTTTCAATCGGTTCAAACGATTTAACGCAACTTACACTTGGTTTAGACCGTGACTCAGGATTAATTGCCCATTTATTTGATGAGCGTAACCCTGCAATCAAAAAACTACTTTCTATGGCAATTCAAACTGCCAAAGCAAAAGGAAAGTATGTTGGTATTTGTGGTCAAGGTCCATCAGATCATGAAGACTTTGCTGCGTGGTTAGTAGAGCAGGGCATTGATTCTGTTTCACTAAACCCAGATACAGTACTTGAAACTTGGTTATACCTTGCTAAAAAATTAGCAAAATAATCGTTAAAGTATAAAAAATGCCAGCGTTATTGCTGGCATTTTTGTTTACTCAATATGTTATAGCCTATTTATAACTTTTATCGGGCTAACTTCTTATCTAAGAACGCGCAAGATTTTGTCAGCGCTTTTTGGCAAATTGCTAAATAATGGCGTGCTTTAGGGTAATAAAAAGAGAAACACATAAGCCCTGCAATAAAAAAGATCAAAGAAGGGCCTGGTACAATAGCAAAAAATAATCCCAGCAACATAAATAAACTGCCGACTAAAACTAATACACATTTTTTCATTTCAATTCCCTCGCAATTAAGCATCTACTATGAGTATAAGTAATCACAGTCTTTTTACGATAAAAAGAGTGTTACAAACTGTAAAATCTTCAATTTCTATTGCTCTTTAGCATGATATAATCGAACAAATGCCTTAATTTACTACCGTCATGATAGCAACTATTAGCCAACAAGATGCCGCGACCGATTTAGTCGCAAGTTACTTAAAAACTATAATTAAACAAGGGTTTACTGGCGACACTGATGCAAGCTATGCCACTCGTATAACTGCATCAACTGATAACAGTATTTACCAGCAGTTACCGCAAAGTGTTATTTTTCCTAAAACTGAAAAAGATATTCAAATTGCTCTGCAAACTGCTGCACAAGACCCTTATCTATCGCTGACTTTTGGACCTCGCGGCGGTGGTACAGGCACCAACGGTCAATCATTAACTCCTGGATCGTAGTCGATTTATCACGTTATATGCGAGAAATCCTCGAAATTAATCCTGAAGAAGGTTGGGTTAGAGTGCAAACGGGCGTGATTAAAGATCAACTAAATGATTTTTTACGCCCTTATGGATTTTTCTTTGCACCTGATTTATCAACGAGTAATCGCGCAACAATCGGCGGAATGGTTAATACCGATGCATCAGGACAAGGCTCACTGGTGTATGGTAAAACTAGCGATCATGTTTTAGGACTTACCACTTATTTAGTCGATGGCACACAAATGTCAACGACACCAATTGACATTGATAAAGCCAAACTAATTGCCGAACAAAACACTACAATCGGTAAACTGTACGCAACAGTGCTTGATATTTGTTTGTCTGAGCGGGATGCAATTTTAGCCAAGTTTCCACGTTTAAATCGCTTTTTAACCGGATATGACCTAGAACATGTGCTAAGTGAAGACTTACAAACCTTTGATATGAGTAGGCTAATAACTGGCTCAGAAGGTTCGCTTGGTATTGTTACTGAGGCTAAATTAAACATCACTCCTATTGCTGAATTCAAAACCTTAATCAACATCAAGTATGATAGCTTTGATTCGGCACTGCGTCATTCACCGTTTTTGGTCGATGCTCGTGCTACCTCAGTTGAAACCGTTGACAGCAAAGTTTTAAATCTTGCACGTGAAGATATAATTTGGCATTCAGTATCGGACTTAATAACCGATGTGCCAAATAAGGATATGCAAGGGCTTAACATGGTTGAGTTTAATGCTGTATCGCCTGATGACATAAAAGACAAAGTTGAATCGCTATGTGCATTACTCGATGATTGCGTTGCACAACAAAAAAATGGCGTAATTGGTTATCAACTTACCAGCAGTAAGGCTGATATTTTAAAAATTTATGCCATGCGTAAGAAATCAGTTGGCTTGTTAGGTAATGTTAAAGGCGCACAAAAACCTTTGGCGTTTGCTGAAGACACCGCCGTACCACCTGAGAATCTTGCAGATTATATTGTTGAATTTAGAGCTTTGCTCGATAGCCATAATTTACAATATGGCATGTTTGGTCATGTTGATGCCGGTGTATTACATGTTAGACCGGCACTTGATATGTGTGATCCCGAACAAGAAAAAATTACTGCGAGTGATCTCTGATGAAGTTGTTAAACTCACAGCTAAATACGGTGGTTTAATGTGGGGCGAGCACGGCAAAGGGTATAGAAGTGAATATGGCCCTGAGTTTTTTGGTGAGCATTTATTTAAGCAATTACGACTTATAAAATCAGCTTTTGATCCTAACAATAGGATTAATCCCGGTAAAATATGTACTCCAATTGAAAGTAAGGACTCACTAGTTAGCGTTGACGATCAAAAGCGTTCGTGGTTCGACAGACAAATTTCGGTTGATGTTAAAACTAGTTTTAATAATGCAATGACATGCAATGGTAATGGTATTTGCTTTAACTATGATGAAAACTCTCCAATGTGCCCATCATATAAAGTAACCGGTGATCGTCGTAATTCACCTAAAGGTCGCGCAAGTTTAATGCGCGAATGGTTACGATTACAAGAAGCAAAAGAGATTGATTTAATTGAGGTTGAAAAAGAACTTAATAAAGGTGAAGTGATCACCTGGTGGGAACGTTTTCAACATAGCCGCGATAAAAAGAAAGGCGTATATGATTTTTCTCATGAAGTTAAAGCCTCAATGGATGAGTGTTTAGCGTGTAAAGCATGTACCACAGCGTGCCCAATAAAAGTTGATGTACTGACTTTTAGATCACGTTTTTTAAATTATTATCACAGTTACTACGCGCGCCCACTTAAAGATTATCTAGTCGGTAATATTGAAGCCAGTGCACCATTAATGGCCAAATTTTCAAATGTAATAAATCCAATTGTAAAAACTAAATTAGTCAGCTCATTAATAAAAAAATCTGTTGGCTATGTTGATACACCCGTGCTTAGTTCACCACGTTTAACAAAACGAATTAATAAAACGCACGAATTTAATTTTGCACAACTTTCAGGCTTATCTCCCGAGCAACAAAGTGAGTATGTACTAATTGTGCAAGATCCGTTTACCAGTTTTTATGAAGCTGAGCTGGTAGAAAGTTTTATAAAAATAATTTCCGCACTAGGCAAGAAGCCAATACTGTTACCGTTTAAGCCAAATGGAAAACCGCAACACGTTAAAGGTTTTTTAAATGAATTTAAGATCACAGCAAAAAATGCAGCAACATTTTTAAATTCATTATCTGAAATAAATGCACCACTTGTAGGTTTAGATGCATCATTAGTAATGTGTTATCGGGATGAATATAATTCTATTTTAGGTGATGAACGTGGTGAATTTGAAGTGCTACTTGCTCATGAATGGTTAGCAACACAATCTTTTAAATCATTAGCTAACAAAGTTGATAGCAATATAACATTTACGTTAGTAAGTCATTGTACTGAAACAACCGCATTACCAAAAGCGGCGAATGTATGGCAAACAATTTTTACTGACTTAGGCCTAAAACTTAATACAACAGCAACAGGGTGTTGCGGTATGGCAGGTACATATGGCCATGAAGCGCAAAACCAAAAAAACTCTCGAGCATTATATGAAATGAGTTGGCAAGGTGTTGTAGAGAAAAATAAACCTGAGCAATTATTAGCAACCGGTTTTTCTTGTCGTAGCCAAGTTAAACGCTATGAAAAATTCAAACCAAAACACCCAATAGAACTACTAGCAGATAAGCTAAGCAATAACATTTAATATAAAAATGCCGCACGCTTTTAAAAAGGATTGCGGCATTTTTTATATCGTTTTTTTATTTTAAATAACTATCAGCAATAGGCTTGGTGCTCATACCATGAATAAAAACACTAAATAAAATAGTTGTCATAGCAATCGTAGCTATAAGGTATTTATTTTCGATGCCGCTATCGATCACCATTAAAGTAAATACAATAGATGCTAAGCCTCTCGGGCCAAACCAAGCAAAAGTAAAACGTTCTTTCATTTTTAATTTAGTAAATTGTAATGACAACATCACAGGGATAATTCGAATAAGCGTTGTACTCAGTAGTGCAAATACAGTAAGTGCCCATGATAATTCTGGCAAAACTAAATAGCTGCATACAAAACCAAATAAACACCAGATCAACAAACCAGTAAAGTCCGCGATGTGTTCACTATCTTCAACGAGTTTTAAGCGTAAAGCCTGATCGGTAAATCTATCAAAAATTAATCCAGCAACAAACACCGCAATAAAACCACTGCTATGCAAACTTTGTGCGATTGAAAAAATGGCCATTGCCATACCAACCACTAAAAATGGGCTACTATTATTTGAAAAATAATGACGTTGCATGGCAAATTTAATCGAGGGAATGATCAATCCCATTGCAGCAACTGCAACCAGAATAGCCACACCTAATTCACGCGCAAAAACAATGACCGTATCAAAAACCGAAAATGTAGATGCAGGCTCTTTTGCTAACAACATCAAGACTAAAAATATTGGCACACATAAACCATCGTTTAAACCACTTTCAGTATTGATCCCTTCACGAATTTTTTCAGGCACCGCGCTGCTATTTAATAATCCTTTACTAAGCGCTGCATCTGTCGGCGTTAATATTATTGCAACTAGTGCAGCTTGAATAAGTGTCAGCTGGGTAAACATTAAACTCGCAATAATAATTCCAGCAAACAAAGTAAGTGGTAAAGCAATAAAAAGTAATAGGCTAGGGTATTGAAAACTGTGTTTTAAAACCATCAGTTTGGTTTTTGCCGCATCAGTAAATAAAAATATGCTCAGTGTTAATTCTATTAAAGGTAATAAGTGATCTAAGTCTCTGGTTAAATATGCCGTTTTACTTGGTAGCATAAACCCGATCAACGCACCGATAATAACAAAAAACATAGGTCCGGTAATTTCAGCTCGCTCTAATTGATGCATAGATAATGAATAAATTAAAAAGGCTAAACCCACTGCAGCTAATACAACATATTCCATTTAGATTTTCCTTTTAAGTCCAGATTTTGCTCGTTCTTTGATATTTGTCTGAATATATATTTGATCGGTGGTGGCAATTTTTGCATGTCCTAAATCTTCTGATAAATGTTTTAAAGGGCGAGTTTGTGCATCATGCGTAGCACCAGTATGTCTGAGCCAATGCGCTGTTGCCGATTCTAGTTGCTCGGCATCATCAGTAAAGCCATCATCAAGTAAAGATTGTTTGGCTAAATCAAAACTTTGTTGAACTAAGCGACGAATTTGTCGAACGGTCATTCCGCCTTGACCACGAATTTTATGCACCAATGGATCAGATTCATCAACGCGGGGCAGGGCTGGTAAACCTCGGTACAACCTATAACGTTTTAAATAAGTTACAAAATCTTCACTGAGTGTGACATCACGTAATTTATTTCCTTTACCCATAATTCTTAAAAACCAAAAGCCATCATTATCTTGCCAAAAATGAGACATAACAGGCGACCATTGTGGTCGCTCTGATAGTTCAGAGATCCGTAAATAAAGACCTTTTAAACACGCTAAGGTAAATAAATTTCTTTCAAGATCAGGTTGTTGCTCACACTTATCACGTGTGACACCAAATACATATTCCCATTGAATATCACTCAAGGTATCAGGAATTTTTATTTGTGATTGCACAACTAAATAAGGGCTATTCTTTTTTACAACCGGTACAAAGTTAGCAAAGGTTTTTTCTTCTAAAATAGCAAACTTGTAAAATACATTTAAAGCAGTAAACATGGCAGCTAATGTTTGTTGGCTAGCAATAGATTCTTTGAGCATAAAAGGGCGCCAATTTTCGTTTAATCTACGGATCCCTTGCTCATCTTTATAGCGCCATTGCACTGAAGTCATCGCCCAGCTTTTATCGGGTTCGACCATAAAATCGACATAGGCTTCTATGTCTTCACGTTTTAATTCAAATACTGATTTTTCTGCGACTAACCAAGACCATAGGTAAAAGCGTTCGAGTTCGTTACGAAAACGATTATAGGTCGCTTCTGATTTTCGACCATAAACATATAAAAATTGATACAAAAATACTAATTCTTGCTTAGATTCAGCGACAGTCAAGCCAACTTGCTGTATAAAGGTGGCAAGTTCTGGGTATTCTGATTGCATTGTATCATCTTCAAGATGGGCAATTTGATACCGTAATTGTTTTAATGTATCGACCAAAGCAACAAGCATAATATAGTTATTTCTAATAAAATAAAGTAGTTACAGTTTAACTTTAAAGTCCGATACTGTCTAGTATTGGACTTAGTGAATGATTATATTGTTAAGCTGATCAGATAATATCAAAGCAATGTTGCTGGTTTAAGGAAGGCATATGAAAAAGTTAATAGTTTTAAGTTTAGTTGCACTAACATTAGTCCTGTCTGGTTGTGCTACAACAGGTAGTGCTTCTCCAACTGAAAAGCGTAATCTAGTGCAAAATATGCGAGCAGATACACTCAGTAAATTATACAAAGAAAAACCAGATGTTAAAGAGCAAATTAAAAATGCCGCTGGTTATGCAGTATTTGATAATGCTAATGTTAATGTTGTTTTAGCCAGCTTTGGTGGCGGCTATGGTGTGGTTAAAAATAATTTGACGGGTAAATCCACTTATATGAATATGGGTGAAGCTGGTTTAGGACTTGGTTTAGGTGTTAAAGACTTTAACGTTGTAATGGTTTTTCATAATCAAGCTGCGTTAAATCGTTTTATTGAAAATGGTTGGGCCTTCGGTGGCAATGCCGATGCAGCGGCAAAATACCAAGATAAAGGCGGTGCACTTGTTGCCGAAGCCATTGCAGATCAAGTAACTGTTTATTCATTAACCGAAAATGGCCTTGCATTACAAGCCGTACTAAAAGGCACTAAATTTTGGGTAGATTCAGAGCTAAATTAAGACCTCAAAACCCTTCTAAAAGTGGGCTAGTTCGTATGATTACGCCCACTTTAATTTATTTCAGCCTATTTAACATAACGTAATTTATGGGGCGTCAGCTATCAGCTATCAGCTATCAGCTATCAGCTATCAGCTATCAGCTATCAGCTATCAGCTATCAGCTATCAGCTATCAGCTATCAGCCAAAAATAACTTACAGCTTAAATTTTTCAATTAGTTTTAATTCAAATTTTTTATAGCTATACTTTTATCAAACGCGTCAGCTAAAGCAAATTTAAATAATTTATCTAGGCTATTTTCTCCTACTCGCCCATGGGCAGATTATAGAATTTGATATCACGACAACAAAATGACTACGCCTTGGGGTATAGTAAAACCATCTGATTTACAGTTAGTACACCGATATAAATGTTCTGCTAAGAAATCAGAGCAAATGTACCAAAACCTCAAAAGACAGACATCTACACAAGATAAGTATTTATTTGAATTACAGAACCAATTACTAGATATTGTTGGTGATATTTCAGAAAAGACAGGAAGTTAATTTTGCTAGAATCTAAAAAATTAGTACCAAAAAAATCATCATTTTGTTTGGCGGCGTTACCTAGAAAATTGGCAGGTTGATAATAAATTAGCTTACTTTGCTACTAAAAAACATATTGCAGCAACTGAAACCGCACTTGGAGTAGCTAAGCAAGATTTTTTTATAAATTGGAACATATTGAAAATTATGAAGATCTATATATTAAGATCATTCTTAAGTTTATATCTGATTCTAATTACGAGATAAACCTTCATTACTACAATTCGTTTAAAGCTGCTTTAAAACAATCCGATAGTGTTAATAACTGGAAAATTAACCTTTTAGAGAATTATCATTCTAAAATAGAGGGTAAAATGCTTAAAGTTTTGCCTCAACTAAGTAATGGTGATTTTAATATCCTTGAAAACTCAGATTACTTTAAAGATTTTATGAATTTTCTTGGTCATCAGGCAACTAGGACTAAAGATTTAAAAGATAGTAGTTTTTCTAAGTTAAATTTGTGGCCTAGATTTTCTTTAAATGAGAATTTTAGAGATGAAAAAGATATTGACATTCTATTGAGTGTATTTAGAAAACACTGGTGGTTTTTTAGTTTTGTCTTTGGGCAAAATTACGCTCTTAATCTCTTAACAAATTGTAATATCGATATTCATATCCCATTAATTAACTCTTCAGACATTTCATTTATTACTTCTGATTCACCAGTAGTAAGTCTTAAAAGTATTACTGGTAATGGTAAAGATCTCTATTTTCCAATCTCACCAAAGTTTGGGTATGTAATCTTACGTGATATAAACACTAAATTTTTTTAATGAGTTATGTACAACAGAAGATGTAAAATTATTTAACCCATTAATTGTTCAAAATTCACATCAAACTTATTTTGCAGATTCAGAATCTTCTATAAATGAATACAGAAAGTTATTTATGAAAACTCAGTAGTGCCATTATATCTTATTGCTAACATTGTAAATAATTGATAAAAAGGACTTTCGCCCTTTCCTTTAATATTACGTACGATAATTTATGGATTATTAACTACGACTCATAAAACTACATTACTTGATAGATTAGATCATTCAATTATTTTCAGCTCAACATTTTCACTATTGAGTTTTTTATCAAAATCATCGGCTAATTTTTCAGTCTCGCTAAATACTGTTCGCCAATATTTTATACGTGTATCCGAATCGAGATCTGTAAAGTCGTTTCTGTCGGGGATTTTTCCGTAAGGTAAGCTGGCGATGAATTTTTTAGAGGGAGTGATCATTACTACGTTATCGTAATTTTTAGCGGCGACTTTACGTTTTAAACTTTTATCAAACCACCCTGCTTTTGGATCTGAATTGAAATGTGGATATAGAATAAGTCCAGGATTGTTAATTTTAAAATCAAAGTGGTAATCAACAATACCACCATCGCGATACATGCCTGCAGGCGCGCCGGCAATATTTTTTATACCTTGCATTACCAGCGGTATTGATCCCGATGCCAGTAACGCATCTTTTAAATTGTCAGTGGTTAAATCTATATGTGTGGTTTTAAATTTATAACTGTCTTTAACTGCCAATTCACTGTTGGGCGCTTGAAAAATAACGCGTTCGTATTGGGTTGTTAAAAATCGTCTGTTTACACGATTGCTTAAATAGCTTTTGGTAAGTCCGAGTAACTGCAATGCTTTTAGTTCACTCGCTACTAAGCCATTGGATTTTGCGACAATAAAATGCGCTTTAAATACGGGGTTATTTATAATTTCGGTGACACCGTTATCGCCAAACACATCTTCGAGTAGTGCGCGGGCTTTAGTGGTAATTTCATTAGGAGTGGGTTTATTACTAGAATATCGGGTTTGCGAATACGATTTTGCTAAGCGTTCAATGGCCGCAACGGGATCGTTTTGTGAAAAACATGCAGATCTGAATGCTCCAGCCGATGATCCAATTAAATTGAGTTGCGATGATCGGTTTTTAAAAAACTCACCAAAAATATACTTATCTAAACCAAATAAAGTAAACCATTTAGGGCCACCGGATGCACCTAAAAAGGCATTAAAAAGGTCGGGTTTAAAACCTTGTTCTGTAATTATTTTTGCCGCAGTTTTACCTGCATATATATCAATCATAAAAATACTTAATCATTTTCAACAACCAGTAAGGTGAATACTTATGCAAAAAACCTCGCGACAATAGTCATGTTTAGTGCCAAATACCCTGCTCGGTTTTACCTTGAATGAGCACATTTTTTGCATTAAATTCAGGCTCAATACCTTCAGCTCGTTGCCTATTATAATCGTCTGTGACATTTAAAATAGTCGGGGTGAGCAGTATTATGGCAATTACATTGACAACTGTCATCAAGCCAAGAGCAATATCGGCTAAATCCCATACTTCTTTTAATGTGGCAGACGCCCCCACATCATCATTGATAGATATAAAAATGTGTAAATGCCGCGCCCTACTTTATTATCGAGCTTAAATAAATGTAGGTTACTTTCGGCGTAAGCGTAATTAGCCACTACCGAGGTAAAGGCAAATAAAGTAATGGCTGCTGCTACAAAGTACACGCCCCCTTGTGCTAAATGTGCGGTCATTGCCGCTTGTGTTAAGCGAATGCCTGCCATCTCACCACTGATATCAATATCAGCCAATAAGATAATCACAGCGGTACAACTACACAATACTATAGTATCAAAAAACACCCCAAGCATTTGAATATACCCTTGCGTTACTGGGTGATTTGGAATGGGTGACGCACTTGCTGATGCATGCGGTACACTGCCTGCGCCAGCCTCGTTTGAATACAAGCCACGTTGAATACCGTTTTTGATTGCCGCGCCCATTGCGCCTGCACCGGCTTCTTGCAGCCCAAAAGCAGATAAGAATATATCCTTCAACATAGCAGGTACTTGGGTGAAGTTAATCAAGGTAATAATCACAGCTGCCAGTACAAATACAATGCCCATCACCGGCACTACTCGCTCAGCAAAGCGGGCAATAGCTTTAAAGCCACCGAGTATAATAGAGCCTGCAAGCAGAGTTATGACTATGCCTGAATATAAGGTTGGAATTTCAAAAGCGAAATTAAGCGCATCAGTAATGGTGTTGGTTTGCATCGCGCTAAAAGTAAAGCCATAACCTAAGAACAAACACAACGCAAACGCGATAGCGAGACTACGGCTGCCTATTCCTTGTTGAATATAATAAGCGGGGCCACCTCTAAATTCGCCTTGGCTATCGCGTACTTTATACACTTGGCCAAGTACGCTTTCTGCAAAACCAGTCGCCATGCCCAGTATGGCAATCACCCACATCCAAAATATGGCGCCACTGCCTCCTAATGATATCGCAACAGCAACACCTGCTAAATTACCAGTTCCAACCCGCGCACTTAATCCGGTGCACAGTGCTTGAAACGAACTAATGTCGTTTTTATTGCATTTGCTACTGCCTTTGAGAAGGCTGAACATGTGTTTAAATTTAAAAATTTGAATCAGTTTTAAGCGTACTGAAAACCAAATACCTGTAAACAGTAAAATGTAGATCAGTATTTGTCCTTCACCCCAAAGCAGGTTATTTATACTGCCTACGATTAAATCAAACATGTTTGCCCTTGTTATTATTTTTCAACACGAAGTAGAATACATATGCTGAATTTAAGAATATTTAGTTAGCAATACTTTATCGTGCTGTTATAAATTAGCAAGTATTGAGTGTATTAAAATAACAAAAAGTTATTTACAACACCCTACAACTCCCTTCATGATTGTTTGTCAGTAGCAATTATTAAATTTAATAGATGAATAGCTTATCGATTCGATACTACACACGAAAAATCCACAGCCACCAGCACCACTATCACCAACTTGTTTTACCACTTTGTGGCTATATAGAACTTGAAATGAATAATTTCGCGGCGCCTGTTGGTGTTGGTCAATGTGTTGTGATCCCTAAAAATACTCTACATGCGTTTAAATCAGATGAAAATGCACGTTTTATAGTGGCCGATTTATTAGAGCTCCCAAATAACTTAACGACGATGAATGCCCCCTGTTTCAGTATTGACGATAAATTAATGAGCTATCTAAGTTTTACCCAAAAGCAGTTGCAAGGTGTAACTAACATAGATGAAGCAGCGTTATGTTTTAATTTATTTTTGGTGTTACTCAGGCAACAAACTACCAATGCGACTATTGATCCGCGGATAAATAACGTTTTGTTATTAATAAAAAAAGATTTATCGATAGACTATACATTGAATGATATGGCAGCGGTTGCATATTTAAGTGTTACTCAATTCAAAGCGGTTTTTAAGCAATGTATGCACACCAGCCCGGTTAAACATCACACGCAATTAAGAATGGAACATGCGCGTTCCTTACTTTGTTACTCTGATTTACCTATAGCAGTCATTGGTGAACAGGTTGGTTATAACGACCCATCAGCTTTTAGTCGCGCCTTCACTTGCTACTTCAAACAATCCCCCACGAGACTTAAAAAAGCAGCTTTAACGTCAACAATATCGCCTTTTAAGCACAGTGTTAGATAGTAAAATTGATAAACTACCTTTATCAATTAATTTTTAATTAAATGTTTGCTATGTCTACAATTTTCGGCGTATTAGCTATTTTTTTATGGGGTGCATTAGCACTGTTGGGTAATTTAACTAAAGCATTACCGGCTTTTCAATTACTATTTATGTGCTTCTTTGTGTCGTTCTTATTGCTGTTTATTAAACGGCTTGTTACCAAGCAGCCTTTGTTAGCTCTGCCGACACTTGGTAAGGCGCAAACAATTATTGGTATAGTTGGCTTATTTGGTTTTCATTTTTGTTATTTTATGGCACTTAAATATGCACCATTGATTGAAGTTAGCCTGATTGTATATTTATGGCCATTGTTATTGGGTGTTTTTGTCGCACGGTCTGAAAACAAAATAAATGCGATTATAGGCGGGCTGGTTAGTTTTATAGGGATCGTGTTTTTAATTAGTGATGGCAGTGGTTTTACTATCAATAGCCAGTACTTTTTAGGCTACCTATTTGCTGCGAGTTGTGCGCTATTATGGTCGAGTTATTCATTGTTCATGACTCGCTTTGATAATCACGTTGATGATATTGGTTGGCTTTCTCTTTATGTAGCTATTTTGGCCTTATTGGCACATATATATTTTGAACAAACAGTCACGCGTTTTTCATTAACGCAGACTGTAGGTATTTTTTTGTTAGGGTTAGGACCTGTCGGTGGCGCATTTTACTTATGGGACATCGCTTTAAAAAGAGGTAATAAAACGTTACTTGCCTCTTTGAGTTTTTTAACACCGTTACTTTCTACCGTGTTACTGGTTATGGCTCAACAAATACATTTTTCATGGGCAATTTTAATTGCATTGGCATTTGTTTTAATTGGCGCAGCGATCAGTAATTATAAATGCAGGCCTCGGAGCGTTAATGCGAGCCATTTATGACTCGCTTATTAATTACAAACTAACAACACCGGATACTTATCCAACTCACATACAACTGATCGGAATAAATTCATCAACACCAATTAGTTAGCCACAGCAACAGGGTGGGTATTGTTTGCTGGGTATTGCTCAGTAAAATAGTTATTACCTGCCAATAAACCTAATTTATAATCATGACGTAGATCACTGGTTGAACTACCAAGTAATTTGCTCGAAAGCTTTTGGTTTGCAAAAATTTGTATTATTTCTACATCTTTCGGAGGATTGGCAATAAATGCTAACTCATCCTCATACGCTTGTTCGTGTTGTAATAAGTAATCTAAGGTTTTTGGGCAATATCCTGATGCACAAACAAACGCTTTTAACTTGTTCACCCATGCCGATTGCGCTTGAAAGTCTTGATCAACTGTGCGGATCACCACAATTTTACGTGCACCACGATTGTAGGCTTCGCGCACTGGTAGTGGCGCAGCAAGGCCACCATCTAGGTAAAAGTCTGACTCAGCGTGTACGTCGGTTTTATCTATTTCATTAGCAGCTAATGCATTTAACCATGGCGTGAGTTTTACACCTTGTTTATATAAAAATGGCAGTCACTCGACGCTTTCAATAGATCTCGCCATTGCTGGCCTTCACCGGTTGGTGATAAAAAATAAGGTTTTCGATCACGGGCATTAGTGGCGGTAATAAGTAACTGTCGTTCACCCAAGCTTGCTTTTGCAGTTTTAAAATCAAGTGCTCTGTTAACTTCGGTAGTTTTATCAAAGTACCAGTCTAAGTCGACTATATGTTTACCAACTAAACCACGGCCTAATTGAAAAAATCGTTTGTGACGCGAAAGCCCTCTTATTAAGCGTTTGGCATACCCTTTTTGGCGAGCTAAATAGCTAGTAAGGTTTTGTGAACCTGCTGAAGTACCAATAAATAAATCGAATGGGTCATATTCATGTTCAAGCCATGCATCGAGTACACCTGCGGTGAAGATCCCTCGTTGCCCACCACCTTCCGCGATCAATGCTGTTTTATCGAAAGTATTTGTGATTTTGGGGTCTTGAGGTTTCAAAATATGCCTTCCTTTGTAATTAATTTACTGGTTTATACCTTCATTTTAATGTGTTTAAATCAAACGTTAAAATTGATTATATAAATCGAATTGATTATAAAAACAGAACACAAGCTTAAATAAGATTAGTGCTGTGTTTTGCACTTTTAAGTAGAGTTCAGAAACTAGTAAACTTTGTGTATTAGCTAGTTTCTGTATTGTAACGGGAGTTAAGTGTACCTTAGCTTAATTTTCAGAGGTTATGCTTTTATTGACCGTAAAATCTCCAACGCGTGATGACGGTCGCTACTTTGGTAAAGATCATTGGTAAAAATGAACTCATCGACACCAAGCTCTTTGACTATCATATTTAGCTTATGAGCAATGGTCACAGGACTCCCTACCACAGATAATCCTAAAAAGTTTTCAACTTGAGCCTGCTCTTGCTCATTCCATAATCCAGCCATGCTTTTAACGGGAGCTTTTAGCCATAAAGGATCACCACGTAACAGTGCTAAGATACGCTGTTTTGACGTGGTTGCTAAAAACTGTGCATGTTCATCGCTATCTGCTGCAACAATCGGTAAGCCAAGCATTACATACGGTTTGTCTAACACATCAGAAGGTTGAAATTCACGGCGGTATAAAGCGATTGCATCATAAACAAAACGCGGTGCAAAGTGGCCAGCAAACACATAAGGGAGGCCTTTTTTAGCAGCTAGTTGCGCACTATATAAACTGGAACCAAGTAACCAAATAGGTACATTGGTATTCTCGCCAGGAATAGCGCGAACAGGGTGACTACCATCGTAAGGGCCTAATAAAGTTTGCAGTTCAGTAACTTCATCGGCAAAGTTTTCAGCGCGTCGTTCATCCTGGCGCAGAGCACGGCTGGTTATATGATCGCTACCTGGTGCGCGACCTAAACCTAAATCAATACGCCCTGGGTATAAACTCTCTAACGTGCCGTATTGCTCTGCAACAATCAGTGGCGGGTGATTTGGTAACATAACGCCACCAGCACCCACTCGTATAGTTTTAGTTTGCCCTGCTATGTGGCCAATTAATACAGAGGTTGCCGCGCAGACAATTCCCGGCATATTATGATGTTCAGCCATCCAAAATCGGTTAAAACCGAGTTCATCAGCTTTTTGTGCATAAGCGACACTATTTGCAAGAGTACTTGAGACGGTGGCACCTTCTTTCATTGGGCTAAGCTCAAGTAAAGAAAACGGTATTGCAGATAACCCAGACATGCGTACTCCTCATTGCCTTTAATTAAGTGATAAAGATAATCAAAATAATTTAACCATCATTACATTAATGGGTCTGTTGGGGGGTAATTCAATCATTAATTTTAGCTAATCAATTAATCCAGTCGATTAAGCTAAGTGCACAAAAGTTATTGCATTGAATGTATTTACATCCATCCAATGCAATAACACTACACTAAATAAACTACATACGTTATTAGCTACATCATGCTTAACCGAAACATTTATAGATAATTACTTTTATTTTAAATGTTTTGGATCAGGTATGCGTAATTGTTTAACGAGTGGGTGATTTATTTTTTTCATTTCAGTTAATACTAATTGAGCAACTTCTCGAGCACCAAGTTCATTGAAATGGGTATTGTCTTCTACGCCCATAGGGTAATTTGGATGTAAGTTAGGTGCTATATGCATAAAACGTAAGCGTGAGTTGATCCCACCAAGCTTTTGGAAATACTGTTGGGTCACTCGTTCCATGTCAATAAAATCGACCCCTGTCTGTTTAGCTACATCTCTTACTATATCAGCGTAAATAGGATGGGTGTCCTTGATCTGACCTTTTTCATCAAAATAACGACGCGTTACCAGGGTCATCAGTAATGGCTGTGCCTGCTTTGCTCTTACTTCAGCAATAAAATTAACTAGGTTTTGCTTATATTGCTCTGGTGTAGTGTAGCGGTCTACTTTCTGTTTTGACTGATCGTTATGACCAAATTGAATGATCACAAAATCATCTTTATTAAGTTCATTTATAATGCCCGCCCACAAGCCTTCACTGATAAAGGTACGTGTACTACGACCATTTTTAGCACGATTTTTAACGTCGATGCTGTCATTAAAAAAGATACTAAAGGGCATTCCCCAACCTGTTTCAGGGTAATCCTTCACTTCTTTAATTGACATGGTTGAATCCCCTGCCATAAAAAGCTGAACTTTAGTAGTTGCTGACATACTTGAAAAACTCACCATGATAAATATTGCTGCTATTAATTTTCCCATTCTACTCGCTCTTTATTGTTTTTAAAAAATCAGTTTAGCTCTTTATAAAATTATCTTTTGTAATTGAGTGAAAAAATAATTTTACTTAATTGTGGTTGTCGTTATAAACATACCACCAACTGCCACCGGTGGCAAATAACAAGTTAAATCATGGTGCTGAATAAAATTAAACCAAGACTTAATGTGCATTTACTGCCAAATAAATGTAAATAAAACATAAAAAATGTAATTTCTTAGGTTTGACAATATGCTTTTTTAGATATAGCTTGACTTGGGTGCCACCGGTAGCAAATATATTTCCCTGATATTGCTACCGTTTCAAATTATATTTTTATGAACTTAAATCATAGACTTATATTTTACTGGCTAAATAAAGTAATAAAAATAAAAACTCAAATCAACAGCATAAAAAAGGAACACACAATGAAGACTGCAAATAAGTTCGTTCTCAAGCCACTTAACTGCATTGTTAGTGCCTTATTACTGGGCACAACATCGTATGCAATCGCAGCCGATGAACAACCACAAACAGAAACTAAAGCCCAAAATGACATAGAGTTAATTCAAGTAACAGGATTTAGATCATCATTAAATAAATCGTTAGCAACTAAACGTTTTGAAGTAAATACCACAGAATCTATCGCTGCTGAAGATATTGGTAAATTTCCTGATCTGAATATCGCCGAATCATTACAACGTATTCCTGGTGTGGCAATTTCCCGTGAAGGTGGTGAAGGTAGGCAAATTACCTTACGTGGTTTAGGTCCTGCATTTACACGTACTACTTTAAACGGTATGGAAGTACCTGCAAGTACCGATGGCACTGACTCTGGTGGCGGCGTAAATGGTGGCCGTGCATTTGATTTTAATATATTTGCATCCGAACTATTTAATCGTGTTGATATCCAAAAAACGCCCACAGCTGCAACTGAAGAAGGAGGTATAGCGGGTACTGTTGATATGTATTCTGCACGTCCTTTTGACACAACAGGCTTTCATGTTGCTGCGTCTGCGCAAGCCGGTTATAACGACCTCACTGAAGAAGTCGACCCACGGATGGTATTTATGATCAGCAACACATTTGCTGATGATACAATCGGGGCTTTATTCTCTGTCGCAAAATCTGAACGCACCGTGCGCCAAGAAGGCTTTGGGACTGTGCGCTGGACCACCCCCGTACTCGATGGTGGCGGTATTTATGCTGACACCTCTAGTACAGAAGTTATTGGCACACCCAATACTGGGGAGTGTGAGTTCGAAGGTCAAACAGTCGATGCTGTGAACTGCTTATATACGCCACGTCTGCCTCGCCCTGATTTTTTTGGTAATGAACAAGACCGTTTAGGCTTTACCGGTTCATTACAATATGCTCCTAACGATGATCTGGTCCTTACGCTAGATACATTACATTCAACCCTCGATAATGATCGTACTATGTACAACTTTTTCGAGATGTTTAGAAACACATTCAGCGAAATTACCCCTGAATCGATTACCGTGGCTGAAAATGGAAAACAGATCCAAGCAGCGACATTTAACGGGGTTAAATCTCGAGTAGAAAGCCGTCAGCAGATTTCAAAAACAAAATTTCAACAATACGTATTCTCAGCTAAATATCATTTATCTGATTACCTTCGATTAGACGCTATGGTGGGCACTGCTGAATCGGATGCTCGCTCTGAGCAGTATCGTTATAACATGACTAATAACGCACCTCATAGAGTATCGATGGATTTTGGCACCAGCAATAATACCGCTGTGATGAATTACGATTACGATACTCTAGATGCCAACTCTTTTGATTTAGCCGATGGGCGCTTACGTGCAACAGATGTACTGCGCGAAAATGACACCGCTAAAATTGATTTATCATACGAGATGGATATGATGAATATCAAAGGCGGTATAGCCTATAACGACAGAACGGTTAGTTACGATGAATCACAAATAAACGGTTTTCCTGATCAAGATTCTGCAGCTGGATTTTCTCAGTTAATGCCCTACGATGATTTTGGCACCGGTTATGACGGCACGTTATCACCCTTTATAGTGGCTGATTTTGATGCAATAAATTCACAGCTTTTAGTTAAAGAGTGGGTGCCACGCAGTGCACAAAGCTGGAAAGTTGAAGAAGAAACAATGGCTGCCTATGTGGAAACTAATTTTGAATATGAAATTTCCGATATGCTACTACGCACCAATGCAGGTGTTCGCTATGTAAAAACTGAAACCACATCAACAGGTTTTATTCAAACTGATGCGGTATCAATCGACAATAGCTATGACAATGTTTTACCGGTGCTAAATTTAGCCCTTGATGCAACCGATGATGTGATTGTAAGGCTGGGTTTATCTAAAACCATGACCCGCCCGAGTTTGAGTTCACTCAATCCTGGTAATCCATCGTTTTCTTATTTAAACGGCACTGTTAGTGCGGGTAACCCATTCTTAGACCCTTTCACCTCTACCAATACAGACGTTGGTGTTGAATGGTACTTTGCAGAAGAGTCGCTATTAGCAGCAACAGCGTTTTACAAAGATATTGGCTCTTTTATAAAAAGTGATAGTGAAGAAAAACTCGTCGATCCTGCTTATTTACCCTTTATTGATAATGATCCGCAATATGATCCATCAAGTGCGCTCGATCCTAGAACTACCCCTTACACACATTTCGTCCCTGTAAATGGACAAGGTACTGTGATCAAAGGGCTTGAACTTATTTATCAGCAACCTTTTTCATTCCTACCTGGGTTGTTAAAAAATATGGGGTTAGTGTCTAACTATACGTATGTCTCTGCAGGTGAAATTACCGGCCTTTCTAAAAATTCTTATAACTTTACCCTGTATTATGAAGAAGAAAACTATGGCGCTCGTGCCTCAGTAAATAAACGCGACAATTACATCACAGATTACACGGGTAACAATGGTAATGCCGAAGAAGCGACATCTGGTCCAACACATTTTGACCTATCTGCTTTTTATAATATTAATGAAAATGTCACTGTAACATTTGAAGCTATTAACCTTACCGACGAGTATGAACGCCTATATACAACAGGTGATGGCAGTTTAGATTTACCACGTGAATATAATCATACCGGCCGACAGTTCTTTTTAGGAATACGCTACAACTTGTAAAACAGTATTTAAATTTTAAACTCCCCTAAGGTAAACAGCTTAATTAACATTTTAATTAAGCTGTTTTTTTACGCACAATACCAACAACTCAATGTTAATTGCCTTTGTTAATTGATAATCAAAAATTACTCACATACTAACAAAAATATTCTTATATTGTTTTTATACGACTAAAGTAGCGCATCCATTATTTATAATTAAAATGCAATGCCACCGGTGGCAAATAATCAGTTAAATCATAGTACTTATAGATAATGTTGCACTTGAATGGTATTCGTACGCTGTTCTAAATGTAAATTAATGATGAATAATGTTATGTTTTTCATTTGACTTCGCATCAATAACGCTATATTTTTCATTTTGTGCCACCGGTAGCAAGCCATTTCATAAAACACTTTGCTACTTGCTTTCTCGTTGTTTTTCCCATTATGGATTATGAGGTTAGGTGCAATAAGAATCAGAACAAGGACATGACAAACACTCTCTTTTAAGTCATGTTAACTTAATAACAATAAGTAGAACGTGGAACCACTATGACAACCAGCACACACAATTTTAAACTTAGTAAGTTAATGACCAATTTAATACTCAGTGGCGCATTGACCAGTGGCTTAGCATATGCAGCCCCTCAAGATGAAGCTGTTGCTGATGATCAACTTGAAGTGATCGAAGTAAAAGGTTTTCGCGGTAGTATCAATGCCGCTTTAATGTCTAAGCGTGAAGCCGTTGGTACACGTGAGACTATCATTGCTGAAGATATTGGTAAATTTCCTGACTTAAATGTTGCTGACTCACTTTCGCGTGTACCTGGTATCTCTATTGAAGAGGATGCGGGTGAAGGTCGTCAAATTACCATTCGTGGTCTAGGTTCTCGTTACGTTAAAACCACAATTAATGGCATGGAGTCGGCATCTGCTGGTGCTGCTACTGATGCGGCTGGTGGTTCTAATACCTCTCGTGCTTTTGATTTTAACGTATTCGCATCTGAACTGTTTACCCAAATAGATATTAATAAAACCGTTTCTGCTGAACTTGAAGACGGTGGCATATCAGGGAATGTAAACTTACAAACGGCGCGTCCATTTCAATATGATGGCTTTAAAGGCGCTTACAATGTCAATGCTCGTTATAGTGATGTTGATGAGGATGTATCGCCTCGTGCTTCTTTTATGCTCAGTAATAACTGGGATAATAAGTTTGGTGTACTTGCCTCTATTGCATACTCAGATGGCACAGTACAAAGTGAAGGCTCTTCAACTGGACGTTGGACTGTAAACAATCCAAGCTTTGTCGAAGATGGTTTACCTGTTGGTCAAGGCGGCTCAAATTATCTTACCGTAGCACCTAAAACATTACTGATGCCAAATGGTAATTACACCAATGAAAATTTAGATGGGCTATATTTACCGCGAATTCCTCGCTATTCATTGTATTCAAAACAGCAAAAACGTCTTGGTGCAACAATTGCTTTTCAGTATGCGCCTACCGATGACCTCTCATTCAACTTAGATGTGCTGCATGCAAGCTTGGATAATGATTCTGAAGAATATCACTACGAAGTATTATTACGAGATCAAAAAGATATCGTCCCTGAAAACATTTATGTCGATGCCAACAACACCATAGTCGCTGGTGCATACTCAAACGCCATTATCCGTTCAGAAACACGCAAAGATACATCTGAATCAGCATTTGACCAAGTTAGCTTTACTGGAAATTGGTTTATTAACGATCGTTTTAAAATGAACTTACTAATAGGCCAAGGTAAATCAGATTTAGACATTCCGAATATGACCACCTTTGCCCTAGATAGTAATCAATCTACCGTGGCCTATAGTTTTGATAGTAATATAGACCCATTATCATTAATTAATAACCTGGGCGGACAAGCGATTGGTAGCGGTGAGTTAAACACTAATATGCCATCATTTGCATTTGCCGCAGGTCAGCCACCTGGCGGGAATTATAGTAAAGATGAAATAGCGTCGGTGATGACAGATCCAACTAATTACACCGCTGGTTTAGTACGTAATCGCTCGCAAACAATTGAAAGTGAAAACAAAACTATTAGAGTTGATTTTACATACGAGATTAACGATGAATATACGGTTAAGTTTGGTGTTGGTCAGCGTAGTTTTGAAACAGAACAACACTATAATTTAAATAACTGGAAAGACATCAATAGAGAAACAAACAAAACATCAGGCGCAATAGCAGAAGAGCGTGTTATATCGCTAGATGCAGCCCAAATTGATGGCAGCTTGTTCAATACCACTTTAGATAAACAAGGTGTAAGTTTTGGTAACAACGCTTCAATTCCTGGTTCATCAACGCTTAACAGTAGTACTTGGTTAGCACCTGATTATAATGCCATGTACAACGCCTTTGCTGGGGCAGACTTTTTTCAAGCCAAAGAAGACTTTAGACGCACTTATTATATTAAAGAAGAAGTTGCTACAGCATTTGTCCTGTTAGATTTCAGAAACTACATATTTGATAAAGAGCTACGTGGTAATATTGGTGTGCGTTATGTTGATAACAAAAACACCAGTCGTATCGTAAATTTAGATCATATTTACAAAGATGGTTTCACTGCGGGACGTGGCGACGGTGCTAACTATGCTGCAGGTTATGGTTGGCGTGAGTCTGTGAGTGAGGGAGATGAATGGCTGCCATCATTAAACCTTGCTTACGATATCACTGAGGACTTAGTCGGTCGCTTTAGTTATTCACACGCAATTACTCGCCCAAAACTATCTGATTTGCGTTCTTCAATCAGTATTAATACGCCGAGTATTGATGATCCGTCAGCGACAATTAAGATGGGTGCAGGCCCGTCACTCAAGCCTTATAAAGCGAAACAATATGATGTTGGTCTAGAGTGGTACTTTGCCGAAGAATCGCTGCTTGCAACATCACTGTTTTATAAAAATATTTCGGGTTTAACAAAAGCAAGTTCTGAGCAAGTTTTATCACAAGCCGATCTTGATAGACTTGGTATCGACCTTGGCGACACAGATCCTAGCACTGTGACTTGGCAAGTATCGCAACTTGTCAATACCGATGCTGAAGGCATGTGGGGCGCAGAATTTATTTATCAACAGCCTTTTACCTTCTTGCCTGAACCATTTAATGCCTTAGGTTTACAAACTAACTACACCTATATTGATTATACACGTGATATAGAAGACCCATTTTATGGCACGCAACTTAACTTAGTAGAAGAAGAAACATCAAAGAATACATACAACATCACCTTGTATTATCAAGTAGACGATTGGTCGGCTCGTTTTTCTTATAACTACCGAAGTGGCTATAACAAACAATATTTAGACGAATATAAAGATGAATCAACCTTTGTGCGTGGTTATGATGCAAAGGCGAAGCTTAATTTCTCTGCCCGCTACAAGTTAACAGAGAAAATGAGTGTTTCATTTGAAGCCGTTAATTTAACAGATGAAAAACAAGATATGTGGAATGATATTTACACGCCACGCCCTTACGAAAACCTGTCATCAGGTCGCCAGTTCTTAGTGGGTTTAAGGGGTACATTCTAACTTTATAAAAGCACAACCTCATTTAACGAGGTTGTGCCTTCTCTAATTGTCTCCCCTGCATCATCGATGGTTTTCAGTTGAGGCTGATAGGCTTGATTTTAACAAAACTTTCAGTTTGCCCCTACTCATAAAGATAAGAACAAGAAACTGAAAATATTGCTCACTAAATTTGCTTGATAGCCATTTGAGTTAACAGTGCGCTGATAATAATAAGGTATTAGAAACATGAAAATTTTTCTCAAACAATTATCCATACTTTTAGTATGCTTCTATTTAAGTGCATGCGGAGGTTCATCAGATGACTCCACTATTGTAGATCCAATAGTTACTGACCCTGTGGTTACTGACCCTGTGGTTACTGACCCTGTGGATCCTGAGCCACCTGTTGAACCTGAGCCGCCTGTTGACCCCGAGGATCCAGTTGATCCTATTGCTGATATCACCATTCATATGATTGGTGACTCGACTATGACTGAGTACGACCAATCGCGTAAACCGCAAGCCGGCTGGGGTGAACTGGTTCCTATGTTCGTGAGTGACAAAGCAACCGTTAGAAATTGGGCCCGTGGTGGCAGAAGTTCTCGTAGTTTTTATTACGAAGATGGTCTTTGGAACTTAGTTAAAGAAACAATAAAAACGGGTGATTACCTAATTATTCAATTTGGTCATAATGATCAAAAATTAGGGGATGCTTATGAAGAGTTTGGCACTTATGCATACTGTAGTGATGGCAGTAGCAATGGTGAGGATTGCCTTGATACCGAACACTCTTATTATCAATTCCTGAAAAAATATATAAAAGAAGCACGTGACTTAGGCGCAGTGCCCATTTTAATGAGCCCTATTGTGCGTAAATATTTTAGCGGCGAAAGTATCAGAAACTCAGGACTACATAATCTTGAAACGGTTAACACTGGAGAGCTTTTTGCACGCGGTAACTACCCTGCGGCTATGAAGGAAGTCGCGGTATTATTAGACGTTCCTATGGTTGATTTAACCGAGCAAACAAAGGAAATTGTTGAAAAGTACGGTGAGCAAGCTGCGACTGAATCACTCTACATTTCAGCAGACAGCACTCACCCTCAAGTACTTTTCGCGACTTTAATAGCAAAAGAAGCCATGAAAAGTTTGCAACAGCAAGAGGT
Source organism: Pseudoalteromonas sp. B160 (assembly GCF_037162485.1). Lineage (NCBI taxonomy): Bacteria > Pseudomonadati > Pseudomonadota > Gammaproteobacteria > Alteromonadales > Pseudoalteromonadaceae > Pseudoalteromonas > Pseudoalteromonas sp. B160. Next base: position 769,457 of record NZ_JARLUX010000002.1, on the reverse strand, counting down.
CTTAGCTGATTATATTATTGAAGCGACTTCTTTTATTTCTAGTCCTGAAACACTGCAATGGAACGATCGTTATATTGGCGTCGCTAATGTGAAAAGTTTAACGTTATCAGCATTTGATTTAAGCCCTAACACGGGTAATTTAGTGGCACCGCACCTGATGGATTTTTATTAAGTGATGCTCCCGATTCAACTAACTGGACAACAATATTAACCGTTCCTTATGAAAATGGTGCATTCACTGAAAAAATGTATGTTCAGTTCACTCCTTACTCTGAAAAATCTTTCAATGATAGTATTAGTTTTTTTGCTGGTGGTATTGATTTAGGCACGGTAAATGTTTCAGGTAACGGTGTTGATGTTGGTAATGGTCTCCCCACTTATAGCCGTTGGTTTACTGAAGGAGGGGCATTAGCAGCAATAACGGATGGTCCAATTACAGCACAAGACGCAAGTGTTGTGAATTTAGATACAGGCTCAGTTAAAACATTTGCTGTTAACGAACAAGACACAGGAGTTGCAAGATTTAGGGTTTATGGTCCTGATTTAGTCTCTAAAAATGCTGATAAATATCTAGAGTTTTCACTAACTGCCGCGACCCAAACATTTTCTATCGATACTATTTCGGCATGGATGACTACCAGCGGGGGTTCTACGGTACAAGCAGATATACAATACTCATTTAATAGCGACTTTAGTAACCCTGTATCATTAAATGAGGATCCTATTTCGTTCTCAAAAGACACCATGTTACTCACTGAATATAATGTCACTATACAAGTACTTGCTGAAAACAAACTGTATATACGGATTTACCCATACAATGCGGCTGGTGCAGATACAACAGGTAAATACCTAGCAGTATACGATGTGAAAGTATCCGGACTTTCTGGTGATTAAGTTAATAAAAACTGACCACTATGACGGCATATTATAGAAATTAATTCAATAATAAGCTCATTAACTTCACGATGAGGTTAATGAGCTTGCAGTAATCAACCCTATACCCTCTTATTTAATTCGCTTACTTGCTTTTCACAAGCGTCATTTATTTTTTCCTGCACAAAGTAACACCGCGTTTTGCTATGTTCTGCTAAGTAAATTTTTATAAAATAATAAACTTAACACTATTTTAAAGTTCATAATAAAACACCATTGCCACCGGTGGCAATAACTGCTAATGTTAACCTATTATAATAATTCCAATTACAGCAGCAGGATACAAAAATGAATAATCAACGACGCTATTTTCTTAAAGCATTAGCTTCTAGCACTTTGGTAACTGCAACCTTAGTTGGCTGTAAGTCAGCCCCTTTGCTCAATGTTTTTGACGCACCAATTAGCGCAGATGATTGGCAAATGGCTGAACATATAAAAGCTAAGATTGTCGTCCCAACCTTCCCTGCTAAGCAATTTAATATTAAAGACTTTGGTGCAAAAGAAAATGGCCAACATGATTGTACACAGGCCATTAAAAACGCCATTGAAGCCTGCCACGCACAAGGAGGTGGTCAGGTCTACATTCCAAATGGCACCTACTTGACCGGTGCCATTCATTTACTTTCTAACGTAAATTTACACTTGGCTGATAAGGCAATATTAAGTTTCAGCACTGATCCTAATCATTACTTACCAGAGGTATTTACTCGCTGGGAAGGCTTAGAAATGATGGGCTACTCACCACTGATTTATGCTTATGAACAAGAAAACATTGCCATCACAGGTAAAGGCACACTGCAAGGAAATGGCGATAACCAAACCTGGTGGCCTTGGAAGGGACCACACAAGGAAGGCCATTGGGATTTAATTAAAGATAGCCAAGGTAAAGTATTGCACCAGCGTGAAGCACGTGATCAGTTGATGGTTGATGCCGAAGCTGGTGTGCCTGTCAGCCAACGTATATACAGTACTGGTGCCTATTTACGCCCTCCTTTTATTCAACCGTATAAATGTAAAAATATTTTAATCGAAGGCGTAACAATTAAAAACTCACCTTTTTGGTTAGTGAACCCGGTTTTATGCCAAAGTGTTACGGTTGATAACGTGAATTTTTCAAGCCATGGTCCTAATTCAGACGGCTGTGATCCAGAAAGTTGCGACCACGTGCACATTAAAAACTGTGTCTTTGATACCGGTGATGATTGTATCGCGATCAAATCGGGCCGAAATGCTGATGGTCGCCGTGTTGGGGTAGCATCGCAAAACATTGTTATTGAAAACTGCCATATGAAAGAAGGCCATGGTGGTGTTGTGATCGGCAGTGAGATATCTGGCGGTGTAAATAATGTCTTTGTGCAAAACTGCACCATGGACAGCCCCCACCTAGAGCGCGCTATTCGTATCAAAACTAACTCAGTACGTGGCGGTTTGATCGAGCATATTCGCATACGTAACATCGAAGTTGGCACGGTTAAAAATGCTGTTGTGATCAACTTTTTTTATGAAGAAGGCGATGCGGGACAGTTCGACCCAACAGTTCGTGATATTCAAATTGAAAACCTACATTGTAAAAATGTGTTGAGTAAGGCTTTTTACCTCAATGGCTTTGCACGCGCACCAATGAACGATATCCATTTTATCGACTGTCATTTTGACCAAGTGGGTGATGATTCTATTGTTGCTAATGTGAATAACATGAGCTTAACCAATGTCACTTTAAACAAACAGCCGTTAACTATGGCTCAATTACAAAAATAATAAGTATTAATAGGAAAATTGTATGACCGTGTTTTCAACATTATTAGGCAACCAACCTATATTGCCTATCATCCAAGCAAACAGTAGTGAAGAAGGTGTGGCTATTGCCACTGCCATGTACAAGGCTGGCATTCATTTAGTTGAAGTTGTGCTGCGCACGCCAGCTTCCCTTGACGCATTAATCGCGATTAAAAAAGCGTTGCCCGATTTATGCGTTGGTGCCGGCACGATTACCGATCAAGCATTACTTGCAAAAAGTCTTGCCGTCGGCAGTGATTTTATTGTTACTCCTGCGGTATCACCACGATTATTAGATGCCCTTAGTCAATCTTCTGTGCCCGTTGTGCCGGGTGTTTCAAACACCGCCGATATTTTACTTGCTAAAGAATATGGCTTTACTGAGCAAAAATTATTTCCTGCCTCTTTGTGTGGTGGCGAGCAGTTTTTAAAAGCAGTCAGCAGCGTATTTGCTGATATTCGCTTTTGCCCAACAGGTGGCATTAATGAACAAAACTTTAAAGACTATTTAGCACTTAATAATGTGATGGCTGTGGGGGTACTTGGATTGCACAATCACAATGGGTACAAAGTAAAGACTATGAAAAAATCACGCAAGCCTGCCTTCAGGTACTAAACAACAACTAATTAACATATTGACTGCCATACGTTGTCAGTGTAATTTATCTTTGCATGCCACCGGTGGCAACAAGCAAGCAGAACAGTTAAGGAATCTTCAATGCCGAGCAATATCGAACCTTTAGAATTGCACCCAGATCGTTTATTTTCAAGCGATCCTAGCGTCGTTGCTATCGCTAGAAAGTTATATGAATCAATTAAAGACTTACCGATTATTAGTCCGCACGGTCACACTGATCCTCGTTGGTTTAATGAAAATGAAAACTTTGGCAATGCTACTGAGCTATTTATAAAACCCGATCACTACGTATTTAGAATGCTCTATAGTCAAGGGATCCCAATGACTGATTTAGGAGTACCTGAGCATGGGCTGCAAGGCGATATGGCTCGTTCAAAAGCAGCTGATCCTGAAAAAGTATGGCAAATCTTTGCTGATAACTATCACCTGTATGCCGGAACGCCAAGTGGCTATTGGTTAGATGCGGTATTTAGTGATGTGTTTGGTTTTACAGAAAAACTTTGCTCTGAAAATGGTCAGCACTATTATCAAAAAATTACAGCTGCGTTAGCAACACCCGAGTTCAAGCCTCATGCACTGATGGACCGCTTTAATATTGAACTAATTGCCACAACAGAAGGTGCACTTGATCAGCTCCCGCACCACCGCGCAATTGCAGGCTCTGCAATAGCAAAACGTGTGATCACCACCTTTAGACCTGATGATGTGGTTGATGCTAGCCGTGAAGATTTTATCGACAACGTAATTAAACTTGGTGAGATAACCGACCAAGATACAACGACTTGGCAAGGTTATTTAGCGGCAATTCAAATACGTCGTGATTACTTTCGTATTGAAGGACGTGCAACAGCAACCGATCATGGCCACCCTACTGCATTAACTGCTGACTTACCTACCGCAGAATGTGAAGCATTATTTGAAAAATGTCGAACAGGCCATTCAACAGAGCAAGAGCAAGAATTATTCCGTGGCCAAATGCTCACTGAGCTTGCCGGTATGAGCATTAAAGATGGTTTAGTGATGCAAATTCACCCTGGCGCGCATCGTAATCATAACCAAGCGGTATTTGATCAATTTGGCCGTGATAAAGGCTGTGATATTCCAAGCCAAACTGAATACGTTAATGCACTCAAACCACTATTGAGTAAATACGGAAATCACCCGGATCTTAAAATCATCCTATTCACATTAGATGAAACGACCTATAGTCGAGAACTTGCGCCACTAGCGGGTCACTACCCTAGCCTCAAGTTAGGTCCTGCTTGGTGGTTCCATGACAGCCCCGCCGGTATGCTTCGTTTTAGACAGCAAACAACTGAAACAGCTGGTTTTTATAACACGGTTGGCTTTAATGATGACACCCGCGCATTTTTATCAATTCCAGCTCGTCATGATGTTGCACGCCGCGTTGATTGTCGCTATTTAGCAGAGCTTGTAGCAAATCATCAAATTAGCGAAAGTACTGCCCAGACTCTGGCTTATCAACTAACCTATGGGCTAGTGAAAAAAGCATACAATCTCGATAAATAACGATAATAGAGCCACTTAATTTAAGTGGCTCAACCATTGAGGACACACAATGACTTTAAAAACATCACTGTTATCAAAGCGCATTTTGATGGGAACAGCTCTAAGCTCTAGCCTATTATTGATTGCATGCCAAGAACATGCAGATCTTAAAACACCACTGCAAGCGAGCGAAACTAACTCCCTTGGAAGCGCATTAGTTGCTAAAGTGGACATTGTTAATCCATCTTCGTTTAAACGCCCTGACGAGCCTATCTATCTTAGCTATTACGATTTAGGTCTTAGCCAAACTGCTGCTTTAACTGTAAAAACAGCGCAGCAAGTATTACCAAGCCAAGCAGTAGATATTGATTCAGACGGTGAACTTGATGGTGTGTATTTTATTGTCGATTTAAATGATAAACCGATTGAAGTCACCATTACACAGCAAAGTAGCCCATCAATCACAGCACAAACAAAACGTGTTCAAGCTGATCTTGCCCATAAACAAGGTGGTCAATGGCAGCCCCATTCTCGTCCGCCAAAACACCAAGTTGGCACAGGTAAAAAAGAGTATGTAGGCGGTGAATTTAAAAATGTTGATGAGTTAACACCACCAGATTATTACACCGATCATTCAAATTGGATCCGTTATGAAGGCCCAGGTATTGAGTCGGATAAAGTCGGTTACCGTTTTTATCTAGATTGGCGTAATGGTTTTGATATTTTCGGCAAATTAACAACACAACCTGTGCTACATACTGTCGGCCTTGATGGTTATTCTTCGTATCATGACAAACAAGACTGGGGCATGGATATCCTTAAAGTGGGTAAGTCTTTAGGTGCTGGCGGATTTGGTTTGATGGGTAGTAATGATGAGCTGGAACATGTATCTGATGTTAGCAAACGTACAGCACGGATTATTGAAAATGGCTATTTACGCGCCAGTATACAAATTGAGTATCAAGGCTGGCAAAATAGCTATCAACAGCAAGATTTAATAGCCAATATTAGTATGCACGGCGGCTCACGTTTGGCACATGTAGAACTGAACACTGATAAAGATTTGCCTAATTTAGTGGCCGGTGTGGTCAAACACCCAGATACTGAGTTTATTCAAGGTGATCTGGATGCAATGAGTAATTATGGCTATAGCTATATTGCCAGTTGGGGCAATCAGAGTTTAGATAAATCAGCTTTAGGTATGGCGGTATTTTTTAAAAAAGGTGATGTTATTGATGTACGCCAAGACAAAAATAACTACCTTGCAGTGCTTAAACCTAAAGGGCAAAATACACTGCATGCTGATTACTATTTTGCCTCTGTTTGGCAACCTGAAAGTGGTATCAACGATAAAGAAAGCTTTATTGAGTACCTTGATCAACAAGCTGAAAGATTGACAATTAAACCACGCATTACTTTGCATACCACAGTTACAGCAAAAAAAACGACGCAACCGCTTAATGATAAAATAGCCCTTGAATGGGCCCGCGCCCTTGCCGATTCAGAGCTGAAAAGAAAAGCACTAGGCTATCATGCCAATGGCTGGGATGTGAACCGTAAGCGCAGCCCAAAGTTTGAATACGACATTATCGGCTTACAGCCATATGCTTACTACCAATTAGGGATGGCAACTGATGAGCAAACTTATAAGAATGTGATTGCCCAAGTTACTGGTAGCTTTATTGATCAACAAGGCAAAATCACCGCCTATAAACAAAGCAATTTTAACATTGATAACATTCCGCCTGGGCGTAATCTTATCCAGCTATACCAAGATACCCAGCAGCAACAATATTTATCTGCCGCAAAAGCTTTACGTGCACAATTACAGTTACAGCCACGTACATCACAAGGCGCATTTTGGCACAAAAACAAATATCAACATCAAGTGTGGCTAGATGGCGTTTATATGGGTATGCCGTTTTTAGCCCAGTACGGTAGCTTATTTGAAACGGGCCATCAGCAACAAGAAACCTTCGCCGAGGTTGTAAACGAATTTAAGCTCACTCGTGAAGCACTACGCGATCCAAAAACAGGGTTGTACTATCACGGTTGGGATGAATCTAAACAGCAAGCATGGGCAAATAAACAAACGGGTGTTTCTGCAGAATTTTGGGGCCGTGGTATGGGGTGGCTCGCTATGGCAGTGGTTGATGTACTCGATTACATCCCAGCAAAAAACACAGAGCAACGCGATACCTTACTCGCCATGGTAAAAGAGTTGGCCACGGATATTGCCAAAGTTCAAGATACTGATACCGGCACATGGTGGCAAGTTTTAGACAAACCAACGGCTTTAGGTAACTACCAAGAATCAACTGCAACAGCCATGTTTGCTTACTTTTATGCCAAAGCACTTAATAATGGCTATATCGATGCTGATTATCAAGACACTGCCCTTGCAGCGTATCAAGGTTTACTTAACCAATTTACATTAGTACATAGCGATGGCACGGTAAGTATGACAAACCAATGCTATGTTGCAGGCCTTGGCTTTGGTCGTGATGGTAGTTATCACTATTATATGAGCGAGCCGGTCAGCAAAAATGATCCTAAAGGAAATGGTCCCTTCATTCTAGCAAGCCTTGAAGTAGCAAAGCTTCTAGCTGGTAACAACTAAACAGCCATAGATTATTCAGCCGGAAAGCAAAGTCCATCGCATTTTGCTTACCGGCCAAAACTCACTTCCCTTCAACAACATCAGCACACTAAGCTCATAAGGATTTATGATGCGTATAATCAAAATCAATAAAAACAGCGTAAATAAAAATATTTTTTCATTTTTTCTCTGCTGCTTATTCTGCTCAATAATGAATGTGTCTGCGCAAAATAATAACAACTCACTGAGCTATGCCGTGCAAATGGCTAACTCTGAGATGATCCGTAATCCACAGGCCTACACCATTGATTGGCGCACTGAACCGCGCTGGGATTACACCCATGGCTTAGTGTTACTGTCATTTGCCAAGCTCTATCAGCATCAACCAGAACAACGCTATTTCAATTACATTAAAGAATATGTAGACGCGTTAGTAATGGAAGATGGCAGTATTAAAACCTACGTAATGAGCAAATATAATCTCGACATGCTCAATGCCGGCAAGTTACTGTTTTTTATGTTTGATGAAACAAAAGATCGTAAATATCGTCTTGCCCTCGATACTTTATATGCACAGTTCAAATTACAACCTCGCACAATTGATGGTGGCTTTTGGCATAAAAAACGCTATACCTCGCAAATGTGGCTTGATGGTTTATATATGGCAGCGCCCTTTTATGCCGAATATATCCGCCGCTTTGGAACAGTAGATCAGTATGATGATGTTATAAAACAGTTTGAATTGATTGAACAACATACTTATCGCGGTGACACCGCGCTACCTGTGCATGGCTGGGATGAATCTAAACAACAGCGATGGGCAGATAAAAAAACCGGACAATCACCTAATCATTGGTCGCGCTCTATCGGTTGGTACGCCATGGCAATGGTTGATGTATTAGATCAACTACCGAAGGATTATCCAAAAAGAATCTGGCTGACGCAGCGCTTTAAAACATTGATAGATAACATGTTAAAGCTGCGTTCTGACTCCGCTGTATGGTATCAAGTTACAGATAAAGGTGAATTACGCGGTAATTATTTAGAATCCTCTGGCAGCGCGATGCTCAGCTATGCAATTGCAAGAGGTGCTAATCAAGGTTACTTGCCTGATAGCTACCAAGCAATTGCAAAAACCACCTTTAATGCTGTAGTTAGCAACTTTATTAAACGTGAGGCAGATAACACCTTATCAATACAACAAGTATGTGAAGTGGCTGGGCTTGGCGGAAAACCATATAGAGATGGCAGCTTTGCTTATTACATCAGTGAAAATGTACGTGCGAATGATCCTAAAGCAGTTGGGCCTTTTATTCTTGCCAGTTTAGAAGTGGAGAAATAACCGATGCTAAACAACAAATACAATTTCTTTTTAGCGCTGTTGGTTGTCTGCTTAAGTAGCAACCCGTGTTATGCAAAAGAGTCGCAATTACTATCGCCAACACACTCTCAAAGTCCGTGGCAAGCAGATCTAGGTAATGGCGAATATAAAAACCCAATCCTGCATGCCGATTATTCCGACCCGGATGTAGTTGCCGTTAATGGTGATTATTACATGACAGCATCTAGCTTCAACTCTGCACCTAGCTTGCCTATTTTACACTCTACCGATTTAGTCAACTGGCAGTTAATTAATTATGCACTGCCAATACAGCTGCCACAAGCCCACTTTGCAAAAGTACAACATGGCAACGGCGTATGGGCGCCAACAATCCGTTTTCATGATAATAAATTTTGGATTTTTTATCCTGATCCTGATTTTGGTATTTATGTAACTACAACAGATGATCCTGCTGGAGCTTGGTCAACCCCACAGCTTATTTTAGCGGGTAAAGGATTGATCGACCCTGCACCATTATGGGACGACAATGGTAAAACCTACTTAATACATGCATGGGCAAAAAGTCGTGCTGGCTTTAATAATGTACTGACGCTGCGTGAAATGAAAGATGACGCAAGTTGGGTTAGTGACAAATTTACACACATTGTCGATGGTAAAAATCACCCTGGATATCGCACCATTGAAGGTCCTAAATTTTATAAGCGTAACGGTTACTACTATATTTTTGCGCCTGCTGGTGGGGTAGATTTAGGTTGGCAATCGGTATTTAGAGCAAAAGAAATTACCGGTCCCTATGAAGCCAAGGTTGTTATGGCGCAAGGTAATTCAGTGATAAACGGTCCTCATCAAGGTGCGTGGGTTCACACCCAATTTGATGAAGACTGGTTTATTCACTTTCAAAGCAAACAAGCGTATGGCCGTATCACCCATTTACAACCTATGCACTGGGACAATGATTGGCCAATCATTGGTATAGATAAAAATGCTAATGGAACTGGGCAGCCGGTTTTACAGCACACTAAGCCTCGAAGCAAAACTAGCCCACAACCCACCAGCATAGTGAACAATGATGAATTCAACAGCGCTAAGCTAAGTTTATTATGGCAATGGAATGCAAATCCAAGTAACAGCTGGTATTCATTGACAGACAACACCGGCTTTTTACGCTTATACTCGCAGCCATTTACAACCCAGAACAACACTAATTTATGGTCAACGCCTTCTTTGTTACTGCAAAAGATCCTGCAGAACAGTTTGCTTTTACAACCACATTGCAGGTCAACCAAACAACCTCTGCTAGTTCCTCAGGAGTTATTCTATTTGGTGAAGACTATGCATGGATGGGTATCAAAACATCTTCTACTGGCGAACAACAGCTAGTCTATGTGCACTGTTTTAATGCGAGAAAAGGCTGTACAGAAAGTATCGTAGAGCAACAACCACTGACACAACCCTATCTTGAACTAAAAGTCGTTCTACAACCAGGCGCCACAGCCATTTTTAGTTATAGAACCGCTGCGAGCGCTGAGTTTAAAATTATTGGTGAACACTTCCAAGCTAAAAAAGGCCGCTGGGTAGGTGCTAAGTTAGGCTTATTTAGCCTGTCGCAAACTCCTGGTGCTAGCAACTATGCCGATTTTGACTATGCCCGTTACGACACTTTGGATTAAATGAATATGCTAAAACATCAAACGTTGAACTTTTTTGCCATATTATTGCTCTGTGTTCAGCCATGCATAGCAGCTGATTACACCGTTGAAAATACTTATAAAAAACTAATCAAACACTATCCACACATGCAGGTGCCCGCAACGACACTTCCTGACTCTGTAATCGCTAATAAAGCACTGGTTTACAAACAAACTAAAACCAGTGCACAGACTTTAGATATTTATCAGCAAACACAGCAAACACAAACGGCGCCTTTGATTATGTTGATCCACAGTGGTGGCTGGCAATCAGGCACCCCCGCATTAATGACAGCACTTGCAATTGCGCTGGTAGAACGTGGTTATGTTGTTGCAACACCCAGTTACCGCCTCAGCGACGAAGCGCCTTATCCTGCAGCAGTTGAGGATTTAGTTAGTGCGTTTCATTGGCTTAATAATAATGCTGCTCAGTATAATATAGACAGCACTAAGATTGCTTTATCGGGCGGCTCTGCAGGTGGCCAATTAGCCGCGCTGTTAGCCTACAGCGGCGGAATTGTTGATAGCAGCGACACTAACTCGAAGCGATTTAATGTCCAAGCGCTGATCAATATAGATGGCTTAAGTGATTTCACGTCTCCAGAAGCACTACCTTTTGAAAACAACTCAGCCAAATCCGTCACTTCAGCCAGCAAGTGGTTTGGGGGTAGGTATGAAACTATCCCACAGCGTTGGCACGACGCATCGCCTATTTTCTATATTGATAAAAACGCGCCTGCAACACTTTTCATTAATAGCTCAGTGCCACGCTTTCGTGCAGGTAGAGACAGCGCAATACAAAAGTTGCAACAGTTGCATATACCCAGTGAAGTTTACCAGTTTGATGATGCGCCGCATTCATTTTGGTTATTCCAGCCGTGGTTAACGCCTACGACCAGTGTTATTGATGACTTTTTAACAGCACAATTTGCTAAAACTCGTTGATCATTATTGTTGTTAAAATTAAAGCCTTGATGAGTTAATGGTTATTTTAAGTCATCAAGGCTTTCTTTGTTAGTCGCTAAGCGAATTTAAGTACTGCTGCAAAACCTGCGCTGTAGTAGCATTTTTTAATTGCAGCTGATGCTGTTTGAACCAATCATCCGCAACACCATCTTCATTAGCATCAACGATTGCAGGAACCCCTGTAAATTCCTGTTTATATGCATCCCAATTACCAATTAGCTCAAACTCATGATCAATCAAACCATTTTTCTTTATCGCGACACTATCAGTAAGCTGTTGATAAACAAGCGTATCAATACTGTCATGGAAATAGCCATGTGCATTACGACTTGCTCCTATATGTTGCCCTTTAATGGCATCACTAAATGCTTGCTTTGCACTAACATAAACCATGGTTGTTTGCATGGGTGATGTAATGATTGGTTTATCACTTAACCACTGGCTATTTTCATCACTGATAGTGCGTTTTGCTTTGACTGCTTTGCGATAATTTACACCTAAATAATTATGCTCAGTCAGTTGTGGGTTATTCTCAAGTACATTTCCCATAATATATGCCTGATTTTCTTTGATCTCTGGGGAATACCAAATATCAGCAAACTGCATGATCTTACTTGCTTTACCTGGTTTATAATAATTGTTGATCAAGTTAAAACGACCATTTTCTGAACCATAAACATTATTATGTCCCCAGTTAAAAATAATATTATTGATAAGCTCAACAAACTCTTCATCTTGTGCATACGGTGATTTAAGTCTATGACCATTGAGCCTAGGCGTTCTACTGGCATGATTGGCAATTATATTATTAATAAAGCTCGCATTTGCCCCGCCCCAAATGCCACCATAGCCATGATCGCCTTTAGGGTGAATTGAATGGCTTAAACTATGTGAAATAATGGAATTTTGTAATGTAAAGTTACGGTTATTATAGAAACTCGCAGTTTCATCCACTGACCAACTCAATGAACAATGATCAATAATGACATTCTCACTATTACGTACCGTTAATGAATCATCAGCATAACCAAATGTACCTAAGCGAAAGCGCATATAGCGGATAATCACATTATCTGCGGATGAGACCGTCACAGGTGCACCAACAATGGCAATCCCACCTGGCGAACTTTGCCCCGCGATGGTGATATTACCATGTGAGATTTTAAGTTCCCCTGCCAATTTGATCACACCTGATACCGCAAATACGACAGTGCGAGGATGTTTTTGCACAATTGCATAGCGAAGGCTGCCTGGTTGCGGCTTATCTAAATTATCTTCCAATGTAGTCACTCTATAAAGCGTGCCATTAACTCCCCCTGTTGCGTATTTACCAAATCCTTTTGCCGTTGGAAAAGCCAATGTTGTATTGACTTGTGCAGCGTATAAATTAGTCGAAACAAAAACCGTCAACACAGTAATGATGCTTAGTATTACGATATTGAGATAGTTTAAATTATTATTCTTCAGAACTTGCATAATGTTCCTTGGCTATTTCGTTTTTAATGCTGGTTAAAATAAAAAATTGTCAATATGTAAATTGACAGTTTCATTAATACAGTGTTAACTTCATGTTATTCCATTTTGCCACCGGTGGCAAGTTGGGATTTGAATCAACGGGAATCGCATACCTTGCACACACAATTATAAGCCTGAAAAAGGAACAAAGATGAAGAGCATGAGATTAAGCACGATCGCAGCAGCATTAATGGTAGCTATGCCACTTTATGCGCAAACAACTGATCCTGCACAGCCAAAGGTACAGAATGACAAACCAACAACAAGCGCCGAGAAAACAGCAGCTAAAAAAACCGTAGAAGCTGAAGATGATATTGAAATCATTGCTGTAACAGGCGTTTATCAAGCAGATTTAAAAGCACGTGCCATGGAGCGCGATGCTAAAGCGTTTAGCTCAGTGATTGCCACGGATGACATGGGAAACTTTGTTGATCAAAATGTCGCAGAGTCATTACGCCGTATTCCTGGTGTCACTTTAGAGCGCAGTGAAGGTGAAGGTAAATATATTGCAGTTCGGGGGTTAGGTCCTAAATTCGTATCGGTGAGCATGAATGGTGCAGAACTATCTGGTGCGGGTGATGAACGTAAAATTGGCCTTGATGGTATCACTAGTGATTCATTAGGAGCCATTGAAGTATTTAAAACCCTTACCCCTGATATGAATCTAAATTCGATAGGTGGCGCAGTAAACGTCAAAGCTATCTCAGCATATGACCGTGGTAAAAACACCCTAAAAATGAAGCTGCAAGATTCATACAGTGAAATCAGAGAAGAACACTCGCCGAAGTTTAGCCTTGATGGCACACAGCTATTCTTAGACGAAAAAATAGGCGTTGGTTTTGCACTTTCTTATGAAGATAGGAAAACTCAAGTAGATGAGGTACGCCATCATAGCACTCGAGAATTAAACTTTTTACAAGGTGGCATTGGCCTCAGTGAAGAGCAATTAGGTGTTGCACCAGAAATATTGATCCCCGCGCAACTCGAAAACCGCCGTGAAATTGCTGATCGAACACGTACCACCGCAACTTTAAATGTTGAGTTTAAGCCAACCGCAGACAGTTTTTATTACATACGAGGTAACTACTCTAATTACACTGATGATGACGTTGCACAAAGAGAGTTTTATAACTTTTATAATGGCGACCAAGCCGATGAAATTATTTATGTAAATGCTGATACAAAAGAGTTTGCCCTGTCTGATATCGATATTTATAACCAATTTTTCATTCAGGAAGGTGAAACGACTACAACCAATTACAGTATCGGTGGTGAAAACTATATTACCGACACTTTACGCGTAGATTATGAATATGCGTATTCAAAAACAGATGATAAATCAGTGGGGGATCGCCGAGTTCAGTTTCGTGAGCGTGAGAATATCGTTTACGGTCAAGCAACTAAAAACAATATTGTTGCACAGGTGCTAACTCCTGAAGAAGCTGCTGCCTTAGGTGGTTTTGCGTTAGATCCAGATAATGATGTTTTTGCCGGTGAAGCCGATGGTGATATCAGCGATTTATCAAATATGGAATACGACAACTTATTTATGGAAGACAGTGTCCGCACTGATGAAGTCACCAGTATCAAGTTAAACTTACAAAAAGACTTTGATTTTGAGTACCTTAATTTCATTAAAATTGGTGGCACTTATAACGAACGCGAACACTTCCGTGATAAAGATCGCTGGAGCTATGCAATAAACCCTCTCGATTGTGGAACGGATGAAACCTGCATTACAGTCGCCAACTCAAATGTTACTGATTATAACTTTGCGGTTCCTGAGGGTGGCTTATTTACCTATCCTTTTGTTAGCAACGAAGACCTTGAGTACATAGTTGACTCAACTAAAATTACGCGCGGCAGTGCCACCGGTGGCGAGGTGTCAATTGACAGCACCAAAGAAGACTATACCTTATACGAAGATACCTACGCAGCTTATATTATGACTGAGCTGCAGCTATCAGAGCAGGTCAGTGTTATTACCGGTGTACGCTATGCACATACCGAATTTTCATCAACCGGTTATATGTCATTATCAAATGATGATTGGAATTTTGGCGGTGATCACACCTTAGATATTTCGGTACCTTTACCTGAGGCATCCATTACCTACAGTGAATTTTTCCCAAGTATGCATATACGCTACGAACCAAATCCTGAAATGTTGGTTCGTACATCACTGTGGACTAGTTATACCCGCCCTTCGTTTAAGCAAGCGCGTGGTTATGCGCGTTTTGATAGTGATATTAGTTTATGTGATCCAACGACTAATGAATGCTACAACTCACCAGATGGACAAAGCGCAATTGATTTACAAGGCTATATTTTAGGGCCTGACAATGCGTTACAAGTAGGTAACCCAAATCTAGTAGCCATGACATCTGATAACTTTGACGCTTCGTTTGGCTGGTATCCATCAAAAGAGTTATTTATGGAAGCTGCAGTATTTTACAAAAATATTGATAACTTCATCGTCGATGTCACTGGTATTCAAATGAGCATAGATGAGCTCCCGCTTACTTTACCTGTAAACCAAGTATCTGATTTTGCAATTCCTCAAGATCTTGCTCTAAATCAGGTTGATATCACCCTCAATGGTGATAAAGCCACAGTCTACGGGATTGAGCTTAGTTACAATCAGTTCTTCGAAAATGGCTTATTTTGGCAAAGTAATATGACCTTTGTAAAAAGTGAAGCCGAACTCGACGCCACTATTCGTCAAGACAAAATGCAGCTACCAGGCCAAGCAGATATCACCGGTAACATTGCTGTTGGTTGGGAAGATGAGACTTTCTCGTTACGCCTAATTAGTAATTACCGCTCAGATATCCTTGAAGAGGTTGGCTCTTGTCCCGTATCAGCTTCTGTATCAGACCCACATACCTGTAAGTCATGGGCTGATATATACCAAGACGATATCTTAACCTTTGATATGAAAGTGAAATATGATTTTACGAAAAGCCTCAGCGTGTATTTTGACGCGATTAACTTAACCGATGAAGCAGATTTACGTTATTTCAAAGGTAATGATTTATCCGGTGGTGAAATCCTCTATCAACGTGAAGATTATGGTCGTACGTTCCAGTTAGGTATGAATTATAAATTTTATTAACAGCTACTAATAATGAAAAACGTTAATTTCACACACAATTAACGCGTTAATGACGCGCTTTCATCCTTGGAGGGATGCATGAATAATACAATAAAAATACCATCGTGTTTGCTGATCACCGCGATCTTAGCAGGCTGCGGTGAAGATAGTTCTATCAATGTCAAAGAAGCCCCGTTACCACCAGTGCAAGGGGTATTTGTTGACAGCCCTGTTGCTGGTTTAACCTACAACAGCCCATCAATAAGCAATGGTGTAACAAACGCAAATGGACAATTCGATTACTTTAGAGGTGAAGCTATCGATTTCTCAATTGGTGCACTTACCTTCCCTACGGTCTCTGCCGCCAATGTATTGACTCCACTTGCTTTATTTTCGACAGATACCGTGTTTCATCCTGCTGTTATTAATAGTTTGCGTTTATTACAGTCACTAGATGTTGATGGTGATCCTAGCAATGGCATCACCATCAGCGAGCAAGCAGCACAAGCAGCCGTTATGACTTTAGCCGAAGGACAAACGATTACGGACTATTTTAGTAGCGATGAGTTTGAGGCAAACGTTAATGCGTGGCTCGCTGATGCAGGCTCAGCTAATAATACCTTAATTCCAGCTGATCAAGCGATTGTGCACTTTGTTGATTTTATTTTTAAGCAATACAACAGCACACAACCTTTAGCATTTAATACTGCCGATTTTAGCGGAACATTGTATAACCCGTTAGTACAAGGCAGTGAGGCAAGTATTGCACAGTTGATATTAACGCCCGTTGATGAAGCAAACCTTAGTGGCACATTCAGCCAAGTAGTGGATGGTAGCGAAACAGTAACAGGCAATTATTCGTTTTTATTTGGTAATCGCGTACTTGCACTGACCTCAGGTGAAGGCGAATCAGCTACCATAGAGTATATAATTTCTCGTTCCCATAATACGGTTAATAATACCTATAGTGTTTGTGCCACCAGCGATGCAAGTGCATTGGCAACACTGGTGCTTACTTGTGATAGTAATGATGATGCTAAAAACAATATTTTAGTGTTCTCCGAACAACAAGCTCAAGAAGAGTTAATCAAACTCAACGATTTAGCTCAGCAAGCTGGTTTAGCCTTAATTGAAGAGTTTGATACTGACACTGAAACATTTTTCTCATCGAGCTATAAAAGCTTATCGGATGAGCAAGGCAGCGGCCCGTTATATTTTAAAAGTGGCGGTAGTGCAAAAATTGACGATGTAGCAGGCCACCTAATTCTAGAAGGCGACCGTATTACAATCGGTAATACTCTGCCCGGCAAAGAATCAACAGCGACTGATAGCTCAGGTGTGGGGATTTATAATTTAAGCGAAGGGTTTACCATTAGCTTTGATGTTATTTCTCATAATAGTGCCGGTGGATTATCGCTGTATGTTGATAATAATACTGCCAGTCAAAGTAATTCAGTGCATGGTGGTGCTTCAAAGTTTTATGGTAAAGATATAAACGAAACCAACACCCCTGCAGGTAAAAAGTTCTCTTATACGTACATTCCAGGTGAAGATGTAAATACCGGCCCAGATCTAACTAATATCGATGCCCGTGGTATTTTAAATCCTGAGATTAAAAATTCATATTTCCAAATACGCACTGATTCAGCGGCAATGATTGTCATTGATAACTTAACCATTGAAACAGTTGCTACAGATGTGCCAGATGTTGAACCGCCAGTTGAGCCACCTGTTGAACCACCTGTTCAAGGTGAGATCCCAACAGTAGAATTACCAATTATCACTGACTTTACCGCACTTACTGCGGATATTTTCTCTGTTGATCATCAAAAAGTTATTGATGCTAACGGCGATGAAATCCCCATGTTTAGCAAAACAGGCGGCTCAGTCACTGTGATTGATACTGGATTAGAACTCAATGGAGGACGTTTCACATTAGGTAACACCACACCAGGTATTGAAACAGCAGCAACGGATACCACCACCAGTGGAGCACTGGATTTGTCTCGTCCTTATCAAGTGGTGATGGATATTGTCAGTGTAAGTGACCTTGAAGGTGATAATAAATTCCAAATTTATGTGGATAACAACTCATCAAGCAGTTCTAAATCAATCCATGGTAATGACTCACGTTTTTATAATGAATTGATCAACTCGCTTACCCCTGGTCAAACTTTAACAGTACCCGGAAAGCTTGCGACTAAAAATTCATTTTTACAGTTACGTACCGAAACTGGCGGCACTGTGGTTATCAATAACCTCAGAGTTGAGTATGTTAAAGATCCATCTGTATTTAGCTGCACGGATGCACCTGAACTGTATTTTTGTGATGACTTTGCCAATGGTGATTTAAATAATTGGCAAATTTTAGCCAAGCCAGATAACACAGAAGCCCCAATGGGTGAGTTTGATGTACTCGACATTATGGGTAATAACATGATGCGATACACCGCAGGCGGTGCTGGTGGCGAGCTAATTTTAGCCACTGAAGAAGCTATGGCAAACGTACCTGCGACAGGTAACTACTTTGTTGAAGCGAAAATTCGCCCACGTCAGAACTCTACAACGGCCAATAAGCAGATCTTTCTGATGGCACGCTATTTAAATGCCGGTAATTGGTACGCCGGTGGCTTAAATGTGCAAAACTCATCAAGCAGTACGCAAGTGGAAGTTGCCGTTAGTAGCGAAGGATCAATTTCGCGTCCGGTGCAAACAAAATCACCAATCTTACTCGGTGAAAAAGGCGCTACAGAAGATGGCGTTTGGTACACCACTCGCTTTGAAATGATTGATGACCAACTTACCGTGTACTTAGATGGTGAGAAAATGGGCTCTGCGACTGATACCAGCTATACAGCGCGTGGCTTAATTGGTGTGTTTACGAATAATCGTTCGTTTGAAATTGATGATGTAAAAGTGGGCGACCCTAGCATCAAGCCAATTCAGTTAACCCTTGATTACAAAGAGCCTAATTGGGACACAAGTACCAGTATGGATCCATTGTTGATCAACGTTACAGCAATTAAAAACGACGGTATCACAGCCGACACCTACACGGTCACTTCAAGCAATGAAGCAGTGGTGAGCGTTGCAATCGATGGAAATACGGTCACCCTTACACCGATTGCTGCAGGCGATGCAACGATCACATTTGTATCGGATTCAGACCCAAGTATTACCCGTACTATTAAAGTCTCTGTTGCAGAAGGCTTTGTTATGCCAACCGCTGACTATGGTGATTTAACAGCTAAAGTGATGCCAGCGATTGCTAGCGATAGCCAATTTGTTGATACCCAGTTATCGATTACTTTTGATAACGCCCCTACGTTTGGTAGTTTAGGTGAAATACGTATTTATAAACAAAACGACAACACCCTTGTTGATACCCTCAAAGTTGGTAAAAATGTCGATGTGATTGGTTACACAGGCCAAGATAGATTGCGCTCTGTGTACTACTACCCGCTCACGATTGAAGGCAATACCTTAACCATTAAACCGCATAATAATGTGCTTGAATATGGCCATACTTATCGTGTTGTCATTGGTGATGACGTGGTACTAGGCGCACAACTAAACGGTGCTGATTTTATTGGCCTCGGTGATAATAGCCAATGGACGTTCACCACTAAAGTGACAACGCCGGCAAGCAATCAACTACTGGTTGATGATGACGGTGTAGCTGACTTTAGAACCGTGCAAGGTGCACTTAACTTTGCAATGGCAAATCTTGCTAAAGATGAGCAAACCACCATTTCAGTCAAAGATGGTGTATATAATGAACTGCTATTCTTACGTAATAAAAATAACGTAACTATACAAGGGCAAAGCCAAGACAATACTATTATTCAGTACGAAAACTTCGAAACACTCAATGGTGGCTCAGGTGGCAGTGCGCCTGTAGGTTCTGGCACACCGAGTGGCGGTCGTGGTGTATTCTTAGTTGAAGGTGCGGATATGTTAGTGATCAACAACCTAACATTTAAAAACACGCATTTGCGTAACAAGGTTGATTCAAACCAAGCTGAAACAATTTACTTTAATAGTAATGGTCGTTTAGTGGCTAATAATGCCAGCTTTATTAGCGAACAAGATACCCTATTACTGAAAGGTTATAGCTGGTTCTACAACAGCTTAGTTGCTGGTAATGTTGACTTTATTTGGGGCTACCCGGTCACTGCATTATTTGAAGACAGTGAAATACGCACTATAGGTGACTCTAAAGACAATGACCCAACGAAAGACACCTCTGGAGGCTATGTATTACAAGCACGCGTACCTGTGCAAACAGATCCTGGCTTTATCTTTTTAAACAGTAGTTTTACTCATGGCCCAGGACCAATTGGCAATGATGTGTTAGATAATTCAACCTATATTGCACGCAGTGGTGGCAGTGACACATATTTCGATAACATAACGCTTATCAATAATAAATTTGATACTCACATTGCAACCTCAGGTTGGGCTGTGCAAGGTGTTAACAGTCAACCTGCACCAAATCCAGAAATTGCAACGGCTACCAGTGGCTGGCGCGAGTATGGCAGCATGGATTTAGCAGGTAATGCCCTTGATTTAAGTGCCCGTGTTGGCGGTTACATTATGCAAGACAGCGACGTGGTTAACTTACTTGAGCGTAATGCTATTTTTGCAAGCTTTAATGATGGCCAAGGTTGGACACCTGAACCACTAGCAATCCCAATCTTGCCAGATGAGCCAATTGCAATTACACCGGTGAATAATAGTCTGGGTTTTGCTGGTTATAATTTTAACCTAACCGGTGGCGAAGGTGGAACAGTCGTGACCGTTGATAATGGCACAGCGCTTAAATCGGCTTTAGCACAAGCAAAATCATCAGGTGTTCCAGTGACTATTTATGTCGACGGTGTCATTACTGATGCAAACAGTGGCGGCGATAATTCTTCTATCGAAATTAAAGATATGGATAATATCTCAATCATTGGTGTGGCAGATCGTGGTGAGCTAAGTGGTATCGGCATTGCTATTCGTCGTGCTAATAACATCATTATCCAAAACTTAAAAATCCATGAAGTACTTACCGGCGGTAAAGATGGTATTTCGATTGAAGGTGATGAAAATAAACCTACCGCGAATATCTGGATTGATCATAACGAACTATATTCATCGTTAAATGTTGATCAAGATTATTATGATGGTTTAATCGATTCTAAATCGGGTGCTGAAAACATTACCATTTCATATAACTATATTCACGATAGCTGGAAAACGTCACTCCATGGTCACAGTGATGATGACTCGAGCAGCAACAAGAATCGTCATATTACCTTTCACCATAACCGCTTTGAAAACATCATATCGCGTGTTCCGTTGTTTAGATTTGGTCAAGGTCATCTCTTCAACAACTATTATAACAATATCACCTCTAGCGCGATTAACTCACGAATGGGCGCAGAGCTTCATATTGAAAATAACTACTTTGAGCATACTAAAAATCCTGTGGTCTCTTTTTACTCAAAAGTAATTGGTTATTGGAATACCTCGGGTAACTACCTAGGTGAAGGTGTTACTTGGGGTGATGTGGCTGACGGCGATGTGGTTGCAGAGGTTACTGCTACTGGTATGACACCCACCAGCTCATACCAAGCACCTTATGAGTATAAGTTAACACCAGTAATGGATGTTAAAGCGCATGTTATTGCCCATGCCGGTATTGGTAAAATAGATCAAAGCGATTTAGGCATCCCAGACATTGCAGCGCCAAGTGAGCCACCTGTGCAACAGCCGCTTGGGTTACCCTTTACTGAAAATTTTGCCGCAGCAAATGCTGACGAATTTTTTAGTAATAGCTACCGCGACCTATCAGGTTTAGCGGGTACGGGGACCCCGCTGTTTCATCGTGTCACAGGCACAATCGATGTATCCACTGGGCAACTAACCATGACAGGTGCACGTATTAGCATTGCCAATACCACCCCTGCGGTGAATACCACCTCAGCGGATGCAAGCACAACGGGTCTACTTGATTTAAGTAACAGTTATCAAGTGAGCTTTCAAGTCGCGGCTGTAGCAGGCAATACCGCAAAAAGCTTCCAAATATATGTAGATAACAACACCTCTGGTAGCGCTAATTCAATCCACGGTGGTTCATCGAAGTTCTACTCAGTACAGCTTCAAGACTTAGTCCCAGGTCAAACGTACACCGTCGATGGATTGGTAGCCACAGCTACCTCATTCATCACTCTCAGAACGGAAAGTGAAGCAACTATCACATTGGATGAAATAACCATCCAATAGTTGTAATGAGAGCAGCCAAGCGCTGCTTTCACACAATTTGATAGTTACCAATACCCTTGCCCCGCACAGCAAGGGTATTTTTTTATCCATATCATTCCTTTCTCTTTGCGCAACAAAATCTTCAAGTTAATAATTCACAAAGAGATTAACAGGCGCTGCGGTTAAAGAGCGAGGGCATGAAGTTAACGTTATTAAATTGAGTTAGTAATTTTTCAAGTACGACTGCATAGATGCAGGAGGTAGAGCAATGCAGGAGCAATTGCCAAGAACACCCTATCAAAATTTCTGACTTGTTATCACTGTATTTATCTGTCGCTATAAATGGTCAGTAACTTAATACGATTGACATCAGCCAGGGCTTACAGCGCTCAAAATGTTCCAGATATTAAAAACGAACGCTATGCATTTTATCCTTTAGGCAGCATATCGGCCGTTTCGTTTAACACCGATATTTCATGCTATTTTATCAAAGGTGCTCCTCAAATTTAATTAACTCATGAATTAAATCAAAAAAGTATTTATTGGATTACGGATAGAAGTAAGCGCCCTACTGTCAGTAAGGCGCTTTGTATGTCTGTAACAAAAATATTATGAGGGGGTTTAATCGGTACTATTTAGCGCATCTGTTGGTAGATTCACGCTTCACTAAGTAAGGAGTGACTACGTCATCTAATTTAATTTTTTCACTTTGTGTCGATTGGCTTTTATTGATGAGTTTTTGTACCGCTAAACATGCCATGTTTTGTACAGGTCTTCGAATAGTCGTTAGCGATGGAATGATCCGTGAAGCCAAAATATTATCATCAAAACCTGCTACTGATAGCTGTTCTGGTACTTTGATATTTAAATTACTGGCAACCCGTAATACCCCCGCCGCCATTTCGTCGTTGTTAGCAACAATGGCCGTTGGTCTTGGTTCAGTGCTTAACAACGTCATAGCGCATTCAATACCACTTTCGTAACTATTTTTGCCTTCAATAATACGATTTCCTGGCAGTTGCACATTACATTGTTGCAGTTCAGCTAAAAAGCCGGCTAAGCGTTCAATTGAAGAACGATAAACCTGCGGTCCAGAAATAAAACCAATGTCTTTATGGCCAAGTTCAACCAAATAGCTGGCCATTTCTTTCATTGCTGCGCGTTCGTCTGAGACCACAATGTTATCAGCATCATCTAAATCTACCGATGCTAAGCGCACATAAGGACAACCTGCTTCACGAATTGCTGCAGCTAACTCTTTGTTTTCAGATACTGGCGGTAAAATAATCACGCCATCAAGCTTAGAGCGAGAGATAAATGACAGGCAATCGTCAATAAATTCAGCACTTTTAGAGTAACTAGGATGAACAACCAATTCATAGCCAAGTTCAGAGCAGACGCTTAATGCACCTCGTTGCACCTGATCAATATACAATGCATCGGGGTTATCATAAATTAAACCTAATAAGTAAGAACGACTTGATGCCAGCCCCCGTGCTTGTTTGTCAGGAGAAAAACCAACTTCGCTGATAATTTTAAGCACTCGCTCCCGCGTCGCTTCACCCACAGCGGGAGAGCGGTTGATCACACGTGAAACTGTGCGCTTTGAAACACCGCACAGCTTAGCTACATCATTAATCGTTACTGACATAAAAGTTCCTATTTAGGATGATTGCAAAGTTTAACACTAACCGTAGATCCATAGAAGTAGTTAGTCAGCTCTTGTTATACATTGACTACTTTGATTTAAAAGAAAAATGGAGCTGTTGAGCTCCATCACAGATTTGTTTGATTAAGTTGGCCTAAACGCTGGCAAATAAATTATCCCAAGTTCAGGTTAGTTACTCGATTAAACCAAATAAACGCGGTAACGTTTCACTGATCGCCGGTACATATGTAACCAACATCAATACCAGAAACATCACAGCATACAGCGGCATCATTGGCTTAATTATTTTATGTAACGATGTTTTCGCCACCGCACAACTGACAAACAGCACACTCCCAACTGGCGGAGACACCAAGCCAATTGATAAGTTTAATACAATCATAATCCCAAATTGAATCGGCGACATACCAAATTGCTCAGCTACCGGTAAAAAGATCGGTGTAAAAATCAATACCGCAGGCGTCATATCAATAAACGCGCCAACCAAAATTAAAATCAGATTGATTAACAACAAGATTAAAATCGGATTATCACTGAGTGTTAAAAAGAACTCACTGACCAGCTGTGGAATATGTGTGTATGACAATAACCATGACATGCCCGAAGACGCGGCAATGATCAGCATTACAATAGCCGTTGTTTCACAAGCTTTTAGTAATATAGCAGGCATTTCAGCTATATTGATTTCTTTGTAGATAAATACCGACAGTATTAAAGCATAAATAACGGCAATAGCGCCGGCTTCAGTTGCGGTAAATACACCGCCAATAATGCCGCCAATAACAATAAAAATAAGCAACAAGCTTGGCAAAGCTGCGAGTATTTTTTTCATCACAATGTTAAATGGCAGTCTTGCTGTTACTGGGTAGTTGTTTTTAATCGAGTAAATAGCGCAAACAATCATCAATGCCAGCCCTACTAAAATACCCGGTAAGTAGCCGGCAATAAATAATGCCGCAATCGACACCCCACCACTGGCGATGGCATAGATAATTAAAATATTACTCGGTGGTATTAACATGCCCGTAGTGGCTGCACTTGCGGTAACCGCCGCAGCAAAACTGGCACTGTAACCATGTTTTTTCATTTCTGGCACCATAAAACTACCAATCGCCGATGTGGCTGCAACGGCAGAGCCTGATATTGCACCAAATAACATGCACGACATTACATTTACGAGTGCCAGGCCGCCAGGTAAAAAGCCTATCATCGCCATAGCACATTCAATCAGCCGTTTAGCAATGCCGCCTTGACCCATTATCAATCCAGACAAGATAAAAAATGGGATTGCCAATAATGCGAAACTATCAATGCCACCGGCCATTTGTTGGGCTATGGTCGTAGTGGCAGGCGTAAAATCAATGTGCATTAATAGCGCTGCTAATGTTGATAGCGCAATACACAAAGAAATAGGTACATTAATAAATAACAATACAAAAAAACAAACGATTAAAACAATTGCTGTTAAGTCCATTACGCTTCCTCCGTGAATTTTTGCTGTGCATAATTGATCAGGTTTTCAATGCAATTAATCACAATCAACACCCCGCTCAGCGGTAAAACGATATACACATAACCCATGTTGATCTCAAGCGCCGCTGAGGTTTGCTTTAATTCAAAGCTCAGCATCATCAATTGGCTGCCGCCATACACTAAAATACTTAATGCTGTGATCAGCACGCAGATTTCGATTACAAATGAACACTTATACCTAAGTGACGGGATCATTTTTTGATAAAACAGATCAAGTCCTAAATGTGCTTTAGTACGATACGCATACGAAGCGCCCAAGACACCAATCCAAATCAGGATAAAACGCGCTAACTCTTCGGTGTATGAGCTCGGTGCACGTAAAATAAATCGTGAAAATACTTGCCAACAAACAACGGTTACAATTGCTATCATGGCCAAAATCAGTAATCGCTCTATGATGCGATTTAAGTGTGTGTTGAGTTGTCGCATTGTTTGCTCCTACATGCTTTTTATTTTTTTAATGTGAGCTGCAACCGCTGTATCAGCGAACGAAGCATGAAAATCAGCCACTTTATCTTGAAACGCTTGTTTGTCAGGGTAGGTCACTTGTACGCCTTCTGCGATAACTGCTTTAAGCGCCTCATCAGATGCGTTTTGCCACAATGAACGTTGGTACTCAACAGAGTCGGCCATCGCTTGGGTTAACCACTGTTGTTGTTCGTTGTTAAGTGAGTTCCAAACTTCTAAGCTTGCTAAAATTACATCTGGAACAAAGGTATGTTCGTCCAGCGAATAATATTTAGCGATTTCGTAATGACGAGATAAGTAATAGCTTGGCGGATTGTTCTCTGCGCCATCAACTACACCTTGTTGCAGTGCGGCATATAATTCGCCCCATGCAATCGGTGCTGCAGCGCCGCCTAAAGCCTGCACTGTTGCTACTGCTGTAGGGCTATTTAACACGCGAATTTTTTTACCTATTAAATCATCTGGGGTATTAATCGCGCCATTGGTGGTGTAAAAGCTGCGGCTGCCTGCATCGTAATAGCCCAAACCTTTAAGCCTTGCAGTGCTCACTTTATTAAGTAGATCGGTGCCTAAGTCACTTTTAAGTACACGCCAAAAATGTTCACTATCGCGAAACAAATACGGAATGCCAAACACTTTCATCTCAGGTACAAAGCCTTCCAGCGGGCTTGCCGATACTTTAGTGATTGATAAACTTCCAATTTGTAACAACTCAATGAGTTCACGTTCAGACCCCAACTGACCACCTGGATAGATAACAATTTCCATTGTGCCATTTGAATAAAATGCCAAACGTTCAGCCATATATTCCATTGCTTGATGCACCACATGGCGGGTGTCTAATGTATGTGCCAAAGTTAATCGCACTGTTTTTTTGTCATCAGTGCAACTAGTTAGCAAAAATAACGACAAAACTAGCATTATCTTTATGAGAAGATTTCTATTCATTATTATTTCTTCTTATCGCTATATGATCATTAAAGAGCTGATTATCTCAGCTCGCTTGGTTGATATTTATCCATATCATCATAATCGAGGTTTTCACCAGCCATGCCCCAAATAAAACTGTAGTTTTGTGTGCCAGCACCTGAGTGAATTGACCATGGTGGCGATACCACTGCTTGCTCGTTATGTACCCAAATATGGCGAGTTTCAGTCGGCTCGCCCATAAAGTGACACACCGCTTGCTGCTCTGGCACTTCAAAATAAAAATACACTTCGTTGCGACGATCATGCTGATGAGCTGGCATGGTATTCCAGACGCTGCCTGGTTTTAATTCCGTTAGCCCCATTTGTAGTTGGCATGTTTGTACTACGGTATTGATCAGCATCTGATTAATATCGCGCTCATTGGAGGTTTCAAGCGCACCTAAATGCAATACATTGGCATCATTACGTGTCACTAACTTATTTGGATATTTGTGGTGAGCTGGTGCAGAATTAAGATAAAATTTTGCCGGATTGCCACTGTCATGACTAGTAAACAGCACCTCATTGGTATCTTTACCTAAATACAAGGCATCTTTATAGCCAAGCTGAAAATCTTCTCCATCAGCAGTCACCGTGCCGCTGCCGCCAACATTGATCACACCAAGCTCTCTACCCGTTAAAAAGTTTGCTGCTTTTAAGTTGTCTACCGTTTCTAACCTAAGCGGTGCGCTGGTTGGCACCGCACTGCCCACCATAAAACGCTCGTAGTGAGTGTATAACCAATAAATGGTGTTCTCTTGCATGAGTTTGTCGACCAAAAACTCATCTCTTAACTGTTGGGTGTCATAGCCTTTAACTTCATTTGGACCAACGGCATAACGTGACTCTATTTGTGTGCTCATAACATGCTACCTAAAATTAAAAATTATCGTGCTAACCAGCCACCATCAACCGCGATAATATGGCCATTGACATAGTCACTGGCTGTTGATGATAAAAATATGGCTGAACCAATTAAGTCTTCTGCTTCACCCCAACGCCCCGCAGGGATACGCTTTTCAATTTCACTATTACGAGCGGCATCATCTTGTAATGCTTGGGTGTTATCGGTTCTAAAATAACCTGGCGCAATAGCATTAACCTGAATATTGTGTTGCGCCCATTCGTTTGCCAGCGCTTTAGTAAGACCCGCTACCGCATGTTTGCTCGCGGTATATGCTGGGACTGTCATACCGCCGCTGTATGACAGCATTGAGGCAATATTAATTATTTTGCCAAACCCTTGTTTGATCATGTTTGGCGCAACCGCTTGGGCCAATAAAAAACTGGCATCAAGGTTTACTTTCATCACGTTCTGCCATTGCTCATACGGGTAATCCACCGCAGGGCTGCGAAATATTGTGCCGCCAACATTAACCAAAATATCAATACCGCCATGATTAGCTAAGGCTGTAGCTGCTAAGGCATTCACTGAATCCGTATTACTCAAATCAGCTGCATAATCATACGCCTCACCACCGCGCTCTTTGATCATCTGACACGTTGCTTGGCAGCCGTGCTCTTTACTACTACTGCAAATAACCTTGGCGCCAGCAGCTGCTAAACCCAGTGCAATTTGTTGACCCAGTCCGCGGCTTGCACCGGTGACGAGTGCCGTTTTTGAAGTTAGATCAAACAAAGTGGCTGTCATTTTAAATTCCTGTATAAAGTGTTTATTACGTAATTACTAATTCAATGTAAATTGAATTGACTAAACTTGTTAATACCCATTCTTCGCTACCGGTGGCAATTTGTCAAATATTATTTGCCACCGGTGGCAAATATAGCTAAGATGTAAATATCAATCAGCCCATATAACGTTTATAGGTTCATATTATGCAAGCACTGAATAGAAAAAACTTTAATAAAAACAAATACCCAACAAAAATAATGCAATACGGTGAGGGGAATTTCTTGCGTGCATTTATCGATTGGCAAATTGATAAACTCAATGAAACAAGTGATCTAAACGCCGGCGTTGCGGTGATCCGCCCTATTGATTATGACGCAATTCCTTTACTTAATGTTCAAGATGGTTTGTATACCACTATTATTCGTGGCTTAAACGAGCAAGGTGAAACCGTCGCCGATCACCGTATTATTAGTTCAATTAATGAAGAAATTCCTGTCTATAAAGATTTTCCGCGTTATATGGCATTAGCTGAGAATCCGGATCTGAAAATTATTTTTTCAAATACCACTGAAGCTGGTATTGAATATATTGATACTGATAAACTCGATGACGCTCCCGCTAAAGCATTCCCAGCTAAATTAACGCAGTGGTTGTTCCATCGCTTTAATCACTTTAACGGCTCAGCTGACAGCGGCATGGTGATCATCCCTTGTGAGTTAATTGACTACAACGGCGAGAAACTCAAAGAAATCGTGTTTCAATACTGCCAACTTTGGCAACTACCTGAGGCGTTTTCAAGCTGGTTGAATGAAGCTAACCACTTTTGCTCAAGCTTAGTTGACCGTATTGTCACTGGCTTCCCCCGTGATGAGCATCAACAACTACAAGAATCGTTAGGTTATTTAGATAACTTTATGGTGACCGCTGAGTACTTTCACTTGTTTGTTATTCAAGGACCGCAGCATCTAGCTGAATTATTATGCTTGCAAGACAGTGATCTAAATATAAAAATTGTTGATGATATTTCACCTTACAAACAACAAAAAGTCGGTATTTTAAATGGTGCTCATACGGCTTTAGTGCCACTAGCTTACATGGCGAACATTGATTCTGTGGGCGATGCGCTGGCCGATCCTTTGTTTGAAAAATACCTAACACAATTAATCTTTGCTGAAATTATTCCCACTCTTGATTTACCTGAAGATGAATTAAAGCGCTTTGCCAATGATGTACTGAACCGCTTTAGAAATCCGTATATTTGCCATTTATTACTGGCTATTTCACTCAACAGTATGACTAAATTTAAGACCCGTATTTTGCCGCAGTTGCACACCTATGTGAAAACAAATAACGCCGTACCGAATATGATGGCATTGGCTATTGCAGGGCAAATTTTGATGTATAAAGGCCTACGTAATGAGCAGCAAATTGAATTGAGCGATGCACCACAATGGCTAGAACTATTTAATACCCTGTGGCATGACTTTGATAACAACACCCTATCCTTAAACACGCTTGTTGAACAAGTACTAGGGGCACAATGGCATTGGGAAAGTGATTTAAATGAACTTCCTGAATTAACTGCCACCGTTACAGCTCACCTACGTAATATGCTCACTGAAGGTGTAGCTACTACGCTTACTAACCAGTTAGGCCAATAATATGAAACCATTAATTAAACTACACCCAACTGATGATGTTGCCATTGCAATGCGTAATATCACCGCTGGTGAAATATTGCCCGTTGATGGCGAAGAGATCTTAGTCAATGAGAACATTGATAAAGGCCATAAAGTGGCGCTGCGTGATATTAATAAACAAGAGAATGTTATTAAATACGGTGCCCCCATTGGCTTTGCCCTAGAGAATATTCAAAAAGGCGGTTGGGTGCATACCCATTGCGTTAAAACCACCCTCAATGATGAACTGGATTATCAGTATATTCCTGAGTTTATTGAGCAAAGTGAAGCGACCCCTTCGCCTGAAGTAAATATTTATCGTAGACAAAACGGTGAAATTGGCATTCGTAATGAAATCTGGCTGATCCCTACGGTAGGCTGTGTTAATGGCATGATCAACCAAATGATCAAAGAGTTTAAACTGCGTCATCCACAATTAGAAATTGATGGCATTTATGCGTTTCCTCACCAGTTTGGCTGCTCTCAGCTGGGCGATGATTTAGACACAACACGGATACTGCTACAAAACATGGCACTGCATCCAAATGCTGGTGGCGCTTTAGTCGTTGGCTTAGGCTGTGAAAATAATCAATTACCGGCATTTCGTGATGGCTTAGGGGATTACGATGAAGGCCGAATTAAGTTTTTGATCACCCAACAAGCGGATGACGAAATTGAAGAAGGCGTTGCGCTACTTGAACAAATTTATGCCCAAGTAAAACAAGATAAACGTCAACCAGGTACTTTATCTGAAGTAAAGTTTGGCCTTGAATGTGGTGGCAGCGATGGTTTGTCTGGTATCACGGCGAATCCGATGCTGGGTTATTTTTCAGATTATTTAATTGCTCAAGGTGGCACAACGGTATTAACCGAAGTACCTGAAATGTTTGGCGCTGAAACTTTATTAATGTCGCGCTGTAAAGACGAGGAAACCTTTAACAAGCTCGTTAACATGGTTAATAACTTTAAAGGTTATTACAAAGCTCATAATCAACCTATTTATGAAAATCCGTCGCCAGGTAATAAAAAAGGCGGGATCACTACCTTAGAAGATAAATCATTAGGGTGTACGCAAAAAGCCGGCACCAGTAAAGTACAAGCGGTTTTACACTATGGTGAACGCCTGCAAATACCTGGATTAAATCTATTAGATGCACCAGGTAACGACCCTATTGCCACCAGCGCACTTGGTGCTGCAGGTTGTCATATGGTGTTATTTACCACTGGCCGCGGTACGCCTTATGGTGGATTTGTGCCAACGTTAAAAATTGCTACTAATTCAGAACTTGCCAATAAGAAAAAACGCTGGATAGATTTTGACGCTGGCGTTTTAATTAACGATGTCTCAATGGAGCAAGTCCACGGGGAGTTTGTTGAACTGCTAGTCAACATCGTAAACGGCCAACCAACTTGCAATGAAATAAACGACATTCGTGAAGTCGCTATTTGGAAAAAAGGAGTGACGTTATAAATGACACCTAAGTCCATCGCAATTATTGGCGAATGTATGGTTGAGCTTAGCGGCCAACCATTTACTGCTATGCAACAAAATTATGGCGGCGACAGCATGAATACCGCCATTTACTTAAAAAACTCGCAGGCAATGAAGTAAACGTCAATTACGTCAGTGCCATGGGCACTGATCCACTAAGTCGTGCACTAATTGAAAAATGGCAAGCTCACCATATTAATACTGACAATGTGCTGCTCAGTCATAACAAACAACCAGGTTTGTATATGATTCAAAACGATGTGTCAGGGGAGCGTACTTTTCAGTATTGGCGTAGCGACTCAGCCGCTAAATATTTATTGCAACATACTGATTTTAAAAAAGTACTAACCAGCCTTGCCGAAGTTGATGCTATTTATTTATCGGGGATCTCGCTGGCAATTTTAGCAGAGCAAGATTGCCATACTTTACTCAGCCATTTAGCGTTACTAAAACAGCAAGGGATAAAAATTATTTATGATAGCAACTATCGCCCTGCATTATGGTCAAGCAAAATGCACTGCCACCTTGCCAATAATAAAGCATACGCACTAGCCGATTTAGCATTAGTGACCTTTGACGATGAAGCACAATTATGGGGAGATAGTAATGTTGCGCAATGTACCGAGCGTTTGCACCAACAAGGCGCTCACGAGGTCGTTGTAAAACTCGGCGCAGATGGCTGCCAATACAGTAAAAAACACCTTGATAATTCAATTTCAGTCGAGCTGTTTAATACTGTCGCTGTAGAAAAAGTGATCGACACTACCGCCGCAGGTGACTCATTTAACGCAGGCTTTTTAGCCCAGTGGTTAACAGAGCAACCTATAAAACAATGTGCACAAGCGGGTAATTTACTGGCCGCCCAAGTGATCCAAAAGCGTGGAGCAATTGTCGAGATAGACATTGCGACAATCAAACACACAATAAAGGCTTAGCTATTTTTTCTTGCTCTACATCAAAAACTACTAATACAGTGAGCGCTTTATTTAGCCCGCTAGAATGGTTAAATACTTAAATCGATTAGTTAAGACTCTTTAACGTCTCGACACCGAACCTGAGTGCATACCTAAGTTTACTTATTCTAAAGTAAGTGCTGTGAGACGCTTATTTTGTTTAAGTAAACTTCCTCTCATGGGTATGCACTCTAATTCCCTTACTTGCTGCTAATAATGTGATTAAACCGTTAGCTTGCCATCTGCATCAACACCTTGCTTCCAATACGCTGAGCAGACAATCTTCTCACGCGGTATTGCATATTTATCAATCGCTAAATCTTTAATGGTGCGCACAATAGCAGCTTCTAGCGCCATGAAAATCAATGGTTTTTGCGTATATTGATTCAATAGCACTGAAGCCTGATCAACCACATCTATTTGCGGCTGCATTGTAATTAACCAATTTATAGTGTGTTTGCTGTGTGCTTTGATTGTATCGAGCTCGATAACATCCTGCGCGTCAGCAACATGAATGATCACATCAACATCAGCTGTTGCAGGTAGTTGCTGTAAATACCCGTTAATAGCATTAACTGAGGTTAAATCAGCAATCATCAAATACTGCGACTGACTAAAATCATCAAGCTTTTTAGGGCCAGGGCCTGCAATTGCGAGTTTATCACCAGGCTTTGCTTGTTTAGCCCAATCAGTTGCGATACCACGATGCTGATTGACGACAAAATCAAGCGTAATTGTATGGTTAATAGTATCTATAGCTCTGATTGTATATGAGCGCTTAGGTGCAGGTTCAGCTGCTTTGAGGTCAATTTCAACCTCATCTTGTCCAGCATGTGGTAATAGTACTTTTACGTACGCACCTTGTTGATCCGCAGGAAAATCATGAAACTCATCTGAGCCAACAACCAGACGCTTTAAATGCGGGGCTATCGCTGTTGTGCTTATTACGGTTGCACGACGTACTTTTCTACTCATTTTGATCTCCTCAGAAGGTTTATTTACGTGTTTAATTGCACAACGCCCCATTGGTTGATAAAATCAACTATAGCAATTTAATTGACTTTGTCAACCATTATGGATTTATTATGAACTCTTCATTGGCCAATACATTATTTGCTTTAATGCAAAATTATCGCGTTACCATACGAGAAGCTATTAATGCAGGTGAGCTTGGGTTAAACGCAATGCATGTGCGTTGCCTACATATTATTGCAGCGACAACTCACTGCACTGCTAACGATATTGTGAATCAAACCCAGCGCGATAAAGCGCAAATTGCACGCTTAGTTAAAGAACTAATTACATTAAAGCTGATTGACAAAGATGCCAGTGAGCACGATAAGCGTTGCTTTATCTTATCGTTTACCTCTGAAGGTCATGCTCTTTATGACAAACTATTAAACGCCGAACAGCATGTTAATGAGCAAATGTGCAAAAACTTAAACTCTCAACAAATCAATGACTTTTTAGATACTGCTCAAAAAATGATTAAAAATATGCAGTGATCGCAGATCCATTACTTGGCATAAGTTAACTAAAACACATATACTGTACACTTATACAGCATATGTGTTTGGTTAATTATTTATGTTTGTTATTCCTATTTATATCGAAGCGGGCGTATGCGGGTTTGAATCACCTGCCGCTCAGTATAAAGAACTTGGTTTATCACTGGATCAGCTATTGATCAAACACCCCGATGCGACGTTTATTGGTGTGGCATCCGGCTGCTCAATGCAAGAGGTCGGTATTTTTGACGGCGATTTATTATTGGTTGATCGCGCCGAAGAAGCTAAAAATGGTGATGTCATTGTAGCTAACTTAAATGGTTTATTTGTTTGTAAATTATTAGATAAAACTAATGCACGGCTACTCTCTGCATCGGACTTATATCCCCCAGTGCAACTGACTGATAGTGATGAATTTCAATTAGAAGGTGTGGTTACTCGTTCGATTCGATTACATCGCTCTAGTGCTGAGCTGCGCCAATGTATTGCTTAGTGGATGCAGTGGCGTTTTACGCCAGCGCTGAAAAAGTATTTGATCCAGCGATCCGCTCAAAACCTGTTGTAGTATTAACCAATAACGATGGCTGCATTTGTGCGATATGTCCTATCGCGCGGCGCTTAAATATCCCTAAGTTTCAGCCCTACTTTAAAGTTAAACATTTACTGGCCAAACATAAGGTGGTTATTCGCTCATCTAATTATGAGTTGTACGCGGATCTAAGCGATAAAATGATGAATGTGATCAGCCGTTTTTGCGACACCCAACATGTATATTCGATTGATGAAGCATTTTTGCAGTTTAACGGCTTTACCCCACTCATTAATGACTGGCATCAGTATGGCCAGTTAATTCGTCGCACAGTTTGGCGCGAAACAAAACTCCCTGTTGGAGTTGGCTTTGGCCCTACACCAACCCTTGCTAAAGCAGCTAATCATGCTGCTAAAAAGCTCAACGGTTTTAATGGGATTGCAGTGATTGATAGCGAACAAGCACGACAACATATTTTAGCCGCGATGGATGTAGCTGATGTATGGGGCGTTGGCAAACGTTTAGCTAAAAAACTCAAACTACTTAACATTAACAGCGCGCTTGATTTAGCCAAACAAACACCAAAACGTATGAAACGTTTATTTAGCGTAGTGCTTGAGCGTACAGTTAATGAGCTAAATGGCATTGTGTGTTTAAATTGGGATGATGTACGCCAAGATAAGCGTGAAATTTTTTCGACCCGTAGTTTTGGTGAACGTTTAACTGATCCGGTTGCATTAAAAACAGCGTTGATCAATCACAGTATTATTGTCGCTCGCAAACTACGTCAGCAACGCTCCTTAACTAAACGCCTGTTACTATTTGTGGCAAGCTCGCCCCATGAGTCACATTACTATAAAAAATCATTAGTGTATGAGTTACCCGTATCTAGCGCAGATAGCCGTGTATTTGCTAAAGCAATTAGCGAAATATTTACGCAGCTATATCAACACAACGTCCGTTTTTATAAATGTGGTGTGGGTGCACTCGAGCTTAGTTCACAACAGTTTCAACAACCCGACCTATTTGCTCCTAGCCAAGACAACATAAAACTAATGGAGTGTTTAGATTCAATTAATAAGCGATACGGCTACGACACGCTAACTCTGGCAAGTCAGCAACAAAGCCAAGCATGGCATATGAAGCGTGCATTTTTATCGCCTCAGTACACAACGCGTTGGCAGCATTTACCGAAAATAAGTTGTGATTTATAAAAAACTCACATTATCGTTAAATTTAAAGTTGTAGTTCAAACTGACAACGAACATTACTGCTCTCTACACTGTACGCAAGCGTTGTAGGCGAAATAAAACGCAGCGTTTGGCTCGTGTCTAAATTATCTGTCTCGTTTTCACAGCGAGTATGGCGTAGTGACATGGTAATGCTTTGCGTGGTGTATTTATACTTAGTAGTGACCAAACAAAAGTTAGCGACTTTATTCGTTTGTGTGCCATGGTGTAAGTTATTAAAAATAATTTCATCACCGAGCTTAAAGCCAAGATCAGGCTCATTTGCATCAAGCCATGCTAACTGTCCACCAGCACACATTTTAGCCTCACCTGATACCAATTGATAACTACCAACCTTAGTATTGAATAAATTAATAAACTGACTTTTATTACTTGGCAGCTCAGTTTTAGCACTGACAACTGTAGTTAAACAAACCGACACTAAACACAGTAATACTTTACGATAGCGCATTAAATACCTGACATTTATTGATTTATATACTCAGCATAGCATAGCATAGCTACGGTGATTAAAATAAAAACCAGCCAGTATACTGAATCATGGTTGGTTTTTAATATTATGTTACTGCCAATATTTAGCAAATAGTTGCGGATATGCCAACTTTAAAAATTTAGGCTTATCTTTAAAGCGCTTACCTTTGGGTTGATCAAGGCCTGAAGGAGCAAAGGGTAATTCGTCTTCATTACGCTGTTCATATAATAAACCAGCGATCAAGTCATACTCATCTAAGTAAGGATAAGGCTGCTCGTTTAAATGATAAACAGGTGTGCAATCAGCCAAAGAATCAGCATTTTCAAGCGCAGCATTAAAAGCTGCTTCACCACGAGAAATTAACCAACAACGAAATTCTGAGAAACCGTATTCATCATTGCAACCGGCCATTACAAACGCAGCACCGAATAGCTCCCAAGTATAACTTTGGCGCATACAAATGCTAAATTGCTTATCAAATTCAATGAGCTGTGCATCGCTTAAATCTGTAAGTAAACCTTTTAAACGTTCACTGACTGATTCTGGCTCTGCGGTTCTATCTGCAACGGTAACTAATTGCCAGAATTCGCTTAAAGTAAGTGCACTCATGACAAAATCTCTTTCACTCGCCCTACTTGACCATCCTCTAAGCGCACTTTAATACCATGCGGATGATTGGGTGATTTAGTCAAAAGGCGCTCAACAACACCTTGCGTTAATGTGCCGCTACGCTGATCTTGTTTTAAAACGATATTAACTTCGGTGCCAGGGGTGATTTGTGAACGAGTAGGAACTGCCATAATGGATCTCTTTTACTATTTTGTTGGATTATAGCTGTATGTCATCTTGATACCAAACTAAAGCACCGTAATCGTTGTGTTTTCACGCTCTGATAGTTAACCTGAGCTTTGTTTGTGCAATAAACAATCAGTCTGGATTTTGATTATTGATTACATTAGACACATCGATTTTCCTTAAATTTAATCAGCTAAAAACAGAACCTCTTGAGGGGTTAAGTTAATAACAGCCAGCTCTGTTACTATAATACTTTCGACTAACGCTAGCTGTTGCTTTTGTTTTGCCTGCTCAAGTGCAAGCGCATCAATAAAATAACATCTGACTTTAAGTGATGTAGCTGGTTTTTTTAAATCTATATGATGAGTTAACCAACTAAAGTCTGTTAGATGATCTTTGATCTGCTCGCATGCGCCAGTTAAAGTAGCGCGCAATAATTTATCGAGCTGCTTTTGCGTTTTAGTCATTTTTAGTGGTGTGCTCTTGGCTTAAGTCGTTCTCTGGGACTATATCTTGCTGCTGTTTAAATTCTTTGTAACCGTCTTCTTGGCGCTTTATACATTGATGGTATTCTTTATCTGCCATATGACTACATTCGCCTAAGCGAGCAGCTTGAACTTCGTGATAGCGGGCATCGGTACTACAAGCGGTTAAAAACAGAACCGCGAAGGCACTTACAACCCATTTTAGCCTATTGAAAAGCATTAAAAATTCCTTACATTTTAAACTGGAAAAGTAATTCATCCGTGACGATTTTGCTGTATATTGCAAACGTTTTATATCTATAACCGTTAAGGGCTAATTATGATGTTGTCGCAGTTACAAGAGCTGTTCCAGCGTATCGATAAAAGTAAACTATTTCAATCATTTGTTATCGCCGTTATTGTCGTATCAGCGCTCACTGTTGGTGCACACACTTATTCGTTACACCCCACTGTTGAATTTGCTTTACATTGGATGGACGTTGGCATCACGGTGTTTTTCTTAATAGAACTAATTATCCGCTA
Source organism: Pseudoalteromonas sp. B160 (assembly GCF_037162485.1). Taxonomy (NCBI): domain Bacteria; kingdom Pseudomonadati; phylum Pseudomonadota; class Gammaproteobacteria; order Alteromonadales; family Pseudoalteromonadaceae; genus Pseudoalteromonas; species Pseudoalteromonas sp. B160. The sequence continues at coordinate 731,189 of NZ_JARLUX010000002.1, read as the reverse complement.
TGTTGCAAGTAAAGGCTTAAAAGCCTTTTTTAGCAAAGGCTGGAATATTTTTGACTTTATAATCGTCATTGGCAGTTTATACCCAGCTGCAGGTTCGACCATTTTTATAGCCCGTTTATTACGAATATTCCGTGTACTACGTTTAGTCTCTATGGTGCCAGAACTGCGTTTGTTGGTTAATTCATTATTAAAAGCCATACCGCAAATGGGCTACATTGCACTATTAATGTTTGTTATTTTCTATATTTATGCCGCAACTGGTAGCATGTTATTTTCTGATATAAACCCAGTCCTATGGGGAGACGTATCAATTTCAATGTTAACTCTGTTCAGAATAGCAACCTTTGAAGATTGGACCGACGTCATGTACGAAACCATGGCTGTCTATAAGCTAAGTTGGATTTACTACCTTACCTTTATATTCTTAACCGCTTTCGTATTTTTAAACATGATGGTAGGCGCTATTTTAGAAGTTATGTCAGAGGAGCATCGCAATGCCCGCGAAGAGCAAGCCGATGTAGATTCATTGCCCGCAACCCAAGGGCAAATAAATGAGTTAAAAGCGCAAATAGCAGAACTAAAAACACTATTAAAACCCAAAAGCTAAGTATTGATAAACTAGCACCTAAGGATATAAAGGCTTAGGTGCTAACGCCATTATAATTAAGCTGCTCTGTAGTTTCCTTCCCCCTAAACCAAGCATTTATTCTTAGTAAAGGATTTAAAAACTAATAAATTATTGCTTTTAGCTATTTATCAATGGTCTAATAAAAAAATGATAAATCTACACCAACTATAATGCATTACTTAAGTCGCTACTTTTTACTATCAGATCACGTTAATTCAAACGTTCTAGTACCTAACTGGCGTATCAGTGCACTACGCATTATTTTAACCGCTGGTGTAATTTTATGTTTCTCAGTATTTTGCCATACTTTAAACGCCGCAATTGAGTTCAACTTAATATATATTATTGTGCTTGCTGCAAGCTTTTCTGTGACAATGGCCACCTTACTAATTGCTAGCCGTAAATACTTTACTTTATGTGCACATGCCCTGCTATTAAGTATTGTTGCCGCAACAATCTCAATGAATGTATTTTTAACAGACATCAACCTTGCAAAGGTAGGCTCTATGTATATGTATGCATGCCCTATTATTGCATTGATGCTGTTAGGTGTGAGGACCGCGCTAGGTTATGCAATTTTAAATATCGTGCCTTTTTACTTTATAATAAACAACGTTGATATTTCATCTCTGACTTCTATAAATACACAACTACCAAATTCAGACTGGTATATATCAGGGCTATTATTTTTATTCTTTAATATCTGTATTCCGCTCGCAGTTGCGCGAACCATTGTTGCTGCAAAACGCTTAAATCAAACCATGGCAGAATCAAATAGTCATCTAGCAGCAAAAAAAGAGCTTTATAGAACGTTTTTTACTGAATCAAGTATTGCAAAAATAATTATCGATAGTGATAACACCGTTATCGATTTTAACAGCCAAGCGAAAACGTTATTTGGTTTCAAAGCAACAGTTAAAAACAGCACCGTTAAACTCGATAAATTATTACCTAATCTAGTAATTGTAGCTAACCAACATAAGGACCAAGTATTTAAATATAAAAATACCTATAAAACTGTACATTGCCAGCAAGTTACTAACTCTAATTACTGTGTGCTGCGCTTTGATGACTGCACTGAACAACATCAAATAAAACAAAACTTATTAGCAATGGAGCAAGAAAACAAACGTTTACGTTACAGCGATGGTCAAACACACCTCCCCAATAGAGAATGGTTTGAGCTTCAGTGTGAAAGATTTGTAGCAAAGTACCAAGGCGATTTCTATATTGTGGTCACCCAGAGTGCGAATAATGAATATTTAAATCTCAAATACAGTAAAGCAGATGCAAAAGCACACTTAGTATCTGCTTATAAGCGCTTAAAAGACTCTAATGAAGCCCTCGTTCTGTGCGCTCATGTAGGTAATAATAAATTAGCATTTATAATAACTACAAGCACTACTAACGAAATAGAACATAAGCTCTTAAACGAGATTAAACATGTGGTTGATGAACCTTATATAATCCGGGGCGAAAAATACCAACAGTCATTTTTATTTGGTTTTTCCAACTTTCCAAGACAAGGAAAAAGCAGTGCTAATGTATTAAACAATGCAATTGAGGCATTAAAACTTGCTGATAATCATCGCCCTATTAATGGTTATGATGAAAAACGCTCACAAGAATTTTTAGAAAAACACGAAATATCAATGTTATTGGACGAAGCACTTCATAACGGCGAGTTAGAGTTACACTATCAACCTAAAGTAACACATGACGGCAAGTGCATTGGACTTGAAGCATTGGCACGCTGGAACAGTCAAACTCTTGGTGTTGTATCACCCGCGGTGTTTATTCCGATCGCAGAGGAATACCGTATGATCAGTCGGCTAACAGATTTAATAATTCAAAAGGTATGTGCTCAAATTGCAACTTGGAGCAAAGATGAAATCCCACTAGTGCCTGTTGCAATAAATATATCATTGCTTGATTTTGGCCAAAGCGATTTCATGTCAAAATTAGTAAAATACTTAGCGGACTTTAATGTCAAACCAAGTCAAATTGAATTAGAACTGACCGAAACATCATTAGAAGCGAACCAAGAATATTCATTGGCGTTGATGCAAAACCTACAATCATGGGGATTCACAATTTCCGTAGATGACTTTGGCGTAGGCTATTCAAATATTGCGCGCTTAGCCGAATATCCTATAAATAAGCTAAAACTTGATCGCTCGCTAATAAGCCAAGTTACAAGCTCAACAAGGCAGAAGAGCTTAGTAAAAGCAATTCACGTCATGTGTGATGAACTTGGAATAAAATGCGTATCTGAGGGAGTTGAAACACAACAACAAGTCGAAATTATGGCAAATATGGGGTGTAAAGAATTTCAAGGCTTTTATTTCTCAAAACCATTATCTGCCTCCCACTATAACGAGCACATAAAACAACAAGGTTTGAATTTCAACCCAAAAAAATACCAGAAAATTAATGCAGCACATAGAATAAAATCACTATTATAAAGCAGACAACACTCATTAGCATTGCAAAATAATGAGTTCAATTGTCAAAGAATGGCTATATGTTGATTATTCTTTATTTTAGACGCTGTTATTATTACACTTTAAATTTACCAACTAAATCAGTAAGAACGTGCGATAAGGCTTTTAATTTATCTCCATTATTACTGGTATTAGCGGCAATATCGCTAACATCATCAGCCGCATTTTTAATTTCTATAACATTGCGATTTATATCTTCAGCGACATGCTGCTGCTCTTCTGCAGCGGTTGCTATCTGCGTATTTAAGTCACTAATATTAACAATAGACGCTGTTATTTCCGTAAATTGTTGCTGTGCAGCATGGGATAGTTCAACCGTTTTATTAGTGCTGTCTAAACTGCGTTTCATTTCAGTAGTGACTTGACCAGACATGCTACGTAGTTTATCTAATTGCGTAGCAATCTCTTCTGTGGATTCAGACGTACGTTGCGACAGTGCACGCACTTCATCTGCAACGACAGCAAAACCACGACCATGATCACCCGCTCGAGCAGCTTCTATTGCAGCATTTAAAGCAAGCAAATTAGTTTGCTCAGCAATACCTCTTATAACGCCTAAAATCGACATGATATTTTCACTTTCAGTGTCAAGTTGCGATATATCATCCGTTGCTTTACTTATAACTTCGCTCAAAACAACCACGCTTTGAACGGTCTCTGTGATCACTGTTTGACCTATCTCTGATGCCTGTTGCGTTTGCATAGCCAGATCTGCCGCATTAGCACAACTTGAAGCTACTTCGTTGGCTGTCGCAGCCATTTGATTAATTGCGGTTGCCGCCATTTCCAGTGCTTGCTGTTGTTGTGAGGTAGAACAAGTTAATTGCGATGCTTGTGTAGACGTTTGCTCTGACGTACCGCTCACATTTAGTGCACATTCGTTGATCTGTCTTACTAAATCAGCAATCAAGTTTAAGAATAGGTTAAAACTATTGGCCAGCTTAGCCGTTTCATCTTTTGTCTTAATTGTGAGTCGTCGAGTAAGATCACCACCACCTTGTGCAATTTCAGTCAGACCATCACTGACTTCAACTATAGGCGAAGAAATTACTTTTGAAATGTAACTTGCGATTAAAATGAATACAATAATTAGCACCGTACTAATAATTATAATTGTCAATGTCATGGTGTTTGCAGCGCTCATCACCTCTGACTTTTCAACTAAACCAATAAATTTCCAGCCCAACTTAGCTGAAGTATATATATTGGCAATAAAATCTTTGTTATTGATGACAATTTCAAACTGACCTTGAGTATTTGCAGCTAACTGTTTGTATTTACCATCCGCAATATCTGCCAAACGTTTAAAACGAAAATCTTCATTTTTAACATCAACAAGTACATTTCCCGTATCTTCAATCAACATTAAGTAACCGGTTTCACCCAGCTTAATATTAGCAATAATTTCTGTCAGTCCTTGCAAAGAAACATCCATTCCCTGTACACCGATAATTTGTCCATTATCTTTTATTGCTTTTACAGTAGAGACAATAACCATATCGTCAGCTGCCCAATAATAAGCACTAGTGCGAACCGTTTTACCACTTGCAGATTTACCTGTTAAATACCAAGGTCGAGATCGTGGGTCATAATTAGCATTAACTTCTCCCGCTGGCCACTGAATATAACCACCTTGTTCATTACCCATATAAATATAAGCAAGCCCAGGGTGAGTTTGGCCGAAGTGATCAAACTGTTGAAATGCGGCACGCTCAACACTGCTGCCTTGGAGATGTTTCAGCATCACTGGATTATTTGTGTCAACATGAGCTTTGACATCTTGTTTAGCAGCTAAGACCATTTGATGTGAAGCTAGATAATCAACATTTTTTTCTATTTCAGAAAAAAACATAGCAATACCATTATCTATTTGCCGTGCTTCTCTTTCGCTCATTTGCGCAAAGTTATCAAGCGCTTGGTCTCTTGTTTGCGTGATCACTAGCGCCGCAATAATAAAAAGAGGTAAAGCGATAGCTGAGGCAAAAGATAGTTTTAACTTTTTTGATATATTCATAACAGAAGGCCAAATAAATACTCTCATAAATATAGTAAGCTGTTGAGTATTAAGCAAGAAACTATCAAGCTAATTAAACCGTAACAAAACTCAAGCGAGGTAAGACAACAATAAAAACAATGCTAATGGCGAGTTTAATTACTGCGTTTTCGAGAAAGTTAGCTATATATCAATCAAGGGTCTATAATTCAATGAGTGTTTAGAATTTCATCCTCTTGTCCTCTTGATGTCACCATATTGCTGAAAATAATTATAGCTGCGACTGATCCAATAGTTCATTCAGAACGTTCGACGGGTAGGAGTTACGCTAAATAACTCAGACTAATGTTTGTAAAGCTTGTTTAGGATGTATCTACTATCTGAGTAATGTATTTTATAACTAATTTTATTTTCAAATGAATTAAGCTCGTTATATGGCTAACCCTGCTACTTAACTTCTCTTTCTCTTATCTAATATTTCATCGCTCTTAGAAAGCGAATACACACTGCTAATAAACAGCCTGAATACGCCTAATAGCATCTGCAAACTGGTGTGTTAATACACTAAAATGAAAAGGTTTTTCATGTTTTTCAAAAATAATGATTTGTCTAAACGTTCAATGGACCAAACTGTAATCGCAGTTATAACCATTAATGATAATAATGACGTTGTATACATCAACCATGCTGCCGAGACACTCTGGGGATATAAAGCTGAAGAAGTACTTGGTAAAAATGTTCGTATGCTAGTACCAAAAGTTCATCAAAAAAACCATGATAGTTATGTAAATCGCCACCGTGCAACTAACGAAGATCGGATTGTTGGCTCTGCCGTTGAACTGCAAATAGAGCGTAAAGATGGTTCAACAACCTGGATCAATATAACTTTATCTCAAGTAAAAATGGGCAAAAAGCTTTACTACACAGCGTTTGCCCGCGATTGCAGTAAAGAGCGTGATGAGCGCTCAATGACTGAACAAGTTCTAGAGCAAGCTCACGATGGTGTAATAACTATCGACAGTCAAAACTTGATCATTTTTGCTAATCCCGCGGCTGAGAAAATATGGGGCTATAGCCGTGAGGAAATGATCGGTCAAAATATTAAAATGTTGGTAGCACCAGAGCACCGCAGCAAACACGACAGTTACGTCAATCGTAACCGTGATACCGGGGTTAATCGGCTAATTGGTAAGCCAATAGAATTACCAATTCATACTCGCGAAAAGACTATTCGCTGGGGCTTAATTACTTTAGCTAAAGTCGTTGTCGGCGATGAGATTTTATATACTGCGTTTGTAAAAGATGTCACCGATGAAGTATCGAAACGCGAAGAAGTTGAAATGTTATCGCTAGTGGCTAATGAGACCAGTAACGCCGTTGTTATCACCAATGAACAAGGTGAAATTCTTTATGTAAATAATGGTTTTCAAACAATGACAGGTTACCAACTCGATGAAGTGAAAGGGAAAATACCTGGTAAATTCTTGCAGGGCAATGACACCGATCCCCAAACCATTGCAAATATTCGCAATAAGCTTAGCCAAAAGCAGCCCTTTTATGAAGAGATATTAAATTATAATAAACAAGGCAAACCATATTGGATTGCTATGTCAATTAATCCTGTATTTAACGAACAAGGAAAAGTACATCGTTATGTCTCTGTGCAAGCTGACATTACTGTAACTAAACAATCAGCCAAAGACTCTCTTGATCGATTAGCCCTCATTAATGGGTCGTTAATGGTTGTTGAATTTCAGCCTACAGGTGAGCTCGTGAATATGAATAAACTGTTCCTTGAAAAAGTGGGCAGTAACGAGGCAGCAAAAGTAGCAGCGAATACCATATGGCAACAACTTCAAAAGCAGCAGAGCACAACTATCAATCAAGACGAGCAACTAAGTTTGGTCGTTGAATTTACAGATAAACAACAAGTTCAACGTTCGTTCGATGCACAGGTTTGTGAATTGAAGGATTTTTCTGATCAAGTAACACGTTACGTAGTGTTTGGTGTAGATATTACTGATCGTCAAATTGCACTAAAAGAAACACATCAGGCAATGCAAGAACTCTTAAAAGTGGGTAATCAAATCGGTGACATTGTTGGCAGTATTTCTGGTATTGCAGGACAAACAAACCTACTAGCTTTGAATGCCGCTATTGAAGCTGCTCGTGCTGGTGATGCTGGCCGAGGTTTTGCCGTAGTCGCATCAGAAGTTAGAGAGCTGGCAAGTCGTTCGTCAGGATCAGCTGATCAGATCAGTGATTTAGTAGATGCAACACGGACCCGAATTGACCAATTAGCAGACTCACTTGAACGCATTAATCGTTAATTAACATCGTACTATATTTGCTGGCTATTCACGCGCAACTAAGTGTGTTTAAAAGTAAAAGGGCTGGCACATTGCCAGCCCTCCATATTAACTGTAATAAATGGCAGCTAATAAACTAATGTTTATTATCAACAATAATGCGTAGCATACGACGCAGTGGCTCTGCAGCACCCCATAATAACTGATCGCCAACAGTAAAAGCACTAATATATTTAGGTCCCATTGCTAACTTACGAATACGCCCTACAGGAATACTTAATGTACCAGTTACTTTAACTGGGGTTAAATCCGTAGCAGTGATATCACGCTCATTAGGGATAACTTTAACCCACTCATTGTGTGAGGCTAAAATCTGTTCTATTTTCTCGACGCTAATATCTTCACGTAGTTTAATGGTCATAGCTTGGCTATGACAGCGCATTGCACCAATGCGCACACATAAACCGTCAATAGGCACAGGCTGTTTAGATGAACCTAAAATTTTGTTCGCTTCAACTTGCGCTTTCCATTCTTCTTTAGATTGACCCGATGGCATTGGCACATCAATCCATGGGATAAGACTGCCTGCTAACGGCACACCAAATTGCTCTTGCGGTAAATCGCTTGAGGCTATTTGCTGTGTGACTAGTTTATCAATTTCTAAAATAGCGGCTTGTGGATCAGCTAGCTTGTCAGCCACACTTGCATGAATAGAGCCCATTTGCGCAATGAGCTCTTTCATATTGCGAGCACCGGCACCCGATGCAGCTTGATAAGTCATTGGGCTTACCCACTCAATCAAGTCTTGCTCAAATAAACCACCCAATGCTAATAACATGAGTGACACTGTGCAGTTACCACCCACATAAGTTTTAACGCCTTGCTCAAGGCCTTGTTCAATCACATCTTTATTGACCGGATCAAGTACAATAATACTGTCATCGCTCATACGCAGTGCTGATGCCGCATCAATCCAATAGCCGTCCCAACCTGCTTCACGTAATTGTGGATATACAGCTTTGGTATAATCGCCACCTTGACAGGTAATAATAATATCCATGTTTGCCAGCGATTCAAAATCCATTGCATTAAGTAATGGTTTTGCAGGACCTGCTAAATCAGGGCCAAGCTGACCGGTTTGCGAGGTAGTAAAAAAGTAGTATCGATATGAGCAAAATCATTTTCTTGTTGCATACGCTCTAATAACACTGAGCCAACCATGCCCCGCCATCCGACCAATCCTACTTTTTTCATTGTTTGTTCCACTATTTGAGTCATAAGAAATACCTAATACGTTAAAAATTAAAATTCATTGCGTGAGATTTAATTTTTAGAACGAACAATCTAGCACCCTATACCCTGCAAAACTAGTCAATAACAGCTAACTTAAAATTATTTCATATACCTTTTTTATAATTCTGAAATTAAGATCTTAACGACACAAAAAAGCCCTACAAAAGGTAGGGCAATTATTGTAAGTTTTTATATTCGCCTTCCTAGGCTATTTTAAATTAGAACTGATATTTGTACTCTACAGAAAATTCAGTCCCTTTTTCTTTCGAGCGGGTTAATACCCCATCTGCTTCAATTTTTTGCTCTTGGCCTAAAATGTTCAACACTTTAAACTTAATGCTTGAGTTAAAATCAGGGTAATAAGTATAATTTAAGTCAACTGAATGAAAAGGTTGCTCCATCCAATCATCTTGTCCTTCAATACCAGGAATAATAATACGTTCACCAAATACGTTATAAACCAACGTTGCAGCATGCTCACCTGATGGCGCATCGTAACCAAGCTGCATATTTACAACATATTTAGAGTGACCGGTTAAACGCCGCTTCGTATTAGTAATTGCCGCTGATACTCCAGTTTGATCGACTATCACTTGGCGGTCTAAGCTTATCTCAGAATCACTGAGTGTAACATTACCACTCATAAATACATCTTGCCAAAAACCACCTAAGAAAGCGAAATCTTTAAGATAATCAAACTCAACTCCGGCAACATAGCCATCTTCAGCATTGGCAATACGTACAAGTGGCGGTCCATCTTGAGAGGGAGATTGCACCGACTCAATTGGATCGATCATGTCTTTATAAAACAGACCAACAGAGAAGTTTTCACCGGTATCAAAGTAGTTTTCCCAACGAAAATCGTAATTTTTGATTTGAGTTGTACGTAATCCAGGCGTACCGCCAACAGGATATTCAGTTAACGGATCAATGTAAGTAGATTCAGATATCTCACGTAAATCAGGACGTACAACCGTTTCACCGTAGCTTAAACGCCATTGTGTTTGATCGTCTTGAATATAAGTAAATGCAAGCGCACCGTAAATATCATCTTCTTGAAACGCTAAGTTACCTAAATCATCATAATCGATTGAAGGATCTAAGCCACCAGTAAACGGGTCAAGTGGCACTGACACTTGCCTGAAATCTTCCCAACGTAAGCCACCTGTCACACGCCATTTATTATTGAAGAAAAAATCAGCTTCAAAGTAATAAGCATCTGTTTTCTGTGCTGAACGGTAATCATCACCTGCAAACGTTGTATCATTAAGTATGGGTAGATTTAGTTCTGCGTTAGCTATTGCATCATCAGAAAGAATCGTATTCAACTCATTGCCATTTAAATCAAGGTCTTTAAATGCGCGAGTGTTTATGTCAAAACGACGGTTGGAAGCCGAGCGTTCTTTAGAGACATAATCAGCACCTGATTTTAATTCTATATCCACACCATCTAACATGATTGGAAAAGTAAAATTAAACCCGTAGTTTTCTACTTCATCATTAAGATCTTGGAATGTATAACGAGCAGCCGTTGTGGCATTGGTTAATGCGATTTCATTAACTAAATCATAATTACCATCTTCGTTTGCATCATTTACAATGAACCGCGTCTGCATATTTCCTGGTGCATAACGGTTTGAGCGGCCGTTTGAGTATTTCCAATCAAAACCTGCATAGTTAAGAAAATCGAATGTATGCATACCTTTGATTTGGTTAACTATTAACTCTCTTTCTTCATAACTTACATCATATGAGCGTATACGCTTGTTATCTGACTGGTTATTATTTTCATCAATACCTAGGCGATCACGAATTTTATCTTCGGTGTCACGCAGAATAAGGGTACTAAAATCGATACGATGCGCTTTATTGTACTCAATACCAAAGTTAACCATTCCAGACATTTTTACATTATGCTCAGTGGCAGTGATTTGGTCGTAACCACGCACCATAGCAGCACTGTTCTCACCTAAACGGAAGTCTTCGCCTTGGTATTCTTCGCCAACAAAGTATTTGTTATCATAGCTAACCGCTGATAAAAAGCCGTAACGCCAATCACCTGACTCAAAACTATTACCCAGTGTTGCTGTAAACTTAGTATTGGGGTTTACACTTGTTGCTTGCGGGTCATAATCACGGTTTAAATCAAGTGCTAAAGCACGACTTTGCTCTGGTGTGAGATCATCTAATGATTGCCCAGAGTTATAAATATCCATGATTGAATCTGGTATTTCACGGGTGCCATCATCAACACCATACCAGTCGTTCGAGCCGCTATTGTACTCAATGCCATCATCAAAGTTATTGGTGTTATAACCAAGCTGACCTGATACATCAAAAACAAATTGGTCTGGAATGCTTTTTAAGCGTATATCCACATTACCACCACCAAAAGAGGCTGGCATAGAAGGAGAATAAGACTTTTGCACAGACAAACTTTCAATAATTCCTGATGGAAATAAATCAAGCGGGATCACTGAGCGAGTCGGATCAGGACTAGGTACAGCAGCACCATTTAGCTGAGTACTGGAATAGCGCTCACCTAAACCGCGTACATAAATAAATTTACCATCGACTAAGGTTAAACCCGTTACACGGCGTAACGCAGATGCTGCATCACTATCACCACTACGGGAAATTTGCTCAGCCCCCATAATATCAGCAACAAATGCTTGTTGTTTTCGCTCTTCAAGCACAGCTGTTGCAGTGCCTTTTAAGCGACTTGCGCTAACCACAACTTCTTCAAGTACAGCATCGTCTTGTGCTTCAGCAGCATCTGCTGAAACGGTTAAACTACATAAAATTGCTGCTGAAAGTGTGGATAAGCAAAACTTTTTAGAAAACTGTTTCATGTCTACCTCTATCTGAAATAAGTTACAGAAAGTGTTTAAAAAGGTGCTAGTAAAGCGCTAGCACCCATTCTTACTGTGTTATTCCAGACCTACTGTCCAGCCAGCTGTCCAGTCATTATCACTCGATACAGCACCAATATGTGATGTCTTATCGAAGAAGTCATCTACTGCACTTACATCCGTAGGAATTGTTGTATCAATAGTATAGATACCATTTACTACGTCAGTTTGACCTGATGCTACTAAGTTACCTAGCGTTGCTGTCCACCAGTTTTCTACACTGAAATCAACACCGCTTGGGTCTTTAAAGTTCTCAGAACATGCGATAACTGATGACTTAATCATTAAGGTGCCATCTTTTGCATTATTAACAGTTTCACTTTCAGTAAATATTGGTGCACCATTTTCATCTACTGGAATACCTTCAACCTCTAAACACTCACCCATGCCTACTGGCCCTGTTACTATCGTGTTATAGATTTGCGCACCCGTTCCTTCACGGAAGTACATACCTTCACCATCATCTTCACCTTTAAAGGTATTTCCAATAATGGTTAAGTTAGCAATCATTGGGTTTGATTTAGGCATTTTAGATGGTGTTTTACCGTCATTATCGGCTTCTATACCACGGTTAGCATCTGAGTTATCTGCAGCTTGCTTAACAAGGATGTGCTGAAGCTTACCTTGGAAACCATTATCCCAATCGATGCTGTCATCTTGAATACTAGTTAGCACAAGGTATTTAGCCTGAACATTACCACCAAAGAACTCAACACCGTCATCAGCATTTTGATGCACTTGTAAATACTCAACAGTAGTACCAGAACCCACAGCACCAAACGTAATGCCGTTGATTTCGTTACCAATAGATAATTGATAACCACCGTTCATAACGCGAACATATCGTAATGTACCAGAGTTATCAGCTGTATCAGTACCACCAAAAACTGCACCCGCTTCAACACCTTCAACTTGTAGCGCACACTCGCCTGTTTCTGGACATTTATTAGATGGTGCATTACCTAATAGAACTAAACCGCCCCATTGACCTGCAGCTGTTGCTTGACCAGCAACATCTTGTCTTGAGGTAAACGAAATCGGCTTATCTTTAGTACCGTTGGCGTCAATTTTAGAGCCACGGCTAATGACAATATAATCTTTACCGTTACGACCATAAACAGTAACGCCAGGCTCAACAGTTAGAGTTGCAGAGTCAGCATTATCGTTACCAACAAAAACGGCGCCATCTACAGCGTATAAGTTACCTGCTGTTAATGTTAAGTCAGAAGTTATACGGCCTGATATTTCACATGTTGTCGTTACGTTATCCGCTGGTGAAATCGAAGTCGTACCTGCAGGACAACCTGCAACTGCAGCAGGTGCAGTCACTTCACCACCACCATAACCAAATGCCCAACCTTGACGCCAATCATCAGAATCATTCAAAGCACCAATAAAATCAACGGTATCAAAGAATGCATCAACAGTATTAGCAACATCTTGGCCGGCACCTAATAAAGGTGAACCTGCTATTGGTTGGCCATTAACACCAAGCATAGGTTTGTCGTTAATAACGTTGCCTGTTTGATTAGTAAACCAAGTTTCAAGTTCTAGTAACGTAGAACCATCTGCACCCTTAGGATTTTTGAAGTTTTCGCCATTAGTACAAGACATGAAGGTATTTTGCATTAAAATAGTGCCATCATTCGCATTATTAACAGTTTCGCTGTCTGAAAATAATGCATTACCGTCCTTATCTACCGCGATCCCTTCTATTTCTAAACATTCACCCATTTCATCAGAACCGGTGATCACAGTATTATACAAATGCAATCCGGTACCTTCACGTAAGTAGATGCCTTCAGCTTCATCTTCACCTTTAAAGTTATTACCAATAATGGTTAAGTTAGAAATGATAGGTAATGATTTAGGATCTTTTGAAGGCGTTTTTCCGTCGTTATCGGCTTCAATACCGCGGTTAGCATCCGTTGAGTTTTTATCTTGCTCAACATAAACAAACTGCATCTTGCCTTGGAAACCGTTATCCCAATCGATACTGTCATCGTCGATGCTCGTCAAAACAACATGTTTTAAGTTAACTGCACCGCCGAAAAACTCAACACCATCATCAGAGTTATTATGTACTTGTAAGTAATCAACGGTAGTACCTGAACCTACGGCACCAAAAGTAATACCATTTAGCTCATTACCCGTTGAGAGCTCGTAACCGGCATTTTTAACAACAACATATTTTAATGTACCAGAGCTATCAGTATTGTCAGTACCACCAAATACCGCACCCGCTTCAACACCTTCAACTTGTAGAGCACAATCACCTTCAGCTGGGCATTTATTAGATATACCATTTCCAAGTAAAACCATTCCCCCCATTGGCCAGCGGCTGTAGTTTCGCCAATTACATCTTGTTTTGATGTGAAGATGATTGGATCATTTTTGGTACCTGTCGCTTCAATTTTAGAATCACGACTTACAACTAAGTAGTCTGAACCATTATTACCAAAAATAACGGCTCCAGGTTCAATTGTAAGCGTTGCGCTATCTGCTTTATCTTTACCAACAAACACTGCACCATCAAGTGCCCAAAAAGCATCCGTGGTTAATGTCGTATCTTTAGTAATTTCACCTGAAAGCACTTGAACCTTTACTTCACGACCTAAGGCAGCTGAAATTTCAGTAGAAAGACTTTGACTATATTCACCTGGAAGATCAGTATTCACTGGTGGCGTTGTTGGATTAGTAGGTGTTGGTGATGTTACATTTTCTTTAACATTAATATTAATATCACCACCGCCACAGCCAGCGAGTGTAATTGCAGTAGCCACTAGGCTGACCTTAAATAAACCAGATAATTTCATTGTTCACTCCATTAAGATATTTAATTATTTTATTAGCGCATTAAGTAAAAACCCAAGTCACGTTAAAGCACGCAAGACATGCTTTAAGGTCACTTGAGTTTTTCAACGAACACTACCTTACGGGAGCTGTATGACAATACAGTTACACTTTAATAAACATAAAGTGACAATCTAATTTATTTAAATAACAATTTGTTAGGAATATTTAGAACGAAAAAAACCGCCCTGAGGCGGTTTTGGTGTTGCGATTATAAAACGAGTTTTTTAATAAAATCGTTGAAGTTAAAATAGCGTTTCTTAACGCATATTTACTTATAACAAAGCAGTGCGTAATGTTTCAGCATGCAATTTTTCACGTTTCACGTATTTAATCCATTGTTCAGCTAATCGCTGCGATTTTTTATGCTTCTCGGCTTGTTCGAATGCTAAAATAGACGCGTCAAAGTTTTGTAAACTATATTGCGCCATACCTAAAGCAACATAAGCATTTGATTCAAAATCTAGTGAACCTTTATCAAGCGCTTTACGCGCTGCATCAGCTGCATCTTCATACTTTTCAAGATTCACATACACTTCGGCTAAACGTTGCTCGTACTTTCCATGGCTTGAAAGATCAGCTGCTTTTGCAAAATAACTAACAGATTTTTCATCTTCTTTTGCTTGTATCATGGCTTCTGCAATAAATGCGTAATTTTTAGCTGACTTTTCCGCAATACCAGATGCAACAGCTTTACTCATCACATCGGCAGCTTTAAAAGCTAAACCATTGTATAAATAAACTTGTGCTAGTTGACGCAAGTCTGATTTAGAAGTCAAAAAACCTTGCTGGTAAGCGGCTTCGAGTATTGCTAACTGCTGTTTTTCTTTACCTGTTTCGCCATACATACCACCGAGCTGAACCCAATACTCAGGCTTATTGTAAAGTTTGACCATACGTTCAAGTACAGCAACTACATTCTCAGTTTGATTAAGTGAATAATACATAGCACGCAGTAACACTAACCAGTTCTCTTTTGGCTGTTTGCCTTCACTATCACTTTGCGCGATAGCCAAGTTAATGTTATCAATACCATTTTGGTAATCTTTTAGCTGATAGTAAGCTTGCGACTTAAGCACATAGTAAGCATCCGTTTTAGGCTTAGTGTTGATTGCATCCCATTGCGCTAAAAAGTCTAACACTTTGTTGTAATCGCTATTCGCCATTGCAAGCTGCGCTAAACTAAAGCTGGTACTTAATCGTAAAGACTCAGGGATCTCTTCTTCAGCAACGACTTTTTCAAACGACGCGATCGCTTTCGGTAAATCATTCTCGTTGTAATAAATAAAACCATAAAAATTATACATCATGGCTTTTTCATACGAGTTCATACTGGATGAACGTTCATTAATATTATCAAGCGCAGCAAGGCCCGCTTTTGCATCACCATCATCAGCTAACTTTTGCGCACGAGCCAATTGGCTATATACTTTTTCACGCAGTGCCGGCACGCGCTTTGTTTTTACTTCCTCTGCATAGGCCGTTGCTAAATTAACACCTGGCAACAAACTTACTACGCTTGGTAAAGCAACACTAGCACTTAGTGCTAACGAGCAAAATAATGCTGTTTTTAATAATTTCATAATCGCCTCGTTTCTCTATCCATTTATTCAGTGCTAACCATTTATTTGGAAAGAAATTTTATTCTGTACACCCGCAACTTCAACAGCTTCACCGTCTACTACGCGAGGTTTGTATTTAAATTTAAGTGCGGCATCCATGGCTGCTTGATCAAACAATGATTCAGGCTCAGCTTTTACTACCTTTGCATCACGAACAGTACCTTGCTTAGTCACTGTAAACTCAACAATCACATAGCCTTCAATGCCCCGTGACAATGCTCGACGCGGGTAAACAGGTGCCACTTTTACAATCGGTAGATATTCACCGTCGCTTGAATCAAGTGCTAACCCGCCACTAAGACTCACGTCAGCATCAACACTGGCACCAAAGTCAAAGTTAGACGCTGCTGCATTTGGATCACTATTTTGCATTTGCGGTGAATCCATTGGCGGCGGAGGCTCTTTCGGCGTTGGCGGCTTTTGTGGTTTACGTTCTTTCTTTTGTACCGTTTCTTCTTTTTTAAGCCTTACAAAATCAAGTACATTGCCTTTTGCAGGCTCAGTCATCGCCCCTTCACCACCGGTGATAAGCGCTTGCATGCCCAAAAACAACATAAAGGTCACAACACCGGCAACTAATAATGCTACTAAATAACGCATTATGGCTTCCTTAGGCTTCTTGTGCCGCGATAGACACATCAAATACACCTGCGGCGCGTGCTGCATCCATCACTTTAATAAGGGTATCTGTAGTGGCTTTTTTGTCAGCCTGAATAACCACACTACCTTGTGGATTTTCTGCTTTTAAACGCTCAATGTTTGCTTGCACAGCACGCACATCGATTTGACGTTTATTGATCCAAATTTCACCTTGATCTGAAATCGCAACTAGAATATTTGCACGCTCTTTCTTAACGGCTGTTGCCGCTTCTGGGCGATTTACATCGATACCTGACTCTTTAACAAAAGAGGCGGTTACAATGAAGAAAATAAGCATGATGAACACAACATCAAGCATCGGGGTCATGTTTATTTCTTCAGCTTCATCTTCTTGAAAAAGGCTTCCTAATGGGGCTCTCATTTTATTCTCCTGATTGTATGTGGCTTTCGCCACATACTAAAAATTGTTGTTTAATGGTCTAAAACCATGCTGTCTTCAAGTAGGGCTACTTCGCGCTTTGCTTTGCGTTGTAAGTACGTAGAAGCAAATACACCAGATAACGCACCAACCATGCCTGCCATTGTCGGGATAGTCGCTTTCGATACACCTGATGCCATTGAACGCGCACTGCCCGTTCCGGTAATCGCCATCACATCAAACACTTCTATCATACCTGTTACCGTACCGAGTAACCCCAGCAGCGGACACAAGGCAACCATCACATTGATCAGCGCTAAGTTGTTGTTTAACTTCATCCCAGCGCGTGAAATAGTTGCTTGGCGGATTTGCTCAGCGTTCCAGCTATTACGCTCATCGCGCCCTGTCCAACTACTTTTAATGGCATGTTTGTAACTACGAAAACCATTAAAAAAATAAATAAATCGCTCGAGTATCAATAACCACATCGCGAAGATTAACACTCCGATGACCAACAGAACTTGGCCACCAGTGTCGAGAAAATCACGGATAGCATTGATTGAGTCAATCAATAGCACCATGGGTTATGCTCCCTTTTCGCTACGCTCAGCGATAATACCTGCGCTTTGTTCTTGCAAAATAAGCAGCAAGTTCTTAGAGCGGGTATTCAATAAGGTGTATAAAAATACTGTTGGGATTGCCACAACTAAGCCAAGTACCGTAGTAACAAGCGCTTGTGAAATACCACCAGCCATTAATTTAGGGTCACCTGTACCAAACAAGGTGATTGCTTGGAAGGTATTGATCATACCGGTTACCGTACCAAGAAGACCTAACAATGGAGCAACGACCGAGATAATCTTAATGAGCGTTAAGTTGCGGGTGATTTTTGGCATTTCACGTAAAATCGCTTCACTTAATTTAAGCTCTAAGGTGTCGTATGCTACATCAGGGTATTGATCTTTGACTTTCATTACACGACCAAGTGGATTGTCATCACGTGGCACTGAGTCTTTAAGTTGACGACGGATTTTGCTGCCCATTAGCATCAATGAAACAAATCGTTCAATAGCGATAATTAAAGCAAGTAAGCCAACGCCTAAAATAACGTAACCTACTGCACCACCTTGATGTACTTGCTCTGAAGTATCAGGTGCTTGTACCAATAAACCAAGGATAGAGCCACCGGTTGGGTCAAGCGCAAATTGTACAGTGCCTGATTTAGCTTGTTGTAAATCATTCGCCGTTGAGGTGTAACGGCCAACAGGCTGACGGGTAAGCTCGCTTAACGTATTAGTGCTGGTGTTATAATCAAGATACTTACCTTCTGAAATTAAGTTAAAAGCCCCCACTCGCATAACTTCTTGCTTAGCTTTGTTGCCGCCTTCTACAATTACATCTGTTGTAAAACGTGACACTTTACCTTGCTCAGTCATTTCGCGTTGCAGTTCAAACCATACTTTTTCAATGTCTTCGATTGATGCAAGTTTAGAAGTCGAGCCCATTTTTTGAGCCAATTCATCCATAAAAGCACCACGACCAGGTAGCTGTGCAGACACTACTGACGTTGCAAATTTATTACTTGAATCGCCAGCCACTTGTTGCAGCACACCAAAAAGTTCTTTCAATGAACCCATACGCTTAGATAATGTATCGGTTAGGTTAGCAAGTTTTACTTCATTTTCTTCGAACTGTGTTTCAAGACGCTCAGACTCAACCAGCATTTGATTACGTTTTGCTTGAGTGTTTTTAAGCATTTGCACTTGTTCATTTTGACGTGCAGCAAATTCTTGCTCGCGTTGTTTATTTTGTGCTGATTGCTGTGTTTTACCTTGCTCAAGTGTTTTTAATAACGAGTCTAAATCCATAGCTTCAGCAGCAACGCTGTTGCCCGCAAAACCAAGTGTGGCACCAAATAAAGCAATTTTGGTCATTTTTGTAAAAAGTTTCATTTTAACCTCTTAATCCGCAGCGTGTACTGGCAGTGTTAACATATCTGGGGCAAGTTGCTTACGTGCAATACGTAAACCTTTACTAATTTGGCTGATTGTTGAGTCATCCAGGGCAACAAACTGTTTGCTTGTTGTATCCCATGAGCCTGCTTTTTTACCATCGCGAGTAAGGTAAATAAGTTCTAAACGACCAATGCGTAAGAAATCGACTTCACGCTCTTGACCATCAACATCTAATAACGCGGTATAGGCTTCGATGGTACGGCCGTAATCAACTTCAACTTGGTACGCTTCTAAAACACGGCGGAATTTTTCACTTGAATTAATGTCAGCACGGTTCATCATGTCTTTTAATGACGCTAAACGCTTTTCACGTTCATCGGTTAGAAACGGCACATCAAGAGCAACAAATTGCTCAAGCCCTGTGATCATGCGTAGCATTAATGGAGTAATTTGACGTTCAATAATAGACACTTGATCCATAGATAAGTTAATGGCTTCCATTTCACTCACTTGGTTACTAAGCTGTTTGCTTAGTTGTGCGTTATAAACTGTCAAACCATCAATTTCTTTATTAAGGGTTTTAAACTGTTGTAAACGACCCTGCATAGAGTCTGCAATCTTGTCTATTTTTGTTTGTGATTGCGCAGCTGACTGGTTAATTTCACTGCTTTTATCGATAACCTTATTTAAATCACTTGCTTGCACTGTTGCACTCATGGCTACAATACTAGCTAATATCAATGGTTTAACGCCTTTCATCGCATACACCTTTACTCGTTAAATTAGCGGATTTGCTAGTTGCTTAATATCAATGAACGAGATTCTATAGGTGAAAAATGACAGAGGTGTTGCGCTAAAAAGTCCTTTTTATGACAACTGCCATAAATACAGCTTTTTACCTTAGATAAAGCAATAGTTTTTAATATTTAACAAGCGTATACGCTTGAATGATGAGTGAAGTGAGATTAAATAAATTAATCAGCAAGTATGCAATGAATGGTGCTGATCATAGCATTTGCGTTGGTATAGTTTACGGCGATAGCAAAGTACTGCTGTTTATGACAAAGAACTAAAGATGGAAAACCCTGCACGGGTAACTGCTGAACATACGCTAACTCTTGTTGAAACGCCTGTTCAAGTTGTTCACTTTGCAATATAGCTAAAAACTCATCAGCAGCAATACCTATTTGCTGTGCACAGCTAACGAGTGTATTAAGATCCGAAGGATTGTGTGCCGATAAATAATACCCCTGCTGGATAGCGCCAAGCATAACCCGCTCTTTATTGAAATAACGTGCTGCAATAACCGCCCGACACGCAGGATAAGTGCTGCGGCGTGGTTGACAGTTTTGCCAAAAATCAAAGTTAAATTTAGCACCAGTTTGCTGGCCAATACGCTGCCAAGTTTGTTGTAAAAACTGTTGCATACTTACTGTCATTGGCTGATCGGAATCAACAGCAAGGCCACCTACTTTATAAATAATATCAACTTCATTCGCTAAGGCGTCTTGGATTTTTTGCCAGCACTTTTGAAAACCCCAACACCAACTGCACATTGGGTCGTACACATATATAAGCTGACTATTGTTCATTATTGGCCTGTTGCTGTTCACTGGAAACAACGTTATTTCGCCCTAGGCGTTTTGCTTGGTACAAGTATTCATCAGCTAGTTTAACTGTTTGGTTAAACGTTTCGATATGACCAACTTGTGCAGCCCCTATGCTACAAGTGACAGAGGTAGATTGATGCTCATTAAACACTATTACTTGTGCAGCTACGTATTCTCTAAATTTATCGGCTACGGTATAGGCGTCAGTAATTACTGTTTTTGGTAATATCACCATAAACTCTTCACCACCGTAGCGAACTTTAATATCTGATGAGCGTAACTGTGTTTCAAGCATCCTACTAAATTCGATTAATGCTTGATCGCCAAAATCATGCCCAAAATTATCATTAATATTTTTAAACAAATCCAGATCGATTAACAACACTGTAAAAGGTAAATACTGCTCAGAGTTCAATTTTGCAAACGGCAAAAAATGGCTGCTAATAAAGCGCCGATTGGCAAGGCCTGTTAACTGATCAGTATAGGCGTCTTGCTTTTGTAACAAAGTAATGCGTGCAATTTCTAAGTGGCTTTTATTACGGAAATACTCGCCTATAAAAGCGAATAAAAACACCAAAATAAATGAGGCGGTAAAACGAACTTTTTCAGCATTACCATACATCACTTGCCCTATGTCAGGACCATAAAGAAACAAACAGGTAAGTGCTAATAGCGATGACACGGCTAAAAATCCAACTCTTAGGCCGAGTGTAGAAAACGAGACAACTGGGTAAAACATCAGCCAATAAAGCGCTGTATTTTCCTTGCCCCAGGTGTACACCAATGCTAAACATAATACACAAATAACACTCAGTACGAGTATTGCGACCCCAGTTAAACGCCCAGTACGCAAAAAATACACTGCGCATATAAAAAAGGTTAAGTCGGATAGCACTAACATAATAGTCAGAAGTTTTGCATAAACCGAGTAGTTAACTGTGACTAAAGTTGTGATCAATACAACCGCAATGAATATCATAGTAAAAAATGTAAACGCACGACGCTGTTTTTCAGCGCTGTAAACACTGTCTATATTAACTAAGTTAAGCCAACTAGGTTGGCTTTCAGGTGATTCAGGCGTCATTTATTATATCTTTTTAGTTATCGCTGATTGCATTTAGACTTTAAAACGTAGCACCATTTTTTCAAGTTCATCAAATTGCAGTTTTAAACGAGTACACTCAGCTAAGGTATTATTTAAGTTTAGCTGGCCTTGTTGAGATAACTCACTAATTGTATGAATATCATTATCTAAAGATTGTATTACCTGATTTTGTTCAGTGGTTGCATTTGCAACACTATGATTTACATCATCAATTGCTTTTATAGCTTTGGTTACTCCTGCCATTTGCTCACCGGCTGCTTGCGCTTGTTTTACAGTATTTTCGCTTTCAACTAAACTAGCCTTCATAACTGAAACAGCAGTGTCCGAGCCTTGCTGTAATTGGCTAACAGTATTTTCTATTTCTTGAGTTGATTGCTGAGTACGGTGAGCTAACTGGCGCACCTCATCTGCAACAACTGCAAATCCACGACCAGCCTCACCGGCACGAGCGGCTTCAATTGCAGCATTAAGCGCAAGTAGATTAGTTTGCTCGCTGACTCCTTTAATAACTTCGAGTACTTGACCAATACTTGCAGAGTGTTCAGCAACACTACTTATAATTTGTTGTGCTTGTTCCATATTTTGCGATAACACACCAATGGCATTGATATTATCATTTAACGTGCTTTGACTTTGCACTGACTGTGAATTCGCATCGGTAGCAAGGGTTGATGCATGGCTTGCACTGCCTGATATTTCAATCGCACTTGATGACAGCTGATTAATCGCTGTTGCAACACTGTCTGTGCGTTTAGTTTGGTCACTGTACATCGTTAGCGTCGACTCTGTTTGCTCAACTAAGCTTTCCACTGAACGTTCAAGTTCAACCGTGGTCGTTTTTACTTGCTCAATTGAGGTATGAATTTTATCTATAAAGGCATTAAAGTAACCTGAAAGTTCACCAAATTCGTCATCGTTTTCAATCTCTAAACGACGAGTTAAATCCCCCTCACCTTGGGCAATATCTTTAATTGCATCGTTTAAACGCTGCATAGGCCGCATCAAATAACGCAGTGAAAATTGCATCATTAATATCGTCGCGATAACACCCAAACACATATATATTGCAGCCATATTTCTAAATGAAGCAACAGATGAATAAGCAATATCTTTGTTGATCACCACACCTAAATACCAATCTACATTTTCAATACCTTTGATATGTGTAAATGATACAAGATGATCAATACCAGCAATTTCCTGCTCGACAAATTCAGCTTTTAAAGCAAGCTTTTTACCAAACAGCTTCGCCATACTCTGATCGTTTAGTTTGATATCTGGATGGCTCAGAATGCGACCGTCACTGTCTAATAGAAAACCATAACCAAAACCTAAAAAATCAATTTCATTGACTATTTGAGTAATGGTTTGCATATCAATATCGGCACCTGCGACACCACTAAAACGGCCATTATTTAAAATGGGCGCAACCGCTGAAATAGTTAGCTCATTGGTGGTTACGTCGATATAAGGAGTCGTAAACGCTGTGGTGGTTTTATTTTCTACCAGCTTATACCAAGGACGGATTGTGGCATCATAATCAGCAGGTAATACAACTGTTTGATCATTGAGTACAAAAGTACCATCAGGTTTGCCTATATAGGTGTTTTTAAACTTACCTGCCATTTCTGCGCTATTGAGTTGACTAAGAGTTAATTCCTTAGTGTCATTTTGCTGATGCGTTTTCGCAACAGACTGAACAATAGCTAATTTATTATTGAGCCAGTTAGCAATATTTTGTGAAACCGATTGAGAGCTTTCTTGTAATATTAGAGACAGTTGCTGCTGCGTTTGTGAGCGCATTGAAATAAAGTTATTGATGGTAAATAACCCCAGCACCAACACTAATACTACAGATGCTGCGATAGTTACCTTGGTGGTAAATTTTAGCGAGCTTTGCATGACACACCTATTTATCTTTTATCGTTGTTAGCTAACTACTTTTTAACAAAAATAACGCTATTTGTCTTATCTTATCGGCAAAACTTGCTATATCCCAGTCAAAAACAATAATAAAGCATGGTAAAAAATTAAGTGTAGCACTTATTAATACAACAAATTAATAACGTAATTCATTGTCAGTTAAAGTTAGCCAATTTCGTAATTACACAGAAAAATAACAAACTCAAAATTGGAAGCTTCCAATTAATATTATAAGCAATAGCGATTGAATACGTATTCAGTGCATATAAGTCGTTATTTTGTAATGAACATAACTGAGAAGTTTTCACTTTAGAGTGCGGCTAATTAATTGAGAATAATAAGTAGATAAATGCATTAACAGTGCTGCAAATGCATTTATCTGAAGAGGTTTACGATTAGCTTAGTTTATTTTTTGTTGCCACTTGCTCGCAAGTTTTACAACATTTAATCCGTACCAAGCGATAAAACAATAGCAAAGTGCTGGGATGATAAAACTAACTTGAATATTCATTGCATCAGCAACAATACCTTGAATTAAGGGTATTAATGCACCACCAACAATCGCTAAACAAAGCCAACCTGATCCTTTACTAGTTAATGAACCTAGCCCTTGAATGGCGACTGAGAAAATTGTTGGAAACAAAATTGAATTAAATAAACCAATCGACAGTACAGCATACAAAGCAACGTCACCTTCGGTGAAGATTGTAATTAGAAGTAACGCAATTACCGCAAATGCATTAAAAGCAATTGCTTTTGATGGTGCAATTTTTTGTAATGCAGCAGAGCCAATAAAGCGTCCTACCATCGCCCCGCCCCAATAATAGGCAATTAATGACGCGGCGGCATGCTCTTCAAGTCCTGCAATGTGAGCTTCACCAAAAAAGTTAACTAAAAAGCTGCCTATTGCCACTTCTCCACCAACATAACAAAAGATACCTAACACCCCCATAACTAAATGCGGGGCTTGCGTTAAAGAATGATCTTTTGCTTTGCAATCAAGTTCTTCTTTATGTGATTTGATTTCAGGCAGTTTTAAAAATGCAAATACGACCGCAATAGTAAGCAGTGCTGCAGCAAGCATTAAATAAGGGACTTTTACCGATTCAGCAGTCGCCGCAGATGCCGTCAATGTGCCTGCGGCACCAAAGAACAATATACCACCAACATAGGGCCCAATAGTAGTTCCCAATGAATTAAGCGCTTGCGCTAAATTTAACCGAGACGAAGCTGTTTTTTCAGGCCCAAGCGCCACAACGTAAGGGTTAGCTGATACTTGCAATACGGTAATACCACCAGCTAGAACAAATAATGCGGTTAAAAATAGCCAATACTCATGTACGACTACAGCAGGGTAAAATAACATACAGCCGATAGAAGCCACGATAAGACCGCTAAGCACACCATTTTTATAACCAAATTTCTTAACCAATATTCCCGCAGGTAAAGAAACAATAAAGTAAGCGCCAAAGAAGCAGAACTGCACTAACATCGCTTCCAGTATAACTAAGATCAAACACCCCTTTTAAACGCGGGATCAGTACATCATTTAGTACTGTGATAAAACCCCATAAAAAAATAGAGTTGTCATTGCAGTCAAAGGTAACAGGTAATTATTATTTTGCTGCGACTGCTCAGTGACAAACGTTTTATTTGTATTTATTTCACTCACGTGATTTTCACTCCATTAACAAGTTGTGTTTGATTCTACACACTCCAATAAAAAGATCACAAACTAATATTTGGACCGTTCCATACTTTTTATTCAATGGTATCGCTATTTAACGAATTTAATTAACTAGAAATGGACATAGATGCTGGCTAATTTCCAAAGCAGTGATTTTTTTTCAAGGACATATCAAAACCAGTTTAAATTTTTATCACCTAAATTGTGTTGACAAACAAGATCAGGAGGCTTTTAGCACTTCCATAAAGACGATGGCGCCATTTTTGATTTTTTGATAAATAGACTCGCTACTTAGCCTCTTGTACACATTTTATATTTAACTATGCAATGGCCTATTTAGGTGAGATTAACAGTGGCTTTGCTATTGTAGATGATTACCAAGGGCAAAATGCCAACATATATTTATGCGAAGTGTTGCTATTTCGCTGCCATTGCTAGCGCATCTGCATCTTAACCAACTATTGCCGATTTATCGCAGTAAAAATTAATAATTTTATATAATACCGTGCCCTCATTACAACCAACACTAATAGTGCTTTTCCTCGCTAGACTACGCACTTTTATGATATCGTTTTACAAAACATAAATACTACAGAACGTACCGCTTGGTACTGATACAAAAAAGGAATTTCCAAATGAACACCAAACTACTTGCTGGTTGCGCAGTTGCTGTAGCGGCGGGTGCAATAATCTATACACAAACTGACAGTTCAACAGCCTCATTAGAACTTGCTCAACTTGATTACGTCCCTGCTGATACTGCTTTATTTTATGGTCAGCTAAAACCATTTCCCTATAGTAAATATTTCAATTTGATTCCAGATCAAATGAAAGGTGCTGACGATTTTACGCCATTGATCGAAAACTTAGCGGCAAGTAACGATAACAATGCACAGTTTTTAGCGTCTCTATTAGATCAATATCAAACATCATTGTCATCTTATGAAACACTAAAAGCAGCCTGGGGATTCGCCGATGATTATAAAGCTCTAGCCTATACAATTGGTCTAATGCCAGTATTACGCTATCAACTTGAAGATGAAACAGCTTTATTTAATACAATTAATAGCTCAGCTGATAAAGCGGGAATTAACTTCACAACACAAACCATCGAAGGTGTTGACTACAACACGTACCCTTTAGTACTTGAAAATGACATTACATTAAACTTAATTGTGTCTGTTAAAGATAACTGGGCTACCATCACGTTTGATACAAAACTTAATACAATTAAAGATTTACGTCTTGCTTTAGCAATTGATAAACCAACAAAATCATTAACGCAAACCGCTAAACTTGAAAACTATATTACTAATTATTCATTTGATGGCCACTCTATTGCGTATATAGACCATGTTGAGATTGCTAATGCTATTACCGCTAGAACACCATCACGCCTAGGTGAAATGCTTGATGAACTATTAAAAGAATTGGGTGATCCAAATGCTTTAGAGGTAGCTAGAACACCACAGTGCCAAAATGACATTACCAATCTTGTTAGTTATTGGCCTGCATCAGTAACCGGTAGCACGTACATACAAGTAACAAACTCTGATGCTCATTTTAAAGCTGATGCTATTTTCCAAAGCACTGCTACAGATATTATTAAAACATTAAAATCTGTGCGAGGTTTTGTTCCTGAGCATACAACTAAACTTGACGGGCAAATGCTAAGCTTTGCTTATGGTGCGGATATTTCAAAAATTCCACCGCTTTTAAATATACTCTCAAGTACATTTAAAAAAGCTGAATTTGAGTGTGCACCTCTTGTTGCTTTACAGCAACAAACTCAAGACTCAAATTTAGCTGCACTATCAATGATGACCGCTATGGCTAATGGTATTCAAGGTGTCAGTGTAAGTATTCAAGATCTTGCTTTAGAAGCCGATGCAAATCAACTGCCACAACTAAAAGCTTTAGACGCGCTAATCACACTTTCTGCGACAGATCCTGATAATTTACTTTTTACTGCTAAAGGATTTTTACCCGCATTAGCGGAGCTTGAAATACCAGAAAACGGCGATGCAATTAGTGTCAATGCTGCAATTCCTTATCCTTTACCTGCTGGCCTTGATATAAGGTTAGCTAAAAAAGGAAAGCATATTGTTTTATTCACTGGTGAAAAATCAGCAGCTATTGCAAATACATTATCAGAACAAGCGCTTGAAAAAAATGGATTTTTAACTTCCGCAGTTGACCTCAGCTCATTAATGACTCCTGTCATCGAAGTATTTAAAATGACAGGGCAAGTGATCCCGGAAGAACTTGAACAATTAAAAAATCAAACAATGTCTGTGTATTTTGCAACAGATATAAAAGATGAAGGGATTGTTATTAATTCAGAGATCAAAATTACTAAAAAGTAATAACTTTTTTGAATTAAACGAAAAAAGGGGCATTAATTGCCCCTTTTTTCAATTGTTCAATTCAGTTTGTACTATTTCTGCCATATCATTTTATTATTGGTGTCGCGGCTTTGAATAATCGTTTGATCAGAACTTTCTACTCCACCGAGTTTAGCTTGTCGATCGTAAAGAACCACATTACAGGTAGCTGCTAAATTCATACAACCAATTGTTGGGATATACACCACTTCATCGCACCAGTTCAGTACATCTTTGCTAATTGAGCCATCTTCAGGGCCAAAAATATAAAATGCGTTTTCAGGATGAACAAACTCAGGCAAAGGAGTTGCACCTTCTATTAGTTCAATCACCACCACGGTCGCACCTGCGGGCTTTGCTGTTGCTAAATCCTCAACGCAAGTCAGTGGAATGCGTTCAACAACATTTTTTGTGTCGGTATGAAACTTTTTAGCATTTAAATAACGCGTGCCAGTAAAAAATACTTGTTCAGCCCCATAGCAACCCGCAGCTCTTAACACTGCGCCAACGTTAGAGGGACTTTTAGGATTGATCAAACCAATCTTCGCAGTCATTAATCGCAATCCCTCGTTGGCCAATCAGCTTCATACAGATCAAAGTCATCTAGAGCTACATCACAATCTTTTACTGTTTTGTCTTTTACAGAAATACCCAATGTATGCATTAGTTCTTTGCTGCCACCGTTATTTAGTGGATGCCAAGACGCTAAACCACGGCCTTCGTGTAAACGGCGGTAACTACAACTTTGCGGCATGAAGAAAATGCTGTCGAGGTTTTCTTTAGTTAATTTTACACATGACGGGACTAATGTTTGTCGATTTTCATACTCACTACAACCACACGTATTATTATCTAAGTATTGGCAAACAATATTAGTAAAAATGAGTTCTTCACCATCGCGAAGTTGATCTGTGGCGGTAAACTCATCTTCATCTTCGCTGTCTATAAAGGTATTTAAACAGCATTTTCCACAGCCATCGCAAATGGCTTCCCACTCATTTTGTGACATTTGCTCAAGTGATTTCTCAAGCCAAAATTGGTTTTCAAACATGGTATAACTCGGTGCCCCTAATAGCGCGCATTTTAGCTTAATTGAGCACCGCGCGCAAAGCTACATTCAGCTTTGCGCTATTTCAAGTTTAAAAGTTAGCGCTGCGTATCAACCCAACGTTTAATTTTCGCTTCTAGTATTGGCATCGGCAAAGCACCATCAATTAAAATTTGCGTATGAAACTCTTTAATATCAAATTTATCACCTAATGCTTGTTTACAATAATCTCGCAGTTCTTGAATTTTAAATTGCCCTAATTTATACGACAATGCTTGTCCTGGCCAAGCTATATAGCGCTCAACTTCTGCGGTTACATCACTTAAAGCCATTGAGGAATTAGCCAGCATGTAATCAATACCTTGTTGACGAGTCCAGCCTTTAGCATGAAAACCTGTATCGAGCACTAATCGCATAGCGCGTAATTGCTCATCAGATAAACGGCCATACCACATATATGGGTCGGTAAATAAACCCAATTCTTTACCTAGACTTTCAGCATATAATGCCCAACCTTCGGCGAACACTGTGTAACCACCAAATTTTCGAAACTCAGGTAATGACTGAACTTCTTGCTGTAAGGCGATTTGAAAATGGTGTCCTGGGGCTGCTTCATGGATTGACAATGTTTCGAGTAGAAACTTAGGCTGCGCTTTTAAATTAAAGGTATTAATATAAAAAATTCCCGGACGAGAGCCATCCGGTGCTGGTGATTGATAAGATGCTCCTGCCGCAGACTCAGCACGAAAATCTTCAACCGCTTTTACAACGTAATCAGCTTTGGGGACAATGTTAAATAATTTAGGTACACGCGCATCAATTTTTAACTTTACGGCTTCATAGGCCGCAATTAATTGCTCAGGTGTATCAAAATAAAACTCATCAGAATCTCGTAAATGAGTAAAAAACTCACTTAAACTGCCTTTAAAACCAACGGTTTCCTTTACTTTTTTCATTTCATTAAGGATACGCGATACTTCTTTTAAACCAATTTCATGAATTTCATCTGCAGATAAACTCAAGGTGGTGTTTTTCTTTATTTGGTATTCATACCATGCTTTACCATTTGGTAAATCGCTATAACCTACTGTTGCACGGCTATTTGGTATATAAGTGGTTGCTAAAAACTCGCTCATTTTTGTATAAGCTGGGACCAACTTATCCATAATAAGTGCACTATATTGGTCAGTGAGTTGTTGCTTTTGCGCTGCTGTGAATTGCTCTGGAAGCTGCTTTATCGGACTATAAAATAAAGATTGTTCTGCACTGGTAACTATATGAGCTTGAAATTGCGGTAATAACTTTTCAGCTAATGGCTTTGGTAAAACAATGCCTTCATTTACCCCTTGCTGCATAGCATCTTGCACACTGCTTAACCAAGTTACAAAACCTTCAGCACGCGCGACGAAATTTTCATAATCTTGGTAATTTGCAAATGGCTGCGCACTTTGCGCCGATCCAAAGCCTGCAAACGTATTGTGAGCGCCAGACATTTGGTTAATTGGTAATAAGTAACTCGGGAATTGAAAACCTTCGATTGTTAATGCTAAATCCCGTGCCAGTATTTCATAACTTAACAAGGCTTGACCGGTTAACTGCTGCTGGTCAATCGCCGCTAAACGTTGCTGATAATCTTTATAAAAAGCAAGCTGCTGAGCTAGGTTTTGCGCAGTACTCGGTGCTGTAAATTGGTTATTGTATTGATTATAACCAATATAAGTGGCGCCAAGAGGGCTAAATTGCAACGAATCCACAAAGTACTGCTCAACCAAGCTATTTAATTGTTGTGTTGTTGCGCTGGCAGTTTCACTTGTTAATGCTGCTTGTGGCTTATTTAAATTATTATTAGCCGTATTTGAACACGCAGACAAAGCGCTGAGTACACCAGCGACAAGCAAGGTTAACTTAAATTTTTTCATAATGATCCCTGAGTATAAGTAGTTAGCGCAAGTATGCAGCTTTCAAATCGCTAAATAAAGAAAATACGATACTTATCGCGTTTTGTTTACAGCCTAAAAACTGCTTGCTACATTGCTATATTAAATAATCAAAAATTAGAAAATAAATGAATAAATTATCACTTTCTGTCCCTTTGGGCTTACTGTGTGTCAGCGCTTTTAGCGCGCAAGCAACAACATACGTTAGTGCTAAAGCAATGCTAGACGTAAATAATGGCAAGCTTATTAATGCGCCGCTTATTCAAATCGATGACGGTATTATTACTAAAATCAGTAGTGGCACCATGCCAACCCTACAACAAGGTGATGACCATATTAAGTTGCCCGAGTTAACCATTCTGCCTGGCCTGATGGATATGCACGTACACTTAACCAGCGATCCAACAGTCCCTCGTAGTGAACGTATCGGTCAGTCAGTGCCACGTAAAGCGATTAAAGCGGCCTATTTTGCAGAAAAAACCTTAAAAGCGGGTTTTACAACCTTACGTAACGTGGGCGCCGAAGGTTACAGTGTCATTGCAGTACGTGACGGCATTAATGCAGGCGATATTATTGGCCCACGCATCTGGGCTGCTGGTCCCTCTTTGGGTGTAACGGGTGGTCACTGTGACAACAACCGTCTACCTCCTGAAATGAAATACACTGCCGAAGGTGTGGCTGATGGCCCATGGGCTGTTCGTGCAAAAGTACGCGAAAACATCAAGTACGGTGCCAATGTTATTAAGTTTTGCGCCACTGGCGGAGTATTTTCCAAGGGCACAAAAGTAGGTATTCAACAGTATTCATTAGAAGAAATGACTGCCATTGTTGATGAAGCACATATGCGCGGTTTAACGGTTGCTGCACATGCACATGGTACCAGTGGTATTACCGCAGCCATTAAAGCCGGTGTAGACAGTGTTGAACATGTCAGTTTTGTTGACGATGAAGCAATTAAACTGGCTAAAAAACACGGCACTTGGTTTTCAATGGATATTTATAACACTGAATATACCCTCACGTTTGGTGAGCAAAATGGTGTAGCAGAAGAAAACTTAGCAAAAGAACGTCAAGTATCTAAAAAGCAACGCGACAGCTTTAGCCGTGCCGTAAAAGCGGGTGTCAACATGGTATTTGGTACCGATGCCGCAATTTACCCACATGGTGATAATGCAAAACAATTCTCGCGAATGGTTGAGTTTGGTATGACCCCTCTGCAAACAATACAAGCTGCAACAATCAACAGTGCTAAATTGTTGAAAGTTGACACTCAGTTAGGGCAACTCAAAACGGGCTTTGCCGCAGATATCATCGCAGTCAAAGGCAATCCACTGCAAGACATAACCTTGCTAGAAAATGTAGCATTTGTGATGAAAGCAGGTGTTGCTTATAAATAAATGTGTGGAGTTAGCGTTAAGCTAACTCCATCATTAAGCAAGGGTTAAACTAACAGCTAACTAAATACGTTGTTAATATATTAATATTTTGAAAGCAAAAGGTAAGCAGCTTGGGGTAGGTTTAAATAATTGCCTTTTTTAGGTAATTAAAACTTGAAATACAAATGCCACACATTATCATTACGAAAATTTTTTAATGGTAATGACTATGACAACGCATAAATTCTCTCTAATTACCCTAGCCTGTTTAACAGCATATAATGCAACTGCGGCCGAACAATCCGATCTTGAGCACATCACAGTTTATCAAAAACAAAATCATGTTGTATTAAACTCGGGTTTAGCAACAAAATCTGATATGTCGTTAATGGAAACACCTGCGCCTATCGTTATCGTCGATCAGGAACTTATAAACTCGCAAGGCGTTGATAACTTACAAGACTTAGCGCGTAATATCAGTGGTGTAACCCAAGCAGGTAATAACTACGGAATTGGCGACAATTTAGTGATCCGTGGCCTTGGTGCAAATTATACTTATGATGGTATGTATGGCGGTGCGGGCCTAGGAAACACATTCAATCCAACTCGATCACTAACCAATGTGGAGGCCGTAGAAGTATTAAAAGGTCCCGCCACTGGTTTATATGGCATGGGCAGCGCAGGTGGTGTTATTAACTTGATTGAAAAAAAGCCACAGTTTACAGAGCAGCACAACATACAAGCGGAAATTGGTCAATGGAATACCTATTCATTATCAATTGATAGCACCAACGCAATTACCGAAAATCTAGCATACAGAGTTAATGCAAAAACAGCACACAGTGATGGCTACCGTGATTTAAAAGATGACCGCGATGAAATCTACGGCGCATTAAAATATGTGTTCAATGACCGCCAAAATATTATGATCTCAGCCGCTTATATTAAAGATGCCATTGCAGTTGATTCAATTGGCCACCCTATCCGTATTTATAATGCGCAGTCGGTAAATGGCAAAACCGCCGGCCAAGTAACTGCGGATGATTTAGTCAATGATCCAACCACTGCTGGGCTGCAATTATCTGATGCACAGCGCCAACAATTAGCGAATTCACTTGCAGCGTCTGATGGTTTAACACCGTATAAATTTGGTCATCGCGGTATTATCTCACCCATGGCAAAAGATAATAAAGGTGAAGAACTGCGTTTTAAACTCACTCATAATTACTACATAACTGACAATTTATTTTTAAATCAACAGTTACAATACCGTAATTATGAGTCAAGTTTTGCACGTCAAACAGGCGCCTATAATTATGTCTATTGGCAAAGAAATGGCGTGATCAATGCTGATCCTCGTGCGCCATTGGTAGTTGATGATGTACTTTATCCATTTGCTGCACGCCGTCAAGAATATCGCCAAGTAGAGGCCGATGAAAAGTCATGGCAATACTTTGCAGATTTACGCTATGACTTTAGTTTAGGTGATATAGAAAACGAATTTTTAGTCAATGCTAATTATGAAGACCGCGATATACGCTTCACGCAGTATTCTATTTGGGATAAAGACTATATTCTCAAAGATAAAAATGGCGATATAACCTATCAAGGCTCTTTACCCTATATTCTAGATATTCGTACACCGGTTTGGTCAGACGGGCAATTTAGCGACTATGATCCGCTTAAAACCAGTAACTATAGTAAAAAAGTGCAAGCATGGGGCTTAGGACTGCAACATGTTGCTTATATCAATGACAGCTTCACAACCCGTATTGGTGTTGCATACAACGAAATTACTCAAAAATATGAACATTTAGGTGTTGATGCACGTTACCGGGCCAGTGCCGCTGCTGCGACGCCAGAAGCAAGTACCTCGGATAATGGTTTAACCTATAATTTAGGCGCGACATACAAACCGACTGATGACCTGTCTATATTTATAAACCATTCGAAGGGTCGCACTGCGTATAGCGTTTTAGGCTCTGTTTCAGGCAATGAAGCTGACCGTGATGATGCACAGTCTCTTAGTACTGATTTAGGTATAAGAGTAAAAGCCTTTGATGATCAGGTACTCGCCTCATTCGTGGTATTTGACACTGCACGTACTAACTTAGAATATGCAAACCCTGCCTATGATGATACAAAGCCAGATCCATCGGTCCCAAAAAATTACTTTAATGGTGAAGAAAAAACCCGTGGTGTCGAGCTTGATCTAAATGCCTATTTAAATGATCAATGGAAGGTCAATATCAATGGTGTTTATCAAGATGCGCGTGAACAGAAAAACCCTAATGTGAGCACATTTGCTGCGCGTCAAAAAGGTGTGCCTTATGTAACAGCAAGCACATGGTTAACATACAGTGCTCAGTGGTTTGAACTAGCCCAGCCACTAAAATTAAGTGCGGGCGTAAAGTATGTTGATGATCGCAGTACTAATTCGTCATCATTCGGCATTCCTGATGGTTATGTACCAAGCTATACTATTTATGATGCTGCGTTAAGTTATAACACTGATAAATGGGGCTTACAGCTAAATTTAAATAATTTGTTTAATAAAGTTTATTACTCAAAAGCAATGTTTTTAGGTGGTATGCCAGGCGAAGAACGCAATGCGAAGCTAACTTTGAGCTATAAGCTTTAAGTTATAAGCTGTAAAAGCGCACAAAATGCTTGTGCGCTTTTTTACGTTTACATAGTGACTACTATACGGCCATTAATTTCACCTTTGAGCATATCGTCAAATATGTCATTGATATCTTCAAGACGTTTTTCTTCAATAATTGCTTTAACTTTGCCCTGTGCAGCAAACTCTAAACATTCTTGTAAATCTCTACGTGTGCCAACAATTGAGCCAACAACAGAAACGCCATTGAGTACAGTATCAAAAATAGGCAACGGCATATCCTCTGGAGGCAGACCAACTAACACGCATTTTCCACCACGGCGAACACTCTTATAAGCTTGCTCAAACCCTGGCTTGGATACAGCGGTACATACCACAGCATGTGCGCCCCCTACCTGTTCAAATATAGCTTCTGATGGTACACATTCTTTAAAGTCCAGTGTGATATCTGCACCTAACTCTTTTGCTAAAGCCAGTTTTTCAACACCAGTATCCACTGCAATTACATTAAAGCCCATTGCCTTTGCATATTGCACCGCAAGATGCCCAAGCCCACCTACACCAACAATAGCGACCCATTGTCCTGGCTTAGCACCTGACACTTTTAGCGCTTTATAGGTTGTAACACCGGCACAAAATAATGGCGCAGCTTCTGAAAAACCTAAGCCTTCAGGGATCTTTACAACATAGTTCCCATCGGCTAAGCAATATTCTGCGTAACTACCATCAACTGAGTAACCCGTATTATGCTGTGAAAGACATAAGGTCTCTTTACCTTCTAAACAAAATTCACAATGACCACATGCACTGTATAGCCAAGGAATGCCAACACGATCACCAATTTCTAAATGAGTAATATTGCTACCCAGCTGTTCGATCACTCCAACACCTTCATGCCCTGGAACTAACGGCATTTTAGGCTTTACTGGCCAATCACCATGACAGGCATGTAAATCAGTATGACACACACCACATGCGGCTATTTTAACTAAAACATCATTGACTCCAACGGTTGGAATGGGTAAGTCTGAAATTTCTAATTTGCCTTTGTAAGTACTATTAACGGCTGCTTTCATTGCTCGTTCCTTGTTGTTGCGAAGTTGTTATTGAGTAGTTGTTGTTAAGAAATTAGTTGTCGTAATTTAGTGTACACCTTACGCGACTCTAGATGAGTAAAAATTAATCTAAATCAAACTTTAGTGATATAACTTGTTCTGAACGACATTTGGGCGTGTTGACCTTTTGTGATTAATTTTGCAGCAGTGTGTTTGGTATTTAGGCAAGGCAGAGCCTATGTAGTGTGGTTGTTCCCCATAAATAGGCGATAACGCAGCATCAATGCCAAACACGCGCTGCCCTTAGGGTTCTTCCTAGGGGCGATTAACTCTTTGTTGCTCGATTTTTACTTAGCCCCACTAGGTTACAAACCTCGCGCCGCCATTAAATCACCCCTAGAGTGAACAAATTTTAATCCACAAAGGTCAACACGCCCTAGTACCAGCACATAATCCCATAGGCTTGATTCAGCCAAGGAAAATTCAGCGTATTGCGCAGTAAATCTTGCTAAACATATTCAGCGTGCTAGCATTAATTTCATTATTTATTGAAACTTGAGAAGCAATGACATTATCAGATAAGAACTTTGCCTTTGTAATGCACTGTGGCGAAATGGGTAGTCGTTGGGGTTTTAATCGCACCATTGGCCAAATGTGTGGATTATTGATCATCACCAAAGAGCCAATGACAGCGAACGAAATCGCCGATGCCTTAAGCATTTCTCGTGGTAATGTCAGCATGGGGATCAAAGAACTGCAATCTTGGCGTTTAATAAAAGTGCAGCATATTCCAGGTGACAGAAAAGAATATTACGCCCCTGCAGGTACTATTTGGGATATGGCAAACCGCGTATTCGAAGAACGTAAAAAGCGTGAGATTGACCCTACTCTCAGTTTACTCAGAGATAATTTGTTAGAGCCTGCAACCAACGACGATGAAAAGTTTGCCCAGCAACAAATGCATGAAATTCATGATCTACTCGAAACCGTCACTAAGTGGTCTTCAGAACTACAGCGCTTAAGCCCTGAACAGCTACAAAGCTTAATGAAGCTAGGCTCAGGTATTGGTAAAGTACTCGACTTTAAAGATAAGATATTGAAGAAATGAAGAGTTAGCGAGGGACGAGAGTAAAGTTAGCGAGCTTTATGGAGCTAGGTTCTAGGTTCTAGGTTCTAGGTTCTAGGTTCTAGGTTCTAGGTTCTAGGTTCTAGGTTCTAGGTTCTAGGTTCTAGGTTCTAGGTTCTAGGTTCTAGGTTCTAGGTTCTAGGTTCTAAAAGTTTAACCACAGAGTTCAGCAAGAAGTAAATAAAAGTCCAAAAATTTTTACTCTGTGCAGCGCGAAGCGCCTCGGTGTTCTCAGTGGTGAATAAAAAGA
This sequence comes from Pseudoalteromonas sp. B160, assembly GCF_037162485.1. Classification (NCBI taxonomy): domain Bacteria; kingdom Pseudomonadati; phylum Pseudomonadota; class Gammaproteobacteria; order Alteromonadales; family Pseudoalteromonadaceae; genus Pseudoalteromonas; species Pseudoalteromonas sp. B160. Next base: position 693,978 of record NZ_JARLUX010000002.1, on the reverse strand, counting down.
TAAGTTGTTCCTGTAAGCTCGCAGATAAATAGTTCATTTAATCTTACATTTAATTGTAACTTGATAAGCAAAGGGGCAAAACAACTTGCCCCCTGATGACTAAAATTATACGTCAACACCACCTAGCACCTTGTCTAGTTGCATTTCTGTCAAAACACGATCTTGGATAGGTTGTTTAGCTGCGTTTATTTCATCTACACCCCAAACTAAACCAACTGCTGTGCGTGTTGGGCGTTTACCTTTAGGCATGTCTGCTAGCGCTAAATAGGCATCTACCACCATTTGTGGATTAGGCGCTTGATCGCTCTGCATAAATTTACCGAATTCCTCGAACATAGCGGCAGGAATGTTTGCCAATTCGCCGTAGCTGTCCAGTATGTCTGTGCGTGATGGTTGTTGTCCTGATGCACTTAGACCTGTAGGGAATGGCCCTGGTTGTACGATGGCGACATCGATGCCGAATGGTGCTACTTCGTAGCGTAAACCTTGGAGGTAGCCTTCTAAAGCATGTTTTGTCGCTGCGTAAGTAGAGAAATACGGCGCTGAAATTTGGCCAACCATTGATGAGGTATTGATGATCAGGCCAGACTTAGCTTCACGCATCGCAGGCAAAACTGCCAGAATGGTTCGCATAGCGCCATAGTAGTTGGTTTCCATCTGCTCGCGAGCTTGATCAATGCTAAATGCTTCTGTAATGCCAAGATACATTACGCCAGCATTGTTTAGTAACACATCAATTTTTCCCGCTTTATCTAGCACACTCGCAATGGCGGTTTTGACAGAATCGTCGTTAGTAACATCCATATCAACAACCTGAATAGAATCGCTATACGCTTCTAATTCGGCTTTAACTGCAGCGTTTTTGCCTTCAGGGCCGCGCATAGTAGCGAACACTAGATAGCCTTTATCAGCAAAATCTTTTACTGACTTTTGACCAAATCCACTGCTGCTACCTGTGATAACGATGCTTTTTTGTGTTTCGTTCATTATTCTTTCCTATTTGCTTTGCCTAATTAAATACCAGCCGGTACAATAAACCGTAAAGAACAGCCTGTCAAATTAAAATACCGAGTGGTACAAAATGATTTCAAATACAGTTAAGCCCGTTAGAGGGCGTCCAAAGACCTTAGATCGCGATCATGTTTTAGATGTGGCAATGGATTCTTACTGGAAAGACAATATAGGTAATTTATCCCTTAATGAAATTTGCAGAAGATCGGGTGTATCTAAACCTGGTCTTTACCGTGAATTTTCTAATGAAGATGGCTTGATGAAAGCTGTCCTGATTAGGTATCAGGAGCAAGTGTTAGAGCCTGTGCAGCAGATGCTAAATAGTGACGTTCCATTTAAAGAGGCCCTTGATAACCTTATATCGTTTGCCACTTCAGTTAATTGTCATGATGAATCTCCAAATGGCTGTCTTTTTATAAAAATGCGCGAATCACGAGTACATTTGGGAAAAGAAACACAAGCGCAAATAGATTTTCTTGAAAAGCAGGGATTAGTTTTTTTCAAGAAATGGGTAGAGCGTTCAAAGACTAAGGGAGAGTTTTCTGTGGACATGTCATCGGAATTTGTTGCTACTTATATTGACGCGCAGCTAAGCAATGCATCGACACAGCTAGCTCGAGGTGTGGCCCCTGAAACGGTGAAAAAGATATTATTAGTCGCTTTTTCTGTGCTGGAATGACTACGTCAGCTAGTTCAGTTTTAAGACATTTTTTCAACAAAGGTTGAAAAGAAAACTTTATGACTCAAATCAGCACAATAATTCGCATCAGTATGTGTATTTATTTTGGTTAGTGTCGAATTTGATATTCAGAGCAAAGCTCGGTTGAACTCATAGTGCTCTAACTAAGTTCGGCTGTGAGCAATACCCGGCTATTGATAATAGCTAATTAAGTAGTAAAACGTTGTTTGCTCACATATTCAAGGATATGAGCGACGCGCGTATATTGTTCAATTTAGCTCTACTTGAAGATATTAGAAAACTTTGTGATAGTAATATCTTAGGCAATTTGTTAAAACTGTGTAAAGTATACATGTGAGTGTGGTCGGAGCCGAAAGAGCCGCCCTTCGCGCACTATAAAAATGTTAAGGGGGCTTTAGCTCCAAATCGAAGTGGTATCAACTAAAGAGGAAGTGATGATGGAACGTTATAAAAACTTGGGTGGTAACTCGAATGTGGTTGCATACGAAATTGGAGCAGGCGAAATCACCGTTCAGTTCGGAGATGGATCAGTCTATCTATACACGAATCAAAGTGCAGGTGCAGCCAGCATCAACGAAATGCATAGGCTAGCAAGAGCTGGGCAAGGCTTAAATAGCTATATAGGTAGAGTAGTCAAAAAGGGGTATGCTAGGAAAATCCGGTAAGTAGCCCTTAACAACAAAGGGGTCAACAACAAAGGGGTCAAATCTTGTCTTCAGACATCAAAACAACCAGTAAATATCTGTAAAGCTAAAGTTTAGCTTTTTAAATAATCTGGATGTGATTTGTCCAATAACATTGTTACGTCGTTTTACGGAACTTACGAGCCATAATGCCCGTTAGTTTAATTAACTGTTTACAAAAGTAGTTATTGCTGGAATTATCACGATTTAAAATAATTAGTGTGTTGCCAATTACCCGAATAGGAAGGTTGAGCCGCTAGACTATCTAAGGAATGGTGTTAAATTTAATTATGATATTACCTCGAAATCGAGATTATTTTCAGATATTTTTAGCCTCTCTATCACCAATGATTTTCGTGGTACTTTTACTTGCAGAGCTTGGGTTGGAATGGGTGTATTCATTATCAATTATTACTCTTTGCTACTTAGCTTCATTCACCTTTTGGTTTAAGAATGGAACAAAGCCGGCAGCATGGATTAGCAAAGGGAAACTACATATTCGAGATGGTGTGTTCGGTACTGATGTTATTTATAAAGACCGACTAGAATCCATGCGTTATGAAATTGGCCATAAGCGTGCTGTCGCAGGTAGTAATGCAGAGGAAGCTGAGATGCACATATTGGTTATTAAAATGAAAGGTTTTGATGAATGGACTTTACCTATTAAAGATTTAATAGAACATGGGCCAAATTTAAGGCTTTATAAGTTTATCAGAGATAATTTTTATAATTTGAAACTGGTGAAAAAGTAGTTATAACAAGCTTTTAAACACAACACAGAATAAATATAACGCTTATTAATTAATGCAGTTTTTTAGTTCAGGTTTACAGAGGATTTTTCGTTGGGTTTCGCTGCACTCTACCCAACCTACGCAGTCAAGTTTAACTCCGGACATACAACTTAAAGCCTACCGACCCTTGCAAGTTTATACATTTTTTACAAAGCAAAGCGCGAGATAAACTCGCGCTTTCTGTAAACGCCCTAGTACCTAATTACCTAGAGCCTAGCACCTAATTACTTATTAAATCGCTGGGTAACCAATGCGATCAGACAAGTAACCAACACTGGTGGCAAAGTAATATGAGCGATTCCAATGCATTAACGCTTTGTAATTATCATAAGCTAAATACATACGGCCATTCATATCATCAGGCATAACCAATGCCGCCGTTACATCTACGGCTGGTAAATCAGTACCATCCATTTTACGTACACCTAAAGCTTGCCAATCAGCTAGTGAACGCTCTGAATCAGCCCAAAACTCTAACCATTGAGTACGTGTTTTAGTGCCACGTTGCAATACATAGCTAGGTTCGAAGCTCTGTGGTAACTTAATTTGACGACCCCAAGTAAGATCACTATTCCAGCCAGCTTGCTTTAAATAGTTAGCTATTGATGCAAAGGCATCAACTTGGGTGGTCCAAATATCTTTTCGACCATCTTTATCATAATCTACGGCGTAGGCATTAAATGAGGTTGGCATAAATTGCGTTTGCCCCATTGCACCTGCCCATGAACCTTTGAATTTATCTAAAGTAATGTGCCCTTCCTTTAGAATGTCAAGCGCGGCCCATAATTGGTTTTTATACATAGTTTCGCGACGGCCATCAAAAGCCAGCGTGACTACCGATGAAATAACGTTGTGACCGCCTTGGATTTTACCAAAATTACTTTCAAGGCCCCATAACGCAACAATAAAGCGTGCTTGCACGCCGTACTCGGCTGCAATTTGTTCTAAAATATCTTTATTTTCAGCGTATAGTTTACGTGCGCGGTCAATTTTCCATTGTGGCACACGCTTTGGTAAGTAAGTCTCTAAGGTTTCTTTAACTTCAGGCTGATTTTTATCAGCAGAAATTACCTTTTCTTTAAAGTGTGCTGTAGCGAAAGCATCTTCAATTAATTGACTATCGTAGCCTTTTTGTGCTGCTTCTTGTTTTAAACCTGCAACATATTCATCAAATTGTGCTTGGGTCTTGGCCAGTGCCGATGTACTGATACAAGCACTACATAAAATTGCAGCCAATTTAGTTATTATATGTTTAGTCACTATCAACTCCATTTTGTTTTCTATGCTCAGCTAGTAAGTTAGCTTCAGGTGGCGGTAACTGGAGATAAAACCCGACATCAGTTAATGATTTCTCAACCAAACTTAAATCAGCCCCGCCTAAATGCGTTCGTTTTGCTAAATTAATTAACATTACGTAATGAGGTTGACCGAACATAGCCATCAAAGGTTCCGGTACCTTGCTAAAATCATCTCTTTTTTCTACAAAAAGGAAGGTATCCGCTTTTTTCTTACTTTTATATACCGCAGTCAGCATTATGACCCTATAAAATCTTGCTTAACAGTGCTGCACACTATAACATGAGAGTCATAATAAGTTAGAAAAATTAGATTAGAAATTTCACCTTATCCATATAAACACAGGCCTTATTCAGCCTGCGTTTATCTAAAATTGATTTCTGATCACACTATTCAATTGAGCGTGTATGTCGGACCAAACTTTTGAGCTAAAAGGGAATCTTTTTACGTTATCAGTTTTACATCTTTATAGTACTGATATAAACCTGTTAGCTGAGCAACTGTATATAAAAATTGCCCAAGCCCTCGTTTTTTGAGGGTGCTCCTATTGTTGTTAATTTAATTGAGATAAAAAATAATCTTGTTGATTTTGTTCATCTAAAGTCTTTATTAGAACGAATGAACTTTAATGCTGTTGGAGTCTGTAATGGCTCTGATGAGCAACATACGCAAGCCAAAGCCGCTGGGCTCTCAGTTTTAAATTATTCACAAGACGTTAAGAGTGAACCTGTTACAAAGCAGAGTAATACTTCAATTGTTGAGAAAACAGTTTACTTACCTGCCCAAGTCATCAATGGCACAGTGCGCTCTGGTCAACAAGTGTATGCTAAAGACCGTGACTTAATCGTCATTGGTGCGGTAAGCCATGGTGCAGAAGTGATTGCTGATGGCAATGTACATATTTATGGCACATTACGTGGTCGTGCAATAGCAGGCGCACAAGGTTACAACGAAGCACGTATTTTTTGCCAAAAATTAGAAGCAGAACTTGTTTCTATCAATGGCAACTACTGGATCAGCGATTCTCTGCAAGGTGAGTTCTGGGGCAACGCTGCACAAATCCAACAAAAAAATGAATCATTAGAAATTTCAGCTTTGGTTAAAGGATAAATCTTATGGCAAAAGTCATTGTCGTTACGTCAGGTAAAGGTGGTGTAGGTAAAACTACATCAAGTGCTGCAATTGGCACAGGTTTAGCACTTAAGGGCTATAAAACAGTCATTATAGATTTTGATATCGGTTTACGTAACCTTGATTTGATCATGGGCTGTGAACGTCGCGTTGTCTATGATTTTGTTAACGTTATAAACGGTGAAGCAAATTTAAATCAAGCACTTATCAAAGATAAACGGGTAGATAAATTATTTTTATTACCTGCTTCACAAACTCGCGATAAAGATGCTTTAACTCGCGAAGGTGTTGAACGCGTATTAAACGAGCTGAAAAAAGACTTTGATTATATCGTCTGTGATTCGCCAGCAGGAATTGAAGCCGGCGCTATGATGGCAATGTACTTTGCTGATGAAGCAATTGTAACAACGAACCCTGAAGTTTCATCAGTTCGCGATTCAGACCGTATTTTAGGTATTTTGCATAGCAAATCTAAACGTGCTGAAGAAGGGCTTGAAAACATAAAAGAACATTTATTACTGACTCGCTATAACCCAGAGCGAGTAGCTAAAGGTGAAATGCTGTCAGTTGAAGATGTGCAAGATATTCTTTCTATCGAATTGTTAGGTGTAATACCTGAATCACAAGCGGTATTAAGTGCATCAAACTCAGGCCAGCCAGTTATATTAGATACAGAGTCTGATGCTGGACAAGCTTATGCCGATGCAATTAATCGCTTATTAGGTGAAACAGTCGAATTTCGCTTCTTAGATGTAGAAAAGAAAGGTTTGTTCAAACGGATATTTGGAGGTTAACGTGTCACTACTTGACTACTTCCGCTCAGAAAAGAAAAATACAGCGTCACTAGCAAAAGAGCGATTGCAGATCATTGTTGCGCATGAGCGCTCACAGCGTGGTACACCTGATTACTTACCACAATTAAAACAGGATATTCTTGATGTTATCCGTAAATACGTCAACATCAGTAATGACGCGGTTCAAGTCCAATTCGATCAAAACGAAGATGACTTAGCGGTATTAGAGCTCAACGTCACTTTACCTGACGAAGAGAAAGAAAAGAAATAACTAAAAGGGCGCTATTAGAGCGCCCTTTTCACATTTTATTACTTTATTTAATGTTCAAATTACTCCTGTTCAACATCATTGCCTGTTACAAAAAGCTCAGTCGTTGATTGTTAGTCTAGCTATAGGTATCAATCAAAGGACATTATGATAAATAAAGTTCTATAGTTTGCTGCACATATTTAAAAAAATACCACGCATTATTTAAACTCTTTAATTCGGCACTTAAAGAATACTCGCCGAATCAAGTAATTTACTTCCTGCCTTTGAGGTAACTGCATAATTAAAACCAGGTTGAATACAATAAGAGCCATATTCACCAGATTTACTCAAGGCTAAAAAACCGACTTGAAACTGTTTATAATCACCCAGCCTATGGGCAATTCGCTCAACTGCGGCCTTACACGCTTGAGTAGGTGTCATACCTTGGCGCATCATTTCAACTACTAAATGGCAGCCTACCGTTTTTATCATCAACTCGCCCATGCCCGTTGCCGTTGCAGCACCGACTTCATTATCAACGTACAAACCGGCTCCTATAATGGGCGAATCACCTACTCTGCCTGACATTTTAAAGGCCGCGCCACTAGTGGTACACGCCCCAGATAAATCGCCATTACTATCAAGCGCTAACATGCCGATTGTGTCGTGGTTTTCAATATTGATCACGGGCGCATATTTTGATTCCACCAGCCAATCTTGCCAGGCCTTTTTGGCTTGCGGAGTTAATAAGTTTTCTTCTATAAACCCTTGTGATTTAGCAAATTGCAGCGCCCCCTCACCTACTAACATCACATGCGGGGTGTTATCCATCACTAACCGGGCAACCGAGATGGGATGCTTAATGTGTTGTAAAAATGCAACTGCGCCACAGTTTTGATTTTCATCCATAATGCAGGCATCGAGAGTAACGTTGCCTTCTCTGTCAGGGTAACCACCATATCCTACTGTCATCACATTTGGGTCTGCTTCAGGAATTCGCACACCGGCTTCCACAGCATCAATGGCTTTACCATGCTCAGCAAGTACCTGCCACGCGGCTTTATTAGCCGCTATACCATGTTGCCACGTTGAGACCACTATGGGTTTAAGTTGCGAATTTAAGCTTTTAATTGATTTATTAACGACCTGTTTTTGAGCCAATACTTTTGCCGTCAGTGTACTCGCTCCTACGGCTAGTAAAGCGGTTATCGATTGTCTTAAAAATTGTCTTTTACTATTCATGACTAAATCCTAGTTATTCATTTTAGTAATATCGTTGCAGCTTTATTTAAAGTCCCACTCAGAATCATTAAAAATAAGGCCAGAGGGATAGCCCTCTGACCTGTAAGTAATTAAAACTATTTTTCTAATCCGAGTAACTCGATTTCGGCAATTTGTAGTAATCCGTCATTATTTGCATTTTTGCTAATGCTAAGACGATAGCTTAAAAAAGCAAAACCATTATTGAATTCAAATGAACGACGTTGCAAACGCTCATCCCAGCTTTCGCCTAACCATGATGAAACAACAGTCCAGGTTTGGCCTCCATCATTTGAACCTAATAAACTAAAGTTCTCAGGGTCTCGTTCAGGTGCATCATTGGCGCTAGTTATTGCAAGACCGCTGACCGTTTGCGGATCACTAAAATCAACTTGAATCCATGCTTGATTTTCTTCTGTTGGCGCTCCTTGCCAATCATTATGATCCAGCCATTTGGTCTGTATATCACCATCAAATGCTTTATCTGCACTTTCTGCATCACCAATACTAAAGCGGGCACTAAATACACTACCGGTAAGTGAAGTTAGATCTTTAAAAGCATAGTCAGGACCAATTAAACCAACTTCGGCAATTTGAACTAAACCATCATTATTGGCATTTTTAGTTACAGCAAGTCGGTAGTGGCTATACGCGAGTGTATTTGCCACAGGAAACGTTCTTTTTTCTAGGCGCTGATCAAAACTTTCGCCGACCCATGCACCGATATCGAACCAGTTTTCACCATCCATCGATGCCATTAAAGTAAATGATTCAGGATCGCGCTCAGGGGCATCGCTTGCACTTGTGAGTGTCAGTGTATTAACTGCTTTTGCTTGCGGTAAAATAACTTGCAACCAAGCTGGATCAGCATTAGTTGGTGGTCCCTGCCAATCGTTATGATCAAGCCATTTGGTATTTACATTATTATCAAATGCTTGCGCTGCACCTTCACTATCACTGATACTATTACGTGCGCTGTAGCTTGCTCCTGCAACTTTACTATGATCTTCTCCTGGCAATTCAGGGCCAATTAAATCGATATCAGCTATTTGTAATAAACCATCATTATTCTTATTTTTGGTCACTTCTAAACGATAACTACTAAATGCTAGTTGATTAGAAAAAGAAAACGCTCTGCGCTGTGCTCTAGAGTCGAATGATTCTCCTACCCAAGTTGCAAGTTTTTGCCACGTGGTGCCATCATCGTTAGAAGCTAGTAAAGCAAAGTTTTCTGGGTCACGTTCAGGCGCATCATTAGCACTGACAATTACTAACTGATCCACGGCTACAGGACTTACAAAGTCCATCTGTATCCATGATGGCTTGTCTTCAGTTGGAGCCCCCTGCCAATCATTGTGATCTAACCACTTTGTTGTAGGGTCATTATCAAATGCTTTATCTGCATTTTCTGCATCCCCAATACTATTACTAGCACTTGTAGTACCGCTGGTAATATCAGTATGATCAACACTTGTAAAAACAGGGCCTACCATCTGAATGTCCGAAACTTGCACTAACCCATCATTGTTTTTATTTTTTGTAATATTAACTCGATAACTAAGGTACTTTTGTCCATTAACGAAGCTAAATTCTTGGCGAGAAAGCCGATCCTCGAATGATGCACCAATAATATTTGCAAGCTCAAACCAACTTTTTCCACCATCATTAGACCCCAATATGGTAAAATTCTCTGGGTCTCGCTCTGGCGCATCGTTAGCACTGGTAATGAATACACTATTTACAGCCTGTGGCTTTGCAAAATCAACTTGTATCCATGAAGGTGATGCTTCACTTGGTGCCCCCAACCAATCATTATGATCAAGCCATTTAGTATCTAGGTTATTATCAAAGGCTTTAGCTGCACTTTCAGCATCACTAATTGCGTTTCTAGCTGTAAATACTGCACCAGTTAAGTTCTCTTGTGTGGTGATTTCTTGAAGTGGGCCTGTTGATAATGCTTCATCAAAAAGCGGTAATGACAGATCAACTATCGAATCTGCAGTTAAGCCTAGTTCAGTGGTTAGAGGGTGACTGCTAATGGCATCATAAATACGCTGACGAAAGGCAGCTAGCGCATCTGCGTCATCGTTTAGTGCAGCCCTAATATTCTGCTGCGCATTATCCATCACTGATTTTAAATTATCAGATTCACTAAACTGTGCAAAAGAAGCATTTAACAACGATAGTTTAATTATTGCCTCATCTGCATATTGCGTTGAGCATACTTGTTCTGCGCTATCATTTTCTTCACAACTTTCACCTAGTATGAAGTTGTCGAGCTTGTCAGCACTTATCACTGCCATGTTAAAAACATTAGTATTGCCCGTTTGCCAACCCATAGTTCGCAACAACAACGCAGACATTTGCGCCTGTGCTAATGCCATTAACTCTGCAGTTGATACATTTCGACCATCAGCAATTTGTTGCTCTACAAGTTGAGTCGCCAAAGTTGTTAATGCGTTGGCTTGCAAAGTTGTGTCTGCAACACCATCGGCATCATTGCCATAAGGTACCGTTAATTGCCCTAACGTTGAAAATACACTCCCAGCAATTGCTGCACCACTGGTTAATTGTGTAAATTCAGCATCACCACAGCGCAGCGCATCACATTGCATTGTAGAACTATCCGTGGTTGAAATATTAAGTTTTACGGTGGAATTGATCCCAAAACCTGCCTCACTGCTTAATTCAATAAAAAAGCGGCCCTCTTGATCGGTATTGCTGGCACTGTTTATTGTTAAATTACTACCATTGAGCGCAGTAACGGCGATATCTGCATTTGATAAAACACCTTTGATTATTGTCCCTGCAATTTCAGCATGTGTAACATCAGGTGTTACTGGTACATTATCTACTTTTGGGTCATTACTTGATCCACCACATGCGCTAAGTAAACTTGCAGTTAAAAGTGAGGTCCCTACAAGTTTAAATATATTTAGTGTATTCATAATTTTGCCTTTTAAAATCAGCTGTTGATAACACGCTAACTAACCGTATTCATTTTGTTTTATTAAACGGTTATAACTTGTCACTGAGTACGTAAAAACTCTTTTTAAAAAGTGCTTAGTTAGCCTGTTGATAAAACGTTTTAGCCAAACCTTAACAATTAAAACCGATAGGTTAGTCCAGCATAATACCGGCGACCGCTATAGCTGCTACTGCGAAGTCGCGCTTTACTATCATCACCATAGAATGTTCGTGACTCTTCTTTTGTTAAATTAATAACCGATGCCGAGAGCACTAAATTTTCCATCACGCTGTATGACGCATTTAAATCAACTTGTTGATAAGGTTCTTGGGATACAGTTAAGCCATCAGCTAATCCTAAGGCCATTTTCCCACGGCGGTTATAAGATGTCCGAACACTGTAGTTATCGTCTTCAAAGTAAGCTGAAAAGTTGAATTGATCATCGGCACTGCCCACTAAGGCTGATTCACCTACTTTTTCACCATCAACACTGACATCAGCTTGATTAGTATCATTGAGGGTATAGTTAGCATTGATACCAAAACCATTATCAAAAGCATGTTGAGCAAATAATTCGATTCCGCGAGAAGTGGCATTAGTACCATTTGCAGTGGTGGTAAATGGTGTTACTGTGATGTCTCCAGCTGGAACAATTTCAACGCCAGTAAAAGGATTTGTAAAACCATCGAATGGACGTTCTGAAGTAATGATCAAAGGCACTATGAAATTATCAACGTCCTTATTAAATAATGCGATGCCAACCGCTGAACCAGTTCCATAATAATATTCAGCTGATAAATCGAGTTGCACAGATTCAAATGGCTGTAATGCTTTATTACCACCCGATCCACTCCAACCTTGATCAACTGGGTTACCTCTAAATTCGAGTCGGTCGTCAGCCCACTCTTGTGATATGAAGGTTAATTGTTCCGGTGCACCTAAATCATTAAAAGGTGCGCGTGACATAGTTTTGGCAGCTGCGGCTCTGATAACCAGAGAATCACTCGCTTCCCAGACTAAATTTAAGCTAGGTAGGAATCTGTCATCTTTGACAGTGCGTAATGTGGTAGTTTCAACATCAACCAAACGCTCATCACCAAGAATATCTTCACCGGTCGCATCATTTATATCATCTAAAAAGTAGTTTATTTTGTCTGAAGACATAATTTGTGTTTGCGTTTCTACATAACGAACGCCGACATTGCCGCGAAAATCACCAAACGAAAAATCAGCTTGAAGATAAGCAGCTGTTATTTTTTCTTCAATATCAAAAACAAAATCGGGTTCACGGCGTGTATATTTAACATATTCATTAGTAACAATATCCCGATATTGCTGCCAATTAATACTCGGCATAGTATTAACTTCAAACCCACCCGCAATATTTTGTTCCGATTCATTATTTAATACATCCTCAAGGTTTGGCATGCCACCAATCCACTGATAGGCAACTTCATCTATTGCACCTTGACTGAATGGATCAAGTTCCCCACTAGCAATGCGATCGGCACCATCTTGAGTAATAAAAAATGTATTATTGGTTTCCCGATGCAGACTTGCTTTTCGATGCTTAACTCCCACACGCAATGTATCAACTATGCCATAAGCAACATGGTAATCTAAATCAAGTTGACCATAGTCTTCTTTTAAGTCACTGACAATGAAACTTGAGCCTGTTGAACCTGGATCAGGATCACCTGCAATACCTGCTTGTAAATTCGCAAGTAATGCTGGATCTGCATATAAAGAAACACGTTCACCTAAGCGCCAACCTGCAAACGATGCCGCATTTTCATTTTTTCCTGAATCACTACGACTGCCAGGCTGACCGCTTTTATACGCTGCATTAAATGACTCCGATGGCCCACCGCTTGCCTTCGTACGACCAAATTTGCCTTTAAGGTCAAAGACATCACCTGCATATTCAAATGCAAAGTCATACGTATCTGAAGTATCTTTTTCTTTTGTATAACTACCTATGATCCAAGGAAACTCTAAATTGCCTTCACTACCGCCTGCACCACTGGTGAAATCCATTCCAGTAACAATAGAGCCCGTTTCATCAAGTATTACACCGGTTAAATAGTCAGGGTTATATTTCCATTCAGGGATCATCAGTTGTGAAGTAGTTCTATCTTGACCTAATTCAAAGTGAAAGTGATTAAATGTCAGCTCTAAATTATCTGTTGGTCGCCATTGCATTGTCGCTTGCACACCAACACGTTCGCGCTTTTCCTCAGTAATGCCCACACCGGCAACTTGCGGTGCCCATACACCATCATAGGAATTACCATACGCATCTTCTAACGCCCCAAAACGCCGAGTACTGTCAGTAATTTCATTGCCATTTACATCAGTTGCTGGCTGCTCGCTCCCCGTTGCCCATCGCCAACCACCTCCGCCTGACATATCTCCAGTCAGAGAGCGGTTAGTACGATCTTGCTTAGTATAACCGAGTAAAAAGCCAACGTTTTCATCTTCATTTTTCCAAGAATACACACCGCTAAAATTAGGCTCATACTCTTTTGTTACATCAGCATAAGTGTATTCAACATTAAATGCACCAGAGTTTGCATCCATATCCAATGGCGTACGACTATTTAGAATAACCGTACCACCTACACCGCCTTCATCTAAGCGAGCTTCTGATGATTTAAAAACTTCAACCGATTGCACCATAGTCGAAGGCAGTAAAGAATAGCTAAAAGAACGAGATGGAGAACCCGGTGATGAAGCAATAAAATTACCGTTAAGTTGAGTGAGGGTTAAATCAGATGACAACCCACGAATACTAACATTCTCGCCTTCACCACCACTGCGAGATATCACAACACCAGGTACTCGTTGTAAAGAATCGGCCACATTCTTATCTGGAAATTTACCTATATCTTCTGCGGTGATTGCATCAACAATCGAATTGGACAGTCGCTTAATCGCTAAATTTTCTGCCATCGAGGCGCGAATCCCCCTGACTTCTATTACTTCTAGATCGCTTTCTTGTTCATTTTGTTGATCTTGTGCGTATGCGCCATTACAGCTTGCCATCACCGCTAGAAGCAATGCAGATTTCTTAAATCGCCGAGCAAGACCCGCCGATTCACGACTGTTATTATTATTGGTCATGTTTATCTCCAGTATTATTGTGTGCTATTGATTGTATTTAGTAACTTAAAACCCACGATAATCCGTGCCAATAAACTTTAAGGCGTTTCATATCTGAGTTAATAGCTTGTTAAACTGCTTTTCAAGAATAGGGTTCTGTCGAAGAAAGTGATAATAGAAATTCGGTTGCCTCTAGAACAAAATCGGCGTTAAGGTTAAAAAAAGATCCAATTAGTGCTGAGCTAGTTTATAGTCGTCAACTTAAATTAATGGCATATAAAAACACTTACCATATTCATGAAAAGTTAAAAAACAAAAATAAGAACATGATTTACAAATGAATTTTATTTATTCTATTATAATCTAATATTATTAAATATTTTATTGTTAACAACATCGCGGGTATTTTGGAACGAAACAATGCGTAAAAATTTAGAAGTCTGTTTAAACGCAGATAGTCATATTCAGTTAGCTGATAATGTAAAAACCGCATTTACAGCTGGCGCCTCTAGAATTGAACTTTGCAGCACAATGCAACTTGAAGGTCTCACTCCTAGTGAAACAGCAATGACTTTTGCAGCTCATGCAATGCCCTCAGAAGGCGAGTTGCTTATCATGATACGACCTGTTGCGAATCAATTTATTGTTGATGCAACAATACTGAAGCTAATGCTTACACAAATAGCACACGCGGCGCACGCAGGTGCTACCGGTGTTGTTTTTGGTGCGCTAAACGCCAATGACGTTGATATCGCAGCTACCACAGCGCTTATTGCCTGCGCACATAAATATAATTTAGCAACGACATTTCATCGCGCTTTTGATTGTATAGAAGACAGCGAACAGGCAATTGGCCTATTAACTGAACTGGGCATTGATCGTATCCTCACAAATGGCACTAAATGGACTGATGATAAAGGCGTTATGCAAGGTCTTAATCATTTGCAAACAATCATTAGCCACGCCAATGATCATATAGAAATTGTTATTGGTGGTGGCGTAACCACTGATAATGCAAGTACACTTTGGCAACTTGCCAACAATAATTTAGTGTCACTACATGCCTACTCCGGCGTACACAACAAGGATGGCTGGGTGGATCCGTTATTAATTAACGCAATTTTAAATCAACGAACTAACGAGCAGGCTAAAAATGACTAACCACTTTCAACCGCCGCTGTATTTAGGTATTGATGGCGGCGGTACAAAATGCCGAGTCAGGCTTGAAAACGCACAAGGCACCCTACTTGCTGAGGCAGTAAGCGATGCAGCAAATATTGCAACCTCCGTTGAAGTGGCGCAGCAATCCATTATTGATGCAACAAAACACGCATTACAACAGGCTGGTTTAGGGCTATCAACACTCGGGGCAATTTATGCCTATGCAGGACTCGCTGGCGCTGGCATTGCCGGTGCAAATAAAAAGATGGCACAGTGGCAGCATCCATTTGCACAATTTAACTTTTCAACTGACTTACATATAGCCTGTCAAGGTGCCCATGGTGATAACAGTGGTGCGATTATTATTTTAGGCACTGGCTTTTGTGCTGGAGCAATAAAAAACGGTAACGTTATTGAATTAGGAGGCCATGGATTATTATTAAGTGATGGCGCAAGCGGAGGCTGGATTGGTTTAACTTTATTTCGTTATGCATTAGAGGTTTTAGATGGCTTATCCCCTTCAAGCCCATTAATAAATACCTTATTGGCACAGCTTAGTTGTGATACAAGTAACCAGCTGACAGAATTAGCACTCAATGCCAAACCCGCTTTTTTTGCCGGTTTTGCGCCTTTAGTTTTCGCAATGCAAGATGATCCTTGGGCCATTATTATTTTAGAGCAAGCAGCGCGCTATATTACCCGTTATATCGATCATTTAGTTAGCCACGGCTATTACAACATTACATTAATGGGAGGCACAGCCGAGAAAATTACTCCTTGGTTATCTACCAAAGCACAAGGTTATCTATGTGATGCGCATTACCTGCCCGAGCAAGGCGCTATTCAATTAGCTAAACGGCTGGCTTAGGGCTCAATTTGGTCGCGCATTTGCGAAGGGATCTCACCAAATAAGCGTCTGAATTGTTTACTGAAATAGCTAGGCTCAGAAAAACCGCATTGATAGGCTATTTGTGAAATAGGTAAACGAGTTTCAACAAGTAGCTTACGTGCATTTTCTAAACGTATTTCATTAATAAATTGATTAGGTGTTTTTGCTAAATGTTTTTTAAAACGCCGCTCTAACGCACTTACCGATAAATGAGCAAGCTCGGCAAGTTCTTCAATACAGATATTACGATGATAGTGTTCACGTATATAATTTACTGGCCCTTCAATCGCTCTTACATGCGACAAAGCCTTTGATGTTTTTTGTAAATGCCGTGTAACGCCATAGGTGCCCAGTATCTGACCATCGTCAGTTAAAATCGCTTTTTTGGACGTTGAAAACCAGGCCAATTCACCATTTGAGGTTTGGTTTAGCTCCAAACGATCAATAACCACATAGCCATTCATTACGCGTTTATCGTCATTGACATATTGAAATGCTAAGTGCTTGGATGAAAAGTCAAAATCAGTTTTAAGTAAAATCTGCTCTAATGACTTATACCCTTGATGCTCAATAAAATGTTGATTTGCGTATAAAATTCGGCTATCAGAATCCTTAACCCAAAACAAAATATCAGGTAATAAATCAAATGCCGCGATCAGTTGATTTACGCCCGCTTTATTTATAATCCCTTGTACTTCCATAATAATATATTCTATAAATATCAATTCGCAATAATATATAAAACGCCGATTTTGTTGCATTGTCAACCGAATTTTTATTATCCCTTACGCTGTTCATTCCTTATTATCAATAACATGATATTAACTAAACTCAGTAGACGATTACTGACATGGAGCTTTTTCATGAATAATGCCAAAATCCGCATGGGGATGGTCGGTGGTGCACAAGGTGCATTTATCGGTGCAATCCATCGCATTGCTGCACGCTTAGATGGCTTAATTGAGTTAGTCGCAGGCTCCTTTAGTTCAGATCCAACACGCAGCCAAGCTACTGCTGCAATGCTAGGAATAAATCCAACTCGTTGCTATGACAGCTACCAACAAATGTTTAGCGAAGAAGCTAAGTTACCTGCCGATAAACGAATTGATTTTGTGGCAATAGTGACGCCAAATCATTTGCATTTCCCAATTGCAAAGTGTGCGATTGAAGCAGGTTTTCACGTTTTATCAGATAAGCCAGCCACCCTAAATTTAGAACAAGCGCTGTTATTAGAAAAAACTCTGCAAGCCAGTGATTGTTTATATGGATTAACTCATACCTACACTGGTTACCCGATGATTAAAGAAGCGCGCCAACGTATTACTGATGGCGAGCTGGGCGCTATTCGTAAAATTATTGTTGAGTACAGCCAAGGTTGGCTTGCCACCAGCGAAGATGAAAATGCCAAACAAGCCAAATGGCGTTTAGATGCTGATAAGGCCGGTATTAGTTGTTGTATAGCTGATATAGGAGTGCATGCTGCAAATCTAGCTGAATACGTGAGCGGCCTAGAAATCACCGCACTATGCGCTGACTTAAATCATGTTGTTGCAGGCAGAACACTCGATGATGATGGCACCGTTTTACTGCGCTTTAACAACGACTCTAAGGGAGTTCTTCTTGCTAGCCAAGTTGCATTAGGAGAAGAAAACAATCTTAATTTGCGTATTTATGGCGATCAAGCAAGTCTTGAGTGGTCACAAATGGAACCAAATAGTTTGTGGCTCAAAAGTCATAACGCGCCAACCACCCTATTACGTGCAGGTGTTGGCCTAAAAAGTACTGCGGCACAAAATTCACTGCGAACACCTGCAGGCCATCCAGAAGGATACCTTGAAGCATTTGCCAATATCTATGTCAATTTTGCAAAACAAATTCACGCAAAAAAAGCCGGATACTCAGCATCTAACAGTGACTTCGACGTGCCTGGTATTAAAGAGGCGATTCGCGGAATGGCATTTATAGAAAATGCTGTAGCAGCGTCGAGCAAAGACACTAAGTGGCAACCATTTAAAATTGGATAAAAAATGAAACAAATTAAAGGTCCAGCGATCTTCTTAGCACAATTCATCAGCGATGAAGCTCCTTTCAACAGCTTTGCCACTATTTGTCAGTGGGCAGCAAATTTAGGCTACAAAGCAATTCAGCTACCGACTGCAAATTCTCGTATTTTCGATTTAGAAAAAGCAGCCCAAAGCCAAGATTATTGCGATGAAGTGGCTAGTATTGCTGCACAGGCAGGGCTTACAATTTCAGAGTTATCAACTCATTTACAAGGGCAGCTCGTAGCCGTTCATCCGGCTTATGATGAAATGTTTGACAATTTTGCCCCTCAAGCACTACGCGGTGACCCTATAGCCAGAACGAAATGGGCCATCAATCAGTTAATGATGGCCGCTAAAGCCAGTAAAAATTTGGGCTTGAAAAGCCATGTGACTTTTTCAGGAGCACTACTTTGGCATACTTTTTATCCTTGGCCGCAGCGTCCAAAAGGACTGGTAGAGCAAGGATTCCAAGAACTTGCGAAACGCTGGCTACCAATCCTCAACTACTTTGATGAAATGGATGTGGATGTTTGCTATGAACTTCACCCAGGGGAAGATTTACATGATGGCGTAACGTTTGAGCGCTTTTTAGCTGCGACAAATAATCATCCTCGGGTAAATATTCTTTATGATCCCAGCCATTTCATCTTACAACAACTTGATTACTTATCATTTATTGATATTTATCACCATCGTATTAAAGCATTTCACGTCAAAGATGCAGAGTTTAATCCAAATGGTCGCAGCGGTATTTATGGTGGCTATCAAGATTGGCAAGACCGCCCTGGTCGGTTTCGCTCCTTAGGTGATGGCCAAATTGATTTCAAAAGTATCTTCAGCAAATTAACGCAATATGGTTTTGATGGCTGGGCAGTTCTAGAGTGGGAGTGTTGCATTAAACATCCTGAAGATGGGGCGAAAGAAGGCGCACAATTTATAAAAGAGCATTTGATCCGCCCTACGGCTAAAGCATTTGATGACTTTAGCGCAATGGACACAAATGATCAGCGAAATAAGCGGATATTAGGTATTTAATAAACAGGGTCACACACAATGAATAACAACAATAATCGTATTATTTTTCGGCTTTGCTGCATTGCATTAATTGTCACATCAATGACTTTCGCAATAAGGGCTGGCGTTTTAGGACAACTAGGCGAGCAGTTCGGCCTCACTGGTACACAGCTAGGCTGGGTAAATGCCATGGCATTTTTAGGTTTTCCGGTTGCAACCATGCTCGGGGGCATCATTTATAACGCGATTGGTGCTAAAAAGTTGGTTGCATTAGCGTTTATTTGCCACCTAGGCGGACTTATTTTAACTATCACTGCAGATGGTTTTTGGGGATTATTGATCTCTACCTTTTTAATTGGCTTTGCCAATGGATCGGTTGAAGCCGGTTGTAATCCACTGATCGCCCAAATGTATCCTAAAAACACCACCACTATGTTAAACCGCTTTCATGTTTGGTTTCCTGGCGGGATCGTAATTGGTGCATTAGCTTCAAATGCAATGACATCCGCTGGCTTCAGCTGGCAATGGCAAGTTTCGCTGATCCTTGTGCCCACCATTATTTATGGTGTGATGATGCTTAAAGCGAAATTTCCACAGTTTGATACACAGCAAAATTCAACCACCAGCAACTTAAAACACTTACTCTCGCCGCTGTATTTGTTTCTCATTATTTGCATGACACTGACAGCAGTCACCGAATTTGGCACACAGCAATGGATTGAGCAAATCCTTGGCTCGTCAGGCGCTTCGCCTATGGTTATTTTAGCTTTGATCACCGGATTGATGGCATTAGGTCGGTTTTTTGCGGGCCCGATTGTGCACCGCTTTAGTCCATCGGGTGTCCTACTGGGCTCAGCCATTTTTTCAACACTAGGGATATTTTTAATGAGCCAAGCGCAAGGTAATACCATCTACCTTGCCGCAGCACTATTTGCCGTTGGCGTTACTTATTTTTGGCCAACCATGATCGGTTGTGTCGCTGAGTATGCCCCAAAAACAGGTGCACTTGGCATGTCGTTAATTGGTGGAGCTGGCATGTTTGCAATGAGTATCTGGAACCCCGTCATAGGCCATTGGATTGATAATGCGCGAACACAAGCACAAACAACTAGTGTCAGTGTAGAACAAGTTGAAGTGCTCGCAGGACAAGCTGTATTACAAAATCTACTGGTTTTTCCGATTGTACTGATCATTGTATTTATTGGTCTTCATCTGTTTATAACAAAAAATAAAAACGTTGAGAAATACGTTTAGTCATAACAAGTAACACACAAAAAATAAGGGGTATTATATGCTTAAATCAATCTCGATGTTGTCAATTGCACTGGCTTTTAGTAGCAGTGCTTTTGCTAAGACACCCGATAACCAACTTTCTAAAGAAGAACAATCAGCTGGCTGGCAATTACTGTTCGATGGCAAAGATATGTCGCACTGGCGCAATTTTAAAAGTGAGACACTCAGCCCAAAATGGACCATAGACAATGGCGCAATGTTACTCACTAAAGGCGGCGGCGACATACTCACGAAAAAAGTCTATCGCAATTTTGACTTAAAACTAGATTGGAAAATTAGTGAGGTTGGCAATAGTGGCATTTTTGTTCTTGCCGATGAGCAAGGTAAATATATTTACTCGCACGCCCCTGAAATCCAAATTATAGATAACGAACGTCATTCAGATACGAAAATAGACTCTCATTTATCTGGCTCTATTTATGATTTATTTACGCCACCTACTTCAGCTCACAAACCTGCAACTGAGTGGAACACGGTGCGTATTAGAATGCTTAATGACCATTTACAAGTTTGGCAAAATGATGTCAGCACTGCCAGTATTGTTGTGGGCAGTAGTACTTGGAATACCTTGGTTAAAAACAGTAAATTTGCAACTTGGTCTAACTTCGCAACAGCAAAGGAAGGTCGCATAGGTTTACAGGATCATGGTGACAAAGTGTGGTTTAAAAATATAAAAATTAAGGAACTATAAGCATGTCTACATTTGATCATAAAGTACTGGTTGTTGGCTCCGGCGCAGGTGGCGCAATGGCCGCTTATACCTTAACTAAACTAGGCCATAAAGTATTATTACTTGAAGCGGGGCGTGATTACGATCCAAAAAAAGAAAGCCCAATGTTTCGCCGTAACAGTGAAGCTCCTTTAATGGGCGCAGGAAATAAAGACAAAAACTTTGGCTTTTACGATGCAACCGTCGATGGTGGCTGGCAAGTTCCTGATGAGCCTTACAGTAACGCCAAAGGCACTGATTTTTACTGGTGGCGTGCGCGCATGCTAGGTGGAAGAACTAATCACTGGGGACGTTACTCATTACGCTTTAGTGAACATGATTTTAAAGGTAAGAGCCAAGATGGCAACGGCGCAGATTGGCCTTTCACTTATGATGATATCGCACCATGGTACGACATCACGGAAGAACTAGTGGGTATTTGCGGCACCAATACCGGCCTTGATGATATGCCGCCATCTGCACCTGGGGTATTACAGCCACCACCAACGCCGCGAATTCCTGAGTTACTTATTGCTGCCAGTGCGAAAAAACTGGGTATCGCAGCCGTGCCTATGCACAGAGCAGTATTAACTCGGCCAAAAGATGATCGTATGGCATGCTTTTATGCAACACCTTGTGGCCATGGTTGCTCAATCGGCGCGGCGTTTCAAACTACAACCTCATTATTACCTATGGCAAAAGCAACAGGGAATTTAGAAATAATTACTGATGCAATGGTTAAATCAGTGGCTGTTAATGATGACGGTAAAGTAACGGGTGTTACTTATATAGATAAGCAAACCGTAGCTGAAAAAACACTAACAGCAGATATCGTGATCCTTGCCGCTAGTGCCTGCGAATCCGCACGTATTTTGCTAAATTCAAAACACGCCAAGCATCCCAAAGGTTTAGCTAACTCAAGTGGCCAAGTAGGTCGTAACTTAATGGATTCAACCGGTGCTTGGCTTGGTGCGCAAGTTCCAGCATTAAAAGGTCGCCCACGTTATAACGAAGATGGCCACACTGGGAACCATTTATTTATTCCTTGGTGGGGACACAAAGCACATGCCAAAGGTGAGCTTGATTTTCCTCGTGGTTATCACTTTGAGATCAGTAGCGGTTTTAATCAACCTGGCTCTGGAGTCTCTGGCGATAAACGTGGTTATGGTATTGAACTAAAACAACAAGTTCGTGATGCCTATGGATCTTATGTTGGCTTTGCGCTGCGCGGAGAAATGCTCCCCAACGATGATACCTACATGGAAATTGATGAAAATGTTAAAGATAAATGGGGCATTCCGGTTTCGAAATTTCATTTCAAATGGTCAGATCGTGAGCTAAAACAAATTGAGCACGGCTTAAAAACAGCGAAACAGATCCTTGAAAATCTAGGAGCTACTGTGGACAAATTACCTGCTGCTGAAAAAGCAATTTCAAAAGGTGGCGAGATCATTCATGAAGTAGGCACCACTCGCATGGGTAGCTCAGCAAAGGATTCAGTGACCAATCAATGGGGCCAAACATGGGATTGCGACAACTTATTTGTGATGGATGCAGGGGTATTTGCCTCTAATCCACATAAAAATTGCACATTAACCATCATGACATTGGCAATGCGTAATTCAACCTGGATAGCCAAACAAATAGAACAAGGAGCGCTGTAACATGCATAATGAAGATCGTGTTGACTCATACAAATATATTTCCGGCATGACACGTCGTGAATCGTTAAAGTGGCTTGGTTTATTAGCCGCAGGTTCCGCCGTATCACTTTCAGCAGGGTGTAGTAAAGCGTTAGAAGAGAAAATTAGTGATAAAGGACATTGGCCTGACTTAGATTTACAACCTATAACAGCTAAAGGTTATGGCACTGATCCCAATATGGTTATGCCACCACAATCACCTTGGCCATTGACATTAACTCAAGCACAATTAAATTTAGTTGCGGTGTTAGCCGATTATATCGTGCCTAGCGAAGGTAACAACCCAAGTGCAACTGAGGTAAATGTACCGAGTGTGATTGATGAGTGGGTAAGCTCACCTTATAACGGTCAACAAAAAGACCGCGTTACTATTTTACACGGATTAGCATGGATCGATGATGAGGCTGTGCTGCGTTATAAAGCACCATTTGTCGCATTGAAAAAAGAGCAACAAACAGCCATCTTAAATGATATTGCTTATTTTGATGATGAAACCCCTGCGCAGTTTCAACGCATTGGTAATGCTTTTTTACGCTTTAAAAACCTTGTACTTGGTGCCTACTTTTGTACACCGCAAGGTTGTAAAGATATTGGCTATTTAGGCAATGTGCCTATTGCAGGCGATTACCCAGGACCTACTGACGAAGCAAAAGCCCATTTAGATAGCGTTTTAGCTGAACTGGGTTTGACCGAGTATGCTTATCAAGATTCAGTTGCCAGTTAAGTTATTTTTAGCTAGCCCAGCCCTAAGCAGGGAGCAATTCCCTGCTTTTCCTCCTAGGTGTTTTTTATGTTCAAAATCAAATCATTATTTAATTATGTTATTTCAATTCTGTTTATTTTTTGTGTTTTAAACTCGCTGTCTATCTATGCAAAAACAAGCAAACAACTACTCCCCGTTAGTGTTCAGCTTTGGTCTGTTAAAGATGCCTTAAAAGCGGATTTTGATGGCACCCTTTCATCTATTGCTGATATGGGCTTTCAAGGTGTGGAATTTGCAGGTGACTTTGGGCCTTATAAGAACAATCCAAGTGCACTGAAGGACAAACTCGCGAAGCTAAATTTAGTCGCTAGTAGCGCACATATCGGCTTTGATTCCTTAACGGATGACACCTTAGCAGACACATTATTGTTTTATAAAACCCTTGGTGTTTCGATTTTATTTGTACCTTGGGATGAAAGAGCTTGGCAGCCACAAGGAATCAACTCTCTGACCGAACAACTCACTCAGGTTAATGAAATCGCTCAGCGCTATGCTATGCACATCGGTTTTCACAACCATAATAAGGAGTTTAATCAATTCCAAAACGCGACATACTGGGACGCTATTGCCAGTAATACGCCATATACCCTGCCACTGCAGCTTGATATAGGTTGGGTACATTATGCAGGAAAAGATCCTGAATATTTCATTAAAAAATACCCAGGACGAACCCTGGCAACCCACTTAAAGTTCGCACCCATCCTAACGATGGCTTAAGTCCTATATTAGGTGAAAATGATTATCCATGGCAAAAAATAATAGAAACATTGATTGTTGATGGCGCCACTCAGTGGCTAGTCGTAGAGCAAGAAGAATACCCGAATGGGTTAACACCAATGCAAAGCGTGGCTAAATCTAAAGTTAATTTAGATAAGATCCTCGCTAAAATGGGCGAATAAAGTAACTTTCTCCCTCCTCTGACACAAACAGTAGGGACTAACAATAGTACATTAACTATCTTAGTCCCTATGAACTCTTAATAATTATACATCCCACTCTTTCAGTGTGTCTTTTAAGTATTCATAACGCCATGAGTTAAGTAAATCGGGCTTTGGAGTCTGTTCACGCTCAGCGCTGGTTAACTTCCAATTCCAACTGATCAACTGGTTGATTTGCTTTTTAGATGCAAATACATCTTCTGGAATGCCCTGTTTTTTAGCAACTGCAGTGATTTTTTGTTTAATTTCTTTGGCTACTTTTTTATAACTTGGAAAGTCAATAAGTCGTCTTAGTGGCTCAGGAAAATCTGCAACAGGGATCACTTTAGCTTTTTCAATACACTTTAAGATTTCAACGCCCGAGCGGTTAACTTCGATGCTATCGACTTCTGGGACATTACGCATTGCAGTTAAACTCGTTGGTTTGCGTTTTGCCAATTCAACCAAGCAATGCTCTTTTAATACAAAGTTAAGCGCTAAATTTTTGCGTATCGCTTTGTTACGACGCCAAGCCGCAAGCTCTCTTAATACAGCAAGATCCGCAGGTTTTAATTGCCAAGCATTTTTAATGTCTCGATACAGATGTTCATCCGGTGTTTGATAAGCCCGTTTTTGTGCAATCAACTCACTTTCATTGATCACAATATCAAAGAAACCAGCGTCGTTGATTTGTTCAATAATAATTTTAAAGCACGGTAATAAATGAAATACATCAGCTGCAGCGTAATCGAGTTGTTTAATAGTTAGCGGACGCTGTAACCAATTGGTCCGTGATTCGCTTTTGTCGATTTCAATATCGAGTAAATTTTTTACCATATGAGCAAAGCCCATGCAGTTGCCATTGCCTAATAATTGCAAGGCAAATTGGCTATCAAATAAGGGAGCTGGTACGAAGCCGGCGTATTTTTGAAATACTTCAATATCTTCCGACGGTGAATGCAAGACTTTTAACACCGCAGGATCACGTAGAATCTGCCAAAAATCAAACAATGATAGCTCGGCTAGCGGATCGATTAATGCTAAATGTTCGCCGTCATAAACTTGAATAAGGGCAACTTCAGGATACAAAGTACGACGACGCATAAATTCTGTATCAATTGCTAAGATGGGTTTGTTACGGATCTGCTCTACAAACTCATTTAATTGATTTTGGGTTTGGATCAATTGATATTGCACTTAATCTCCTACAATAAAAAAGCCGACATATGTCGGCTTTTTTAGCTTGCTAATCTTTCAAGGCTCGTCTGAGTATTTTGCCAACGTTTGTTTTTGGCAATTCATCCCTAAACTCAACCAGTTTAGGGACCTTGTAATTAGTTAAATTATCACGACAGTGTTTTATTATATCTTTTTCAGTCAAAGATGGGTCTTTTTTAACAATAAAAACTTTAACTTGTTCGCCGCTAACATCATGAGGGATACCAATTGCTGCTGCTTCTAAAACACCTTCATGCATTGCAATCACTTCTTCGATCTCATTTGGGAACACATTAAAGCCAGATACGATGATCATATCTTTTTTACGGTCAACAATATAAAAGAATCCTTCATCGTCATAAGTGGCTATATCCCCTGTGGCAAACCAACCATCTTGCAAACACTCAGCCGTTGCATCAGGACGATTATAATAACCAACCATCACTTGTGGACCTTTAACCCATAATTCGCCCTAGGCTCACCTTTGGCTGCTTCTTCACCATTATCTAACATCAACTTGATCTCAGTATTAGGTGCAGGTAAACCAATCGAACCATTGTATGAATCTAGATCATAAGGACTGACAGTAACTAATGGCGAACACTCAGTTAAACCATACCCTTCCATTAATTTGCTACTGGTGATCTTTTGCCATTTTTCAGCAACAGGTCGCTGTACAGCCATACCACCACCAAGGGACATTTTCAAACTTGAAAAATCAAGCTCGGCAAAACCCGGTGTGTTCAACAAACCATTAAATAATGTATTTACACCCGTGATCGCGGTGAATTTATGTTGGCCTAATTCTTTCACAAAGCCTTTCATATCACGCGGATTAGTGATCAATAAATTTAATCCGCCATACTTCATAAACGTTAAGCAGTTCGCTGTTAGTGCAAAGATATGATAAAGCGGTAAAGCAGTGACAACAACTTCTTTGCCACGTTCTAACACTTGATCTAAGCAACCAGAAACCTGCTCTAAGTTACCTACCATATTGCCATGGGTCAGCATTGCACCTTTAGATACACCCGTTGTGCCACCGGTATATTGTAAAAAAGCAATATCAGATAAACACACTTCAGGTTTAATGTAATCTTTTTCGTTCGCTGCAAGTAAGGCTTTAAACTTAATGGGGTTAGGCAATGAATAGCTTGGCACCATTTTTTTAATATGCTTAACAACAAAGTTAACCAAGTGCTTTTTAAAGCCACCCACCATATCACCCACTTGGGTAACTACGATGTGTTTTACTTTAGTGTGCGGCAATGCTTTTTCAAGCGTGTCTGCAAAGTTAGCCAGTATAAAAATCGCTGATGTTTCTGAATCATTTAATTGATGTTCAAGCTCACGTACAGTGTAAAGCGGATTAACGTTAACTACGACACAACCGGCACGTAAAATACCGAGTATTGAAACAGGTGTTTGTAATAAATTTGGCATCATTACAGCCACTTTATCGTCTTTTTTCAATCCCAGCTCTTTTTGAATATACACAGCAACACGTTTTGTTGCTTGGTCTATTTCATCATAGCTCAATGTTTTACCCATATTGGTAAAAGCAGGCAAGTCTTTGTAGTCAGTGAAGCTTTTTTCAAACACTTCTAACAACGAGTTGTAGTGCTCAGGATCGATTGTTTCAGGCATACCCTCTGGGTAGCGCTTCAGCCAAATTTTGTCCACTCTTAGCTCCTGTTCTATTTATAATTTATTTTTATTAAACCTTAAACTAAGTAAGGCAATTTCACAATTGAGCAATCACTCTAATTCGCAAATATTCCCACATTTTGTGCAAATATACAATTAACATGCACCAGTTTGCAGCATAAAGGCATGAATCTGCTGTAAACACTGCTCAGGGCTTTGCATATGACAGTGGTGGCCACCTTCAACTTCATTTACTATTAAGCTTTTGTAATAATTAGCATATTTATTTAAATTATCACTAATAAATTGATACCCTTCACTGCCTAGAATTAATTGGCACGGCACATTTAATTCGCTTATTACCGCTATGCATTGTTGCTCATCAAATCTAAAACCTGAATGATTTTTAAGCTTTGGATCAGTTCTTAGCAGCCATCCTTGTTCAGTTTCTCGTATATTTCTGTCCATCAAAAGTGCTATTAAATCCAAAGGTAAGTCACTTTGTACCGCCCGTGCTTGGTGTATTATTTGTTTTGACTCGTACTGTCGGGGTGCTTTTTTATTTACACGACGTCGATTCAAAATTGCATTTCTAAGCTGCTCGACCACTTTTTTACTGGGTGTTGTGACAACTCCCAGTCCTTCTATCATAGTGACCGTATTTACTTTATCAGGAAAACAGCTGGCAAAAAGACCAGCGGCCATTGCGCCCATAGAATGACCAACCAAGTGTACTTTATTAACCCCAAGTTGCTCGATTAAGTTATAAATATCATCAATGTAATCAATGAAATAATAGTGTGCATCGCTTCCACGCCAATCTGATAAACCATGTCCAGGAAAGTCCACACAATACCAAGTTGCAGTTAAGGTGTTATGTTCTAACATGGGTAAAAAACTATGACAATTATCAAGCCAACCATGTAATGCAATGACAACCTCTTTTCCTTGCCCAAATGTTAGGCCATGAAGTGTTAATGCGCCACTTTGAACTGAAAATGGATGCACTGCGTAATTCCCCTTTGTTTTTAGTTTGTTTAACGTAAAAGACATTTATTTATACTACATTGCGTATACAATGGCACTACATAATAAACAGGGTACAAAGATGAAGAAACAAATAAGCCTCTTGGCATTATTATGCTCAGCAAGTGCATACGCAGAGCAAGCACCAAAAAACATAATTTATATGATTGGTGATGGCATGGGCCCCGCTTATACTACAGCATATCGCTACTTTAAAGATGATCCGTCTACCAAAGAAATAGAAGGCACGGTGTTTGATACAATCCTTAAAGGCATGGCACATACTTACCCTGACGACCATACTTATGTAACTGACAGTGCTGCTGGCGCAACTGCTTTGAGCTCAGGCCATAAAAGCTATAATGGTGCAATTGCAGTTGATACCGATAAAAAACCGGTAAAAACAATGCTCGAAATTGCTAAACAAAAAGGCATGATCACCGCATTAGTTGCAACCTCACAAATCAATCATGCCACGCCTGCAAGCTTCGCTGCACATAATGAATCTCGTCGTAACTACGATGAAATTGCCAATGATTACATTGATAATAAAATTGCCGGAAAACTTCCCGTTGATTTAATGCTCGGTGGCGGTACTAAATATTACATCCGCGAAGACCGTAATTTAGTTGCAGAATTTAAGCAAGCGGGCTATCAATACAGTGATGACTTTAGTGCGTTAAAAGATATTAAGCAAATTCCTGCGCTGGGATTATTTGCTCCAGTTGGGCTTGACTTTGCGTTAGATAATAACCCAACACGCTTAGCTCAAATGACCAATAAAGCGCTTGAGTTACTTAATGAAAATAACAAAAGTGGCTTTTTCGTGATGATCGAAGGCAGCCAAATTGATTGGTGTGGCCATGCCAATGATATTGCCTGTGCAATGGCGGAAATGGATGATTTTGCTAAATCAATCGAGCAAGCAAAAGCGTACGTTGATAAAAACCCGGATACCTTATTGGTGATCACCGCAGATCACTCAACAGGTGGTTTAACATTAGGTGCGCATGGTCAATATAAATGGGAAACCGAGGTAGTAAAAGGCGTGAAAGCCACAGCCGTTAAATTAACTAAATTAATGTCAGAGTCTGATGATTTAAAAGCTATTTGGACTGCTAACACGAATATAGAATACACTCCCGAAAACCAGATCAAGCTTGAACAGGCAAAAAAACTAGGCGATAAACCACTTAATCTTGCCATTAAAGATATTATCAGTAGAGCCAGCTTCACCGGTTGGACTACTGGCGGTCACACTGCTATTGATGTACAAGTATTTGCCTATGGTAAAGGTGCTGATAAATTTATCGGCTCACAAAACAATACTGATATTGCCGATAAACTGATCGGCTTTATTGAACAGCAGTAACGTTTAACTGGCATGTTGCTTTTCCTGAGGGTAGAGGCTAACTGCAACATTAAAGGTTAATTATAAAAAGCCCAGTCATAATGTATCTGGGCTTTTTTAATCACAGCTGGAGGTAAACTTTTGCCAAATACTGGCACATCAACACATAGTTAAATTACTGTCTAATTGTTAAGCGTAGATGTCCACACCAATTAAGTTTTGTACTTCAGCTCGGCGTTCTAAATTAGCAAACTCGGTGTAGGTTGAAATAGCACGACTTACTTTGGCTGTCGGTTGGTCATAAATCGTTTGTCGGTAACTAGGTTGGGCAGTGTCACTTTGTAACTTATCAGCCAGCGCAATACCTGCTTGGCTTGATTTAACAAACTCCGCAGACTGTTTATTATCAGCAGCAGATTGCTCCAATAACCCCTGAGGTTTATTAGTGTTGATCTGTCTTGAGGTAATTTTACCGGGTATGTCTCCCGAGTAAAACCCTGAGCCAATAGGTAGATTCAAAGTTGCGTCTCGTTACTTAGGTTATTAAATTATGTGCCAAATTTAATAACCTTGCAAGTTGCTTTATTAATCAGTTTATTCGCGTCCAGGTAATTTTTTCCAGGTTACTGTATCACGTACATATTTAGGTTGAGCTTGCGCAGCACTGACCGTACGTTGCGCACTGAAATCATCGCTAATTGTAGCCAACATAAAACCGGCATCAGGTAATATGATGTCGTTATTGATAGCAATTTGTGGGTTATCTGCCAGTGCCTCAGGGTATGTTTGCCAGCCAGTGCCCACTGCAATCCCTGGTTCGTCTGCAAGAGATAATAATGCGGGTTTTAATACTTGTTCGTCACCTTGTAAGGTCATCACACCATTATCACTGAGTCTGTAATGGGCAAAATATATTTCTCCCATACGCGCATCAATAGCACTAAATACACTTTTTTCACCGGTTTGTTGATAAGCTTGCTGCGCCATCATTTGCAGCGTTGACACACCAACTAGTGGCAGTTTACATGCATAAGCTAAGCCTTGCGCAATGGCGACACTAATACGCACGCCAGTGAAACTACCTGGGCCTTGGCCAAAACCAATAACATCTAAATCAGTTAAACGGCAATTTGCCTTAGCTAACAACTGATCAACCAACGGTAAGATTTTTTGACTATGCTGTTGCGGGCATACTTCAAAATGGTGAAATAACTGACCATTATAATTGAGCACTAAAGACAATGCTTCGGTAGAAGCGTCAAATGCTAATAGATTAATATCACTAGTACTGATTGCGTTATTCATGGTAATTATTTCTCTAGTTAATGTGTTCTAAAAATTCACTGGCCACTTGAAGGCTACGTGTGCGGCGCATCGGCGGCAAGCTTTTTAAAAAGACTTGGCCGTATTGGCGTGTCACTAAACGGTTATCGCAAATCACCAACACCCCTTTATCCTTACTATCGCGGATCAGTCGTCCAACGCCTTGTTTTAGTGCAATCACCGCTTGTGGCAATTGAATATAAGCAAAGGGATCATGTCCTTGTAATTGCGCATCTTGCATTTTAGCTTGGAGCAGTGGATCATCGGGTGCTGCAAAGGGTAACTTATCAATAATAACACAACTGAGTGTGCTACCCCTGACATCAACTCCTTCCCAAAACGACGCAGTACCTAATAATACGGCATTACCATGGCGGGTAAATTTTTCTAAAATAATACGTTTAGACATTTGCCCTTGCATATAAATAGGATAATCAATCTGAGTACTTAGCCCTTCGGCGACTAAATGCATCATCCGATAGCTGGTAAACAATACAAAGCAGCGCCCTTTTGCTGCTTTAATTAAATCGAGGGTAAGCTTAACAATCGCATGAGGCATATTCGCTGCATGTGTTTCAGGTAAATAACGCGGTAAACATAATAAGGCTTGCTGATAATAATCAAACGGACTATCAACCATCATACTTTTGACAGGCTTAAGGCCAAGGCTTGCGTTAAAATGATCAAGTGCATTATCGACAGATAGAGTCGCTGAGGTGAATACAAAGCCAGCCCCCGTGTCTGCCATCATTTGCGCAAATTTAACTGATACGTTAAGCGGAGTTATATGTACGGTTAAATAGCGGCGTGTTGTTTCATACCAATAACTGTTACCTGTTTGGCTTATATCAAACACCCGTTCTAATTGCCCTTTAAAAGCTAAGGTATGCTCAAATGGGTGTTCTATTTTATCGCTACGGTCTAAACAATGTTTGAGTACTTGATACAAAAAGTCTAAATCGCTGATCACCCTATGTAACGCGGCGCAAATTTCTTTACTTGCCAGCATTTGTCGCCAATCACCTCGGCTACCATCTAAGCCAAATTGTAAGCGCAAGTCTGCAACACTGGTTTCAAGCTTATTTAAGGTTTTACCAAGTTGCAACATATCCGGAATGTCAGAGCGATAAATTGCTCGTAAATCATTAATTAAGTCCACCAGCTTTTTAGTGCTGATACTCTCACCAAAGTAATCACTGGCAATTTCACTTAATTGGTGTGCTTCATCAAATATATAGGCATCAGCTGTGGGAATGAGTTCAGCAAAGCCGGTATCTTTTACCGCCATGTCTGCAAAAAACAAATGATGGTTAACCACTACTATATCGGCATCCATCGCTTTTAAGCGGGCTTTGCGAATATAGCAATCTTGAAAATCAGGACACTCTTTACCTAAGCAGTTATCCGCAGTGGAGCTTACATAAGGTAATACTTTGGCATCTTCTTCGATACCAATACAATCAGCCAGATCACCGGTGTGCGTTTCACTGGCAAATTTAGCCACCATGGCCAATTGATGCATCACATCAGAATCATCGGTCGGTACATGGGCAACATGCTGATTAAGCCGATAAGTACATAGATAGTTACTGCGCCCTTTTAGCAGCGCGGTTTTTTTACTCGCACTAAGCGCTTTGACTAATTGTGGTAAATCACGGTGATATAATTGTTCTTGCAGCGCTTTCGTGCCGGTTGAAATTATTGTTTTACCTTTAGACTTTAGCGCGGGGGCTAAATAAGCGTAGGTTTTACCTGTACCAGTGCCCGCTTCAACCACTAATTGCGAGCGGTTTTTTAATGCATCACTCACCGCAACCGCCATATCGATCTGCGGTTGGCGAGGCGTATAACCATCTAAAGATTGCGCTAACGGACCTGCTGCACTAAAAAGCTGTTTGATAATAACGATCGCTTTGCTAAAAATAATAGCGGGATTTTACGTAAGCATAGCCCCAAGGGCAAGTGAATACGCAAAGCAAATAGCAAAGGAGCAATGCCCCTTTGCTATTGTTATTATTGTGCGTTGATCGTTAAAGTAATACCACTTGCCGCAGTATAACCTTGTAAATCAATATACCAAGCACCAGCTTGGGGATTGCTAATAGTACAGCTTTCATTATTACCATTTTTATAAGGTCGACATTGATATGTTGACGTTGATGACGGCGAACCGAAATTCACATACAGATCAGCATCCCCGCTACCACCTAAAATAGAAATATTTAACGACGCGTAACCCGCACTGATATTTTGACTAAAGCGAGTCCAACCTCCTGTTGCCACACTGACATTCGTCTCGGTACGATTAATCGGTGTCGGTACATTATTGTCACCATCATAACTACCCGTTAAGGAAACACCGGTAATAGCGCTCCATGCTTCAACCATGACATGATATATACCTGATTGTATATTACTAATAGCGCATGCTTCATTACTGTTTGAATTAGTGCTGTTACAGTCAAAGTCTTGTAAAGTAGGCGGTGCGCCAAACTTAACGTATAGATCAGCATCGCCACTGCCACCTGCTGTAGTAAAGTTTAAATTACTACTTCCTGCAGGGACTGCTAAGGTATAAAAAACTTGCTCTTTAGCAAGCGCATTAATTCCAGACACTGTGACACCATTTTCCAGTTCATTGTCAGTGGGTGGTACTTCATAGCCGGCATTTTTAGCCAGTTCAGCTAAGTAGCTCACCGCAAGTTTGGCAAATTTACTCGCATGATCAGCATCAAAATTACTGTCGTTTGCAGTATGGATTAGCGGGTTAATATCAGCCATGCGCGACTCAAATGGCATTGAGGCGGCAAAGCCCTGCTGATACCACGAAGCATGATCTGAACAGCCATATCCACACTGATCAAAACCATAACTTAGGGTGGGTAAATAAGTGTCGATCAATTGTCCCAAAAACTGATTTTGGCCGCTGTTAGTATAATCTGTCATCATCACAATATCATCGCTACTGCCATGATTACCGGTCATATCAAATTGCACCATACCTACCACATTTTTGCCCTGTGATTTATACGCCGTTGCAATCGCTTTTGAACCTCGCAGCCCTACTTCTTCAGCTGCAAACCCCATAATTTGGATTGTTCTTTGTGGTTGATAGTTATTATCTACGATTGCCCGAAGCACTTCTGACAAGACCGCAATACCGGAGGCATTATCATCCGCACCGGGCGCTCTGCCATTACTAGGATTTGATTGATTAATTGAATCTAAATGACCGCCAACAATTACTATTTCATCCGCTTTTTCGCTGCCTTGAATAGTCACAATTACAGATGATTGCGACCAACTATGGCTAAAGTAATCAACACTAATATCAGCGCGGTTGCTCGCTAACTGTTGCCAATAATCTTTTAACCATTGAGATGCATCAACTCCACTTTGTACTGAGTAATAGCGATTATTAAAAGCACTCAACGAATTAACGGTATTGGTTAGATCATTAGGACTAATGTTATTGATCAGTGTCTGTACCGTTTGCGCATTATCTATTGTGTAGTTAATAGCCAAACTGTTGATTGACTGATTCTGTACTTTAGCTAATTGCTCAGTATAAAGCTGCGCCTCAAGCAATGATTCATGTGCTACAAAGCCACCGCAGCGATGGTAATTGTCGTGCATAAATTCACTTAAATTAGCCACTTCAGTCTGTTTAATACGCATAAAATTAATAGAAGATAAGCTGGATGCTTGTGGAGCGAGGAGCTCGGTACTGTGTTTATGAGCTGTTTGGTTTAATTTGTAATGTTTAGCTGCTACAGGGTCAATACTTACCCAAATACTGTCAGGCTCTTGTGCTATTACCAGCTGACTTACCAATAATGACACAGTGCCAAGCAGGACGCTTGGTGCAAAGATATTCATAACAGTTTCCTTTTTTTCTGTGTTTACCCAAATTCAGACTCTGAAAATATAAGGGTAAAAAAGGGAGCGAATGCTCCCTTAGGTGAGGGATTAGTTAGCCGTTATTGTTAACGTTACGCCACTTGCCGCACTGTAGCCTTGTAAATCAATATACCAAGTGCCCGCTTGTGGAGCAGTAATTTCGCAACTTTCGTTGTTACCATTTTTATATGGTCGACATTGATAAGACGATGTTGATGATGGCGAGCCAAAATTAACATACAAGTCTGCATCACCAGAACCACCCGCTATAGCAACATTCAATGTTGAATAACCTGCGCTTAGTTCTTGACTAAAACGAGTCCAACCACCTGAGCTAACACTTACATTAGTTTCAGTACGGTTTATTGGTGTAGTACCCGCATCACCGCCATCAAAACTCCCCGTGAGTGAAACGCCCGATATTTGGTTCCAGGCTTCAACCATTACATAGTAAGTACCTGCTTGAACATTGCTGATAGCACAGCTTTCAGTGCTGGTTGAAGTCGTGCTGTTACAGTCAAAACTATTTAGTGTTGGTCTTTGCGCAAATTTTACATACAAGTCCGCATCACCACTGCCACCTACCGTATTAAACTGCAAATTAGTGGCATTAGCTGGTACTTCTAAGGTAAAGAACAGTTGCTGTTTTTCTGTACCACTGATCCCAGTGCGTGGCACGCCATTGCTAAGTGGCTCGTCAATTGGTGGCTCTACTCCTCCACAACTACTGCCAGGGCTTAAATTTGACGTTACACCCACTGCCGCAAGTGCGCTTTGTACATCACCTGGGCTGTAATCTAAATCACATGCCGCATCCATTACGCCATTCCCTGCCAAGTCCCAATTGGTACTAGCGGTCCAATATAATTGGTTTGCACGCGCCATAACCTCAAAAGCTTTTCTAGTATCCCAACCAGCTTTAGTTGCTAAGTTATAGAATGCTTTATTAAATACACCGGAGCTGTAATGTACATCCATCCCAGAATAATAACTCGATTGGTTATCAATTGAACTACCATCTTGGGTCGGGTTATTCATGTAACGCAATGCACCATTGCCTTTGAAAATTTCTTGGCCAACTAACCAATCATTAGTGCCTAGCATATAAAACTCGGCAGCTTCACCAGCCATATCAGAAAACGCTTCATTCAAGCCGCCCGATTTCCCACTGTATACAAGCCCTGAATTTTGCTCAGTAAAACCATGGCTAACTTCATGAGCAGAAACATCTAAACTAACTAATGGATAAAAGGTATTTTGACCATCACCAAAAGTCATTGCTGATCCGTCCCAAAAAGCATTTTCATAATTACTGCCGTAATGAACACGCATTTGCAATTGAAAAGACAGCGGAGGAGAACCAATCCAGTCGTTATACATATTAAAAATGACATTACCAAAGTAGTGCGCGTCATTTAATGGCGAATAAGCGCCATTTATTTCCTTAAAGGTGTTTTCGGGGCAAGTAAAGGAATACGCTGAAGAGCCACTGGTGCCACCATTTAAATTAATGGTTTTAACATTTGCGTTATTCATGGTGCAAGTGTTGCCTGATTGCGACACATCTAAACTACTAAAATCAGTTCCGTAAATGTACTTTCCTGTTTTTAAATTTCCACCAGGGCCTGTAGCATTGGCATGTTGAAGGTTATCAAAGCTATGCAAAACCTCACCAGAATTCGCATCAATGATCTGATAAGGTCGAGAAGGATTAGCACCATAAGTAACATACGATACTTCATACACTAAATGTGCGACATGTTGCGCATCAAGCCAAATCGCTAAACGCGATTGTTCATTGTGTTTTTTAAGGCTTACTGATTTAGCCGCTGCTTGGGAGTTTTTTAACCCCTGTGTAATAGCCATTTTTTTACTGAGTTTTGGCATCACTGAGCTTATATCGCTACTAATATCATATACAGCAGCACCATGAGCGCGTTTTAATTGGCCATTATTATCAAACGTTAAACTCACAGTATCACCAATGACTGGTAATCCTTGATACTGTTGTTGATAACGCCGAGTCGTATCACCATTATTACTTTTTACTTCTTTTAATACGACTAACTCATTACCTGCATCCAAACCAACTAACTGGATTGGGCTTGCCATAAGTACCGATGATGCACTATTTTGCAAAGCTGTAGTTAGGGCTGCTTGCTCATTCAGATATTGTTTATTTGCAGCTACTGCACTTGATACTTGCGTTACCGCAAAAGCAGCAAGAGTTGCTAATGTGATTTTAGATAAATTCACGTTTACGCTCCATTTAAATTGTTATTTATTTAATATTTTTGTATTAAACCGGCACTACCCGTTCCCGATTCAGATTCAGCCTAGACTGTTTTTACTGAAATTGAAAATTAAACAAAAAATTAACAAATGCGAAAGCTGAAACACTCTAAAACAATGACTTAACCTTAAATTGTTAATTAAAAAACAAAAGAAACCCAGTAAATGTAAATGTATGGATACATAAAATTAACATTTACTTGCATTTCATTTGTCTTTATTATTGGTAATGTATTAAATGTCATTTCTGCTCAGACCTATAACTGCAGTGATTATGTTGATTGACAACAGAGCTATATATGTAAATAGCAAACTGCAAATATTGACGATTAGCAAAGAAGCTATTGCGGTTTAAAAGCAGTAATGTCGATAAAGTCTCAAACAAAACCATCAATTAATTTCGTTGTTGCTACGTGAGTAGCAAAAACGCCTCTTAAAAGTGTAATTATCAGCATTGTCGCGGTGACATTTCAAAGTCTCAGGAGTAACATACCCGCGCGAAAGTACATTCCCTTTTGCTCATTCCAATATATTATTTAAGGTCAAACAATGAATGCTTGGTACCTCATTTGTTTTTTATCTGCATTAGCGATTTTTATCGCATTTGCTAACCAGTATATCCTCAAAATGCAAACCACTATTGCCATAACAACTGGCTCAGTAGTGATTTCATTGTTATTAATACTCGCGGTAAAATTATTGGGCGATTCAACCGCACTGGAGATTACACAAATAGTCTCAAGTATCGATTTTAATCAATTATTACTCAAAGGCATGCTCGGCTTTTTACTGTTTGCAGGCGCACTAGAAATTAACCTTGCGGCACTCAAAAAACAACGTTTTGAAATTACCGTACTGGTGTTATTTTCGACCTTAGCCTCCACCTTTATCATTGGCTTTTTAAGCTTTTACTTATTTGTCGCGTTAGGCTTTGCGGTGCCTTTTATCTATTGTTTATTGTTTGGTGCATTAATAAGTCCAACCGATCCAATTGCAGTGCTTGCAATTATTAAACAAATGCGTGCCCTTGAAGGCATTTCTGTGCAAGTTGAAGGTGAATCATTATTTAATGACGGTATTGGT
Source organism: Pseudoalteromonas sp. B160 (assembly GCF_037162485.1). Classification (NCBI taxonomy): domain Bacteria; kingdom Pseudomonadati; phylum Pseudomonadota; class Gammaproteobacteria; order Alteromonadales; family Pseudoalteromonadaceae; genus Pseudoalteromonas; species Pseudoalteromonas sp. B160. Next base: position 655,658 of record NZ_JARLUX010000002.1, on the reverse strand, counting down.
TTAGTTATTTTTACCACTATTTTTGCCGTGGCTTTTCTCGACACTGAAGCCAGTGCAGCAGGCATTGCAGAGCTATTCTTTGTCGACGCACTGGGAGGGATTGCATTTGGTTTAGTGATTGCGTTAGTGGGTCATTATCTGATCATCAACAGTCGTGATGTAAATATTCGCTTGTTACTAACCTTAACTATACCGACAGCAGGATTCGCCGCTGCCAATATATGGGAAATATCTGGCGCACTGGCGATGGTAACTAGCGGTATATTGTTAGGTAATATAACCCGTACTAAAGCGACAGAGCGCACCAGGCCTGAAGACACTCGCTACGTAAAAGACTTTTGGCACGCCACCGATAGCTTTTTAAATGCGTTGTTGTTTTTGATTATCGGTATGCTAATTGTCACTATGCCCATCAGCCTAGCTGAAATTGGTTTAGGACTACTAATGGTGCCTGTAGTATTACTTGCTCGCTTTATCAGTGTTGGCGCACCGTTTGTGGTATTTAAGAAATTTAGAAAATACGACAAACACTCAGTTAAAATTTTAACCTGGGGCGGCCTGCGCGGTGGCCTTGCTTTAGCAATGGCTGCGGCAATTCCTCGTGATCAAGTATTTGTGGGCGGCTCTGATTTACATAACCTGCTTGTTATTGTTACCTACGTTGTGGTGATATTTTCGATTATTGTGCAAGGGCTCACTATTTCGCCGTTAATTCACAGTAGCATTAGTGCCAAACAACAAAACTAACATTTAAACTTACTTCTGGCGCCGCGAGCTAATGCTTACGGTGCTAGAATTAGTTATGCATTTCCTATGCATAAGATCCTATAAATATTACGCCCATGTGTCTAAATGGGTTTCGTCTTCCTCGTCTGTTTTGCGCTCTTTCTTAGCTGTTTCAAGCTTTTCTTTAGGCAGTAGTTCTTTGCGCTCCAACTGACGTTTTTGCCGCTTTTCACGTTCAATTCGCTGCGCGTTCGAATCTTTTAGCCCCGCAATATGAAAAGCGCCTTTCGACTCAAGTTGCAAACGAGTGATCTGCCCTAAATAAGGGATCATAATATCCATACGTTCCTCCTTTGGTTACTCTTATCATCGGCCGTTATAGCTTATTCTTTAATTTATGCAAAAAAAACTTGCCAGCTTCCCCACAAATGTGTTTTTCTATATGTGAAATTTACTTAAACAGATTAAACACTTTTGTTTACATGAAGCAATGATAAAACGAAAGTTATTTAGGATATATTATAATGCGCTTAAACCTGACAACAGTACATCATCACCACCATTCACCGGAATAACCTGTCAGGTCTTTCGCTGAGAGGTTATTCCTAAAAGGAACCTCTGGCGAGTCAACATACAATGATTCATTTTTCGCCCTGAGGTTCCCTCGGGGTTTTTAGTTTTTAAATTAAAGGAAAAATGAATAATGAGTAATAGCAACCGTCTACGTATCGCCATCCAAAAAGGTGGCCGCCTTTCTAAAGATTGCCAAGACTTACTAAAACAGCTAGGTGTTAAACTTAACTTGCGTGAGCAACGTTTGATTGCCCACTCGACCAATATGCCGATTGACGTACTACGTGTGCGCGATGACGATATACCTGGTCTGGTAATGGACGGCGTGTGTGATTTAGGCATAGTAGGCGAAAACGTACTCGTTGAAGTACAAGCTGAGCGCCAGCGCCAAGGCGTACCAAGTGAAGTAACTAAATTGTCTAAACTTGATTTTGGCTACTGTCGCCTTGCACTTGCATGGCCGTCAGAACTTGGCAAGCAAGATAAAAGCTGGTTTGAAGGCAAACGCATTGCTACCACCTACCCTGAAATCTTAACTCAATACTTAAAGCGTGAAGGCATAAACGCCAGCACAGTAATGCTGACTGGCTCTGTAGAAGTCGCACCACGTGCAGGACTTGCAGATGCAATTTGTGATTTAGTATCTACCGGTGCCACACTTGAAGCCAACGGCCTTATGCAAGGCGATACTATTTTAGAATCAAACGCCTGCCTTATCCAAAATAAAGACTTACAAGATGCTGACAAACTAGCACTTATCAACAAACTTATGCCACGCTTACGCGGCGTGAGACAAGCCAAAGAAAGCAAATACATCATGCTGCACGCGCCAAAAGATAAACTGGATGAAATTTGCGATATTTTACCAGGCTCTGGCCAACCAACGGTATTAGCTCTTGCTGGCTCTGATGAGTACGTAGCCCTGCACATGGTGAGCAGTGAAACATTATTTTGGGAAACAATGGAGCAATTAAAAGCGCTAGGCGCCAACTCTATCCTCGTTATGCCAATTGAAAAAATGATGGAGTAAGTCAATGTTGCGCTGGAATGAGGTTTCCAAAGATGCACAAGCAGCGGCGCTAATGCGCCCTGCTGTTAGTGCAAGTGTGGAAGTAGAAGCTATTTGCCAAGCTATTATGGCAAGCGTAAAAGAGCAAGGCGACACAGCCTTACTCGACATGGCTAAGCAATATGATAACCGCGAAAATCCGCGCTTATTAGTGCCGCAAAGTGAGATCAATGTCGCTGAGCAGCAGTTAAGCGCTGAGCTTAAATACGCGATAGACACGGCCTACGCTAATGTAAAACGTTTTCACCAAGCACAGCTACCCAAAGATATTAAATTGTCGACTCAGCCCGGTGTGTTATGTGAACTAAAATACCAAGCCATTGAAGCCGTTGGAATATATGTGCCAGGTGGCAGTGCGCCATTGCCTTCATCAGTGATCATGCAAGGTGTACTGGCGCAGCTAAGTGGAGCGACAACCGTAGTGTTAGCAACACCGGTGCAAGGTGATTTACCGATAAACCCAGCAATTTTATATGCGGCTAAACTATGCGGTATCAAAACAATCGTAGAAAGTGGCGGCGCAGGTGCAATCGCCGCAATGGCTTATGGTACAGACTCAGTGCCCAAGGTGAATAAAATTTTTGGCCCGGGTAACAGCTTTGTGACTATGGCTAAACAACTAGTAGCTCAGACCATACCAGGCATGGCGATCGATATGCCTGCGGGCCCGTCTGAGGTGTTAGTGATTGCCGATGAGCGCGCAAACCCTGAATTTATTGCCGCTGATTTATTATCTCAAGCTGAGCACGGCGCTGATTCGCAAGTAATTTTACTGTGTAACAGTGAACGTATGATTGCCCGCACCGAGCAAGCTATTGAACGCCAATTAGCCAAACTATCGCGTCAAGATATTGCCGCAAAAGCATTGGCTAATTCATCGCTTATTTTGGTTGATTCAATCGAGCAAGCATTTGCTGTATCAGCACAATACGGCCCTGAACACTTAATACTGCAACTGGCTGATGCCAACCCATATTTAAACAAAGTTAAAAATGCAGGATCTGTGTTTGTGGGTGACTACACGCCAGAATCTGCTGGTGATTATGCCTCTGGTACTAATCACGTATTACCAACCTATGGCTACAGTGCCACTTATTCAAGCTTAAACTTACTTGATTTTTTTCGCACTTATACCGTACAAACCATTACTCAAAATGGTTTAAAAAACTTATCAAAAGCAATTTTACCATTGGCTGATGCAGAAGGACTTGATGCCCACGCAAATGCCGTTAAGGTGCGTTTAGAGGCGATGAACAATGAGCAATAATCCTTTATTACCGGCCAATATTGATGCATTAGCAGCATATAGCTCGGCAAAAAGTGAGAAACTAACCGGCACAACGTGGCTTAATGCAAATGAAAGCCCGTATGTTAAAAGTATCGATATCAGCATTAATGATTTAAATCGCTACCCTGATCCGCAACCTATGAATGTTATTAACCGCTATGCTGATTACGCCGGACTCACTGTTGAACAAGTACTTATGACCCGTGGTGCGGATGAAGGTATTGAGCTACTGGTACGCACCTATTGCCAACCAGAGCAAGATTCGGTTGCTTTATTTTTACCTACGTACGGCATGTACAAAGTCACCGCCGACACTCACAACGTAGCAATAAATGGCTTAAGCCAAGCATTATTATTCGATGGTACTGTTGATCAAATAATCAACGCTGTTGGTAATAGCAAATTAGTGTTTATTTGTAATCCAAATAACCCAACAGGCAGCTTAACACCGCTTGAAAAAATAAAGGCTATTGCAACAGCACTTGCCGATAAAGCACTGGTCGTTGTGGATGAAGCTTATATTGAATTTTGCCCAGAGCAAAGTGCAAGCAAACTCATCAACGAATTTGCCAACATAGTAGTACTGAGAACGCTCTCTAAAGCATTTGCGTTAGCAGGCCTGCGTACAGGCTTTACTCTTGCCCAATCGTCAGTACTAGCGCCAATCCGTAAAGTGATTGCACCGTATCCGGTATCAACGGTAGTGGCAAGCATTGCTGCAAATGCACTCAGCCCAGATGCCATTACTTCAATGCGTCGCCAAGTAAGTATTTTAAATGCACTAAGGGCAAAGCTAAAGCTGTGGCTCGAAGCCTCCCCTGCCGTATTACAAGTGCTCAGTGGCGAAGGAAACTTTGTCACTCTAAAGCTCGCCGATAAAAACAGCTTTAATATCGCACTTGAGCAAGGCTTAGTTATGCGTGCTTTTACTTTATACGGCGAAAACGATTGGCTACGTATTTCAATCGGCAGTGAGCAAGAACTAGAACAAGTAAAAATATGGTTAGATGGCCTAAGCCAATCAGCCACTTTTAAAGAGCAGGAAGTATCATGAGCAACCCGTATTTATTTATCGACCGTGATGGCACTATTATTGAAGAGCCAATCACCGACAAGCAAGTAGACAGTCTTGAAAAGTTAGCGTTTTTACCAAACGTGATCCCTGCTCTTTTGCAATTACAAGGCGCAGGCTATCGTTTAGTGATGGTGTCAAACCAAGATGGCTTAGGCACTGACAGCTTTCCAACGGCTGATTTTGATATTGCCCAAGATAAGATGATGGCTATTTTATCAAGCCAAGGCATTAAATTTGACGACGTATTAATTTGCCCACACTTTAATGAGCAAAATTGTGATTGTCGTAAGCCAAAAACAGGGTTGCTTACCGAGTTAATGCGCTCAGGTAAAGTCGATTTAGCACGCTCATTTGTGATTGGCGATCGCCAAACAGATATTGGCCTTGCACAAAACTTGTGTTGTGAAGGTATTTTGTATGACGGTGATTGGAATGCAATTGTCACTAAACTTACCACCGCTGATCGACAAGGCCGCGTGACTCGCAACACTAAAGAAACGCAAATTGATGTAAAACTCAATTTAGATCAAAGTAAAAATGGCGAGATCAGCACTGGCCTAGGCTTTTTTGATCACATGCTTGATCAAATTCGCACCCATGCCAATATTGGCCTTGATATTCAAGCAAGCGGCGACTTGCACATTGACGAGCACCACCTTGTTGAAGATATCGGCATTGCCCTTGGTTTAGCGCTTAAACAAGCCCTTGGTACTAAATCACAAATTGCTCGCTATGGTTTTGCCCTACCGATGGATGAATGCAAAGCAGAGGCACAAATTGACTTGTCAGGTCGTGCTTCGTTTGTATTAAACGCTAACTTTAGCCGTGAAAAAGCCGGTGATTTAGATGTACAAATGGTTGAACACTTTTTCAAAAGCTTAAGCGACAATGCAGCGATCAGCTTAATATTGTCGGTTAGCGACGGTAACTGCCATCACCAAGTTGAAGGTTTATTTAAAGCGTTTTCTCGCGCTTTACGTATGGCCATTGCCGCTGATGCCAGCCAACAAACAGCCAGCTCTAAGGGGTGTTTATGATTGCCATAATTAACACCGGTTGTGCCAACATAAACTCTGTACGCTTTGCTTTTGAGCGCTTAGGGCAAACGCCAGAAGTTATCACCTCACCAGAGCAACTTAAAAACTTTGAACGCGCTATTTTACCAGGTGTTGGCCATGCATCTGTTGCTATGAAGCGCTTGGTAGAAGGCGGTTGGCAACAGGCAATCAATGAATACCAACGCCCTCTGATGGGGATTTGTTTAGGCATGCAGTTACTGTGCGAAAGCACTGAAGAAGGTAATGTGCAATGCCTTGGCAAAATACCTGGGCACGTTAAAGCACTTGATGTGGGTAGTTTAACGTCTCCGCACATGGGTTGGAATAACCTCACCGTTAATCGTGAACATGCTTTAACCAAAGGCCTTGATGCAAACAAGCAAGTATATTTTGTGCATAGTTTTGCTCATACCGTGAATGATGCAACATTGGTTAGTGGCGAATACGGGCAAACCTTCTCAGCGATTGTTGCCAACGATAACTACGCGGGTATGCAATTTCACCCTGAACGTAGCGCTAAAGTCGGCACTCAGTTATTGCAGAACTTTTTAGACTGGCAGCTATAAATAAAGCGTATCAACACAAATTAATAAAGAGAATTCAAGTGATTATTCCAGCATTAGATGTATTACAAAATCAAATTGTGCGCTTATATCAAGGTAAATACGATACTGCACAGTTTTACCCGTTTGAGCTTGGTGCGCGCTTACAAGAGTATGCACAAAGCGGCGCAGGTAAATTACACCTTGTTGATTTAGAAGGCGCACGCGATCCTAATAAAAAACAATGGCAACACATTCAAGCAGCCACCAAAGTACTTAACGTACCGTATCAAGTTGGTGGCGGTATTCGTACTGAACAAGACGTAAGCGACTGGCTTAAAGCCGGTGCTAACCAAGTAGTAATTGGCTCTATGGCGGTTGAAAAACGTGATGAAGTAAAAAGCTGGATTGAAAAATTTGGTGCCAAGCACTTTGTTATCGCCCTCGACGTTAATAAAACCGACAATGGCTGGGCACCTGCCACCCACGGTTGGTTAAGTGAATCAGAATTCGGCTTATTTGAATTAGTCGATTTTTATGTAGCACTGGGTGTAATTGATTTTTTATGCACGGACATCAGTAAAGACGGCACCATGACTGGTCCTTCGTTTGCATTATATGAAGACTTAATAAAACACAACAGCAATATTAAAGTACAAGCATCTGGGGGTGTAAGCTCGCTTGATGACATTAAAAAGCTCAAAGAGCTTGGTGTAGGCGGTGTTATTTTAGGTAAGTCACTGCTTGATGGCGCATTTAATGTAGAGGAGGCGTTGGCATGTTATCAAAACGCATAATCCCGTGTTTAGACGTTAAAGACGGCCAAGTAGTCAAAGGCGTTAAATTTAAAGGCCACGAAGTGGTTGGCGACATATTAACAATGGCTAAAGCGTATAGCGAAGCTGGTGCTGACGAACTGGTATTTTATGAAATTAGCGCCAGTGTTGAAAAACGCCTTCTCGATGTAAACTGGGTAGAGAGCATAGCACGTCATATTGATATTCCATTTTGTGTTGCAGGTGGTATTAAATCAGTGGCTGATGCAGCACGCGTATTAGAACGCGGCGCTGATAAAATCAGTATAAACAGCCCTGCTATTGCCCGTCCTGAGCTTATCAAAGAACTACATGATGAGTTTGGTAAACAATGTGTCGTTGTCGGCATTGATAGCTTTTACGATGAAGTAACTGGCGAATATTTAGTGTATCAGCTTACTGGCGATCCTAATGCGTCAAGCCGCACCCGTTATAAAACCGAAGAATGGGTAAAACGCGTGCAAGACTTAGGCGCAGGCGAAATCGTACTCAACTGCATGAACCAAGATGGCGTACGCAATGGCTACGATAACCAGCAGCTGTCTAAAATGCGTGCTTTGTGTGATATTCCACTTATCGCCTCAGGTGGTGCTGGCACCATGCAAGATTTTGTCGATGTATTTAAACAAAGCCACGTTGATGGCGCACTGGCAGCCAGCGTATTTCACAAAAATGTGATCAACATCGGCGAATTAAAACAATATTTAATAGATAACCAAGTGGCGGCGCGACTATGCAACTAACCAAACAAAACCTTACCCAAGTTGATTTTGCTAAAAGCGAATTGATCCCTGCCATCGTGCAAGATGCCCGTACTGGGGTTATTTTAATGCAAGGCTTTATGAATCAAGAATCGCTGGAAGTCACCTTTGAAAAGCAAAAAGTGACGTTTTACTCGCGTTCAAAAAATCGTTTATGGACCAAAGGCGAAACCTCTGAGAATTACTTAGAAGTAGTGTCTGTCCATACTGATTGCGACTATGACTCTATTTTAGTGCTGGCTAACCCGCTTGGGCCAACTTGTCACTTAGGCACACAAAGTTGTTTTGGTGATGCTGCAAAACCAAGCCTAAGCTTCTTAGCGCAGCTTGAGCAAGTAATTGTATCGCGTAAAAACGACGACCCTGAAAAAAGCTACACCGCCTCTTTGTTTGCTAAAGATTTAAGCCGCAGTTGTCAAAAAGTGGGTGAAGAAGGCGTTGAGGTCGCTTTAGCTGCAATGAAACATGATAACGAGGAGCTAACCAACGAATCAGCTGATTTGTTATATCACTTAATCGTATTGCTACAGCGCCAAGGCCTAGAGCTACAAGACGTCGTTGCATGTTTGCAAGGAAGACATAAGTAACTATTAATTAAAATACTAATTAAGCGCTGAGTTATACTTAGCGCTTTTTAAATATAGTTAAGGAATGAACTCAAAAACATTGCTTAGTGCCGTGTCCGGTTTTAGTGCTGAGGATCATTATCTATAATAGAATAACTTTGCTATAGTATAAATTATTTGTAAATTCGCTATTGGAGGTTGCGACTCAATCAAATTCAATAAAATATTGCGCGGCAACTTCTTATACCGCAGGAATTTTTCTGTTTTTCAATCCTTCATACAATTAAGCTTAACTATATGCCTTACATAAAATTTATCCATATCGCTTTTCTTTTGGTTCCATTTCTTGGCTTTGGTGCGCAATTCGATACGAGTCAGCGAATCACACTCGACTCAACTATCTTGCAAGAAAAACGTACCCTGCAAATTTTATTGCCCGAGAACTACCAAAGTAATACTTCCAGCACCTACCCTGTTATCTATTTACTAGACGGCGATTTTAACTTTCATGGAGTGTCAGGCATGTTGGATATGCTATCCAATAAAAGTGAATTGATCCCGAACGTTATTCTGGTAGCTATTGCCGACAATGGCACCGAAAAATATCGCGAGTATATGACCCCAAACAACTCAAACTCTCCGGGAAAAGGTAACGCGGGTGCAGCAGATATTTTTCTTAACTACCTAAATAATGAAGTACAACCGTACATAGACAGCCACTATAGAACAGCTGAACATAGTACCCTTGTTGGCCATTCTGTAGGTGGGCTTTTTGTACTCAACAGTCTACTCAATGCTCCTGAGTCATTTAATAATTATGTCGCGGTAAGTCCTTCTGTTTGGGTTTCAGATAATGCAATAGTTAGCCAAGCAAATAAGCTTTTAGGTAAAACCCAACATTCACCAGTGTCATTATATTTATCATTAGGTGACGAAATGCAAATGCACCAGTATGACTTTATCCACGAGTTAGATGCCAAACCCATTCCTAACTTAAATTGGCACTTCCAGCATTACCCAGATGAAAATCACGGCTCTGTGATACTAATAGCCCTAAGAGATAGCTTAAAACACATATTCAAAGGCTGGCATGTACCTGAAAGAATACTGGAACAAAATACTCCCTCCGCGACTATTGACTATTACCTAACTATTCAAAAAGAGCTGAAGATAAAACAACCCATCCCTGCATCCGTATTTCACATCGTTATTCGTCAACATTATCGCCAAAAAAAGCAGAAGCATTACCTCAATTTATAGCCAAAGCTATAAAACAATCTCCTGTATCTAAACAAACCTTGCTAATTAAATACGCATCTTTTGTTGAGCACTATGAAAGCCCCAGTGCTGCACTAGCCATACTAAAAAAATCAGAGAGCGAATTTAGTCATTCAATCGATTACTTAAAGGCCATTGCCTCCACCTATAGCCAATTAAAAGACCCAGAAAAAACGAAAAAGTACTACCAAAAAGCACTCGAGTTGGCCAAGGAGCAAAATGTAAACCAATGGCAACTTAATATTCTGGAAGCGAAAATACATTAGAAGAAATGAATCATCCTAAAAATCATACAATAACAGTGGGTTGGGTTTACAAAAACATTTATTATTGTCTTATTATTCTTAGCGACTAAAAAAAATTCCCCCTCTTTAAACCTTTTTAGTCGCTCTATACGACTAAACTAAAAACACCACAAAAATGAAAGGGAATAATAATGATTAACGCATTCACACGATTGACTCTGATTGGCACTGTACTGCTATCAACTCAAGCTTTGGCTTGGAATAACGAGATGACACTACAAGACACAAAAAAGCTTACCCTTGATGCTCAATCACTATCAGCATTAAACGTTGAAGCAGGTTCGGGCTTTTTACATATAGTAGGCAGTAATACCGACACTGTGACGGTAAAGGCTGAAATTTATCAATATGAAGCGCATGACAACTACTGCCTTACTTTAGATAAAAGTGGCAACTCAGCAAAATTAACTGCGAATAATTGTGATAACCACAGTGAAGATCATACGCGCATAGATCTAACGGTGTCGCTACCAGCAACATTCTTGCTTGATATTACCGATGGATCAGGCGAGATCTCGATTGAAAATGCAGCTGAAACTAGCATTCATGATGGTTCTGGCGCAATTATAATCAATAATATTTCGGGTCAATTAACCATTGAAGATGGCTCAGGTGCAATCACTGCGAGCAATATTACTGACAGTGTAAACATCCATGACGGCTCGGGCAGTATTGAACTGGCAAACACTCAAGGTGATGTAATTATTCATGATGGGTCGGGTAATATCGATGTGCAAAACATTGTCGGTAAAGTCACAGTAACCGATGGCTCTGGTGGCATTTATGTTAACAAAGCAGGCAGTTTTACTTTACTTGCTGATGGTTCAGGTAGCGTAACAATAAAAAATGTACCTGTTCAAAATCTATAAGTGGCCGCGTTTGCTTAAAGTAATACTTAGTTTTGAGGCAAAAAATTTAAAAAATTACGCTAAAAACGTTTGATATAAGTCATGCAATGATTTTATTTTCACGTCTTTAATGGCATTTTTTCAAGCCCTTAGGTATCCTTTAAGCAACTTCGAAGGATTAGCTATCACAAAAGGATAGTCCACTATGAAAAAGTATTTATCGGTATTATTAACAGGCCTTATTTTATCGGGTTGTAGCAGCTTAACAACAGAGCAAAAAGCAAGTATTGATAACCTCACGCCTTGTGAAAAAATCAATGGTTTATTAGCCGCCTACGACTCACGTTTTGAAGTGTTAAAGCGCACCCGCGTAAATACAAAGTACGCAGAAACCTGGACCGCTAAATACAATCTCGTTGGTGAAGCATGCCAAATCAGTGCTTTGGATGCCGATACAGTGACTTATCGTTGCCAAGATAATTACCAAGAACAAACGCAAGCGGTGGCCATTCATCAAAAGGCTGTTGACTTCACCCGAGCTTGTTTAGCGCAAAATAACTGGCACGAACAACAAAAAGAATCTGCTGATTCATTACGCACTACCTTTGTACTTGATGAAAAAAACCCAGCTATTTCAATTCATACCGGAAAAACATTATCTCGCTCAACGCCTTGGTCTACCTCATTTGAAGTAGGTAAATCGGTAGCAAATAAATAGCATTAAAACCATAAAACAGGTCAGCAAATGTTGACCTACTTGGCTAAGGATTTATGAATTCAACACCCCAAAAAAGTTCATCGCTATTAAAAACCGACTGCATTGGGAAATGCCACCGTCTCAAAGGCTATTGCAGCGGCTGCGGCCGAACTAGCGACGAAATATTTGACTGGATCATTTTATCAGACCAAGAGAAACAAGCTATTTTAGATACTCCAAGAGAGGATGCTAATACCCCATAGCTTATTATTAAGGTGCATTGCGTTGCGACGGGTCGCGTTTAAAGTCTTTAATTAATTGCTTAGGGTCAAGCTGCTCACGTTGCTTACTTGCTGCCTCAGCCCACCACAGTAACTGATTAAACGACCGCGAAAAATATTCGCGCCATGATGCTTGCTCTGCCTCTTTGTTTGTTTCACCACTTTCAATAAATACATCTTGCGCTTTTGGCACATGGATCATAGCCGACACCGGCAAACACCCAAGTTCACTTAAAAAACTGCGCATCCCAACAGCGGCACGAACGCCACCCCACTGCCCCGCAGAATACGTAACAATAACGCTGGGTTTGTAAGCAAATAAAGAGCTACCAAAATGGTTTAATAGATTAGCCAATGCTGGACTCATTGAATGATTGTACTCAGGGCTGACCATAATAAAACCATCGCTGGCTTTAATTTTTTCCGCTAGGTCATCGAGTTTTTTAGGCACCTCGGCTTGTGAATAAGCAAAGTGCGGTTTAAATATAGGGTCCAGATCGTAGTCTAGCGGATCTATCAGTTCAATATCGTGGTCACTGTATTGCTCAAGCAAACAGCGTTGGCATGCCTTGGCAACTCTTTCACCGAGACGTGCCGGCTTAGGTGGCGAACTTTTTCGAACTGAACCTAAAAAAATTAATAGTTTCATGTACAGGCACTCCATTTTATTTAAATCAATATACGAATATAAACGTAAATTTGTGCGGTAGGTCATAAATAAAACCTACCTTACAAGCAAAACATAAAATGCATGTTTAAACATTAATGTGGATCACGCTTTACCCCTGTAGCTAACATTACTAAGCTTTATCGAGCGCTTGGCTTACATCAGCAATGATATCGTCGATGTTTTCAATACCCACTGATAAACGAATTAAATCGCGGCTAACCCCTGCGTTCGCCAATTCTTCATCATTTAATTGTCGATGCGTGGTTGATGCTGGGTGGCAAGCCAATGACTTTTGCATCACCGATATTTACTAAACGTAAAATCATATTCAGCGCATCAATAAAGCGAGTGCCAGCTTCAAGGCCACCCGCTATCCCAAAGCTTAAAATACCAGACGCTTTGCCACTAGTGGTTGTTTTACTCATTGCGTTATAGGGACTTGACGCTAACCCCGCGTAATTAACCCAAAGCACCTTAGGGTGATTATCTAGGTATTCAGCAAGCTGTTGCGCGTTTTCACAGTGGCGCTGCATTCTTAGCCCTAAAGTTTCAAGACCAATTAAAATGTCAGAGGCGTTTTTAGGCGCAAGTGCCGCACCGGTATTTCTAAGTGGAACAACGCGGCAGCGACCAATAAACGCCGCTTCAGCAAAAGCATCGGTATAAACCACATTATGATACGACGGATCAGGCTCATTCATCATCGCAAAACGAGTGGCATTGGCTTTCCAGTCAAACTTACCCGAATCAACAATCATGCCGCCTATAGCAGTACCATGACCGTTAATATATTTAGTAAGCGAATGCACCACAATATCGGCACCCAACTCAAATGGCCGGCATAAATAGGGCGTTGCAACTGTGTTATCTACAATCAGCGGCACGCCTTTGCTATGGGCTATTTTAGCTAATCGAGCGATATCAACAATATTCCCTGCAGGGTTACCAATCGACTCACAAAAAACCGCACGGGTATTCTCATCAATCGCGTTTTCAAAACCGGCAAAGTCATCCGCTTTAATCATCCGCGCTTCAATACCTTGGCGAGGTAGACTATGGGCAAATAAGTTATAAGTACCACCATACACTTGGCTGGTACTGACAATATTAGTGCCCACTTCACACAAACATTGAATTGCGTAAGTGATGGCCGCCATACCAGAGGCCACAGCAAGCGCACCAATGCCCCCTTCCATGGCCGCAATACGCTGTTCAAGCACCGCATTAGTCGGGTTCATAATACGAGTATAAATATTCCCGGTACTTTTAAATCAAATAAATCAGCACCATGCTGAGTATTATCAAACGTATACGATGATGTATTGTAAATCGGCACCGCCGCCGATTTAGTTGTAGGTTCAGATTCATAACCGTGATGCAGCGCTAAAGACTCAAGTTTCATAATTATTTCCTTCAATTAATTTGCCACTAAGCTAGCATTTATTGGTTATAAAGTGCACATGAAATATATTAAAGGATGTTGAAGTAATTAGATTTAAGTTAAATTCTGCTAAGAGAATTATGTTAGTTTGTTCCACCTTAAACGAACACCTGCTGTTCTTAAGAAAGTGGACATAGCTGTTTATTATGGTTTAGGCTGTGAAGCGTGCATAGACTGATTGAACGTATCTTAACTCCAGATCGTCCTCTGGACTTTTCAGCTATAAAAAATAAAAAGAACAATAATCTGTTGTATTTTTTACTCATCATTACAGGCAACTATAATTATCTTCTCGTAGTTTGTCGCTATTTGAAAAAACATTGATTCTCGTCAAACGGTGCTATAAGGAAATAGCCACTCAATACTCTCTATTTAAAACTTCTGTTTTTACAAAAAATGGACTATAGCTATTGTTATATATAGGAAAAGAAAAAACACAATTAACAGTGAGTTCTTATGAGTAATCCCACAAACGATCTCGAAGCGGAGATTGACCAGCTTAAAGTTCAGCTTGCAAACGCTAGAGCTGGAAATATAAAGTATAAGAAGTTGTTTGAAGTATCTGGGGACGCACTATCAATAATCGACCTGAAATCTGGTAAATTCACAGAATGTAATCAAGCTGCAATCAATATGCACGGCGTCGAAAGTAAAGACAACTTTATTAATTTAAAGCCTTCTGATATCTCACCTGAGTATCAACCATGTGGCAGACGTTCAGAGGAAATAGCCGCAGAACACATTGAAAATACTCTGACTAAAGGGCCACAGCTGTTTCAGTGGGTTCACTCTCGATTAGACGGCTCATCTTTTCCATGCCTTGTATCTCTGACTGTATTAAATGTGGATGGTGATGCTTTTATTTTAGCCATAGGTAGAGATATTAGTGAATTAGTTGAGACGCAAAACAAATTGCATAGTGCTTCAACAGACATAGAACGAATTAGCTACGCTTTCAATGAGGAAAAAGAAAAATTTGAACAGTTTTTTAGCTTAGCGCCGGTAGGCATTGCAATTAATAGGTTAGATAATGGTTTATTTGAGTATGTTAACAAGGAACTGAGTCGTTTTAGTGGTTATGACAAAGACGAACTAAATCAAATGGACTATTGGAAGTTGACACCAAAAAAGTACGAAGAACAAGAAAAAGAACAACTAAAATCCCTCTCAGAAACAGGCCGTTACGGACCTTACTATAAAGAATATATTCATAAAAAGGGTTATGAATACCCCGTACAATTGTCGGGCGTTATAATTAAGAGTGCAAATGGCGATGAGCTGATTTGCTCTGTCATCCAAGATACTTCCCATCAGAAACAGATAGAAACCGAATTACAAATAGCAAAAAACCAAGCTGAAACCAGTTCTCTGAGAATGAAATTGGCAAATGAATCAGCTCAAATTGGTGTGTGGGAGTGGGATGTCATTTCGGGAGAATTAATCTGGGATGAATGGATGTACAAGCTGTATGGCATTACAGAGAATTGTTTTTCTGGTGCTTATGAAGCTTGGACTCATAGTCTTCACCCTGATGATATGGAAGAGTCTAACAAACAATTAGAGGATGCCGTATCAGGTTTAGGTGCTTTTAATCCAGAGTTTAGAGTAGTACATCCAAACGGGCAGGTAAGAACAATCAAAGCTAGCGCAGAAGTTATTAGAGATAATGATGGCAACGCTCTAAAAGTCATCGGTGTAAATTACGACATTACAGATAAAATAAATGCGATAAATGAGCTAGAAGTAGCTAAGCAAAAAGCTGAGCAGGCAACCCAAACGAAAAGTGAATTTTTGTCAAATATGAGCCATGAGATACGTACGCCCATGAATGCAATTTTAGGCGGACTGCAGATGGTCAATACTGAGTATCTCGATGCCAAGTCCAAAGTAATGCTTAAAAATGCAGTATCGTCTTCTAAATCGCTGTTAACCATTATCAACGATATTTTGGATTACTCAAAGATAGAGAGCAATAAACTAAGCCTAGAGCAAGAGCCTTTTTCGATTAGCGATATAATTAAATCTGTGAAATTTGAAGTGGACAGCATAGTCAGTAATAAGGGTATTAAACTTGTCAATAATATTGATGAAAATTTTAATGATCACTGGTTAGGAGACATTGTCCGTGTTAAGCAAATATTACTCAATCTTGTGTCGAATGCTGTTAAGTTTACTGAAAAGGGTAGCGTAAACATTCACTTGAGCGAAACTCTTCACCAAGAAAAGCAGGCTATTAGTCTTGAAGTGGCTGATACAGGAGTTGGAATGAGTGAGGAAGCTCAAGCTCGTATATTTGATCGTTTTTCACAGGCAGACAACTCAACAACACGTAAATTTGGTGGAACTGGGCTGGGTATGTCGATTACCCTCAGTCTTATTCTTATGATGAGAGGCACTATCGATGTAAAAAGCAATGTGGGTAGAGGCACCACTATAAGAGTCATATTACCATTAACTATAACCAATAAGAGTGTCAGCTCTTTCGTACAAAAATCTATGACTCCGCCGCCGTTGAGGGGAAAGAAAATACTGATTGCTGAGGATAACGAAATCAATCAAATTGTCATTCAGTCAATGCTCGAAGGCACTAATGCATCATTAACTATTGTAGATAACGGTAAACAGGCAGTAGAAGCAGCTAAAGAAAAGGACTTTGATTTGATACTTATGGATATACAAATGCCTGAAATGGATGGTGTTGAAGCAATGAAAAATATCATTAATTTCAATAAGCATATACCGATAATTGCACTAACCGCAAATGTAATGATTGATGACGTTGCTGATTATTTAAGCCAAGGATTTGATGCGCATATAGCAAAACCAATTGATATTGCTACCCTATACGGTGTTCTGAGCTCATTTATAAAGTAAGTACTTGCTTTGTTTGTGCTTTATTGCCAGTTCGGCTTCGGCAAATCAACTTCCGCTCATAGCAAAAAGTAGACATAAGTCATTACAAATTATACTTATTAAAAAAGGCGCTTACCGTTATGGTAAGCGCCCTACTATTTTACTCATTACTTATTTTACGATTTTCATTTCGTCTAATAGGTTTTGTGCGTTATCTACTTTATCCATCACCCACAGCATGTAACGTGAATCAACGTGGATTGAACGATTAAGTGCTGGGTTATAATCCCAATCGCCAATAATACTTTCGTACACACCATCAAACAGTAAGCCTACCAGTTCGGCTTTACCGTTAAGTGTTGGTGAACCTGAGTTACCTCCAGTCGTGTCTACGTTTGATAAAAAGTTAACTGGTACGGTATTCATGCCACCGGTGTAATCACCAAATATTTTAGCCTTGATTTGCTGTTGCAGTTTTTCAGGCGCGTTAAATGGATCAACATCGGTGTTTTTTGCAAGTAGCCCTTCAAGTGATGTAAACGGTGTTGCTATCAAACCGTCTTGCGGTGAATAGCCTCCAACAGTGCCATACGTTACACGTAATGTGCTATTCGCATCTGCATACACAGGTTTATTTTGTGCTTCATTAAACGCTATGATAGCACTCATTAACTGTGGACGCGCCGCTTGTAGTTTACCGGCAAGTGCTTTGTCTTTGTCTTCTTCAGCTTTCATTACGGCAAAGATGGCCTTCGCGTATTGCATAAATGCATCTTGGCTTTGTTCAAGTTCAGCAAATGATTGCGTAGATAACGCGATACGAACGTCTTCATTATCTAGCGTTGAATTAGCATACATTTTTGCTAATAGTGCACTGTGCTTGGTTTTATCAAAGCCATTTTCTAATTCAAAAACTTTATCTACTTCTGCAAAACGCTCTTCTTTAGGTAACGCGGCATACAGCTCTAAAAAATGTAATAAAATGGCTTTATCAACGTTTGCATCAAAACGGCGACTCATGCGCTTTAAACCGGCTTCAAAGCGTGGTAAATCGCGTTCTTGATAGCCAGATTCACGTTCGCTATCAGGTTTTTGTTGCTCATAAGCTAGGCGATATAAGCTACGTGCGGTACTGATCATTTGTGAGCGGTGCACATAGCCAAGCATACGATCACGCTCATTGTGCTGTTGCGATTGAGCCACTAACGCCGACAATTCATTTAACACTTTACCGTATTGTTTTTTACGCTTACGGTCACTGTTTATCCACGCGGTTAGATCTTGTTCAAATTGCTTTTTACGTTCATACATCGTGCCTTTATTAAAGCTTTCGATCATTGAACCGTAGTTTTTAATATAGTTATTGTAGCCCGCTATAGTACTTTCGTAGGCGATGCGCGCTTTGCTGCCATCTTCTGAATTTTCTTCAATCAAAGCGACATATTTTGAATTATGCTCGCGTGATTTTGGATAGCTGGTATTAAATACATAATCAACTTCAGCAGCAATGCGGTAACGGTTAGTGCGCCCAGGATAGCCTGCTACCATAACAAAGTCGCCATCTTGGACCCCTTTGGCGCTGACACTTAGATATGAATCAGGCACATAAGGTACATTGTCTTCGCTAAATTCAGCCGGTTTGCCGTCTTTACCTACATATGCACGATAAAATGAAAAGTCGCCGGTATGGCGCGGCCACATCCAGTTATCGATATCGCCACCATACTTACCTACGCCCATAGCAGGCGCATATGCTAAGCGTACATCTTTAATTTCTAGTGATTTGATCAAATAAAACTCTAAACCACCGTGGAATGAATACACATTACAGCGATAATTGTCGTCAGCTTCACATGCTGACACTAACGCTTTTTCATTTTTTTCTAGCGCGTCGTAGCGCGCTTTTGCGCTGAGTTTTTCAGTGCCTTTTATTACTTTTTTGGTCACATCGGTAACTGTTTCAGTTACATACACTCTAGAGCCAGGTGCCGCTGGTAAGTCTTCAGCCGGTGTTGTTGCTAAAAAACCGTTTTCTAAAATATTGTTCTCTGGTGTTGAGTTATATTGAATCGAACCATAAGCACAGTGATGATTGGTAACCACCAGCCCTTTTGGCGATACGAAGGATGCGGTACAGCCACCAAGGCTTATCACAGCATTCATTGGGAACTCGGTTAATTTAGAAATCGATTTTGCGTCAATTTCTAGTCCTTTGGCTTTTAGAATTGATTCTAGATCAGGAAGTTGGTGTGGTTGCCACATGCCTTCATCAGCAAATGTTGTGCCCGATACTACAATAGCAAGTGATGCTATGAGTGGTTTTAAACGCATTTTTTTATCCTTTTTATTGTTTCTATAACAGGTTACGCGTGCAGCCTTAGCAAGGTCAATATTTCTGCGACAAAATAGCTGCACTATTGTGTAACAAAATACTGAAAACAAATACTTCTTCGAGCTCTATTGGCAATAAAAACAACACAACAATGCAATCATTTGGTCATTTTCAATAGCTAGGATTTAAATATTATTAATAATGCACGGCCTAATTATGACTGCTATTTTTTTGATCAACCTCGCTCGTTCAACGGAGCGATTAGCAAACAGCCAGCGACAATTAGCTGCACATGGGCTAAGTTTTGAGCGTATAGATGCAATTGATGGCGCCATGCTTTCACAAGCGCAAAAAGAAATTAATTACAGTCCTAGCCTCAACAAACAAAAATACCATTACCCGCTCAGTGCTGGGCAGATTGGCTGTTACTTGAGCCATCGCAAAGCATGGCAAACCATTGTCGATAGAAAACTTGATTACGCAATTGTGCTCGAAGATGACTTTATCTTAGATACGAGTATTAATAGTGCAATTAAAAATATTGAACAATTACCGCTCACTTGGCAACTGATAAAACTCTCAGCTTATCAAAACCGTACTCGCAAAATCGCCTATCAAGTGCCGTTGCAGTTTGAGCAAAAATTAGTGATCCATAAAAAGTTGATGACAGGATGTTGTGCTTCTGCAATCAGTTATCAAGGTGCGAAACAATTATTAGCAGCTACTAAGACATTTGCCCGCCCTGTTGATTGTGACCTACAACATATATGGGAAACTCAAGTAACAGGCTATTCATTACTGCCGTATCCAGTCTCTCAAGATTGTGAGCAAGTAAGTGATATAAAGTCGCGTAGCAATGCCAGCGTAAAAAAATCATTTTTAGCCCGTAAAGGTCAGCAACTCAGTAGCGCGGTAAATAATCACTTTGCAACGGCGGCATTTATCAAAAAGACTAAGCGTGCTTTACCCGATGATCCTAAGTACAAAAAAGGAGCCGCAGCTCCTTTTTACTCATAACCTAGAATCATTAAATAGTATTTATTTTTTAGCGAGGTTTGGGTGCTCTACACCCATCCATGCTTTAAATAATGCCATTTGCTGTGCAGTTGCCTGTTTGTCAGCAACCAGCTTTTTATCTTTATCGAAGCCTTGTGCTAGCGTTAGCGTGGTACTTCGTAATGCATCACGGCGTATAAAATCAACGGTTACTTTATCCCCTGCTTTAAATGTTTCTAAGCTTGATTTTAAATCTTTACCAACATGCTTTTTGTTAATTGCCACAATTTTGTCATCGCTGGTCAAACCCGCTTGCCATGCAGCGCCATCGCGACGCACATGAGTTAAAGTTAATAACTCACCAGTATTTTTTGCCATCGCATCAACACTGGCAACGGCTTTTGCATCTTTTGGACGCTCTAACATTAAGCCAACTTTTTTAAACAGTGCGTCAAAATCAATATCTGCTGGTGCATCAACATTATTTGCCCACCACTGGCTGTAATCGCGGCCCGTTAAATGTTTTAAAATAGTTTTCACGTCTTTAACAGTGAAGCCATGCGGCATTTTATATTGATTGTAAAGTGCACGATGAACATCACGGTAACTTTGCTTACCTTGGCTGTTCTCAAGTAAATCAATATCAAGGGCCATCGAAATCAATGAGCCTTCGGAGTAAATATTAGTACTGTAGTTACGTGCATGGTCACCACCTTGATTTATCCATTTATCAAAACTGGTTTCGCTGGCACTTTGTACTTCACGCCCTGGCGATAATAAATGACGGTTGACGGTTTTCGTTAACACGTTTAAAAATTCATCAGTCGTGGCAATCCCTGACCGCACCATTAAATGATCTTCAAAATAACTGGTTGAGCCTTCAGCTATCCATAATAGTTTATCGTAATTAATATGCGTGTAATCGTAAGGAACTAAACCTTCAGGTCTATATGCTTTTACATTCCAAGTATGGATAAATTCATGTGCCGCGGTGCTAATAAAAGCAAGGTAATCTTCACGTGAACCAAAACGATCTCGCGGACGTTGGATAATCGTTGAGTTTAAATGCTCGGTGGCGCCACCTGCTCCTGAGGTTGCATGTACCATAAATACATAACGTTGATACGGGTAGGCATCCCAAATAATATTACCAGTAGCGACTAATTTTTTCAGATCGATAAGCATTTGCTCAACATCATAGTTGCCCTCTCCCCAAATCACTAATTCATAATCGCGGCCATCAACTGCAAAGGTGTGGTGTTGATTAATACCCGTTTCAATCGGCGAATCAACTAATACATCGTAATCTGCGGCTTTAAAACTATGCTTTGAGCCCGCACTATCCATACCTGATACTGAGCGCCAAGCTTTCGGCACATCTAGCTTGACCGTTACTGGCTCTTGGCGAAATGATTCACTAAACATAAAAAAGCCTGATGCATCTATAAATGCGTGACTATCATCGATATGACGTGCGCGTTTACCTAACTCATTGGCATACACTTGATAATCAATTTTAACTTCCGTTGGTTTATCTAAATGTACTCGCCATGTACTAGCATCAATTTTTTCCCATCTTAATGCTTTGCCATTCTCACCTGTTGCTTCGAAAAAACGCACACCGTTTGCAAGGTTCAAAATTTCGTAACGGCCTGTTCGCCAAGCTGGCAACTTTACATCTAAATGTGCTTGTGCCGTTTGTGGAAATTCTACGCTAACGTTGCCTAAATGATGTTCAGGTTGAGTAACAGCGAGCGAATAATTAACATCGGCCCATGCCGAGTGAGATAATGCGGCTAATACCGATAATGCTAAAAACTTTTTCATTGCGGCTCTTAATTCATATATCAACTAATTTTATTGTGCCTGAGCGTAACAATGATGATAGAAAATGTGAATTAAAAGCGATAAATACACGTGCAGATAGGTTCAATGAATAAAAATCATCAACAAATGCTAAGTTTTTGACTTACTGACTACATTTGTGCGATTTTTGTTGTAAACTTACAGCAATGAAAGATTTAATCAATGGCGGTAACTATTAGTGTCACAACAGCTCGAAGTTTTAAACAAAAAACTTAAACAAGCCATTGATACTCGCATGGTCGTTGAACATGCACGTAAACATCAGGTAGACACATTGACACACTTTGCAGCTAAGTTATCGTTAAGCTGTAAAGGGATGGATATTGAACTTGATAATCGCTTAGCTAAGTTTCGTAGTGCACTGGCTAAAGGGGTGGATTTTGAGTTATTCGCGCCACTCATAGACGAGATTCTCACACTACTAAAAAACCAAGAAGCACAACAGGCTACACATCAGCGTGAACTTCATAACAGTGTGCTCGATGCTGGCAAGTTACTACAAAAAACCAAAGGGTTACCGGATGATGCACGCCGAACGTTGCGTCATTTACTAGACCATGAACTGAATAATGTGCAATCGACACGGGATTTTATTCCGCTACTTAATCGTTTAGTGACTATTTATCATCAAGCATTACAAGTAAAACTAACTGTTGCAGATGGTCAACAAAGTGCTGTACAACCCAGTTTAGCAAAAGAGTTATTAAATTTAGCTAATGATCTAGTGTTTGAAGATGAATCCGCAGATCAAGTAAAAACTATCAAAAATAATATCTCTGAAACAGATTCAGTTGATGATTTATTGACCTCAGCAATAGATATTATTCGCATCATTGCCAGTAATATCAGTAAAGAGCGACAATCAGCACAAAGTTTTTTAGTGTCATTGAACCAAACGCTCGAAGAATTACATCACTCGATTGTCTCTACAAGTAAACATTCAGAAGCAATGGGAGCTGAATTTACAGCATTAAATAAGCGCATTGAAGGTAAAATTAATAATCTGACGGCACAAACCCAAAATGCCACTTCAATCTCATCATTAAAAGCCTTAGTTGATAACGAATTAAAATCGTTAAGCGAAGACTTAATTGAAAAAGAGCGCCTTGAACAGCAAGACCGTGAAATGCTATTAAGCAGTTTCCAAGAAATAAATCAACGTATTGGCAGCCTCGAAACAAAATTATCTAAATACAAAAAACGCCTGCATGAGCAACGTTTTAAAAGTTTGCTTGATGGACTTACAAAACTGCCAAATCGAGCTGCATTTGACGAACGTTTTCATCACGAGTTTCATTTGTTTGCAGTACAAGAATCAGATGTCACCTTAGTGGTGATTGATGTTGATCACTTTAAGTCTATCAACGACAAATACGGTCACAGCGCTGGAGATAAAACGTTACAAGTGATTGCTAAAGCACTGCAAATGTCAATCCGAAAATCTGATTTCATTGCTCGCTACGGCGGTGAAGAATTCGTTTTATTAATGCCAGGTATGCCCTTAGAGCATGCTAAAAGACCCCTTGAAAAACTAAGAAGAGCGGTGAAAGGAATTCCGTTCAAGTTCAGAGATAAACAAGTAGAGATAACGGTTTCTATCGGTGCCACTCAGTTTAAAAAAGGTGATACCCCATTGGGCGCTTTTGACCGCGCCGATGATGCCCTCTACAAAGCAAAAAATACCGGTCGTGATCGCTTGTGTATCAATGAATAACTACGACCGACCCAGTGCTTTTTATAGCAAGGAGAACGCCTATGTTAATACAGTTAAACCCGACAGGTGTGTTAGATTTACTGTCGCAGCTCGAAGTTGATTTATTAGAACAATCGTCTAACAGTGAACGCTATAAGTTATTTAGAAACTGTGCGCTAGCTGTTCTTAATGTTGGCAGTCATACTGACTCAAGCTCAGAGATTTACAATAAATATCAAGATTTTGATATTCGCTTACTAAGCCGTGAGCGAGGCATAAAAATTGAGCTACTTAACCCTCCGACTACCGCTTTTGTTGATGGTGAAATAATCACCGGAATTCATGAACATATTTTCTCAGTTATACGTGATATTTTATTTATTTGTCAAAAATACGAAAAAGATTTAACCGAACAAAAAGCCATTACACATATGGTTTTTGATATGTTGCGTAATGCCGCAGCGCTTCGCGTAAATAGCGATCCAAGTATGATTGTCTGCTGGGGTGGTCATTCAATTAATGAAAACGAATATAAATACACTAAACAAGTAGGCTACGAGCTTGGTTTACGTGGCTTAAATATTTGTACTGGCTGTGGCCCTGGTGCCATGAAAGGCCCGATGAAAGGCGCAACCATTGGACATGCAAAACAGCGCAACACCAACAACCGTTATTTAGGTTTAACAGAGCCTAGTATTATTGCCGCAGAGCCACCAAATCCGATCGTCAATGAACTAGTTATTTTACCAGACATTGAAAAACGCCTTGAAGCCTTTGTACGCACCGCCCACGCTATAATTATTTTTCCTGGCGGCGCTGGCACTGCCGAAGAGTTATTGTATTTACTTGGCATTTTACTTCACCCTGATAATGCCAAACAGTCGTTACCGGTTATTTTAACTGGGCCGAAAGAAAGTGAAAATTACTTTAGCGAATTATGCCAGTTCATTGAAATGACGTTAGGTAAAGAGGCGCTTGATAAATTTGAAGTTATTATTGATAACCCAGAATTAGTTGGGATCAAACTCAAATCTGCAATGGCAAATGTGCGTGATTACCGCAAGAGTCAGGGCGATGCATATTACTTCAACTGGACGTTAAAAATTGAAAATGAATTTCAGCAACCTTTCGCGCCAACTCATGCCAATATGGCTGGGCTTGATTTACATTTAGACCAAGAAAAGCAATTACTAGCCGCTAATTTACGCCGTGCATTTTCTGGTATTGTTGCTGGTAATGTCAAAGACGAAGGCATTCAAGCCATTAAACAACATGGCCGGTTTATCATTAGCGGTGAGCCGACTTTAATGAAAGCCATGGATAAACTGCTGCAAGCATTTGTTGAGCAAGGAAGAATGAAGCTCCCAGGCAGTCAATATGTTCCATGTTATGAAGTCAAAGCATAAGGGTTAATGTATTCGTGTCAGGTCAGTTACTTTTAATCGATGCGCTTAATTTAATTAGGCGCATTTATGCAGTTGATAGTAATCAAAATAAAGGCAGTGATGAGCAAATGATAAATACCTGCTGCGCGCGGGTAGCTCACGCTTGCGAAAAACTTATAAAGATCACCCAAGCAACACATGCTATTGCTGTATTTGATGGTGATAAAAGCTGGCGTTATCATTATTACGCTCAATATAAAAGCAGCCGTGCCCCCATGCCTGAAACTCTGAAAAATTCATTAGATAAATTTAAACAGGCAATTGAGCAAACGGGTATTGTGGTGTTTGCCCCAGTAAATGATGAAGCTGATGATATTATCGCCACGTTAGCCCATAAAATGGCGCAAAATCAGTTGTATTGTACAATTGTTTCCACTGATAAAGGGTTTCTACCTAGCTTAAATAATTATATTAATGTTTATGATTATTTTAAAAAAGAATATTTAGATCATCACTCTATCGTACAACGTTTTGGTGTTGAGCAAGCTCGATTAATTGATTTTTGGGCAATGGCTGGTGATAAAACTAATGATATCCCTGGTATTAAGGGAATTGGTACTAAAACAGCACAAGAGATTATTAGTAAGCACGCAGATATAACATTCGCAATAGAGGATGAAACGCTCTCTGCAGCAGTACGTAAAAAGTTAGCAACAGGAATGGCTGACTATATTACCTCGAAACATTTGGTTGGTTTACGTACAGATATTAACTTAGGCTTTAGTTTAAAGCAGTTAAGACTCAATTAATCGCATTCACGTAGCACTGAATTTGAACTATGCGTATACTGAATTTAAGTCTCAGCGTAAGAGTGCACAATGTTTAAGAAGTTTTTTCGCTATCTCATATTAGGTTTAGGTGTATATGCCTTAATCGCTACTTTGGTCATTACTTTTTATAAAGATGATCCGCAAGCGATGATATGGCAGGACCGAGAAGCGTTCAATAAACGTTATATCGCTAAATTAAGTATCGAAACACCGACTAACTTAAACACTGTATTAGAGTATTTAGGCAGTCCAGATCTAACATTCGCTAAACGTGATAACGAAGAGGTATGGCAAATTATTTTTTACCGTACTCAACATATCAAATCAGATGGGATCACGACTATGGATGAGTGTACTGGTTTACTGTTTAAAAATGGCGAATTGATTTTGTGGGGACCAAGTGCATTTGATGCATTTGAGCAACGCGGGTAATTGATTATTTATGGATGAACTCTGCGCACAAGATCTTGCCAGCCTATTTGAAAAGACTGACAAATTATTAAGGTTTTATCATAATAGAAGTCAGTGGCCACAAATTTATCCGCTGTTAACACAACTGGCTGAGCAATATTATAAACTCTATGATTCACATCCAAATGCAATACAAGCCCAACTTACTCTATATGCAGAAACACAAGGTTATACAACCAACTTAGTAGTCAATCAATGTGTCATTGTCGCCGCATTTTGTCGCAGTTTAAGTTACGACAGTAAAATCAGCCAATTGCTTATTTGTGTGTGTTTAACTAACTATTTATGTGTGCAAACACAAACCAATAAGTTGGCCCTGCGCCAACCTCTTACCCAACAAGAAAAAAAGCAATGGCAGTCGCGTCATCAGCTAGCAGTTAAGTTACTGCAATCAGCTAACATTGCCACTGATCATATTGCGGGTATTTTAGCGCGCTTAAATAAGTATAAGCAGGCCTTGCTAAGCACGCCAAAAATCATGATCTATGATGGACCAACGACGTTAGTTGCATTAGCAAATATTATTGCGATGAACATTACTTATCGTACCCAAAATGATCATATCGACATCTATAAAGCAGTGGCTGATATTTATATCCGTACTCCCAACCTGTTTGCCCAACAAGCATTAAAAGCATTAATCGGTCATTTTGGCCCTTACCTGCCAGGCTCTTTAGTTAATTATAGCGATCAGCAGCTCACGTATATTGGTAAAAACCACCAGCAACGGGATTTATTAATTGCGTTGCATGAGCAGCAAAAAACCAAATGGTATAGTGTTAAGGCAAAGCTAGAATCGCATTCAAAACAACGCCCAAGTAAAGACAAGCGATTATTGTTTAGCGTATGGTTCAATGAACACATAGCTCCCGCTATTGAAATTGTAAACGTTGAAAAACAACAATTACTAATGTTGATAAGCCAAGTTAAAATACAAAAGGAATACTCATACAGTGCCCTTGCTAAATTACTCAACAATCATCCAGCGACAATAGAGTTACTTCGTGAAGCAGTGAAGCCTTATAATAAAGAGCAGCTAGCAGGCAAAGATTTACGCCATTGTTTATCAATGGTCGGCTTATATAATGCGCCAGCAATCATTCAACGGGTGCTCTTTGAGCAATTAGTAAGCCACCAAGCGCATCCATTAATGCAACATATACAATTACGTTTACAGGCAATAATAAGTTTATTAAACCAACTGGTAAGTCGTGATCAACACAACCAGTTTGAGCACCTCGCTTTGCCTATTTATGGTTACGTTAATTATTTAATTGAATACTGTAGCACCACAATTAGCCGTAAGACAGTGTATGAACACTCACCTAAAAGTGATGTAAGTATGCCCTTTGCATGGTTATTTGGTGTCACAGTTCATGATAGTGGGCATTTATCGGCTTATTTACTTGAATTGCTTGGTGACAACCCATGGACACAAGCGCTTTTAGATGCTGAGCAGCAAAAAACAACACTTATCTGCGGAAGCACAATTATGGGTTGCAATAAAACTCGTCGTTATTAAGGTGTATCAACCCAACGTAATACAAAGTAGTTGGCAAACACACACTTTTGAGCAAGTGTTAAAACGCTTAGATTGGCAGTCCAGCGAGGATTTTTATGCACAGCTACCAAGCCTAGGTTTAAGCAATAGCGTATGAATATTTATTAGACATAGTGACTAATTTAGTGCGTTTTCGTGGGTTTTACTGGCAAAAAGTTGAATAAATTGCTATAAAAGCCGCTTGTATTTTCAAACTCATTCACGTAAATAATCTAACAAGTAATCGCTTAATACCAATCGTGTTAAGTTACTAGCCATTTATAGCGACAGATAAATAGAGTGATAACAAGGCATAAATTTCGACATGTAGTTGTTCTACTTGAGAAATTCATAACGCAGTTAGCGCTTTATTTAGCACGCTAGAATGGTTAAATATTTAAGTCGATTGGTATAATAATGCGTCACATTTACGTGCATTTCTAACTCGTAATAGGAAAAGTTCATGGCCAAACAAACCATCACAGTGATCAAAGGCGACGGCATCGGTCCGAGTATTATTGATTCAGCCCTTGAGATCTTAACAGCCGCAGGGTGCGATTTTGATTATGAATTCGTTGATGCAGGTCTTGCAGCCCTAGAAAAGACCGGTGAATTATTACCACAAGATACCATTGATACTATTGCGCGTAATAAAATTACTCTTAAAGGCCCACTAACTACGCCAGTTGGTGAAGGTTTTACTTCAATCAATGTAACATTACGAAAGCAGTTTGGTTTATACGCCAATGTACGCCCAGTAAAGTCATTTGTTGGCACCAAAGCACGTTATGAAGACATTGATATCATCACGGTACGTGAAAATACGCAAGGTATGTATTCAGGTTTAGGCCAAGTGACATCAGAAGATGGCAACGAAGCACAAGCAATGTCTATGATCACCCGTGAAGGTGCTGAAAAAATCGTTACTTTTGCCTACGAACTAGCCGTGCGTGAAGGCCGTAAAAAAGTGACAGCGGTTCACAAAGCTAACATCTTAAAATCAACTTCAGGTTTATTCTTAAAAGTAGCTCGTGAAGTTGCGGAACGTTATCCTGAAATTGAATCAACTGAAATGATTGTTGATGCAACCTGTATGAAACTGGTAATGAGCCCTGAAGAGTTTGACGTTATCGTTACGACAAACCTGTTTGGTGATATTTTATCTGATCTCATGTGCTGGTCTAGTAGGCGGCTTAGGTATGGCACCTGGCGCTAACATCGGTGAAGATGCAGCAATCTTTGAAGCAGTTCATGGCAGCGCACCTGATATTGCTGGTAAAAACTTAGCAAATCCAACCTCTGTTATTTTGGCATCTATTCAAATGTTAGAGCATTTAGAAATGGGCGAAACTGCAGAGCGTATTCGCAGTGCTGTAGCTGACGTAATTAAATCGGGTGATCGTACCACTCGCGATTTAGGTGGCAGTCACGGTACTACTGACTTCACACAAGCTGTTATCGACCGTTTATAAACCAAATCTAGATTATTAGCATTATAATAAAAGCCAGTATTTACTGGCTTTTTTGTCACTTAGTTTATGCTTGCATCTTTGTTCGAAAACTGAGCGGTAGCAGTAACAATAACCAAAATAGACTTCCACCGCTGGAGCCTGAACTGGCAACTTGTTTTTGCACTGTTACAGTAAGCTTGCTAGCAGGTAAGGTGTTTTTTATGCCATTTTCAGAGGTATCAGTCACGGTCAGTGTCACCACATAACTTCCCGCTTGGCTATAAGTGTGTGTAGGATTAGCCTGTTGGCTTACAGCATTGCCATCTCCAAAATCCCAGCTGTAAGTGTAATTATTAAACCCGCCTTTGGTATCACTGTTAAAATTAACCAGCAAATCTTTTGCACTGTAACTGGCCTGTGTTGTAAGTAATACATCTGCCGACACTTGGGTTGCAAAAGACTGCATAGCGCCATTTGCATCAGTTACAATAACGCTCAAGGTATAATCGCCACTGTATTCATAGCGGTGGTTAATGCTCTGCCCTTTCGCAGTTGAGCCATCACCTAATTGCCATGCATAGTCATAAGGTGCTTGACCCCCTGATACAGTGACTTTTGCAGTTACATTGCCTTTCTCTATATTGGTATCCACACTGGAAATTGATAGCGGCGCAGTAAGCACAAAAGTCATCGATTCTTGAAACTGCTGCCCTTGTTCATTAGTACGAGTAAAACCCACAGTGTAACTACCATAATCAGCAAATGTATGACTTGGATTCAATTCATCACTGCTTTTGCCATCCCCAAACTGCCAGTTAAAACTATCGGTTGGGGTCAACGCCATTCCTTTAATTTCAAAACTCGCTTCGAGATCATTAGTAATTACATTGATCCCAGACTGTGGTGTATAGCCTAAATTCAATTCAATTGAGCTATTATTAATCGCTTGCTCAACAATAGAAAAACTAAAACCAAACTGTGAAACTTTTACACCAGAGGCCGGTTGCGTGGCAAAACTGTAATCATTATTATCATTAAACTCAGTGATTGCTGCTAACTGCGTATCGCCTAAACCTTGGCGCTGATCATAAAGACTAAAAGCAGCATCTCTTAACTGAATCGTAGTACTGGCAGGTACGCTGCTGTTACCTTTTGCAATGGCATTTTGATCGGCATCAACAACCAGTATAAACCCTTCGCCAATATGCTCAGGAGTATTATTATCTGTATACTGTTCATTAGCAGACCAAAGTAATAAACCCGGTGAATACTGCTCAACTTGTAAACCACTATCAATTCCTAAATAACTACGTAACTGTAAATAGTAATTGTGTGGTTTTGTATAGATGTGATCCCCCACTCGGCTAAAGCCATCAAGTTGTGCTTGTGTTGACTGCTCTGCATTATCTTGCCAAACGAAAGTATCACCTTGACTAATGGTCATATCATCAACAACTAGACCAAAATAATGAGTATAAGTGTCCGTTTTATAGTTAAAACTAAGCGTAATTGTTTGACCAGCATAAGCTGATAAATCAAAACGATGCCGTAAATAATTATTCGGCTGCTGAGCGTCATTTACTGAACTTGAAGACCCTGTTATATATGGACCAATGTCTCCATAAAATGGATTAACCGCTTGGGTATATTGCGACGCAATAGGTTGGGCGTTTACTAATACTTGAGCATAATCATAATGCGCTTCAATGCTGTAATAAGCACTTAAATCAAGATAAGTAGGCTGCGTACTTGCAGGTATATTAACTGTAAATGTCATACTTTGTGAAACATTATCGCCACTGCCAGAGTAATATTGCAAGTGCCCTTCTACCGCTTGATAAAACGGCTGTAAATTAGTTGGCAGGGTGATTTTCAACTGGTTTAATTCAGTTGATACCCCACTACTATGGCGAAGTATTTGCTGTTGATTGGTATCGATTTCGTCTAACGATATCGTTGTTTGATTAAGCCAGTTTCCTTGATAACGGTTTTGTAAATATTCGAGTGCATAAGGACTGAACATCACCGGCTGTGAACCGCTAGGTGAGCCTGCCCAACTACCACCAGACATAACTGACCATAATGCCACAGGCTCACCAAGCGAACTGCCGGTTAAATCATATTCATCAGGCAAACCTAAGTCGTGACCAAACTCATGTACCACCACACCAATACCAGCGTCGATAGGATTGATAGTATAACCAAATAAACGAATACTACTGCCTTCAACCGCACTTGGCTGATTGTTTTGATCGTACACATAAAAACGATGTGACCAAATTGCATCTGTACCCAATATACCACCACCGGCTTCCTCACCTATACTCGAGTGGAAAATCATAACATGGTCAATAATGCCATCAGGTTCATTGGTGATCCCATCACCATCACGATCATCCAAATCTGTTAAATCATAATCGGCTAAATTAATATTAAATTTGGCTACGGCTTTTTCTACCGCTTCATGCACTAAACTTGGTGCATCAATATCATTATTTCCCCCTTGGCGAGCCCCATAACTTTTCGCATCATTATCGGCTGTTACCCAGCCATAAACTTGACCCGTAAATGCTAAGCTTTCCCCTGAGGCTTGCTGATAATATTGATATGCTGTTTGCAAAGTTTGCTGCTGAGGTCCTGAGTAACCATCAGTAGCGAATAACATTTGTTGGTAATGCTGCTGACTATAGCTTGAGTAGTACATATCGCTGTCAGCTGCGGCTAAGCCATTATCATCATGAGGTAAGTCAGGAAAATCAACCAATATAGCCAAAACTTTTACGGTATTTTTTTTCGAATTAGGTAACTGCGAAGACACACTCGCTAAGCGCTGAGCCATTTTTCGTTGTTGAGTTAAAACTTGAGGGTTTAGTTGCCGACGTGAATGCACTGATCCACCACGGCCAATATAATCAGATAATAATTTATCATTCGCTATTTTATCGTCAAGCTGCCCGCGTTTATCTAACCAATATAAAATTCGCTCTTTATTAACGACACCAATATCAGTTGGGCTACTATTTTGTGGTATTGCCACACTATGTTGACTTAACAATACCAAAGTCAGTGCACATAACAATTGTGAGTATTTCACAGGATCACCTATCAACAACTTCATAAAGATAATAATAGCTAATAATTTATATACTTACATTACAGTTATAGGTACACCTTGAATACCCCAACAAATCAAAAAGCATAATTTCTTTATTTTCCACGGTTAATAATGCGATCTAAAGCAATTTTTAAGTAGAAAAACAATTAATTTGGAATTTTAATGCAACATTGCCGTTTTGGCTGTTGACATTAGCTGGCAAAACCTTTAAAAATAAGGCTATTGAATTAGTAGACTTAGTGTGTATTTGGCTATTACGGCGCAATAACTCATTAAAATTTACATAACAAATACCGAGAAGAAAAATAACATTATGAAATATCAATTTCACCTAGTCACTGTACTCGTACTGGTCTTAGTTTTAAGCCCAGCGGGGATGTATTAGAAGGTGAAATAGCTTTTTAAAAACCCCCGCCCTAAGCGGGGGTTTTTTTATGCATTTAAATTATACGGTAATTGCACAGAATAAATGGGGAGTGCGTGCAATAGCACATTATTACTCATGATAATAATCAATCGGTAACTGGCACACAGAGGAATGAGGATGAGTACACAACAATATAATGGCTCCGAACTAGTTGTTCAGGCATTAAAGGCATTGAAGGTAAAATATATATTTGGCTACCCGGTGGCTCAGTATTAGATCTTTATGACGCATTATTTCAGCAAGATGATGTTGAGCATATTTTAGTTCGTCATGAGCAAGCAGCAACCCATATGGCTGATGGTTATGCACGTGCCACAGGTGAAGTGGGCGTAGTATTAGCAACATCAGGTCCAGGTGCGACAAACTGTATAACGGGGATCGCTACAGCCTATATGGATTCTATCCCTATGGTAGTGCTATCCGGTCAAGTGCCGACTAACTTAATTGGTGATGATGCATTTCAAGAAACCGATATTGTTGGTTGCTCTCGGCCAATCGTAAAACACAGTTTTAACTGTCGTAGCGCAAAAGATATTCCTAAAATTTTGGCTAAAGCATTTTATATTGCAAGTACTGGACGCCCAGGTCCTGTGGTCGTAGAACTGCCAAAAGATATGTTAAACCCTGCACTTAAATTTGATTTTGAGTTTCCAGCAACCACAGAGCTGAGAACCTATAGTCCAAATACCAAAGGCCACCCAAAGCAAATTCGCAAAGCCGTTGCCGCTATTTTAGAAGCTAAAAAACTGGTCATTTACTCAGGCGGCGGGATTATTATTTCTAACACTTCAGAGCAACTGACTCATTTGGTTGAATCACTCAATGCACCAATAACTAATACCTTAATGGGATTGGGGGGTATTTCCGGTGTTCACCCTAATTTCGTTGGTATGCTAGGTATGCACGGGAGCCTGGAAGCAAATAAGGCGATGGCAAATGCCGATGTGATCTTAGCTCTGGGCGCCAGATTTGATGACAGGGTAACCAATAACGTGAAGAAATTCTGTCCCAATGCGACGATTGTTCATGTTGATGTTGATCCAACCTCTATTTCAAAGACGATCAAAGCTCACATTCCAGTCGTCGGTTGTTTATCAACCGTACTTGAGCAATTACAAACAGCCATAGATAAAAGTCCAATCAAAATTGATCGTAGTGCTCAAGAAGATTGGTGGCGTCAGATCATTAGCTGGCGTGAACAAAAATGTTTAAGCTACAGCACTGCGGGCGATAAAATAAAACCTCAGGCCGTCATTGAAGCAATTTATAAAGCCACCAATGGTGATGCCTATATAAGCTCTGATGTAGGTCAGCATCAGATGTTTGCGGCGCAGTACTACCCGTTTAAAAACCCGCGCCAATGGATCAACTCAGGGGGTCTTGGCACTATGGGCTTTGGTCTGCCAGCGGCAATGGGAGTGAAACTTGCGTTCCCGGATAAAGAATCAGTGTGTGTCACCGGTGATGGTTCGATTCAAATGAACATTCAAGAACTTTCGACATGTTTACAATATAACTTGGCTGTAAAAGTGGTGTCACTGAATAATCGCTCTCTGGGTATGGTGCGTCAATGGCAAGATATGGTCTATGGCGGTCGTCACTCATCGTCGTATATGGAATCGTTACCTGATTTCGTCAAACTTGCTGAAAGTTTTGGCCATGTCGGTATTCGCGTTAATACTCTTGATGAACTACAGCCCGCAATCGATAAAGCCATGTCGATCACTGACCGTTTAGTGTTTTTAGATATTCTTGTTGATGAAAATGAACATGTATACCCAATGCAAATTAAGCTTGGAGCAGTTGATGAAATGTGGTTACGTAAAGGAGTGAAAGCATAATGCGTCGTATATTATCTATTTTACTTGAGAATGAACCAGGGTCATTATCGCGTATTGTTGGCCTATTCTCACAACGAGCTTATAACATTGATAGTTTAACAGTTGGCACAACAGACGATCATTCTTTATCACGTATTACTATCACTACCATGGGTGATGACCGTGTGGTTGAGCAAATCACTAAACAGGTAAATAAATTAGTTGATGTATTAAAAATTATTGATCTAACTGAAATGGCGCATATTGAACGTGAGCTGCTATTAGTAAAAGTATTCGCTCAAGATGAAGCTAAGCGAGCTGCAGTAACACGGGTGGTAGATGTATTCCAAGGTGCTATTTTAGACATGGGTCGCAACAGCTACACATTGCAGCTTGTTAGTAGCACAGATAAAATTGAATCGTTTTTAGATACCTTACGCCATGAGACTGACATAATTGAAGTTGTACGCTCTGGTGCGGTAGGTATTGGCCGCGGTGATAAAGCACTAAAAGCTTAAACCTTAGATTAATGAGCAGATACAAAAAAAGGGCTAATCAGCCCTTTTTTATTTAACCAATCTAATTGATTAAGGATTAACTTGATCTTTAAGACCTTTACCTGCTTTAAAGCTTGGGATAGTTGCAGCTGAAATTTGGATTTCGGCACCAGTTTGTGGATTACGGCCAGTACGTGCAGCACGCTCTTTTACAGAGAAAGTTCCAAAACCAACTAGTGCAACTGAATTACCTTCTTTTAAAGAAGAAGTAACAGCACCAGTGAATGCGTCAAGTGCGCGTGTAGCTGCTGCTTTAGAGATTTCTGCATCAGTAGCGATTTTTTCAACTAATTGAGCTTTATTCATTTGTTAAATTCCTATTCGTTATTATTTTGCCTTCGCAAAACCTATCTTTATGCATTTTTTAAGTATTGGCAACAGCAAAATGCTTTTTTCACGTAAATTCTTAAAAAATGAGTAAATTTTAAATAATTGCCGAAATAAATATTGATTTAAAGATTAACCAACAATGAACTTAAGCACTATTTAGTAAATCAATATGGTAATTTGTTGATCAATCAACTTTTTCGATAACTAAGGTTACTTCCCCAACCTCAATGCCAAACTTATCAATAGCTGTACGGTTAATCAAGCGTGATTGTGTTACCAGATACATCCAATCATCTAAATTAACTTCAATGGTGTCATCTCCATAAGGTAGTTTTAGGGTATATTGCCAATGAAAAACACTGCCATTACTTTTCCCTTTCGCGATACCTATGACATCACCTGCAGTGCCAGTTAAAGTATTGTCTGCATTGAGTGTTATGTTCCACACTCGACGTTGAGTTTCACCGTCATCGTAAACAAAATCTTCCTCTATAACACCGTTATTGCCATCCCAGCTCGCATTCATGTCAACAACCATCTTACGGGTTAATTCACCTTTATAATCTTGGACAACGCCGTAGGCTTTCAATTTGCCACTAAAAAAATGTTTAAAATTAAATTCTGGCTGACTTCCTTGGTAATACTCAACATCTGGCGCAGCACAACTGCTTAATAAAAATGTGCAACTGAGTAAAAATAATGTAGTAATTCGCTTCATGTTATTGCCCTATTAGTTGTTTTCGCATTTGTGGCTCAGAGGTATCGGCGTCAAGCCAAATAGCTAAGAAGTTATCCGCAAAACCATTTTGCTCTATAGCCCCTAACTTTTTACCATTAAAATAAAATGTGCCAATACCATTTTCATCCGTAATGAACGATAGCGATTCACCTTTTTTGATATCTGGCCAAAGCGCAGCTAACTGTGCATCGTATTTACTAATAATCTCTTTTTTACCCAAATGCTGCCATTGTTCGTTTGTCGCTTTGATTATGTCCTTTGCAGCAAAATCGCGTAAATAGGTCAATGTCAGTTTAGTGGGGTGATTACCAAACTGATAGGTCCCAGATGGGGTTGCTAACTGCGCCTGATAGACATCCCAAAATAGATACTCAAAACGAGCCTCACCGACCACTTTAAAATCAGCTGCAAAGCTTCGGCTGCATATCAATACAATTAAAATGATTAGCCCTTTAGTTAATCTTGCTATCATTACCGGACTCCAAATTTCTAAGTTAAATAGTTACACCTGTATGCTCATTTGTGTTCAGAAACTAACAGGTACTTTTTGCTATATGTGTTTATCATCCTGATAAAATTGAACATAAGCGACCAAGCAAAACCATATATAAGCCAAAATTGCCAAACTACAGGATGAACCTCTAACGCCCCAAAGCGTGCACCAGCAATATAACTTGCGGGGGCAAAAACAGCACAGAGCAACATCGCTAAATACCAAGGCGTGCGATGCAAAAATTGCATTGACGTATTGATGGTTAAGAGTAGGGCACACCAAAGTAATATAAACCACAATGGAAAAGGGGATATACTAAAAGATAAAAAGCCAACCTCAACCATCAAATATTCAAAGCTTAACGAGATCATTAAGCCATAGCACAGTAACAGCATATCTTGTTGCTTTTGCTGCGACAGGCATAGCATTAGTATGATGATTAATAAAATCGGTATAATAGCGCGCTGCTCAAGGAATAATGCTAAAAACCACACTCCTTGAAACAGCAAAAAATTAATAACTGAGCGCAATGTCATCGCTTGAATGGTTAAAACGCGGTTTACGAGCAACTAAATGCACTGTACTGGTTACTCGCGCCCTAAATGCGCCTTCACAGTAAGCTAAGTAAAATAACCACAATCGATAAAAACGCTGGTCGAACTTAACTTTGTCGATTTCTGGCCAGCTTGCAATAAACCGTGTGCGCCAATCAGCTAAGGTTCTTGCATAATGAACGCCGATATCGCTAATACTGTGTACCACCATGTCTGATTGATTTTTTATTTGCTTATTCATTTCATCAATACACGGTAAACAACCACCAGGGAAAATATACTGCTGAATAAAATCAGAATTTTTCAGGTAATGTTGATAGCGTTGATCAGCAATTGTGATTGCTTGGATCAGCATTGCACCACTGTCTTTGAGTAAGTCATTACATTTTTTGAAAAAGCTGGGTAGGTATTCATGACCAACCGCTTCTATCATTTCTATTGACACGAGCTTATCGTAACTGCCTTCGAGTAAACGATAATCTTGTTTCAATAAGGTTATCTTATCTTCAAGCCCCAACTGGGTAATTTTTTCTGCCACAAACGCATGTTGCTCATCAGAAATAGTTGTAGTAGTAACGTGGCAGTCATAATGTGTTGCAGCATGAATGGCAAACGCTCCCCACCCTGTGCCAATTTCAATAACCGTTTCACCGGGTTGTAAATCTACTTGTTGGCAGATTAAATCAAGCTTATGGCTTTGTGCTTGCTCAAGAGAAGCATCTTTTGATGGGTAGACAGCACTTGAGTAAAGCATTTCAGTGCTTAAAAATGATGAATACAACTCATTGCCTAAATCGTAATGAGCAACAATGTTTTTCTTTGAACCTTGCTCAGAATTTTTGTTTTTACGGTGGTTTATTCGATTGTAAAGATTACTAATAAACGCAAACTTACGTTCAAATTGGTCCAGTTGAGCCTGATTAATGGCAAAAATTTCAATCAACTGAGTTAAGTTAGTACATTCCCACTGGCCTAAAATATAAGCTTCGCCAGCTCCGACACTGCCAGAGAGCGCAAATGCTTTATACATTGCCGGATTATTAACAACTACTTTAGCCTGCAAGTGACTTTGAGGATCACCAAAGTGTTGAACGTCGTTACCATCAACTAGGGTAATCGCGCCGACTTCAATGCTATCAAACGCACCAATGACTAACTTTTTATACAGCTTACTTAACAAGCTACTTGATGCGTTATCAGCTAAACTGGATACTTTTTCCATCTCATGACCTTCATTATTTTAGCTTATCAATTCTTGCCTGAGTGACCTAAAAAAGGCACTCGCTTACAAAATAGTTTAAACGCCTGTACGTAAATTCCTTTCATCACAGTGATTGTCATAGCAGGAAAACGTTTCAGTAACGCAGTAACCGCAGCACGACTGAGTGACTGGCGTTGTAAACGCAAACTGGCAGTAAATAATAGCGTATTATCTTTTTTATTTTCTATATGGATCATAGTATTGTGCTTTGTTAAACGCACTTTCCAGTGGTAATCCATATCTAAATTCATAAATGGTGATACGGAGAAAGCCTTTTTAAAGTTCACTTTCTTGTGTAAATCAACCAAGTAATAGTGTCGCTCGTTCCAGGGGGTATTACTCACTTCAGCGACCATATAGGGAAAATCGCCATCAGCCGTTTCATAGAAGAAAAAGTTAACTGGGCTAA
The DNA here is from genome assembly GCF_037162485.1 of Pseudoalteromonas sp. B160. Lineage (NCBI taxonomy): Bacteria > Pseudomonadati > Pseudomonadota > Gammaproteobacteria > Alteromonadales > Pseudoalteromonadaceae > Pseudoalteromonas > Pseudoalteromonas sp. B160. Next base: position 616,543 of record NZ_JARLUX010000002.1, on the reverse strand, counting down.
AATACACCCCAAAACAGCGCAGCTGTCCGAGCATATAAACATTACTAAACGGAGCAGTAATCCCCAGCTCGACAATTTTATCAATTGCTCGTTGTTTGATTGGTTGTTGAGTATCTAAATCACGATTAAGATAATCTGATTGTTTAAATTTAAGTGCTTTAAAGCCTGTTGTTCCAAGCCAAGGGTGAACACCATCAAGTTGCTGAGGAGCATTAAGATCAACCCACATCATGTACAACTGATAATTAAAGCTATGCGCTTTAATTGCTAATCGGTGATGACGAACATCACCGATTAAAAGTGCACTATTCAAATTCAACCCCAAGTTTGCGAGCAACATCTACAGCGCTTTTCACGCCGTCTTCGTGAAATCCGTTATACCAATAAGCGCCACAAAAATAACTGTTGTTGGCTCCATCAATAAGCTGTTTCTGTTGCTGAGCAGCAATAGACGTTTTATTGAATACTGGATGATGATACGTAAATTCTCGGAGTATTTTAGTTTTATCAATTCCCTCACGGTGATTAAGCGTGACACAAAATTGCGTTTTACTTGTTATGCCTTGCAAAATATTCATTTGATAAGTCACAACAGCAGCTTTATCAAGATTATCGGTAAGTAGATAATTCCAACTGGCCCATGCGGCTTTACGTTTTGGCAGCAAAGCAGTATCAGTATGCAAAATCACTGAATTTTCAGTGTAGGGAATGGCTGATAAAATTGCTTTTTCATCAGTGCTTGGGTTTTCAAGTAAAGCGAGAGCTTGATCAGAATGACAAGCAAAAATAACTTTATCAAATTGCTCAACGGTACCATTTTTCAATCGGATCAACACCTGCTCTGGGGTGCGAAAAATAGACTGTATATCCGTGTTCAATTTTATTTTATCTTTAAAACCACTGATCAATGGATTGATATATTCCCTTGAACCACCGGGAATAACATACCACTGCGGACGATTAGTAATATCTAATAAGCCATGATTGAAAAAGAATTTTACAAAAAACTCAACCCCTACATTACTCATTTCTTTAATACTTGTTGACCAGATAGCCGCGCCCATTGGCAAAATATAATGGTAACGAAAAAAATCATTAAAACCGTGTTGGTCGAGCAACTGACCTAACATCTGCTCACTTTGGTAGTCGTTGTCATGATATAGTTTTTTACACAACGTGTTAAAACGCACAATATCACTGAGTAACTTCCAAAAGCGCGGACGAAATATATTGCGCTTTTGAGCAAACAAACTGGCAAAAGTGTGGCCATTGTATTCAAAACCAGTTTGCTGATTATGCACACTAAAACTCATTTCTGTCGGTTGTCGTTCAACGCCGATGCGCTTTAACAGCTTTTCAAAATAAGGGTAAGTGCGATCATTAAAAACAATAAAGCCAGTATCAATAGCATGCTTAACACCATCAACCTGTATATCTATCGTTGCGGTGTGCCCACCAATGTAGTTGTTTTTTTCAAATACCGTAATATCATACTTTTTGTGCAACAAATGCGCGCAGCTTAATCCTGCAATTCCAGAACCTATAATTGCTATTTTTTTCAACGACTTAATCCTTTTGCAAGCATGAGCCAAATTGGCAGCGGCAACATGCGTAAACATTTTAAAATAAGGGTGAAACGATAAGGAAAATGCACCTCTTTGCGGCGCTTAGCGACCCCTTTGATAATATAATTTGCCGCTTTTTCTGCAGTAACTGCCATTGGCATTGGAAAATCGTTTTTTTGAGTCAACGGTGTTTTAACAAAGCCTGGGTGCACTAAGGTTACGTCAATATCAGCTAAATCAATGGCTAAACTTTTTGCTAAGTAACTGACCCCAGCTTTTGATGCGCCATATGCTTCAGAGCGCGGTAACGGTAAATAAGTTACGCTTGAACTGACAATCACCAACTGACCACCGGACTTTATCCTCGGTAGTAAAGCCTCAAGACAATAACCCATCGAAAGCAAATTAGTAGTAACAACGCGGGTAAACAATGCACTGTCAAAATTATGCGCATCATCGATATACTCACAATTGCCAGCATTAAGAATAACGCGATCAAATTGCGTATAAGCAACAGTGCTACTTCGTATTGCTTGTAAATCAGTAGCGTCAAACTGACAACTTTCAATATTCGTTAGTTGCGCAAGTTCGTTTAGTTTTTCTTGGTTACGCCCACAAGCGATCACTGTATCCCTGGCTTGCGCATACAGTTTCGCAAGTTGTTCACCAATACCTGATGTTGCACCTGTTATAAGCGTGATCATTATTCCGCTGCCTTATTATCTATGTATTTAATAATTGAACCGAGAATAGGGATATGTCGATAAAGTAATGCACCAGCATCAAAGTAGTCTTTATGAAGGCTGATTTTGTCACCAGTAAATGTTAACTTGCTATGGCCTGCTACGGCTATTTGCTGGCCATTGCTAAGCTTTGGATGGCGATAATACATAGTCCAGTAAACAAAAGCATTATCGCCTACACTAACAGTGTCACTGATATCAAACGTGCATTCAATAACATTACTATAAAGTTTAGCAAAATATTGATGTAAGTCAGCTAAACCATCGACTTCATGCAATGGATCAGAAAAGTGAATATCTGCAGCATAAATATCACTCAGTAAATGTAGATTTTCTTTACTTAGCTTTTGGTATATCGCGATAAATTTATCTGTTCTGTGGTTGCTCATATCATACCTTAAATGCATCAAGCGCTCGTAAGCGAGCCGTTTTATGATCAACGATTGCTGGCCAATAAACCGCTTTTGCTTTGCCGCTTTTCGCTAAATATTCATGTGGAAAATGAATTTGCTTATTCGGCACATTTTCCAACTCCGGTATATACTTACGAATAAAATGACCATCAGGATCAAATCGCTCACTTTGAGTAATCGGGTTGAATATTCTAAAGTATGGCTGGGCATCGCAGCCGGTACTTGCAGCCCATTGCCAACCACCATTGTTAGACGCTAAATCGCCATCGATCAAATGCTGCATAAAGAAACGTTCACCTTTACGCCAATCAATTAACAAGTGTTTGGTAAGAAAACTGGCAACCACCATTCGTAAGCGATTATGCATCCAGCCAGTTTGAATAAGCTGCCTCATAGCGGCATCAACAAGCGGGTAGCCTGTTTTACCTTCACACCAAGCAGTAAAATCAGCCTCATCAGTTCGCCACTTTACTGGGTCATATTTCTCATTAAAGTTGTTATATTTATTAAGTTTTGGATAAGCCACAATTAAATGACGATAAAACTCACGCCACACTAACTCGTTGACCCAAGTAAATAAATTGCTTTTAGAGCTACTTAAAGCATCGACATATTGTTGCTCTACAAGAGCAATTAATTGCTGAACGCTGACAATTCCTAAAGCTAAATACGGACTTAAGCCTGATGTGCCTTTAATACTTGGAATATCTCGCTGATCTTTATAGCTGAGTAATTTATCGCTGATAAAGCGGGCACAGATTTGACTTAATGACGCATCATCAACTGGCCACTTATGTGAGGAATCGTCACCGGTAAGTAACGCTGAACCTTGCCAAGGTATTGGGCTAAACATTGTCGGGGGCTTGAAAATAAAAATGAGTATCTTGATATTGCTTTAGCCAGGCATTTTTAAAAGGGGTGAACACCTTAAACATCTCACCACTTTGATTCAGTACCGTTCCAGGCGGTGCAACCACGTCACCATCAAACAAGGTAACTGATACTTTAAGTTTATCAGCATGATGTAAAAATGCGTTATCGCGCTCAACTTCATTAATTTCATATTCTTTATTGGCAAATAACTGCGTTACTGAATGTCGCTGGCAGAACTCGCTTAACTGCTGCACACATCCTGCGTAATTACCCGCTTCAATGATATGCAAGGTGATGCCATTATCAGCTAGTAACTGACCTAAGAAGTTTAACCTTCGTTTTAGCAAATCAATTTGTATTGAAGCAACACCATGGCGTTGCCATTGTTGCTCAGTGATAAAAAATATAGCGTCTTTACAACCATTGTCGATTGCTTGATAAAGGGCATGATTATTAAAAAGGCGCAAATCGCGCCTAAACCAAAATACAGTGTTCATTAAATTCCGTAGCGTAATTTTAGTTCGTGAGGATAAGGGTTGAAGTAAACTTGCTTTGCTAAGTATTCGTTTGGATGTACTTTCAAATGATGTTTTAAGAGTGTCAGCGGTACATACAGCGGCACTAAACCTGAGCGATATTCATCAATTGCATCTCGTAGCTCTTCTTTTTCAATTTTGGATAAATGTTTTTTAAAGTAGCCTTGTAAGTGCATTAAAGTATTGCTGTTATTTTTGCGTGATGCAGGTCTTTTCAGCGCTCCCATTAAACCTGCAATATAATCGTCAGCAAGCTGCTCAAAATCATCGCCAACATAGGTGCCCAGTAAATTACCAAGATCTTTATATGCCTGATAATTGTGAGCCATTAACAAATACTTATATTGCGCATGAAACTGCGTTAACCTATGCAGGGTTGCTGGTTGTTGACGCAACAATTGCCAGTTTTTATAAGTAAACACTCGCATCACAAAGTTTTCACGCAAGTGCATATCATTTAAACGACCATTTTCTTCACACGGTAACAATGGGTTGTGAGCCATAATTTGCGCAGCAAAAAAACCCACGCCTTCAGATGTATTACCTGTGCCTGCTTCATTATATATTTTGATCCGTTCCATGCCGCAGCTTGGACTTTTAGCACAAAAAACAAAGCCGCTTAATTGTGCAGCCTGCTCTATGGCAACTTTTTTACCATATTCTGTCAATTGTGGGCCAACATCACCACTGCCGTCAGGACGGCACACTTTAATAGTTGTGCCTACTTTAACTTGTCTAATTGTCGGTCTTGGGATCGGTAGACCTACCGCCACTTCGGGACAAAAGCGTTTATATTCAACATGTTTTGCGAATTCATCCATGCAAAAATTTGATTTTTTATGGCCACTATCAAACCGAACTTTCTCACCTGCAAGGCATGCACTTATGCCTATTTGAATAGTCGATTGCTGCATATACACTCCTAGTAAATCAAATTGCCAATTGGATTGAGTAACTTACTCAGTCCCTTCTTAAAGTGTAGAGCACTACTGACTACTGTGTAACATAAACAACCTTTTTCTGTGATCGGGGTATGTTGATGACGACCGTCGAGCCACATAAAGTCGCCAGGCACATATTGACCCTCTTCATCACTAAACTCGCCATCAAGTAATAAAGTCAATTCGAAACCAGTGTGAGTATGTTCAGGGATTTCTCCACCAGCATCAATGTGCAATAAGCTAGAACGTAACGCACCATCATCTAGATCGATACGAGAACGTGATAATTTCCCCATTTGCATAAATTTGCTATGTGAAATACGGGCAAGAGCACGGGGCAATTGATAATTTTGCTGATTAACAAGGATAGTTTGAGGCGCGACCTTGTATACCTCATCAGCAGTTACATCTGCTGTAATTGCATCAATTAATGATAATTCATCAATAGCTAAATCTGTAGTTTGAGGATGCTCATCATCAGTGCCAAACACATCTACGGCATTGTTTGCTTCAATGCGTTGCACTTTTTCTTTACAGCAACTACACATATCAAGATGAATAGCGACGGCGACGTTTATACTTGCCGGTAATGACGCATTACAATACTGCGCTAATAGCGCATCGCTTGGGTGATGTTTAATCATTGCGGTCTCCCATTTCATTGCGTAATTTTTGTAACGCTAAACGTAAACGTGACTTCACGGTACCAATTGGAATGTTCAATTGTTCTGCAAGTTGCTCTTGTGACATATCTTGAAAATAAACGCCTTTAACCACATCGCGTTGAGCTTGAGGTAATTTATCTAGGTAATTTTTTATTTGTTGATTTTCAAGATGATCACTAAATTCATAGTCAGCATTATCATGTTGCTCAACTAACGGCCAAATATCTTCGCTAATATTATCTTCTTTATTACTTTTCATTTTTCTGAGCATATCAAATGATGCGTTTCGCATTACGGTATATACCCACGTTGTAGCAGCGCCTTTATCATTATTATAGAGATGTGCTTTTCGCCACACGGAAGTTAGCGTGTCTTGTACTAATTCCATCGCTTGTGCTTCTGAGTTAAATTGCTTGATACCAAAGCGTTTTATTTTTGGTGAAAAGTACGCAAATAAATAAGCGAATGCTTGTTTATCGCGATTAGCTGCAACCGCAGATAATGCATCAGCAAGTTCTTTGCTTGGCGTTTGTGGCATGGCAGTGTAATTACCTGTGTTAGGTTCACAACGTGTTGAAAGTTGTTGACTCACCATCATAATATTCCCATTAGTGTTCTTGCTTATTCAATACGCAGGGCAACTAAATTAAGATCATATTAATTAGGAAAATTCGTTATTAATTACAGTATGAAGGAAAGAGTGAATATTCGCAAAGTCTGATTTAAAGGCAAGCTGTTGTTTTTTATCAATTGAAATAGGTAATAATTCAAGCCATCTAGCAATAACCCAGTTCAAATCATCAAAGTGTGTCTGGCGATATAAATCGGTTAATTCTGTATTAACATCAAACAACTGCTCTAAAGCAGTTACTAAATATGTATCATCGCGATCTAAATTATGGGGTTGTTCAAACCAAAAAGGCATTGTAGGTGCTGATAGCTGACCGAAACGTAGCTGCTGCTTATCTTCAGTTACATCAGTTAACTCAACCACAGATTTGGCCACCACATCAATCAGTAATTGCCCTTGTTGATCTTGTGAAAAGTCAATAATATCCACTAAGCATCCATACTTAGGAACGTTGAGATGACTATCAACATCATACTGGCAAAGAACAAATCCATGATCATTTTTAAGTGATTCTTTTACCATATCAAGATAACGAGGTTCGAAAATTCTTAACCGCGTATACCCACTTGGTAAAATAAATACAGGTAATGGAAAGATTGCACGTTTCATAAGGCTCACTACATCAGTTTAACTATGCATTACGTTACGTGCACTGCAGCAAACAAGATCAATGTTACTGATTATTACTTATCGGTATCCCCTTAGCCTATGTTTAGCCACTGCCCTACATTACGTAACAATTCAACTGATGCATACGCACTTAACAAGCTTACAACGGGTGCTAACATTAAAGCTAATAATCCTAATTCGCTGCTCATTACTTTAACCCTCAACTTTTACTGCATTGCTAGTTGCAACGAGTTGTGATGTATTTTCAGCTACACCTACTTCAGCTGATTGCTCGCTTTGCTGAGAAAACAGTTCGGTTAACATTTTTTGCGAATCACTAAACAATGACTGTTTTAATTTGCTTTGTAATTCATTACTCGTACTTTCAATGTATTGTGCAATGCTGTTTGATAGCGTTTGAGTAATATCTAATTGACCGTCATTTGCACTTGCTTGTGTAGAACCAACAACCAAAAGTGCTGCAACAGATAGTTTAATAATGCTTTTCATGATGGTATTCCCTATTGTGTTATTAAGTTAGTCGCTATTACTTAATCAAAGGTTGTGCCAACCACGAAATAAATTCTAACTAATTGTTTTTTATTCACTTTAAATCACACAAGTGCATAACCTTTTGATGATGTGAATTTTAAAACCATTCAAATTGGTTAAAAAAACCAAAATATAGTCAATAAATAAGCATTGAAAGTTTCAGCGTACACTTGTACACTCAAATCCAAATTAATGTTTTATGATGAGTATGTCATGTCGGTTGAACCCGCTTATTCTAAAAAAGAAGAGCAACTTAATAGCCTGTCTCACGGCGCAGGCGTTATATTTTCATTGTTTGTATTGTGGGAGCTGATCAGCAAGACACACACGATTGAAGCAACGGTCAGTGCAATTGTTTATGGCGGTAGTTTATTGTTGCTGTTTTTATCATCTACGCTTTATCACAGTAGTAGCAGCATAGGTGCGCGGGCTTTTTATAAAAAATGTGACCACTGTGCTATTTATATTTTGATTGCAGGCACTTACACCCCTTTTTTAGTACTCTCATTAACCGGAATTTGGTCGATTTTAACGCTGGTATTTATATGGTCTTTAGCACTTGGCGGAGTGTGCTATAAATTAATGGTGAAAAAACAAAACAAAAAGGTGTCTTTATCAACATATTTATTAATGGGTTGGTTTGCAGTTGCAATTGTCTACCCGCTTTATTTAAATGTGCCAGTAAACGCACTATGGTGGTTACTCAGTGGAGGGATTTTGTATAGTCTCGGCACACTCTTTTATAGTGCTAAAAGTCGTCAATATAGCCACGCACTTTGGCATGTATTTGTGATTGCAGGCTGTGTTTGTCACTATATTGCAATCAGCCGCTATATTATTACGGTCGGTTAAATTTTTTAATTAGTCCCACTGAAATTGACGCATATTAACACGACCATTTTTAAAAATTACGCCTTCACTTTGCAGTAATTGATATTGCTTTTGGTACTGCGCTGTCCCTTCAGGAAAAGAAATTTTACCTTGGCTGTTGATCACTCTATGCCAAGGTATGCTTGAATCTTTTGGCATTAACTTTAATAACCGCCCTACTAGCCGAGCATTATTTAGCAATCCTGCCATTGCCGCTACTTGTCCATAACTGGCTACTTTTCCTGGCGGTATATTCGCCATCACAGTATAAATTTTGTCTTCTTTACTGGCTTGCATTTACGACCCTAAAAACGTTTTACTTAACTGCTTAAAATCTTGCCACACGGCTCTTGCCACGGGTCCATGATGAGTGGCATTTTGTCGGAATACTCTGATCTGTGCGCTAAACGTATTTTCTCTGTCTAGTATTTTAATTTGTTGTAATACACCACTTTCAAGTTCATTTTGACAATGCGCTAAACTCATCATTGCCCAGCCAGCTCCCGATAATAAAAACGATTTTAAAGTTGATATATCATCAATTTTCATCATGGTAGAGCCTTTTGAATACGATAAACGATCAGAGTCAAAACTCATATCACTTTCAAACATCGCTAAACAAGGAAAGTTCTGTAATTGTTGATAAGTTACTTTATCTGGCACTAATCCTGTCACACTAACAATACCAATATCGAGCTTGCCAATCGGTAAACTTTCTAAATCGCCTGTAGCATGAAACAAATCAAACCACGGACCAATCCCTAAGTCTGCTTGTCCTTTATTAACTTGCTCAAGAGAAACAAAGCGCTTTCCGCTGGTTACACTAAACTCGGTGCTGGTATGTTTAACAAAAGCATTGCAAATAATATCGTTATACAGTGCTTGGTGACATAACTGCTCATAACAAATTTTGTAATTTGCTTCATTACCAAGTGCAAGTTCACTGGCCAGTTGTGCTAAATGTGCCTGAGCATCTAATAATAATGCTGCTTCGCGATGATAAATACGACCCTTTTCAGTTAATTGCAATCGATAATGGCTACGATCTAACAATTCAAAACCAAGCTCAGCTTCAAGTTTCTTAATAGCTAACGTTAAAGCTGGTTGCGATTTATACAGTGCTAAAGCAGCTTGCGACAAGCTTTGAGTGCGAACAATGGCATCAAGCATTTTTAACTGCACTAAGTTCATAATGGTCCAACTTAAAATCATAAATTTTATTTATGATCTTTTTAAAATTTAATAATTTTTATTTTATATGTTCGCGGCGTATGCTGCATCTAATTTATGTTTTCATAGCCACGGAGAAGACCATGAAACTGTCGCCAGTTTTAATTATATCAACATTAATACTGAGTTTAGTCGCCTGTAAAGAATCAAATACCGACACTCACGTCGAACAAGCTATTCGTCCAGTAAAACTATTTGAAATTGATACTAACTCAGATCAGACAATACGCAGTTTTCCGGCAGAAGTAGTGGCAAATCAAGGCTCTTATTTGGCGTTTAGAGTTAACGGTGAGTTATTAGAGTTCCTGGCATTGGCAGGTCAACATGTTGAAAAAGATCAACTCCTTGCCAAGTTAGACCCTGAAGATTTTCAACTGCAATATGATGAGCGAAAAGCACGTTTTGAATTGGCGCACTCGCAACTTGAACGCGTACAAAAACTATTTAATAAATCAATTACCAGTCAATCCGAACTTGATCAGGCACTTGCCAATAAACAGGTAGCTGAGTCGGCATTAAAAATTGCAAAAACCAACTTAGATAATAGCGAATTACGTGCCCCTTTTAGCGGCACCGTTTCCAAAGTGTTTGTTAAAAACTTTGAGAATATCCAAGCAAAACAAAACATTCTTCGCTTAGAAACCCGTGATTTAATGGATGTGATCATTCAAGTACCCGAAAAACTAATCGCCCGTATTGATAAAGACATTGACTATCAGCCAAGCGTGGTTTTTGACGGTTTCCCAAATAAATCATATACCTTAATGATTAAAGAATTCGACACCCAAGCAGATCCAGCCACATTAACTTACAAGGTGGTATTTTCATTACCAGTGCCTAAAGATTTTAACCTGTTGGCAGGCATGACCGGCAGTGTAGATATTGATCTAAGTAAAGTTACTCACTCGCAATCACACTATATTTTACTCCCTGTTGAAGCGGTGTTCTCTGAACCAACACAGCCTACTAATAACAGCTATGTCTGGCTATACGATCCACAGACTGGCAAGGTGAAAAAGCAAGCTGTTGAAGTTGGCCAATTACATCGACGTGGTATTGAAGTGCTTGCTGGTTTAGAGCAAGGTCAAACTGTGGTCGCGGCTGGTGTTCACTACCTTAAAGAAGGCATGCAAGTACGTCCGTGGCAAAAAGAGCGAGGCTTATAAAATGAGCATTGCTGAACTTGCCATAAAACAAAAGGTCGTCAGTTGGATGTGCGCGCTATTACTATTAATCGGTGGCGTAGTATCTTATTTAGGACTTGGTCAGCTTGAGGACCCTGAATTTACAATAAAAAAAGCCATGGTGATCACCTTATATCCTGGCGCTTCACCACAACAGGTAGAAGATGAAGTTACTTTTCCGATTGAAAATGCAATTCAACAATTGCCGTATGTGGATTACGTAACCAGCATTTCATCTCCAGGGAAATCACAAATTACCGTTGAAATGAAAAGCAACTATCGCAAACAAGACTTACGACAAATTTGGGATGAGCTACGGCGCAAGATTAACGATAACGCTTCATCACTGCCAAGTGGTGTATACCCAAGTACCATTTTAGATGATTTTGGCGACGTATACGGCGTAATGTATGCCGTCACTGGCGATGGTTACTCTTATGACGAACTAAAAAACTATGTTGATTACTTAAAGCGCGAACTGGTACTCGTTGACGGCGTAGGTAAAGTGACCGTCAGTGGTGAACAACAAGCACAGGTGATGGTTGAAATATCGACGCGTAAGCTGGCGCAGCTTGGTATTGCACCAACTAGAATATATCAATTATTGCAATCACAAAATACCGTATCGAATGCAGGTAAAATACGCGTAGGCGATGAATCAATTAGACTGCACCCAACAGGCGAATTCAAAGACGTAAAAGAGCTCGAAAATCTACTGATCTCAAAACCAGGTGAAAATGAACTGATTTACCTCGGTGACGTTGCAACGGTGTTTCGTGAATACGCCGAAGTACCTAATAATGTAATCCGTTTTAACCAGCAGCAAGCCTTGCTCGTTGGCGTATCGTTTAGCAGTGGTGTAAACGTTGTGGATATAGGCGATAACATTAAAGCGCATTTAGCATCGCTTGAATATCAGCGCCCCCATGGCATGGAAATAAATACCGTTTATAACCAACCTGTTGAAGTCGAAAAATCAGTCAATGGCTTTATCATCAGCTTACTCGAAGCTGTCGCTATCGTTATTGTTGTCCTGCTTGTCTTTATGGGCTTTAAAAGTGGCGTACTGATCGGGGCAATTTTATTGCTGACCGTATTAGGTACATTCATTTTCATGAAACTGTTTGCGATTGATTTACAACGTATCTCTTTAGGTGCACTGATCATTGCATTAGGAATGTTGGTTGATAACGCCATCGTAGTCACTGAAGGTATTTTAATAAACCTAAAGCGAGGGCAAACAAAGATAAAAGCAGCGGCTAATATAGTGGAGCAAACAAAGTGGCCTTTACTTGGCGCAACCGTGATTGCTATTACTGCATTTGCGCCAATTGGCTTAAGCTCTGACGCTAGTGGGGAATTTGCCGGCAGCTTATTTTGGGTATTATTTATCTCATTATTATTAAGCTGGATCACTGCCATTACCTTAACTCCTTTCTTTGCTGACTTAATGTTTAAAGAAACAGAGCTCAAGCAGCAAAGCCATGATGAAGACCCATATCAAGGTGTGATCTTTAATCTATATAAAAGTTTATTAAGCACCTCGATGCGTTTTCGTAAAACCACTTTATTGTTGATGGTCGTTTTATTAGCTAGCTCTGTTTTTGGCTTTAAGTTTATTAAACAAGCGTTTTTTCCAGCTTCTAACACGCCAATGTTTTACGTAGATTATTGGCATACACAAGGGGCTGATATTCATGCCACTTTAGATGGCGTCGCCAAACTCGAAGCATTCTTACAAAAAGATGAGCTGGTCGAAGAAGTAACATCAACGATAGGCCAAGGCGCACCACGGTTTATGTTGACCTACGCACCTGAAAAATCATACCCAGCTTATGGTCAATTAATTATCCGTGTAAAAGACCGCGAAGCAGTGGCGACGATGATTGCAAAAGTTCGCGACTATGAATACAACCATGTATTTGATGCCAAGCTTAAAATAAAACGTATGGAAATAGGCCCTTCTACTGATGCTAAAATAGAAGCGCGTTTTTCGGGGGCTGATCCAGTAGTGCTTCGCCAATTAGCTAAACAAGCAAAAGAAGTGCTAGCAAAAGATGCCGGTGCTTATAATATTCGTGATGATTGGCGTGAACGCTCAAAACTCATTCGCCCGCAACTTAACGAACAAAAAGCGCGGCGTCTGGGTATCGCTAAAACAGACTTGGACCAACTATTATTAACCAGTTTTTCCGGTAAAAAAGTCGGCATTTACAAAGATGGTACTCAACAGATCCCAATTATTGCCCGCTCACCTGCACAAGAGCGTCTTAATGTTGAAAGCCTCCGTGACCTACAAATATACAGCCCAGTATTAGGCGTATTCGTGCCAGTTACTCAAGTGGTGGATGAGTTTGTTGTACAGTGGGAAGACAGCCTAATAATGCGCCGCGATCGCAAACGTACTATTACAGTAATGGCCGATCATGACGTAATAGGCGATGAAACACCCGCTAAACTATTTTCAAGAGTCAGGCCAGGTATTGAAGCAATTAAACTCCCTAATGGCTATGAATTACAATGGGGCGGTGAGTTTGAATCATCAACAAAGGCAAAAAAAGCTATTTTTGGCTCGTTACCTTTGGGCTATTTAGCGATGTTTGCAGTCACTGTGTTGCTATTTAACTCAGTAAAAAAACCACTGGTTATTTGGGCCACAGTACCTTTAGCAATCATCGGTGTCAGCGCCGGCTTGCTAGTGATGAACGCCGCATTTAGTTTTATGGCGCTACTTGGGTTATTAAGCTTAAGCGGTATGTTGATTAAAAATGGCATTGTGTTGGTAGATCAGATCAACCTTGAGCTCAGTGAAGGCAAAGAGCCTTATCAAGCAGTATTTGATTCCGGTGTAAGCCGTGTGCGCCCCGTTGCGATGGCAGCAATCACCACCATTTTAGGAATGATCCCATTATTATTTGATGTGTTCTTCCAATCAATGGCGGTGACGATTATGTTTGGTTTAGGCTTTGCAACCGTGTTGACATTAATCGTAGTGCCGGTGCTTTATACCGTGCTATTTAAAATTGAGGTGCCAAAAGCAAAATAACTGAGGTTTAAATAAAACCAGGAGCACCATTTATGTTGTTCCTGGTTTTACAATTTGATCTTATTTTTTAAGGCTTAATGTGCCTGTGCGAGTGGTGCTATTTCTTCTTGCAGGTTTGGCGTTAGTTTGGTCATTTTTAGAATCAAAACGGCCTTGTTTGACATGCTTAGCAAAATCACGCTTTTTATCGTTTTCTTTGTAAGGCGTGCGTGCTTGTTTCGGCTTGCTGATATTCGCAGGTTGTTTGTTCTCATCCACTGATAACTCTTCTGTTTTGCCCGAGTCGGCAATCGAATTATTAATCTCAGCCATTTCTTGCTCAGTTAAATGGCGCCACTGGCCAACATTTAAGCCTTTTAACGTGACATTCATAATACGTACGCGTTTTAAGGTGACCACTTCATAGCCCAAGTACTCGCACATACGACGAATTTGACGATTCAAACCTTGCGTTAATACAATAGTAAATTGTTGCGGTCCTGTTTGTGTAACTTTGCATTTTTTCGTAACTGTATCTAAAATTGGTAAACCACCTGCCATCTTATTCACAAACTGACGATTTAATGGCTTGTCGACTGTAACAACATATTCTTTTTCATGATTATTGCCAGCACGAAGAATTTTATTGACGATATCCCCTTCATTTGTCAGAAATATCAACCCTTCTGATGGCCGATCTAAGCGACCAATTGGAAAAATACGATCTGGGTAGTTAACCGCTTTGACGATATTACTTTGAATTTTACGCTCAGTTGTACAGGTTATACCAACGGGTTTGTTGTAAGCGATGTACGCCCGTTTCGGCACTTTCTTCAGCGGCTTACCATCAATCAGTACCGTGTCAGACAATGCTACTTTGACACCCATTTCCGGTCGTATACCATTGACAGTAACACGACCATCTTCAATATATTTATCCGCTTCGCGTCGTGAACAAAAACCGGTGTCACTAATAAATTTATTTAATCGTTTTAAGTCTGTCATGAGCCAAATTCACATTAATTTTAAAGGCCGATATTGTATACCCAAACCACCTTAAGATGCGAGCGCAGTTGAATTTAAAAGCGATTTAGACAAGGCACAGATTGCAAACAATAGAAGCCACTTGTTAAAATTAATCACGCAGTATAAAGCGCTGTTAAACCAACTATTAGCCTTTTCACAGCAAGCACCTAATCGGTTTGTTTATACTTAAACGATTGCTCTGTTTTACGGCATGTAGGTTTGCGCTAATTTTAACCTACAGTGACAGAGAAAAAATTACCACACTATTTACAGTAGCTTCAACTCAAGCAGCATTTGTATACTTTCGCCAAATAAATTCCATTGGACCTTGCTTAAAATAACGCGAATAAATCACACTAAAGCTAAGTTGAAAAATGACTAAACCACTCACTAATACGTAATATTCTAAATGATTAAAGCTTAGCACCCAGTGCGGATAAAAAACTTTAAACAACACTAACAAGCAAATAGTTTGCATTAGATATAAAGTTAATGCGAGCCTTCCTGCACGCTGCAATGCAATAAAGTGAAAGTCATGTTTTGTCGTCAGCCTTACCACAAAATGAATAATTAATAGGGCTGTGAATAATGCTGCAAACCAGCTTACGGGTTCTTTTAATGCACTAATAAATAAGCTAGATTGATATTCAAAACTGATCCTAATCGCACTTAACAGTAGCGCAATTGACAAAACTCTGATTTTGCTTAATTTAGTTAAACCAGTCTCAAACAGTTTATTTTTATAGCCATAAATACCGAATAGCATTAATCCTGCAGCCATCCACAAAGTGATCAGCGGAAGTGCAATGAGCATCACGATAAACATCACACTATTATTGACAAAAATAGTTAATGCCGATCCTCGTGAAGCATTATAACTTGCTAAAAAATCGGCTGAATCTCGATAGATAGTCAGTGTGGGGTCAATTAAGGCTATCAAAAAAGTTATCGCTGCGGCTAATGATAGAAATTGCCAACCGCGTTTTAATAACATCTCGTCACTCGCATCAAGGTACTGTATGACCAACCAACCTGCGCATGCATAGATAAACAAAATATCACCAGCCCACAACAAAAAGCCATGTAGTAAACCAAACACGGCCAATACTTTTAAGCGTTTTTGCAATTGCTCAACCTGCTGGTAACGCTGCCACTGAATATATAAGCCAGCACCAAAGAGTAAACAAAATAAGCTGCGAAAGCGGCCGTCAATAACACTAAGGCTCACCCATTGAATAACATGATCCGAAAAAGGCGGGGACTGTAATGGTACGTAACCAAATTCAAATAAACCAAAGGAATAGGCATTCATGTACATTAAGCCAAGCACAGCAACACCACGAATAACATCCATATTTTGATTACGCATTATTGGGCTCGACTTATTAGTTGTGCTTATGTATGTTTGACCAGTCTAGCGCATCTCGATAAAACTTCGGCAGTAAATCACTATTTATGTTAATAAATACAACTGCTTGCTCCATAGCCCACCAGCTACCTGATTCATACGCTTTTACTGTTGCAAGGATATAATACAGGGTGTTTTTTTCTTCCATTAGAGCGTCTTTGATTGGTTCTGGAAATGGTAAACGAAGGAGTAATTGCTCCATTGGGCGATCTAATATTGCATCCAACAACGAAAAAAGACCGGTTAAAAAGGCACTATTCGCTTGCGAAGGCGCTATCTTTTTCGCTATCAGCTCACAAAATCGGGCCCGAATGATACACATTTTGATCAATTCGTTAGGTTTCGTTTGTGCAACGTGAGCGGTGATAATCAAGCTAACAAACTTCTTTATATGATCATGACCTAAATAAACTAAAGCCTGTTTGAGTGACTCTATTTCTTTTTGGACAGGAAACACACCGCTGTTGATCAATCTTAATAACTTAAATGCTAACGCTGTATCTAATTGAAACAATCGCGCAATCGCATTGATATCAGGATGCTCTTTCATAACTTGTGCATAGATGGTCAAGGCTAATGCATAGTTTATATCAATATCTCTTTGTTGAATGACTACCGGCTTGGCAAAAAAATAACCCTGAAAATAATCAAAGCCCATCTTATGAGCTATTTTAAAATCATCAATAGTTTCGACTTTTTCGGCAAGCAACTTTAGCTTTTTGTATTTTTGCAGCCGTCGAATAAGCGGTTCAATTTGCTGCAAAGGTGTTATTTGAATATCAAATTTGATTAATTTAACAAGTTTTAAAAACCTTTCCCACTTAGGCTCATATACAAAATCGTCAAGTGCTAACACAAAGTTTTTATGAAACAGCGCACGACATAGCTGGTAGTTTTCTTCAGTCGGCTCAATTGTTTCGAGCAACTCAAGTACCACATCTTGCGAAGGCAAAAATGCACATAAATCCATTTTTAAAGAATCAGGACCGATATTTATCAGTGCTTTTTTACCAGAAGTAATATGTCGAGTGCCAAAATTAAGCTGATTTTCCATGATCAGTTTCGCCGTTGCGACACTTTCTTCAATATCCGGAAAATAATTATCACTACTATTACGAAACAACAATTCGTAGGCAACTACATGTTGACGACGATTGAATATTGCTTGGCGCGCAACAAATACTTGCACTTTTTCACCCTTAAACTCGACTATTGATGGTTAGTTACAAAATAAAAAACAATACTAAGTAACTAAATCATAATGTTATTACAATCCATTATAGCTAGTAAGATGATAAATAGCAGTATTAATTATAAAGTTTACTAATATAGTCCTTTGCTACGTGGGACCATGTAAAGCGAGCAGCCTTTGCATTGCTGACAATTTCGACCCATTGTTTAGGTTGTTCTTGTTTCAGAGTAAGAGTATTAGCAAAGCACGTTACTAGCGCCTCGCTTTGTGTTTGTAATGTGTCACCACTAAAACTAAAACCATTTTCCATATGTGTAATGGTATCCTTTAAGCCACCAACTTGGTGCACTAAACAAGGCTGTCCAGCTCGCATAGCTAGCATTTGGCTAATACCGCACGGTTCAAAGGAGCTTGGCATCAAGAATAAGTCTCCTAACTCATACAGTAATTCGCCAACGTTATTACCATAACCCCTTAAAAACAATAGGTTACTATTACGCGCCATGGCGGCTGTCATGACATCTTCAAGAGCCGCGTCACCGGAACCTAAAATTATCATACGTCCTTGCTGTTCATTTAACTTTTCACACAATGCATCAAGCACTTGCTGGTTTTCGTAGGGTTGGCGCAGTAACAAAGCTTTTTGATCGGTTAGGCGTCCAACACTGGTGACTAAAGGCCCTTTAACTGGCTGCTCAATAAACTGCTGTAACCGCTGATGAGCTATATAGTAACTGCTTTGCAGGTTAACTTCTTTAGCCATCCAAGCAAACAATGCCTGCTCTATTTCAAAGTATAATTGTGATAACGTACTGCTTATCTGCGCATTTTGATTGTGCTCAGTGTACTCACAGCCATTTAATATTCCGACGACTTTATTGTTTGCCATCGCATTATTCAAATCGCGCTCTAAACCTTCGCCACCAAAAAAGCCGTTATGCGGTTCACTGGCTTGCAATACTTCTAGTGCGTAGCTTGGAGATACTAAATGTATCTTATCAACTAAATTGATAGCGCTGCGCATCGGATTAAAGCAATGAGGATAACGCGGATCGCATAATACCTCGCCGTTATAACTTAACGCCGGAAACCATGCTTCTAAACTTGAATCATCTCCTTTGAATGGGCGGATCCCTTGCAGTGCAATATTGTGTACTGTAAATATACTACGCAAAGAAGAAAAAGATGCAAACCGATGATCAAACTTTAACAATACCGCCACACACGCACTGTGCCAATCATGCAAATGCAACACATCGGGACGGGTGATAACACCTTGCAATAGCGCTTCACACACTGCAGCATTAAATAATGCAAACTTAGTGGCATCAGTGGCAAAAGGTCGGTCACCATCATCATTACAGTATACAGCGCCATGGTGCTGGCTAAATAACGGATGTGACATTACTAATTGCCTGACTTGCTGCTGATCTACATATACTTGCGACACTTGAACATCATAAATATATCCTGCAAAGGGCACATGGAGCGTGCCTAATTGCACACGCTCTAACGCGGTAAAACCATAATCTGGAATAACCACGTCAACGGTTAAGCCAAGCTCCGCTAATGCTTTGGGACAATCTCGTAGTACATCTGCAACACCACCCACTTTGGCATTTGGTAAAGCGTCATTTTCGGCCGCAACCATTAATACATGCATCTTTTTCTTACTTCCTACAACTGTATGATATTTAAGCTAACTGTTTACTCTCACGCTCTTGGCGCTCAAGCTTTTTGGAAAGTTCTGTGAGCATTTCACGAGTCACTAATACTATGCCCTTTTTAGACACTCTAAAACCATTTTCCTCGTCGACCTTACGATCAAAACCGATTTCAACACCCGCAGGCACTTCACAACCGCGGTCGATAATAGCACGACGAATGCGACAATTACGTTGAATAATTGCACCTGGTAATATCACCGACTCTTCAATTTCACAGTATGAACGAATATGTACATTAGAAAATAACAGTGATTTACGAACCACCGAGCCTGAAATGATACAGCCGCCTGATACGGTTGAATCTACAGCCATGCCACGTCTGTCGTCATTATCAAAAATAAACTTAGCGGGTGGCAGTTGTTCTTGGTAGGTCCAAATAGGCCAAGTTGGATCGTATAAATCCAGCTGTGGTTCTGGCATCACCAGCTCCATGTTTGCTTCCCAAAATGAGTCCAGTGTACCCACATCGCGCCAATAAGGTTGGCCGTCATGACCAGGCTCTCGAAATGGAAAAGCAAATACATTATGCTCTTCAATAATTGCCGGAATAATATCATGGCCAAAATCACGGCCTGAACCTTCGTTTTCTGCGTCTTTTTTTAGTTGTTCAAATAAGAACTCAGTATTAAATACATAATTACCCATTGATGCTAAGCAAGTCCCCGGACGACCAGGAATTGAACTTGGCATTTTCGGTTTTTCGTCAAAACGACGCACTCGCTTTTCTTCATCTACCGTCATCACACCAAATGTTTCTGCAGCTTCCTCGCAGGGAACTTCTATACAGCACACTGTCATGTCCGCACCAGTTTCTACATGTTTTGCCAATAAGCCACCGTAATCCATACGGTAAACATGATCGCCAGATAAAATCATTACATATTTAGGTAACTCATGACGGATAATATCCATATTTTGGAACACCGCATCAGCAGTGCCGCAATACCATTCGTCACCATAACGCTGTGATGCAGGTAATATCTCTACAGATTCACCCAGTTCCTTTTTAAAATGACCCCATGCACGGTTAACATGGCGGATCAGCGAGTGCGATTTATATTGTGTTGCAATCCCAACACGACGAATACCTGAATTAATACAGTTTGATAGCGGGAAATCGATAATACGATGTTTGCCACCAAAATAAACCGCCGGTTTGGCCCGCCAATTTGTTAATTCATGTAAGCGTGAACCTCTGCCCCCTGCTAAAATCAGTGCGTAGGTTTCTCGTGTCAGACTACTTATGTAGCGATTTGCATAACTTGGCATAATTTATCTCCGTATTAATCTTTGCTATTGCTTACGGCTGTGTCGGCCGAACTAGATGTTGTTAATGCTTCTAAATGCCAAATATCATCACTGTATTGGCTGATCGTTCTATCACTTGAAAAAGTACCACTGGCCGCAGTATTTAAAATACTCATTTGCGTCCAATGCTGTTGATCTTGATAAGCGTGTTCAACAGCTTTTTGAGCTTGTACAAAACTATCAAAATCGTGGGCAACCAACCAAGGATCATGAGGACTTTTGATTGCACCAATAATGTCGTCAAATAAACCAGGTTCGAATAAATTAAAGTGCCCACTTTCAAGTAATTGCATAACATTCAGTAAGTCAGGTGTATTATGAATAATATGTAATGGGTTATAGCTTTGTTTTATTCCTTCAATTTGCTCAGCTTGTGCACCGAATAAGAAGAAGTTATCAGCTCCTACTGCATCGCGAATTTCTATGTTAGCACCATCTAAAGTGCCAATTGTCAGCGCACCATTCATCATAAACTTCATATTACCAGTACCAGATGCTTCTTTACCTGCGGTTGAAATTTGTTCAGACAAGTCTGTTGCGGGGCAAATAGTTTCCATTGCTGTAACATTATAATTTGGTAAAAATGCCACCCGTAAATAAGGCTGAGCAAGTGGATCTTTGTTGATCACATCTGCAACATTATTAATTAGCTTAATAATGCGCTTAGCCATGTAATACCCTGGTGCTGCTTTGCCTCCTAGTAATACACAGCGTGGCACTAAATTGGCGGTATCGCCACGACGAATACGGTCATATAGGTGAATAATGTGTAATACATTCAGTAATTGGCGCTTATACTCATGAATTCGTTTAACTTGCACATCAAATAGCATGCTAGTATCAAATTCAACACCACAACGTGCTTTGACTAAATCAACTAGCCGTTGTTTGTTTTCAAGTTTGACGCTTTGCCATTGTTTATGGAATTTAACATCATCATAATAGCGACGCAGCTGGCTAATTTGCGCAAAATCCCTCACCCAATCTTGACCAATTTTTTCACCAATCAACTGGGTTAGTTTAGGGTTACAATGAGCTATCCACCGCCTTGGCGTTACACCATTAGTTTTATTGTTGAATTTTTCAGGCCACAATTCATAAAAAGTTTTAAACAAACCTTCTTTAAGTAATTCTGTGTGCAATGCTGCTACGCCATTAACTGAAAAACTGCCAACAATGGCTAAATACGCCATTCTTACTTGTGGATCTGAGCCTTCTTCAATTAAAGACAACACTTGTTGTTTTGCAACATCACCTAGGCCATGCCAACGCAACTTGAGCAAGAAAGCGCGCATTTATTTCATAAATTATTTCAAGAATACGCGGTAATAAACGCGCAAATAATAACACAGACCACTTTTCGAGCGCTTCTGGAAGCAACGTATGATTGGTATACGCCATGGTTTTTGTGGTGATCTGCCATGCAGCATCCCAATCCAAGTCATAATCATCAATCAGCAATCGCATTAACTCTGCAACAGCAATACTTGGGTGGGTGTCATTAAGTTGAAAAACATGAAAATCAGCAAAATCACTAAACTTTTCACCATGCTGTGATACCCATAGACCAACAATATCTTGTAAGCTCGCCGACGATAAAAAGTATTGCTGCCTTAAACGTAGCTCTTTACCATTTTCGCTGCTGTCATTAGGATAAAGTACCATGGTGATTTGTTCGGCAAGGTTTTTATGCGCGACGGCTTCTGAGTAACTACCGGCGTTAAACTCACCTAAATCAAACTCATCAGTGGCTTCTGATTTCCAGAGTCTGAGGGTGTTAACTATGTCATTTTTATAGCCAGGGATCGGCACATCATAAGGGACAGCTAATACATCTTCAGTGTCTAACCATTGTCGATGAATGCGTCCGTTCTTATCAGTATAACTTTCAACATGGCCAAAAAACTTAACACGCTTGGCTTGCTCTGGTGCGCTCAGCTCCCATGGATGCCCTTCACGTAACCAATTATCAGGCTGCTCTATTTGATGGCCATTTTCGATTGACTGGTTAAACATGCCGTATTCATAACGAATACCATAACCGGTTACAGGTAATGCTAAACTCGCACAACTATCTAGAAAACACGCAGCTAAGCGGCCTAAACCACCATTACCTAACCCAGCGTCATGCTCTGCTTGCGCAACATGTTCAATGTGAGCGCAATAATTATTAAGTGCAAGTTTGACTTGCTCTTCTAAATCTAAATTTAAAATGGCATTACCTAGTGCTCGGCCCATTAAAAACTCAAGTGATATATAAGCCGTTTTACGACGCTTTTCACTGTGCATTTGCTGTTTTGTTGCTCGACAACGAGCGACTAATCGATCGCGAATTGTCAACGCTAGTGCGTTATACAAATACAGTTGAGACTTTCCGACCTTATCGCGCCCAAGGGTATAATAGAAATGGCGTGATAAATCATCTTCAAGCGTACTTTCATCTATTAAAGGGGCATCTTGCCAACCTTTAGCAACACACATTTGTTCACCATTATTCGCCATTACATTCGTCCTCTAAATTGGCTGTAAAAACCCAACTGCTTTGTGCAGCAACCTCAAACTGTTCTGTATTTTTAACCATTGCTTGATCAACACTGCTAAGCGCTAAACGCCATACCGATAAATCGTGATTAGCAGGTAATTGACATTTAACTGCCACATTACTGGCATTCAAAATAATGAGTAATGCCGTATTTAGTTGTGTATCTTTTAAGCTATACATCAAAAACTGTTTTGAACCATCATGCCAGTCACTTTCTTGCATGGCTTGGCTTTGCTCGGTATACCAATCAACACTAAATCGCTTATCGCTATCGTGTAAAAATACACTGTGTTTAAACACACAGTGTTGCTTTC
This sequence comes from Pseudoalteromonas sp. B160, assembly GCF_037162485.1. Lineage (NCBI taxonomy): Bacteria > Pseudomonadati > Pseudomonadota > Gammaproteobacteria > Alteromonadales > Pseudoalteromonadaceae > Pseudoalteromonas > Pseudoalteromonas sp. B160. Next base: position 593,189 of record NZ_JARLUX010000002.1, on the reverse strand, counting down.
GTAAGGTCAATACATCGTCAATAAAACGAATGAGGCTGTGGCTACGCTGCGAGTCTTTCCATGCCAGCCAACTAGTGCGGTTATTTTGACAATAAGCATTGTTATTCCCTCCTTGCGAGTGCCCCATTTCACTGCCTGATGACAGCATAGGCACCCCTTTGGAAAGTAGTAAGGTAAGTAAAAAGTTTTTTTGTTGTTGTAACCGCATGGAGGTAACTTTTAAATCATCAGTAAAGCCTTCAACACCGCAATTAAACGAATAATTAGCACTGTGCCCATCGCGGTTTTGTTCACCATTTGCTTCGTTATGCTTTTGTTCGTAACTCACTAAATCGGTTAAAGTAAAGCCATCATGACTGGTTATAAAATTAATACTATTTAATGGCCCACGGTGATTATGATCAAACAAATCAAAAGAGCCATGTAAACGTTTTGCAAGATCAGCCAGCATATTGTGCTGCCCTTGCCAAAAGCGCCTAACAACATCACGGTATTTATCATTCCACTCACGCCAAGGCGCAGGAAATGCTCCCAATTGATAACCACCAGGGCCTATGTCCCAAGGCTCAGCAATTAATTTCACTTGGCTTAACACTGGATCTTGATTGATTGCTTGTAAAAAACTATGGGTTTGGCTAAAGCCATGCGGCGTCCGTCCAAGAATAGTTGCTAAATCAAACCTAAAACCATCAACACCCATTATTTCTACCCAATAACGTAAGCTATCGAGTACCATTTTCAAGCTAAATGGGTCGTCTATATTTAAGGTATTACCACACCCAGTGTCATTGATATAAACTTCAGGGTTATCGTTAACACTACGGTAATAACCAGGGTTATTTAGGCCGCGCCAAGATAACAAAGGACCGTCGCTACCAGCCTCTGCGGTGTGGTTGTAAACCACATCTAAAATCACTTCAATACCCGCTTGATGAAGTTTAGTAACCATTTGTTGAAATTCACCAATTTCATCAGTTACTAAGTAATCTTTATTTGGTGTAAAAAATTTAATGTATTGTAACCCCAGTAGTTTTGCAGGCCTTTGGCGGTTAAAAACTGTTCGCTAATAAAACTATGTACCGGTAACAATTCTAAAGTGGTTACGCCAAGTGTACGTAAATGCTCTATAAAACTGGGATGGCTCAAGCCCAAATAGGTACCTTGTAGCTGACTTGGAATAGAGGGATGTCGTGCTGTGGCGCCTTTAACGTGACATTCATAAATAACCGTTTCTCCCCAACTATGGCCCGGTTTTTTACCTTGATAAGGCTGCAACTGTGTGACTTTAGATTTAGGGATATCAATGGCGTTATTTACCGTACTCAAAGTACCTTTAGGCATTTGCCCATAGTGGCGTTCACTCCAGGTAAACTCACCAAATAAATCTTTTGCATAGGGATCAATTAACAATTTTTGGCTATTAAAAAACAATCCTTTTTTAGGTTGATATTCACCTTCTGCGCGATAACCATATAAAGTGCCCATAGCCAGTGGGGTTATATGTAAACTCCATATCCCCCCTTCATTATTATTCATTGCTAACTTTAAAACTTCGGTATGACCACTGGCATCAAATAAACACACATACAACTGTTTAGCCAATGGCGCATAAACGGCAAAATTTACACCGTTTGTTAATACACTGGCTCCCAGCGGAAAAGTTTGCCCTTTATTTAATTCAATCGATAAACTCATCAGCCACCCTTTTTAAATAAACCGTCGCAAGCGCTGGCAGTGAGAGTTTAATACTATGTTGATGCCCGTGGCATGGAGTTGCTGTACTAGTTGTTTTAGCTGATTGCCCACACACTTGTACTCCAGAACCAAATAACTGTTCATCATCGGTATTTAAAATTACTTCAAATTCACCTGAGCTTGGCACACCAATACAATAATCATGATAAACCGTTGGTGTGAGGTTACTTACCACAACCACGTAATGACTGGCTTTCTTAGCAAAGCGAATAAAACTAAAAATACTCTGTTGAGCATTTTGATTATCGATCCAGCTAAAACCTGACGGTTCAGTATCTAGCTGATGTAAAGCTGGAACTTCGCGATATACTTTATTGAGCTGCGCGATAGTTCGTTGCACACCTTGATGCGATAGATGCTCAAGCAAATGCCAATCAATTGATTGATCATGATTCCACTCGCTACGCTGGGCAATCTCACCGCCCATGAACAGTAATTTTTTGCCCGGATGCGCCCACATAAATGCATAGTACGCGCGTAAATTTGCAAATTTTTGCCAATCATCACCAGGCATTTTTTCAATTAATGAGCCTTTACCGTGCACCACTTCATCGTGGCTCAAAGGTAAAATATAATTTTCACTATAGGCATACACCATCGAAAAAGTTAATTCATGATGATGATGTTGGCGATATAATGGATCGCGTTGCATATAGTGAAGGCTGTCGTTCATCCAGCCCATATTCCACTTGTAGCCAAATCCTAAGCCATCATGATTCACCTGACGGGTAACACCAGGCCACGCTGTTGACTCTTCAGCCACCATCATAATGCCAGGGTTATTAGCATAACAACGTAAGTTAACTTGCTTTAAACACTCAATAGCACCAAGATTCTCGCGCCCGCCAAACTTATTCGGGATCCACTGTCCATCTTCACGACTGTAATCAAGGTACAGCATTGAGGCAACAGCATCGACACGTAATCCATCAATGGCAAATTCTTCTAACCAATACATTGCATTAGCAACTAAAAAGCTGCGGACCTCTGGGCGATCATAGTTGTAGATATAGGTATTCCAATCTGGATGGAAACCTTGACGCACATCGGCATGTTCAAATAAATGTGTGCCATCAAAACGATGCAAGCCATGCGGATCACTTGGGAAGTGGCCTGGAACCCAATCAATGAGTAAACCAATGTTAGCTTGGTGACATTGCTCTACAAAATAACGAAAATCATCCAAACCGCCAAACCGACTCGTTGGTGCAAATAAGCCAACTGGCTGATACCCCCAAGAACCATCAAATGGAAATTCACTGATCGGCATAAGTTGGATATGCGAAAAGCCTTGTTCAGTGACATAATTAATTAACCGCTGTGCTAATTCTTGATAAGTTAAATAACGATCTCCCTCTTCTCGCTGCCAAGAACCTAAATGCACTTCATAGATAGAGATAGGTGCATCAATCGCGTTGCGTTTAACACGCTGACGTTGCATTTTATCAGTTAGTTTAATTGCTGCGGGCCGAGTTTGAAGTACTGGAAGCAGTGCCTGGTGCTTGCTGCATTTTAAATGCAAATGGATCAGCCTTTTCGAGCACTTCGCCACTGAGAGTTGTTATAGAAAACTTATAACACTGACCTTCACTGAGCTCTGGAATAAATAAGTCCCAGACTCCAGACGCAGGGTTAAAACGCATAAAGTGTTGGCTTTGCTGCCAGTGATTAAATTCGCCAATAACTGAAACACTGCTAGCATTAGGTGCCCAAACACTAAAACGTACACCTGAAACACCTTTAAAATCAATAAAGTGGGCACCAAGATGGCGATATGCGTGCTCTAATGTGCCTTCATTAAATAAGTACATAGCACTATCATCTAGGCTGCTATCAAAACTATACACATCTTCACAAATAACCTGACAATCGCTGTAATCTACCACTAGCTGATAAGCTGAAATATCTTGATTATCAAGCTGTGCTATAAATAAATCTGAATCACCATAGCGTGTGCTAACAATCATTTGCTGAGGCAGTTTTATCGTTACTTTTGTTGCCCGGGCATATAACAGCGTATTTCACTGTGCGTGTCAGTAATTGCATGTACGCCTAAAAAACTAAACGGATCTTTAAAACAGCCACGCTTTAAAGCATTAACTTGTTGATCATAGTGCTGTGACTTTGCGGTTTTACGAACAATACTGTTCATTTAATTAGTCCTTATGGAATTAATAGCACTGAGGAATGCACTGTGACGTGTGAATATTTGTTCACTTGAATGCGTTAATACCCGACGCCAATTAGGGTATTCTTGATCCGTTCCAGGAATGTTTACAGGTAACGTTTGCTCATCTAAATCATCGAGCTGGATAGTAAATAACCGCGCTGGTGCAGCGGCCAAGCCTAAGGTCAGCGCCTGATAAACATCACTTGCTGTACTATCTAAAAACAAGGTGTGTGCTGCACATCCTGACAGAAAACGCAGTAGTCGTTGTTTTTCAATATCTCGGTCTGCACGCAGTTGAGTTAACTGTTGTTCATCAATTAATTGATATTTTAATTTCAAAGTAAGATCAAGCCCCTGCCACCAACCAAAGAAAGGCGGTACATCATGGTTTGCAACCATTAACAATGATTGTGGCGCAAATGACTGGGCCGCTAAAAATTCACCTTGATAATCTTTTTCAAAATAGAATAAGCTATTTGAAAATATTGCTTTATCTGCAAGTGCAGCTTTCACCTCTGGTGGAACAACCCCAAGATCTTCACCAATGACAATACATTGATTCAAATGGGATTCTATTGTCAGTACCGCTAATAAATGCTCAAATGGATAATACACATAGCAACCATCTTGTTGCTGTTGATGCTCGAAACACCACCATAAACGGCGAATTGCCATAACATGATCGATACGCAAACCACCGACGTTTTCCATATTTGCACGGATCAATGCTCGGTAGTAGCTAAAATTATTATCACTGAGCTTAATCGGATTCAGTGCTGGCAATCCCCAGTTCTGGCCATGCTCTGCCCATGGATCAGGCGGTGCGCCTACATAAGCAGAATCGGTAAATAACGATTGTTGATTGAGGAATTCGCTACCATCGCCGGCGCAACCCACCGCTAAATCATTGATCAAACCAATACTCATTCCCTGCTCTCGGGCAGTAGTTTGGCATAATTTTAATTGCACATATGCTTGCCATTGCAAGTAGTAAGCAAAGTCGCTGTCAGTAACTTTTAAGGTCGCAAGTGTCGCACCATGTTGTTGACAAAAATCACTAAAGTGTTGTTTGCGGTGCTTACTCCCATGCATACAAAAATGCTGGTATAGCAAGTTAAAGGCTGCGTATTTGAACTCACTCACTGCACTGTAATTAATATACTGCGACTGCAGAGTCCGCTTTTTAAAGTCACTCGCATAGTTGCTTTGTAAATACGCAGTGATATTGGGGTTATTAATGCTGTCATCGCATAAATCAATTGATATATAGAGTGGATTTAATAATGCACGATTATTCGGGCTATATGGACTTGCTCGCTCTGGTTGCTCAGAAAATAATAAATGCAGTGGATTGAGTAAAATATAATCCAGTTTATGACTTGCTGCTTGCTCTGTCAGCGATAATAAATCGGCAAAATCGCCTATCCCTAGTGCTGCATTATTTTTTAAACTGTAAAGTTGAATTGAAAGCCCACTTTGTTTTTTATCCGTCACTTGAAAGCTATATTTAGGTGTCACCCACAGTTGAGTTTCAGCCGTTAAACCTGCAACGTTAATGCTTGCATCATGATAACCAGTAGGCAATGCTGGAAGCGGGAAAATGAGCTCTAAATAAGTGACGTCGTTAAACAAATAATCGCCACTGCATTGTAAATCAGCTAATTGGTGAGTAATGCTGGGCAAATCAAGCTGCGCAAATGAGACTGTACATTGTTGCCCTAACATACGCTTATCAATACGCACTTTAACGGCTGGTTGTTCAGCACATACCAAACTACAATCGGGTACTAATTGCAGCCATTTATTGGCATCTAAGCTGATATTTAAATGAGAAATTTGGGCGTGATCCGTAACATCAACACCACAACAACTGAGTGCCGCACTGCGGGTTGCATCGCTAAAAACCACGTGTTCACCAGTATACTTGGTGTATTCATAGCCAATACCATGTAGATAAAAAAGCTGTGAAAGAGACTCCATTTACCACGCCTTAAATACGTTGTGTATTGACTATGCTATTTTCTGTACCAAAACTGTTTGCTATGTATCCATCGGCATGATGGTCATTGTCCCAAATAGTACCATTAACTAAATACCGAAAATGAAACTGTTGATCGTTCGGTAATCGCTGCTTGAGCTTAAAACATTGTTCTTTTTTATTAAACTTCATTGCAACAGGTTGCCAATCAGTAAATTCAGCGACTAACTGAACTTGCTCAGCCTGAGGATGCTGAAATTCAAATGTTACTTCAGCTTCGTTTTTAGTTTTAAAAAATCGTTTACTTAACATATTGGGCTCCAAACTAAACCTTAAGGTCAATTAATCCTTGCCACAGAAGTGCGTTCAACTACTCAACATACGCAGGGCTGTAAAATATTATTAGTGCGTGTTGACCTTTCAGAGTCAAAATCTTCAACCTTTAGGCTGTATGTTCGATCGGTATACTACGTTATCGCACAATTTATGTAGATAAAACACTACTATGTGCTCTGTCTAGCATAAAAACCAAACATACTGCGGTAAAAGTAAACTCAAAAAATAAACACGCTCTAGTTAAACAAAGTTATATTTATGCTTTATGACAGTGCGATTAAATAAATATTGCACCAAATGTGTGCAAATAAAGCAAAAAACACTCACTTTATGATTACCATCTTAATGACAGCAAGAACTAAACCAAGTTAATCACTGTCTGAATTGTGACCTTTAAAGTAGTTAACAAATAACCACTGGTAAAGTGAATTTATTTAATAGTTGAATTGAGTAAACGCTCAAAAAATACTGATAAAATAACATCTAACTGAAAAGATGTTCCTTATTCAGGGGCGTCATTAAAGAAATGTTTTGTCAGTTAGTCTTACAAACTATATACTGAAAAAAATGTGTAATACCTAATAACAAATTCATATAATTAGGATAAAATGGTTTAATGGAATGACTAAACTTTTTCGCTTACTCAGTATTGCCTTTATTGCTATATTTATTTTTTGCTTTAGCATGAATATTTTATTAACGAAACAAGTCAATACCATTAATCCGCAACAATCTAGTATTGCCACTCGCGCTTTTGATACTGCTACCACCCAACTAACGATGCCCTCTTGGTATAACCCGATATTAAATGGCCACTATATAGTTAGCAAAGACGGTACTGATTACTTACTAATTAGAGCAACAGATACACAGTTTATTACCGCTCAAGCATCATCCATCATCAATGCCACTATTTTATCACCTGTAAACTTTATTCTACTGATTTTAATAGGTTTATTTTTAACATGGTATTTTGGTAAACAATTAAACATAAAGCGTGAAAAACAGCTGATAGAACAACTTAATATACAAACAAAAAAAGTTATCGAATCATTTAATATTCAACTTCCTGAACTTGAGCATGCGACAGAAGTAACTCGTTTAAGCCAAGCAATTAATGCATTAACCAGCCATGTAGCTAATTATGCCCGTGAAACTCAAACCAGCATTTGCCAAGATAAATTGACTTTGTTGATTGACCGTCATGCTTATATCGAGCACCTAGACCGCCAACTCAACGGTGCTGAACTAAAAAATATTCACTGTGCCTTGTTATTTATTGATTTAGATGGCTTTAAGCAAGTGAATGACTCTTTTGGCCACAGTTTTGGTGATGAAGTATTGATTCAAGTAGCCGAACGCCTGGCTAGCGTATTACGCCATCATAAGCTTAATGATATCAATCCCACCAGTCTATTAGAGCAAAATTTAGCGCGTTTAGGGGGCGATGAGTTCTCTATTTTCATTAATAATATTGATTGCAACTCTAAAAGCTTAGATGTGGCACAGCATGTACTAAACGAAATAGAGCGGGACTTTGTTCTGGGTAATAAACTAATTAAGATCAGTGCCAGTGTCGGTATTGCTGTTTATCCTGAAAGTGCATCAACTCCCCATGCTTTGTTGCAAATGGCGGATGTTGCTATGTATCGTGCTAAAACCGATGGGCGTGGTATTTTTAAAGTCTATTCGCCAGAAATGGGTAATAAAATGCGTCGCTACCATTACTTACTCGAAGAGCTGCGTTTAGCCATTGCGTGTCATAATTTTCATTTATCATTTCAGCCTATTGTGCATGTTGAAGATTGCGCCATTGATTACTTCGAAGCGTTAGTGCGCTGGGACCATCCTGTTGAGGGGGCTATTTCTCCAGTGGAGTTTATTCCGATTGCAGAAGAATCAAACCTTATATTAGAGCTTGGTGATTGGATAATGCTAGAATCATGTCGACAAATGGCAGCTTGGCACAATGCTGGTATGCGCAAAGTTAAAATCTCAGTTAATGTCTCTGGCATTCAACTCAAACATCGCCCAATTCATGAATGGGTAATGAAAAAACTAGCCAAGACAGGGCTACCGCCCACTTCATTGATGTTAGAGATCACTGAATCGACATTGATCACCGCTAGCAACACTATCATTAATGAATTAGAGAAATTGCGTAAAGAAGGCGTCACTATTGCAATAGATGACTTTGGTACCGGTTTTAGCTCATTAAGTACCTTAGCTGATCTACCTATTGACGTAATCAAGATTGATAGATTATTCATAGCGCAAGCTAATGAAAACCCGAAATATAACAAAATATTAAATTCAATCAGTGAATTAGGTACTAAGCTTGGGCTTAAAATCGTTGCTGAAGGAGTTGAAGAAATCGCCCAGTTTGAATTAGTGAAACGCATGGGAATTAGTAGCGTACAAGGGTATTTAGTTAGTCGTCCGCAGTCATCTGTGAATGTTGGCAGTAAGGTACTACAAGGGAATGTTAATCATATCGCCGCGACGGGCACTGGCGTTTGGAACCTCGAAACTTAACGATTTGTCATTTAAAATTTTATTACCATGGAAATCTAGCTAAAAATAGATAATAATACTTAATAATTAGTATCCAATCCCCCATCTTACATGCTTAAAAAAAGTCTCTTTTCCTTAATCTCAATCGTAATTTTAGTTAGTGTTATTCTTACTAGCATGTCAATTTATACCTTATACAGCAAAAAGAAACTCAGTGTTGATCCTAAACTAAAAGAAATATCGGGGATCGAATTTGATAAATTCAAGCGCTTATGGGCAATAAATGATGGCGGTAATGAAGCAAAACTTTATCGTCTCAACGAGGACGGCTCTATCGCCAAAGAGGTACTGGTTACTAATGCAAAAAACATTGATTGGGAAGATATGACTCAGAATGATTTTGGGCACTTCTTTTTAGGAGACTTTGGTAATAATAATCAAGAACGTAAATGGCTCACTATTTATAAAATAGAAAATCCCATCGACATTAAAACTGATACCACCGAAGCTGAAATTATCAAGTTCACTTATCCAGAACTCGACGGTAGCCCTATCACTCCAGATAAACGAAACTTTGACCTAGAAGCATTTGTAGCCTTTGGCCGCCACTTATATTTGTTTACTAAAAACCGTACGGAACCGTTTGATGGGATTACAAATTTGTATAAAGTTGGCGATCATGCAGCGAATTTTGATGCGCAGTTAATAGATTCCTTTAAAACTTGTACAACGATGGAAAAGCTCTGTTGGATAACTTCAGCGGCACTTAGCCCCGATCGTACAAAGTTAGTATTACTAGATTCAACAAGCATTTGGTTATTTGAAAACTTTACTGGTGATAAGTTTTTCTCAGGAGACGTATCGCGGATAGATTTGGGTATTGTGACTCAAAAAGAAGCGATTACATTTTATGATGAAAATACCATTGTATTTACCGATGAAGAATTTAAAGGAATTGGCGGTAACGCCTATGTCATTAAACTCGATGAAGTAAAAAAACCATCATTAAGAAAATACCAACGGCGTCAGATTAAAATAAATCTATATCAGTGCTTTTGTCGTTTGAGTTAATTAAGTTATTTTCCATTAACTGTTCATAAAAGCACAGCCTATTGCGACCATTTTCTTTTGCATAATAAAGTGCCTTATCCGCATTTTCCAATACAGTAATAGGGAAATCATAAGGACTGATACGACACATGCCTATACTTACAGTCATATTTTCAACAAATGGAAAATGAGTGTCTCTGATCATCTCCATAAACTCATTCATTTTCTTTTCGATAGATTCAAAGTTAGTAGGTTCAAACACTATCACAAATTCCTCACCACCAAAGCGAAAAATCAAGTCTGTTGAACGCAGGAAGTGACGCATTTTTTGTGCAAGTAACAATAAAACCTCATCACCACAAACATGACCAAAGCTATCATTAATTTTTTTGAAATGATCAATATCAAGCATTGCTAACCAAGATGTTGAACTGAGCTTTCGCTTGCGATTATCATCCGTTTTAACCGTTTTATGCTGTTTAATTACTTGCTTTTCAATTAGCTGCTTTATTTTTTTATCAAATGTTTGCCTATTTAACAGACCAGTCAGTTGATCCCGTTCATTCTCATGCAAGATAAATAAATAATTTTCATAAATACGGCAAAAGGCATTAAGCAAAACCTGATCCGAGCTTTTTAAACCTTTGCAAACAACAGCAATTGCACCTATCGGCTTTTCTTGCAAAGATATTGGTAACCAACGTTTCTCGATACCATCAGCAGACTGTACAGTAATAATGCAAGCTGAGCGCAAACATGACAACAGTTCAGGCTCTGGTGAATCAACAACTTGACGTTGCGCCCACTCAAACTGATTACCATTGATTACTTTTAACGATATACTGCGCTCAATCGTTAAATCACTTTGCACGTCTAAATCCTTATAAACTACAATTTCTGTACAACCAACAAATTCTTGGATCGTCGAGATCAAGCTATATTCCAATGAATCTACATCACGGTTTTTGGTTATTTTAATTAGTGAATTTAATAAGTTTTCTTCCATAAGGATCCTGTATTCAAATAACTGAACATTCTTATTATGACTAATTACCCGTATAAAAGATTATAAAAATATAAATCAAACAAAAACGTCAATAAAGTTTGCTCTCATAATTACATTAACGAGTAAGAAAACCCAGTGCTAGTCGTAAGTGTAGTGTGTAAATACTGTTTAGTCACAATAGAAAGTATGACATTCTGTATTTATCGTCAACTTAGCGTTTAAATTTTGTTTCTAAAATAACAGAAGAAGTCGTACGTTCAACTCCATCTAAATTACCAATATCATCGAGTAAATGGCTGAGTTTTTCTAGATTTTGTGCTTGCACAACTGCAATTAAATCAAACTCACCACTGATAGCATACAATTGTGAGATGGCATCAATCTGCTTGAGCTCGAGGTTAGTTTTAGTGGTTAGTTTTTGCTTTACCTTAATCGATACATGGGCCGATACCATGGCACTTAAGTACGCATCGCCATAGTCAACACTGTAGCCCTTTATCACTCCAGTCTCTTCTAGCTTTAACATCCTACTTTGTACAGTTGAGCGTGATAAGTTAAGTGCCCTGGCAAGATCAGAAATACTCGCTCTGGCATTCGTGCGAAGTATAGAAAGTAGCTTTTCGTCTTGTATAGTTATCATATTGATTATTAACCTCGTCATTTTGTATTTTATTTTAATCATTTTTCACAAAATAGCACTGCAAATTTAAGCTTTGAACTCAGATAATAGCGGTAGTAAATAAGAAAAATTATTAAAGCACATTATTGCAGGGTAATAACGGCTTGATTAACCCATCAAATGCAATTTGTTTTTTTCATATTAAGCCAGAATTAGGTGTAACAAATGCAAGTAACAAGAGAATTATTCAACGACGTAATGGTCCCTAACTATAACCCATCAGAGGTTATTCCGGTGCGTGGCCAAGGTTCTCGTGTTTGGGATCAAAACGATAAAGAATATATCGACTTTGCTGGCGGTATTGCGGTCAACTGTTTAGGTCACTGTCACCCAGCCCTTGTTAATGCGTTAAAAGAGCAAGGCGAAAAAATCTGGCACTTATCCAATGTCATGACTAATGAGCCAGCACTTCGATTAGCTAAAAAAATCACCGACGCAACATTTGCAGACAAAGTTTACTTTGCAAACTCAGGCGCAGAAGCAAATGAAGCAGCGCTAAAACTCGCACGTCGTTTCGCATTGGATGTACATGGTGCTGATAAAAGCCAAATAATCGCATTTAACAAAGGCTTTCATGGTCGTACCTTTTTTACCGTAACTGTGGGTGGCCAAACCGCATATTCTGACGGTTTTGGTCCTAAACCAGCCGCAATTGATCATTGTGACTACAATGATTTAGCTGCTTTTGAAGCACTGATCAGCGATAAAACCTGTGCCGTAATGATGGAACCTCTGCAAGGTGAAGGCGGCATTATCTCTGCAAATAATGAATTTATCAAAGGTGTGCGTGCTTTGTGTGATAAACACAATGCATTGCTTATTTTTGACGAAGTACAAACGGGTGTAGGCCGTACAGGCTCACTATACGCATACCAAGAATTAGGCGTGACACCAGATATTTTAACAACAGCAAAAGCGTTGGGTGGCGGTTTCCCTATTGGTGCGATGATCACCACTTCTGATATTGCAGCACATCTTAAAGTGGGCACGCATGGTTCAACCTATGGCGGTAACCCGTTAGCGTGTGCAGTGGCAGAAGCGGCATTTGATACCGTGAATACCGAACAAGTGCTAAGCGGCGTTAAACAGCGCGAACAACTTTTCCGTGATGGTTTTGCAGCGATCAACGCAAAATACGACGTATTTAGTGAAGTACGCGGTAAAGGTCTATTATTAGGCGCCGTACTAAACAGCAAGTTTGAAGGGCGCGCTCGCGACTTCTTAGTAGCAAGTACTCAACAAGGGCTAATGAGCTTAGTTGCTGGTACTGATGTTATTCGTTTTACGCCTTCGCTGGTGATCCCACTTGAGGACATTAAAGAAGGTCTAGTGCGCTTTGAAAAAGCCGTAGCAGACGTTGTAAACGGTTAACCTAATTTAACGCCCTGTTTAGGGCGTTAATGGAGCACTTTTAAATGCAAGTATTACGTCCTATAACCGCAAATGATTTTGACTCACTAAAACAAATAGCAATAGAGTCAGGCCATGGTTTTACATCATTACCTGTTGATGATGCCTTGTTGCTAGAGAAAATTGAACGAGCAGAAAGGAGCTTTGCAAAAAACATTAATAAGCCTCAAGACGAGGGCTACCTATTTGTATTAGAAGACAGTGAAACAGGTCAAGTCGTTGGCACTACCGCGATTGAAGCGGCGGTCGGTATGAACGTTCCTTTGTATCACTATCATTTAGGTAAAACGGTTCATCATTCACGCACTCTTAACGTATATAACACCGTTGATATTCTCAGCATGTGTAATGATTACACCGGCTGCTCAGAGATATGCACACTATTTTTACGTGAAGATAGCCGCAAAGGGCTAACAGGACGTTTCTTATCGCGTTCACGCTTTTTGTTTATGGCTCAACACAGTGAGCGTTTTGCCGATACCATCATTGCAGAAATGCGTGGCGTTAGTGACGAAAACGGCCATTCTCCATTTTGGCAATGGCTTGAAGAACATTTTTTCAGTATTGAATTCCCACTAGCCGATCATTTAGTCGGCTTAGGCGATAAAGTATTTATTAGTGAATTAATGCCCAAGTACCCTATTTACGCCAACCTGTTAAGCAAAAAAGCGCAAGCTGTAATTGGTAAAGTACACGAGCACACTAAACCTGCACTAAAATTGCTTGAAAAAGAAGGTTTTGAGCATCGAGGTTACGTTGATTTATTTGATGCTGGGCCAACAGTTGAAGCCAAACTTGGCAATATACGTAGCATCCGTGAATCTCAAGTATGCCCTATTACCATAGGTGAACTTGATCATATTAATCAACAAAGTTCCGACACCTTAGCTATTTGTAATCAAGGCGTGAATGACTTCAGAGCCACTTTCACAAAACATGCACATTATAATCATGCTAAACATACCTTGATTATTAGCAGTGAAGTTGCAAAAGCACTTAAATTAAAACAAGGAGATGCAGCGCGGTTTTTCCGTCTGTAAACCTCTGTAGGAGTTTCTATGAGCGTTAATACGCACAACAGCCAACTAATCAATAACCAATGGCAAACTGGCTTAGGTCATGATTTCAGTTCAATAAACCCAAGTAACGGGGATATTGTTTGGCAAGGTAAAGCAGCAAGTAAAGAACAAGTAGACGCAGCGATTAAATCAGCTCGTCAGGCACACATTACATGGGCAAATACCCCAATTACAGAGCGTATTGCGGTTCTTGAACGTTTTGTCAGCCAGCTAAAAGAAAATAGCGAAGAGTTTGCGACTATCATTGCCCGCGAAACAGGTAAACCACTATGGGAAACACGTACCGAAGTGGGTGCTATGACAGGCAAAGTGGCGATCTCAATAAAAGCTCATAATGAACGAACAGGCACTACTGAAAATCCAATGCCTGGCGCTAAAGCTTTTATTCGTCATAAGCCGCATGGCGTAGTGGCTATTTTTGGCCCTTATAATTTCCCAGGCCACCTCCCTAATGGTCATATAGTACCGGCAATTTTAGCGGGTAATACCGTCGTATTTAAACCATCTGAGCTAACCCCACTTGTTGCTCAATACACACTTGAGTTATGGTTAAAAGCAGGCCTGCCAGCTGGGGTGATCAACCTTATTCAGGGTGAAGTTGACACCGGTATTGCACTTGCTAGCCACCAAGATACCGATGGGTTGTTTTTTACTGGCAGCTCAAACACAGGTCATTTATTACATAAGCAGTTTGCTGGACATCCAGGTAAAATTTTAGCGCTAGAAATGGGGGGAATAACCCGCTCATAGTTAAAGATGTGGCTGACGTAAATGCTGCCGTGCATGATATTATCCAATCCGGCTTTATAACTTCTGGCCAGCGCTGTACGTGCGCCCGTCGGGTATTTATTGCAAATACAGCTAATGGTAATGCTATTTTAGAAAAGCTGATCACCGCAACTAAAAGTATTAAAGTTGCAGACAGCTTTAGCGAAGAACAACCTTTCATGGGGGCTATGATCAGCGAAAAAGCCGCGCTTGGGATGGTCGCCGCTCAGCAACAATTGATTGATATGGGAGCTGAACCTTTAGTTGAACTAAAACACTTAAAACCAGGCACAGGTTTTGTAAGCCCTGGTATTATCGATGTAACAAATGTGGCCAGCATCGCAGATGAAGAACACTTTGGCCCATTAATTAAAATTTATCGCTATAGCGACTTTGACAGTGCAATTGTGGAAGCGAACAATACCTCATTTGGTTTATCGGCTGGGCTTTTAAGTGACTCAAGTGAAGATTATGAGCACTTCTTAAAACATATTCGCGCCGGTATTGTTAACTGGAATCGCCCAATTACCGGTGCATCAAGTGCCGCGCCATTTGGTGGTATTGGTGCCAGTGGTAACCACAGAGCGAGCGCCTATTACGCCGCAGATTACTGCTCATACCCAGTAGCCTCTGTTGAAGCACCAAGCGTTAGTTTACCAAGTACCCTTGCGCCGGGCTTAATTATTGAATAATCAGTCTGCAGCTTAACGGTTGCAGAAATTAAATTAAGGAATTAAAAATGCACACAGATGTAAATGCCCTTTTTGACAACTTATGGCAAAACTACCTAGCGGTAACACCGTCAGCTGTAAAAGTTCATGAGCTATTAGGCTCGACACAACAAGATGATGTGATCAACGACCATATTGCACTACGCACTTTCAATCATGAAAAAATTGGTCTGGAAAAGTTAGCCGCCCATTTCTTAGCCATCGGTTATAAAGAATGTGGTGAATATCATTTTGAAGCTAAAAAATTGTATGCTAAACATTATGAGCATACCGATCCAAAGCAACCAAAAGTATTTATTTCTGAATTACTTGTAGAGCAATGTTCTGAACAACTGCAAAACATCGTTAATGAGCTGGTTGCCAGCATAGATGCAGATGACGTAACCGCAGAAAACTTCTTATACTCAGGCACCCATTGGCAAGTAAGCTCTGAAACTTATAAACAGTTACTGGCTGAAAGCGAATATGCAGCGTGGATGTCAGCATGGGGTTACCGTGCTAATCATTTCACCGTGAACATTAATGAACTTGCCAAATTTGATAAAATTGAAGACGTTAACCAAGCGCTTAAAGATGCCGGTTTTGCCCTTAATATTTCAGGCGGTGAAGTAAAAGGCTCACCTGAGGTATTACTTGAGCAATCATCAACCCTTGCCGATGACTTTGCCGTAGAGTTTAGTGACACGACGATGAGCGTACCTAGTTGTTTTTATGAGTTTGCCCTGCGTTATGCGAAACCTGATGGTGAACTATATACCGGTTTCGTTGCTGCATCGGCCGATAAAATCTTTGAAAGCACCAATGCACGTTAATTAATCTAGATTCAGATCATAAGTGCATGTGTTTAAAGCTGGGTGCTTACTGGCTGATTTCATAAAGTACTTAGCTGTACGATAGAAAAAACGCAGTTGTAATGAACAACTGCGTTTTTATTGTTTTTATACTAGGATTATGAGTCACTATATAAATAGTGGTTTATAGTCGTTTTCTAACTGTTCAAATGACAAATCACCAATAAAACGGCCAAAACTAAGCCACGTTGCTAAACCACGTAAATCTTTAAAATGTGGTGGAACAAACTTAGGGTCTTCAATTACACCTAAATCATGTAATTGCGATATTAGTCTAAAGTCATCAATCGAGATTTTACCCACTAACAGCAAAGGTAATTGATCGATGCGGCCAAGTTGTATCGCAACCCGAATTAAATTGTAAACCAATACAAACCCTTTGATATAAGCGATATCTTTAGTAAATGGCAACCCTGTTGCGGTACTGCCACGAAATACTCGCTGGGCCAATGTATAGCTCTCATCTTTACTCAAGCCTTGAGCAACATAATCACGATATATATCAACAAACTCAGCCCCATCAATTACCTTGGTCACCGCTTGAATACGATTTACTAACTTCGCTAAACGTCGAGGTGTTGATTTAAGGGTGATGATTTCGGTTAGTACTGCCAGCCCCTCTTGTGTCACTGTTGAACTTGGCGTGCCTTTACTTAAACAGGTTAAGTATGGCTGAGCTAAACCATTTTGCGTTGTACCGACGTGGATCCAGCCCTCATGTACTTCTAAAATATCAAGCTCTCGTTGAGAAAACTTTACATCTTGATTTAGCTTAATATTATTAGCACCAGCAGCTGCATCACTGACGATCCCATCACTAATGACCACTTCAACATCGATACCTGGCATGCTTAAACGTACTTGTTCAGCTAGAATCCGAACGGCTTCATCAGCATCTATATTTTTAGGATCATCAGGTAAAATATCGGCCGCTAATAGATTTTTGAGCGGTAACTCAAGCATATTTGCAAGCTCTGATAACGATGGCTCACCGGCATGAAATAAATCTTTTGGATGACCAAACAACTCTACAGATAAATCATGAAATTCAGCAGTGCCACGGTATTCAAGCATACTTAATACTGTTTTGTACTCGCTGCACATTTTACTCATATATTGAGCGATAGGATTGAGTTGCCCAAGCTGGCTAATGATATTACGGTTTAGATCAGAAAATGCTTGGCGTAGCTCGCTAGGTACAAAACCTAGATCCCGTTGCTGATAATAGGCTTTATCAACCAGTGGATTTTTTTGACATTTTTGTCTAAAAAACTCTTCTTTTATGCTTTTATCCCAATTTATCGCATCTAAGATACGGATCGGGGTTTGTAGGGCGATTAATCGATCTGATAACTCGCGAGTTTTAAGTAATAACGCCTTATCTATCATGCTCTAAGCTCACTGATGAATGAGCCTAGAGGATAGGCTAGATTTGCTCATTTTCAAAGCAAATTATTACTTACTTTGCAAATTTACAGGGCTAGAAAAATCGCTGATACGATTGACCATGTGTCCATTTTTATAAATGACCAAGGTAGGCACACTACTGATTTTATTATCAATAAATAAATCATTACCGTGATCAATGTACACCGGATGTATGACTTTAAATTTTTCGATATATTCATCAACAGCGGCTTGATCTGTCCATAATTGGCTAACCCTAGCTTCAGTATCAATTCCCTGATTGGTTAATAGATTGATTTGCTTTTGAGCTGCGGCACAGTTTGTTGCCATCTTCGGGCGAGTGTCAGCTAAATACCAATCACACCACGTTGCCGTATATAATATTGCCTTTAAGCCATGCTCTGGAATAACTAAAGCAGTCGCAGCTTGCTTATTACCTTCATCTAACAAGTGGGCCTTTGCCACCATGCCGTCATGTGATAATAATCGCAGTGTATTATCAAGTGCTTTATCTGCTTCATGGCCTTGAAAAATCACTTTGCCCGTTTTATCGAGTAATACATGAAAAGGAGTGCCTATAAATTGATAATGCTGAGCAACTTTTGCGGTATGATCACTCATGATCGGCATGGTTAAATTAAACTGTTTTTTAACAGCTGCAACAGCAGTAGGATCATCATTTAGATCAATGTTAATCGCTATTGTATCAATTGTATCTCCATACTGTTCATAGGCCTGCTGAAAGTGTGGCATTTGCTCCATACACGGTTTACACCAAGTCGCCCAAAATTTTAAATACACAGGCTTTTTGCCAACGATTTTATTCAGCTCGAACAGTTCACCCTGTTGGTTTTTTAAAACCAAATTTGACTCATTTGCTAACAAATGTTGACTGCATGAAAAGTACAAAAAGACCCACAACAGCTTAATATATTTAAACTTCATCATTGTTATCCCTAAAATAAATACACCTTAGCATGGTCGCTTTCTTAGCTGATTGTAATTTTGCGACATCGGTGAACTTTTCGATCATTTATCATTACATGGTATAAACTAAATAGAGTTAGGTTTCGTATCAATTTAATTATCAAAGCAACATTTGGAGTAGTGATGAAAAATGACATCGAAGGAAAACAAATATTAGCTGTCTATGAGCAGATCATCCAACATGGTGAGATAAATAATGAAGGGAAACACTATAAAGGATTAACCGCATTTTCAGATATTGATGGTTATACCATTTATCTTAAAGGCAGTGGCGTATTGCTCAGATTTGGTTTTCACAACACCTATCATCTCGATTATGAACATGAGAAGCATAAAGATGACTTCCTTAAAAAGCTGGAAAATATAATCAATGAGGTGTAATTGTGTATAACAGCAAACCCCGCATTCGCCCAGCTAACAAGCACAACCAACATACAGATTTTATAGCCAAGGTTGTGCAACAATTACGCGACGATGAAAGTAAGCTTGCCATAATTAAAGGTAATCTTGAGGAGTATCGGCAACAACGGTTCCTGAAGCGAGGGTTTTTAACTGCAATCGAACGATTCGACTGGGTGTTTGAAGCTTCTGATAATATTGAAGAAATTTGTCAGCAAATCTTAGCGGATGACTATATTGGCCAGCGATTACGTCGCTATCCATTACTTTTCAAAGGAATTCTATAGCCTAATTGACAGTTTATCGTACCCATCTGGTAAACCACCGTTTATTGATGATAATAATGCTTAAAAATGATAGATTGCGGAAATTTTAAATTTTAAGAGCCTTGCTATGTCAAAAGCCGTCGACACTGCCGACTCATCGAGTGAAGAAAAACAATCGGGATTATTTAACCGATTTTTAGCCTCTGTTGAGTTTTTGGGGAATATGTTACCCCACCCAATCACCTTGTTTGCCCTATTTTGTGTGGCCATTATTGTTTTCAGTGGTATTGCTGATTGGTTTGGATTAACTGCAATTGATCCTCGCCCAATTGGCTCCGCAGGTCGTGAAGCTGACGGCGTTATCGAAGTTGTGAGTCTATTAAGTGCTGAAGGCTTACAACGTATCGTCACCGGTCTTGTTACTAATTTTACTAGTTTTGCCCCTTTAGGCACTGTGCTTGTTGCACTATTAGGTGTCAGCGTTGCCGAACATTCAGGGCTATTATCTGCTGCAATGCGTGGCATGGTAATGGGGGCATCAAAACGCTTAGTTACTTTTATGGTGGTATTTGCCGCTATATTATCTAATACCGCATCTGAACTTGGTTATGTTGTATTAATCCCTTTAGCCGCAATGATCTTCCATAGTTTAGGGCGTCATCCTTTAGCCGGCTTAGCCGCTGCTTTTGCTGGTGTATCAGGTGGTTACAGTGCTAATTTATTGTTAGGTACGATTGATCCATTGCTTGCAGGTATTACGACTCCGGCAGCACAAATGATTGATCCAACTTACCAAGTTGGCGCTGAAGCAAACTGGTATTTTATGATGATTTCAGTTTTATTGATTGCCGTATTAGGCACCATCGTTACTGAAAAAATTGTTGAACCCCGCCTTGGAAAATACAACCCCGACGATGCCAGTGCTGATCTGGCGCAGAATAATATAGAAGGCTTAACTGCTAAAGAAAAATCAGGCTTAAAATGGGCTGGATTTTCTTTATTGTTAGTATCACTACTACTTGCTTGGACAATCGTGCCTGCAGATGGCATTTTGCGCCATCCTGAAACAGGCTTATTTGCCCACTCGCCTTTTTCTAAAGGGATTGTGGTATTTATTTTTATTACCTTTGGTATACCAGGTTTCGTTTATGGCCGTGTAGTAGGCACCATGAAAAATGATAAAGACGTGATCAACGCAATGAGCAAAAGTATGAGCTCAATGGGCATGTACATTGTATTAGTATTTTTTGCCGCGCAGTTTGTTGCCTTCTTTAAATGGACTAACTTAGGGACTATTTTAGCCATAAATGGCGCTGCTATGTTACAAGCCCTCAATCTGACTGGTCCTGAAGTATTTGTGTTATTTATATTAATGTGTGCATTAGTTAATCTAAGCTTAGGTTCTTCATCTGCACAATGGGCAATCACTGCGCCAATATTTGTACCTATGCTCATGTTGATTGGCTATGCGCCAGAGACCATTCAGGCGGCTTATCGGATTGGTGATTCTGTCACGAACTTGATCACCCCAATGATGAGTTACTTTGGCTTGATCCTCGCCGTTGCCACTAAATATAAAAAAGACATGGGAATAGGCACTTTAGTCGCCACCATGCTGCCTTATAGTATGATTTTCTTTGTCGGTTGGGTTGCTCTGTTTTATTTGTGGGTGTTTGTATTTGGTCTGCCAGTAGGGCCTGGCTCACCAATTTATTACACACCTTAATAACCGATAAATAATGCCAGCTGTTGCTGGCATTATTATTGAGTAACTCTAACCTGTTTGAAAAACTAAACTATCTGCTTTAATAATAGTAACTACTTATACAATTGCCACATTACTAGCAACTTCAACGAGATCTAAAATTATGAAAATAGTATTTTTTATTATCACTTTAGCATGTTCTTTGATCAGCATAACAAGTTATGCGCAGCCACTCCCATCAGTAAATATAAAGTCCGTTGCATTAACTAATTATGCGAACCCGCAACAACACATCTATACTGCAGGACAACCTTCTAAAGAGCAATTTCAGCAGCTTGCAAAGCAAGGTATAAAGTATGTGATTAATTTACGCGGGGATGGGGAAAATAATTGGGATGAACAGGCTTTAGTGACCAATTTAGGACTGCAATACTTTTCACTGCCCATTTCATCAAGAGCCGATATCAATATTGAAAATGCAAAAAAGCTGCAGCAATTATTAGCGCAAGCATCTGAGAGCCCAACATTACTGCATTGTGCAAGTGGTAACCGAGTTGGTGCACTGATTGCACTTTATAACGCAATAGAGCTTAACCAACCAATTGAAAAAGCGATTGAAACAGGTAAGCAATGGGGCTTACAAGGTCTTGAACCTGTGGTAAGAGACGCCATAGCAACCTATAAAATAAAAGAGCATTAAAATAACACGTTAGCTATGTTAAAATGTTTAACTATTTTGTTTAACTTTAAATGGATTTAACAATGAAAAATATCTTTCTGTTACTCAGTTTATTCTGCACTTGTAGCTACGCGATAGAATTACAAAAATATCCTCTTGTACTTGAGTCATCAAGTGGCGAGCAAGTGACTATTATTAATACCCTTGATAACAGCCAAGCATTGGTCAAAGTCGTTGGGGTAAATAGTCCTATTGACGAAGTGGTTTTTTTAACCGCTCTGAGACCTCACGGAAGTATACAAGCTTACAAATACACGTTTGACGGGGAACAGCGAGCACTCGTCACGAAAGAGCAAGGTTATAGCTGTTGTAGCTACACACTATATTTGCCAAATAGCCGCCAAGCAATTTATTTGAGTGAACTAAAAGATAAGCGAGCAAAAGGAATAAGCGAAGATACCTATGCACAATATATAAGCCAACTTGAGCAAGGTATTCAGTTAAAACTAGCTAAGTTTGATCGCGATAATGCAATTAAACAATCACAAATCGCACTTACTGACGCTAGTAAAGAGCTAAATTTACAGTGTGAGAAAGACATAGCCACCTCAGTAAATTGGCAAGCACTTGATGATAAAACCTTACAAACTTATGCCGTTGGCGCATATTGTGCACAAGTAGCCAACTCATTAGCAAAGCAATGCCAACAATCAGCTAAATTTAAAGCTAAAGTACAACAATTTAATCAGGTTGATTGTGAATTTAGTAATGAACTAAAACTGCGTCATACCGACTCATTAATCAAATTTACTACAGCGCCAAAAGCACCAAACCAACAACAGTTTGTTGATGCGTATTTTCGTAATTTATAGCAATAAAAAAAGCCCTTAGTTAAATACTAAGGGCTTTTTTAAAATGTAATTTAAAGCTGCCATGCATAACTTAATTTAGTAAAGAAAGTACGTTGATCGCGTTCTATACTTTTTAATGAGTCATCTTGATAGCCTTTATCTGAATAACCCAAGTAAAATAATGTTTGTGCGTTAATTTTATATGAGTAAACAAGCTGACTGCCATAATCTCGGTTGATGTGATTTACAGCAAAGTAATAAGCATTTTGATTTCGGTCGATATCTTCAAACTGTAAAATCAGTTTCAGCATCGAGCGCATATTAAATTTATAATAAATTCGTAAATCGGTTAGATTCGCTGTAAATACATTTTCACCTTGTGGGTTATCTAAACGGCTATAACTGTGTTCAAGCTGTAGTTGCCAATGATCATTGATGTCCCAGGTAAGTTCTGGCTCTAGAGTAAATAAATCACCTAACTGCTCATTACTGTAATCTATTTTACTACCAAACTCACTATAGAGCGTAATACGTAAATCTTTGCTTGGGTTAAAACCACCATAAATAAAGCCGATATTTTGATTATAAAAATCATCTTTATAGCTCTCATTACGATGGATCAAACCAAACTCTAAGGATGACTGTAATTGGCCTTTTAAAAAAATATACCCTTCGTACTCTTCTTCAAGCAAGCTACCATCTTGCGCCCAGGTTTTGTCCCAATCAACATTATAAGAATATTCGGTTATCATCTCACTTGCGTCTAAGTACCAAGTTTGCCCGCCGCCTAGTAACACTTTTTTATAATCTACTTTTCCTTGATAGCCAACATCGGTACGATAATCCTCACCAATATCTTCGTAACTGGCAAGTAGCTTATAATCCCGTTTCTCGCGAGCAAACTCGATCTTATAAGCTTGATCAGATTGATTTTTCTCCAAGCCATAATTATCAGTTAAAAAAGCGGAGTTTTTAGTATCAGAGGTAGCAACTTGATACAACACACTATCTGTTTGATTAAACCAATAACTACCATCTACCGACAGTACGGTATTGTGATAGTCATTCGCTTCACGGTGGGTGCTCATCACCCCAATAGTGCCCTGCTCGCCAATGTCGTATTGATATCGGCCAACCGCTGACTTTGATTTTTCAGCTAAATTAGCAAAGCCAGAACCTTGGTTAGTCGGTAAAAAAGACTGGTATTTTCATCATCGGCATACATAAAAGCATAACTATGTGCATCTGTTTTACCGGTTATTTTGGCGCCAATTTCAGGCTCGGCAATTGTACGAGTATATAAAAGCTCAAATAAACTGCTTTTGAAATACGATGCACCATCTAAAAAGAACGGGCGTTTCTCAGCATAATAAATAGAGTATGTGGTATTGACATCCAACTCTAAACTATCGGTCTCTACTTGCGAGAAATCGGGATTAATTGTGGCATTAATAACCGCATCTTGGCTGATCCCCCAACGTAAATCGAGTCCAGCTTCAGTCTCAATATCACCATTTTGCCAATCCCCTGGTACAGCCTCTTTCACATCATTGCGAAGAGCGGTCAAGGTCGGTGTTAATTGAATATTTTTGCTCGGCTCCATGGCATTAAAGCCTGTTATTTTATCAAACTGGCAAAAACTGCATTTCACGTCGCGGTCAAAACCTACATTGGATAATTGATATAAAACATCTCGAGGATAATTACGCCACAGCGCAACCCCCCATGTCATATCGGCTTTATTTTTAGGAAAACGCAATGCAGTGAACGGGATGCGCATCTCTACGGTATAACCTTGGTCAGTTATTTGCCCTGCACTGTCCCAAATCGCATCCCACGATGGGTCTTCAGTCCAGCCATCGGTATCGGTCATGCGCATATCACCTTGTGCACCGAGTGGATTTACGTAAAACTCATAACCTGTTCGCTCATCGTTAAAAGTATCAATCATCAATGCGACATTATCATCCGACCATAATGTATCGCGATCTCGAAGTGCTGCACGTATTTGACTGGGATCATTATCATAAGCAACAAAACCAAGATATAAATAGTTGCCATCTTCATAGATATAAGCGTCTGTTTTTACAGGTGGTATGCCTTTTTCGTTGGGTTCATTTTGATAGCGTAAAGGGATTAAAGTGGCTTGTTGCCAGTGCGGTTCGCTCAACTCACCATCAAGATCAATACCTTGATCAATGTGCGCTAAACTAAATTGTTGTTGCTCAGCGTGTGCAAACGTACTACATAAAGCGAAAGCTAAAACCCAGACAGGTAACGTTATTAATTTTATATACTGCATAAACATCCATTTAATACTCAGTTACTCGGATGAGTAAGTTAAGTAGCAATTGTAATTCACGCAGGTACATTTGTTAATAGTTTGATTGTAAAAATGTTATTTTAATTAACTAATCAAGACAAAAAGCTGAGATTTTAGGTCTCAATTAACTTTAATTTATCGGCCACACCATTCCAGGTATCGGCATCTTCAGGGGCTGGTTTTACATCAGTGATACGCGGCCAAATAAAAGCAAGTTCGGCATTCAGTTCGGTGAATTCTTGTTGCGAATCAGGTAATTCATCTTCTTGATAAATTGCTTCAGCGGGGCATTCTGGAACACATAAACCACAATCAATACAATCAATCGGACTGATCGCCAAGAAATTAGGGCCTTCATAAAACGCATCTGCTGGACACACTGCTACACAGTCAGTGTATTTACACTTTATACAGTTTTCAGTGACTACAAATGCCATTTTAACGTTTGCCTAACATATCTTAATACAGCTGGAGATCATACCCAACCACAGCCAAAATACAATAAATAATCGCTGCCATCGAGGCATAAATTAACGTAAAATAGTCCGTTATTGTGAGCAACTCGCGTCAGCGACTGCTAAGACACCTAACAGAGACTAAATATGATACGTTTAACAGAAATTAAGCTGCCACTTGATCATGGCGAAGATGCCATAAAGCAAGCAATTATAACTAAACTTGGCATTGATAACAGCCAACTCCATAGCTTTAATGTCTTTAAACGTGGTTACGATGCCCGTAAAAAAACGCAATTTTACTTATTTATACCCTCGACATTGAGGTTGATAATGAAGCGCAATTATTAATTCAGTTTGCTAAAGACCAACATGTAAAACCAGCCCCTGACACCAGCTATAAATTTGTTGCTCAAGCACCAGCAACGATTCAAGAACGTCCTGTGGTAATAGGCTTTGGCCCTTGTGGACTGTTTGCTGGTTTAATACTGGCGCAAATGGGATTTAAACCCATTATTTTAGAACGTGGTAAAGAAGTACGTGAACGTACCAAAGACACTTTCGGTTTTTGGCGAAAACGTACTCTAAATACCGAGTCAAACGTGCAATTTGGTGAAGGCGGCGCAGGAACATTCTCTGACGGAAAACTTTACAGCCAAGTTAAAGATCCAAAGCATTATGGTCGTAAAGTAATCACTGAATTTGTAGCTGCGGGCGCACCAGAAGAAATTATGTATGTCAGCAAACCGCATATTGGTACTTTTAAGCTGGTTACGATGATTGAAAAAATGCGTGCAAGTATTGAAGCGCTCGGCGGTGAAATTCGTTTTAGCACCCGCGTTGATGACATCCTACTTGATGATGGCCAAGTAACAGGACTGAAATTATCCTCCGGTGAACAACTTGATACCCGTCATGTTGTGCTTGCGGTAGGTCACAGCGCACGTGATACATTTAAAATGGTATACGATAAAGGGATTTACGTTGAAGCAAAACCGTTTTCAGTTGGTTTTAGAATTGAGCACAAACAATCTATGATCGATGAATGCCGTTTTGGTGATAATGCTGGTAACCCGATTCTTGGCTCTGCAGATTACAAACTGGTTCACCATTGTCACAGCGGCCGTACTGTTTACAGTTTTTGTATGTGCCCAGGCGGTACTGTGGTTGCAGCAACCTCTGAAGAAGGTCGCGTGGTAACGAATGGCATGAGTCAGTATTCTCGCAGCGAACGCAACGCTAACAGTGCCATTGTTGTGGGGATTTCTCCTGAAGAAGATTTCCCAGGTCATCCATTAGCCGGTATTGATCTGCAGCGAAAACTAGAAGAGCAAGCCTTTGAACTAGGTGGTAGTAATTACGATGCACCAGCACAGTTAATTGGCGACTTCTTAAAAGGTAAAGATTCAAGTGACTTAGGCGATGTAAAGCCTTCATACACACCAGGTATCAAACTCACTGATCTAGCAAATGTGTTACCTAAATATGCAATTGATGCCATTCGTGAAGCAATTCCTGCATTTAATAAGCAAATTCGTGGTTTTTCATCAAACGATGGCTTATTAACTGGCGTTGAAACCCGTACTTCATCACCAATTTGCATTAAACGAGATAAAAGCATGCAAAGTATCAATACCCAAGGCCTATACCCTGCCGGTGAAGGTGCGGGTTATGCAGGTGGTATTCTTTCCGCAGGCATTGACGGTATAAAGGCCGCTGAAGCATTAGCGTTATCTATGCTTGAGAAAAATAGCTAAGTAGTTTTTCACTGTTCACAAAAAAGCCTCATTTATTGAGGCTTTTTGGTGTTAATGACTTAACTTATACCATTATTTCTTTAACGAAAGTTTGGCACCTTTGAGGGTTTTACGTACGTTTGAGATACGTGAACGGTTTTTAGCTCGCGCTTCACCAGTTGCTTGACCTGATGGTTTATTTGAATGGCTACGACGCAAATGCGATGGTTTTTTGCCAATTTTATCAATCAGTACTTCACGGTTACTTACTTCATAACCTGGCAAGTATTCACGCTGAATTTTTTGACCGATTAAGGTTTCAATTTCAAACAACATATTTTCTTCTTCGCGGCTAACAAATGAGATTGCTTGACCTTGTTTACCGGCACGACCTGTGCGACCAATACGGTGTACGTAATCTTCAGCAAGCCATGGTAAGTCAATATTAATTACACGTGGTAGGTCATCAATATCAATCCCGCGAGCGGCAACTTCTGTAGCCACAAGCACACGTACTTTACCCGCTTTGAAATCACTTAATGCACGACGACGGTTACCTTGGGTTTTATCACCATGGCACACAGCAGCCGGGATACCATCTAAGTTTAATTCTTTAACTAGCTCATCAGCCGTTTCTTTCATGTTAACGAACACTAACACTTGCTGCCAGTTTTTCTTACCGATCAATTCAGAAAGCAGCTCTTGTTTACGGCGCTCTTCAACTGGATAAACCACGTGATGAACGGTTGCAGCAGTGCTGTTGGTTTGATCAACACGGACAATTTCAGCTTGCTTGAGTACTTTGCTAGCAAACTGTTTAATTGCCGCTGGGAATGTTGCAGAGAACAACAAAATTTGGCGATCTTCAGCACAGCCATTGATCACTGTTTGCATATCACCAATAAAGCCCATATCAAGCATACGGTCAGCTTCATCGAGCACAAGATGTTGTACGTCAGCAAGGCTTAGATTACCTAAACGAATATGATCCAGTAAACGACCCGGTGTTGCGACTACGATATCGACACCCGCTTTTAAGCCATTAGCTTGACCTACCGTACTAACACCGCCAAATAAACTCACAGTTTTAAGCTTGGTGTACTTTGCAAAATCAGTAAAATTATTTGCAATTTGCTCTGCAAGCTCACGGGTTGGTGCTAGCACTAAGGCACGTGGTGCATTAGTTTTTGTGTATTCAACTTCAGATAATTTTTGAATAATTGGTAAAGCAAAAGCAGCTGTCTTACCGGTGCCTGTTTGGGCACTGGCTAAAACATCTTTGCCTTTACGTACTGCTGGAATAGCATTACGTTGAATGGGCGTAAGGGTGTGATAGTTAAGTTCATCTAACGCCTGAAGAAGTTCAGGGGCAAAACTAAAAGATTTAAAATTCATGCTGTATAACCTGCGGCCACATTATCAAGGGTCGCAAATTATACAGCAATTTAAGGCAAACAGTTAGTTTTTAAATATATAAACCAACTAGAATTACCTTTTCTCTTCTACAGCCATTTTTGTGTTTGACCTTTTCAAAGCATACTTTGCTAAGCAATAACAACAATGGTTGGCGATCTTTTAAAGCCCAAACTAAATTATGGCAGAATAATTGTATTTTCTAAATTTAATGGTGTGGCTTTAGAGCCACCTACAACAGCAACATCATCAAGTTGATTGATCAACGTAACCCCTTGCGCTTGCTGCTGCTCATTTAATGGCACATAAGGTAATCTAAATACAGGCTTGACTGCACCTGTCATCATCAATGCAGTATTAATTGCAATTGGATTTGGCTCACAGAACAACCAACTGATCAAAGGTTGTAATGACGCGTTCAGCGCATCGCTTTTGCTGTCCATTAATTGACGATACAAGCCAGGAATTAAATTAGAGGTTACCGAGATCACGCCATGCGCTTTATAAGTATGGCGAGCATCATGTGCTTCATCGTCATTACCAGACCAACAAGCAATGCCTTGTTGCTCGTAGTGCTCAATGCGTTCATTACCACCACACTCTTTAACACCTATAAAATTTTCGTGTTGTGCTAACGGTTCAATTATATCAGGGGTTAAATCTTGCCCCGTGCGCCCTGCTACGTTATAGATAAACGCAGGACCAATTGCCAGCACTCGTTTGAAGTGTTCAATTACACCGGCAATCGATGTGCGGCCATAATAAGGGTTAATTTGTAGTGCTGCGTCCATACCGCTGGCAAAGCCATACTCAGTCGCTTTAACGGCTTCGCGGGTATTGTTACTGCCAGTGTTACCAACAATCACCAACTTATCTGCATACTTATTAACGCTGTGCGCAATCAGCATTAAATGCTCTTCCCAGTTCATTAACTGGCCTTCACCTGTGGTTCCACCGACCACAATACCATCAACACCGGCGGCGATTTGCTGTTCAACTAAATAATCATAGGTGGCTAAGTCAATTTCACCACTGGCTAAATAAGGCGTTTTAATTGCTGTGATGAGGCTTGCTTGTTTAATTTGTTCTAGGGTGCGCATAAAAAATTAATCTTAAAAAACTTGCCGTAGTTGTAACATAAAAGCAGGCGTTTTCCGAGTGTTGCATAACTAATTAATTAAATTACTTGTGTTGTAGAGGTGCTTAGTCCAAAATAAACAACTGTATAAATAAACAGTATATTTATTTTCTAACCTTGAGTGCACTTTTATGCGTTTATCACGATTTTTAGCAACCCATTTTTATCACAGCGAAGAGCTTTGTCATGCCTTAGCAATCGATGAAGATACTCTTGCAATTTGGCAACAAAACGGGTTATTTCCAAAACCCAGTTACTGTATTAAAAATCAGCTTAGTTGTAGCTCTTACTCTGGTTTATATGAATGCGAAGAATACGACGACTTCTATCCAAGAGGATGCGTTAACTGGGGACAAGGCTTAGCCAAGCAAAAAATTGATTCATCCAGTCAAGCCTTCAACTACTTTGCACAACAATACAGTGCAAGTTTAACGAAGCTAGCTCAACAAGGATTTGAATTTAACGAAGAGCTATTTGGTTGTGAATTAGAAGAGCACCTACAACAAGTATGGCAACAATTTTTATGCAGTAAATACGGTGTGCTAACTCAAAATGGCTTAATTGAAGAAATCGCCGCCGTTGATATTGGTCGCTTAGTTGTAGATGATATAACCGAATTACGCACAAAGCCAAACCTCACACAAGCAGAGCGAAGCAAATTACACCCTGCTTTAAAACTATTAAATCGCGCGCTTAGTCATGGTGCAGAACACGAAAAACAACATACCCTTCGTGCCCGTTATATTGATGCACTAGTGCTTAAATATGATTTGTCGGTTAAGTAAAGAAGAAAAGGTGCGAGGGGAAAGGTTTTAGGTTTTAGGAAAAACAATAGTGCCGTATCACAGTTTTGCATAAATGTAACCGCAATATGATGATTTTTAAGAGTACTGTAACCAAACTTACTGAATGAGTACTTTGAGCGCGAGGCAGATGGCCACTCTAGCGCGTTTTTGGACAGTTATGAGTTAGAGTCGACGGGCGGTTCGGTGCCATGAGCAGACACTGAAGATCTTTAATGTCTGAAATCAAGATTTGGGTGATGCCAATCATACTCATTGCTAGGTCACAAAAAGTGGAACGCCAAGAAAAGCTCGCATGGATAGTCGTCTGTTTGTTTATTAGTTGGTTTTGTTTACTCTTATTTATGTTGATTGCACCACTTAAGCCTAATCAAAAATAGTAATTTGGTGTTGTTCGCGTGTTAAATTAGGTTTTGATTAATGGCTTTTATAACGGCCTGAGTGCGGTCTTTTACGTCTAATTTGGCAAGAATTTGTGACACATGATTACGAATAGTCCCCTCAGAGTTATCTAATTTTTTGGCAATCACTTTGTTTGGCATACCTAAAGACAAACACTGCAATACGGTTTGTTCTTTGTCCGTTAAGCAGAGCTGAGGGCTTAGTTGCTTTTTGAGTAAAAAGTCAGTCACCGCACTTTGCAATACTCGCTCTCCTGCAACGACCTGCTTTATAGCACTAATGAGTTCTTCAAGTTCAATGTTTTTAAGCACATACCCACGAGCACCTAGATTAAGGGCTTTGACTAATACATCACAATCTTCAAATGTGGTAATGATCAGCACAGGGGTTTTATCACCCTTCTCGCGCATTTTTTGCAGCACGCCGAGCCCATCTAAATTCGGCATTCTCATATCGAGTAAAGCAATGTCAAAACTATGCTCAGCTAATAGTGCAACCGCTTGCAAGCCATCTTCAGCTTGGGCTTCTATATTAATGGCGCTATCGAGGTTAAGTAAATTAGCGAGGCCTAAACGAACTAAGGTCTGATCTTCAACTAGTAGGCACTTTATCATGGCTTTTTTCTTCTAAATTTAGTGGTAATGTCATGGTATTGATCAGTGTTTCTTGCTCAAGATGTTGTGAAAATTCACCGCCAAATAGTGTCATTCGCTCATTTAATCCTGCCAATCCGTTCCCTTTTTAGGTAAATGGGTCTCTGGTTGATTGTGATACGCTTTTGCAATTAACAGCGGGTGTTGGCCAACGTGGGAGACATTCACATGCAAAGTAAAATAGTTTGCTTGGGTATGTTTAAGGGTGTTGCTGATCATCTCTTGGGTAAACCGCAATACACACAGGGCGTAGTCTTGAGGGAGCTGCTCTGTCCCCTTACTTAGTTGGAGATCACAGTGTAAATTAGGTGTTAGTTCGCAAATGGCCTCAAGAGCTTGCTTAAGTATCGTTTTGTCATTGCGTTGAGTGGAAACGATTTCGCGTACTTCTGCCAATACTTCTTGGCTAAGTTGGTGGCAAAGAGAGAGGGTTTCAACGGTGGCTTCATTTGCTGCTCTTTTAGCAAAATCTAAATTAATGCTGAGCGCGGTAAGCTTATGGCCGAGTGAGTCATGCAGCTCGCGTGATATATTTTGTCGCTCTTGCGCTGCATGCATCGCCCCCATCATGTGTTGGGTGGCTTTTAACTCTTTGTAGTTTTGGCGGGATTGGTAATGTGTATTTAAACTTTCGACAATACGCCGGCTAACAAACCAATTCATCAAGCAAAAGAAGAACCAAATTGTAAACGTGATCCAAGGAATGCCATTTTCCCAGCGCGAATAATGCGTTAAACCATAAACCAGCATGGCGGCCACAACACAAGCGAGTATTTTAGGAAGCGAAAAATGAGGACTAAAAACCGCGGTGAACATCACTAGGTGGATAAAAACTAAGGACGTTGAACTCAGTTGTATCATAGCCAAAATAAGCAGGAAATAGCCAAGTGCTACGCCGTGAACAAATTTATTGGGTTGTTTTAACACATACAGCAAAATGGCTAAAATGGAACCACTTACTATGATTTGCAAATATAGTGCTAATTCTGAGTTTGCATAATAGGCACACGCCGATGTCACCCCAAGCCACGATGCCAATGTTGAGAAATGCCAATCGGTTGTATGTCGTATAGTTGATTCCATTACTGCGGCCATATTTTTTTGGCTATTATTGCAGAATTCGCGTTGTAAAAACAGTGACATCTGTCATAGATCGGGCTATGAGCTTTGTGACTAGTGCCATTAAACTTCATTCATTTATGCTTTATTAATAAAAGTTAGTTGGGCATATTAATGAATAAAGACAGTCGATTACATTACATTGATAATTTACGCAGCCTCGCGCTATTGCTCGGCATTGTATTTCATGCCGCTTTAGCCTACAGTCCGTTTTTTGGTAATATTTGGTTTACGGCAGACCCAAGCAAACATGGTCTATTTGATTATATTACGCATACGCTGCACTTATTTCGGATGCCGTTATTTTTTATTATTGCAGGGTTTTGCAGTGCGTTATTAATAGGTCAATCGAGCAACGCGCGATTTTTACGTCATCGCAGTAAACATATTCTACTGCCTTTTATTGTATTTTTACCGTTAAGCTTTGTCGTTTACTACCATGCCTTGAGTTTTGGGGCCGGTATAGCTAATTCAATACCGCCGATTTTTGCTGTGTTTAAAGTTATTAAAGAGCCTGTTGTTAGCACTATGCACTTATGGTTTTTGTGGAACTTATTCCAGTTTTGCTTAATTCACTGGTTGTTGAAAACAACTAACTTATTAGGCAATAAATTCGATGCGCTTAGCGTTCACCCTTTATTTATGTGGGTTGTACTTCCCATCGTGTTAACGTTTTCATTAATGGGGCAATCTATTCCATTTCCTGCTCCTGATAAACTCACGCCACAGTTATGGTCGTATGGTTTTTACGGCAGTTTTTATTGGTTAGGAGTGGGGCTTTATAAAAAACAGCAGCTCATTTGGTCATATTATAAGTACTTATGGCCTCTTATTTTGGGTGTTGCAATATCACTGACTGGTTATTTTTCTCTATTACCAGCCGCGCCAAGCTTAGATGAAGTGATTGCCGCCGCAACAACTGGTTATTTTGCCGCAGCAAGAGAGCTACATGTATTGCATGTTTTATCACAAGGACTGAGTGTTATTTTGTTAACCGCCATAACGTTTTTACTTGGGCATCGTTTTTTAAATCACCAAAGTAAGCTCAGTCGCAGCATCTCAAATGCATCATATTGGATTTATTTAATACATGTGCCAGTGCTGATTTATATTCAGATTCCATTGATTAATACTAATTTGCCAGTTTTAGTAAAGTTTATAGCTAGCGTGGTGGTTACATTACTTATAGGTCAAATAAGTTATTTATTATTAGTTAAAAATACGTGGTTGGGCGCACTACTTAACGGTAGGCAAACCAAGAGAAAGATAATACAGTCAGCTTAAATGTCGTCACTTGGTAATGACTTAAAAGCAGCGCTACATAAAGGGATACTATAATGAATGCAATAACAATCAAATCGACAACCGCCACGATTCAACAAGGGGCGATTAAAGCGGACGGCAGATTTTGGCTAACCAACACCGATATTCATTTTGCACCGTTTAATGCACAATTTGGGTTAGGGCCTTATACGTTTTCACGGCGTGAAATTGTAAAAGTGAGTAAGTGCACTGGTAAGGTTGTGGGTATTTTGCCTTATACACATGATGCAATTGAAATCGTATTAAAAGATGACGCTAAATATCAATTCATTGTGTCGAATCCAATTGAGTGGGTTAAATTAATTAACCAATAGTTTAAAGCACAAACGCTGGTAGTCCATAAAAGTAACTATTGTTTTATTAATGTATCTAATAATGCACGATAAAATATGCCACTATTTTATTGGGCATAGAGTCAGGGCAAGATCACGAACTTTACCTTGACTTAAAAGTATGATCTTATACTCCTTTTTAAGGAGCCCCCATGCCTGATATTCAACTATTTAAATATTTCGAATCAATTGCCGACCCTCGCCAGCAGGGTAAAGTTGTCCATAAACTTTTTGATATCATATTCTTAGCTGTCAGCGCTGTCATATCTGGGTGCCAAGGCTGGGAAGATATTGAAGATTTTGGCCATGATAGATTAGATTGGCTCAGGAAGTACGTTCCTCTTGAGCAAGGTATCCCTCGCCATGACACAATCGCTCGTGTGATGAGTCGCATTGATATGACGCAGTTTCAAGATTCTTTTTCTTCTTGGATGAAAGACTGTTCTAAATTAACTCAGGGCGATGTAGTTGCGATTGATGGTAAGCGATTGAAAGGTTCATTTAATCAGTCAGATAGGCGCGATGCACTTTATATGGTCAGTGCATTTGCGTGCGAAAATGGTGTTGTTTTGGCGCAATGCCCTGTTGATAAAAAGTCGAATGAAATAACAGCGTTACCAGAGCTTCTTGAATTACTGGAGATAAAAGGCTGCTTAGTCACGATTGACGCTATGGGGTGTCAAAAATCAATTGCAGAGACAATAGTGGATAAACAAGCCGATTACCTACTGGCAGTAAAAGCGAACCATAAAGGACTGCTGTCACAAGTAGAGAATGCTTTATTACCTGAGGTCACACGACAAGCGTCCGAAGGAGTTTTGTTTAATGAAGCCGATTATCATAAAAACAGAGAAGAATTCAGGTGTTGTGCTGTTAGTCATAACGTAAGTGATTTATCAGAAACGAGCAATTGGAAAGATGCCAAAACAGTGGGAGTTATTGTTTCTTATAGGAAAGAAAAAAACAAAGTAAGCAATGAGTTATGCTATAGATACTACATCAGTTCAGCATATCTATCGGCGGAAGAACTCGCAAGATCCGAACGGCAACATTGGCAAATAGAGAATGGATTACATTGGCGTTTAGATGTCGGATTTAAAGAAGATGATTGCCGAATTAGGCGTGAAGGTGCAGCACCTGTATTTGCGGGGCTGAGACACATCGCATTTAATCAGCTAAAAGCAGAAACAAGCTTTAATAAAGGCATGCCCGCAAAACAGAAAAAAGCTATGCGCAGTACAGATTACCTTGAAAAGGTATTGAAATCATAGACTTTTTTCATGCTCTTGCCCTGGGCATAGAGTAAGCACATGGATTTGATAAAAACGCTTTTGCTTAAGCTCGGATTGGGTAAAAAAGCCGAACCCCTCATCGTTTTAGGGAAGAAACTATCAAACAACAATAACGCGGTAGTTAAGTCGCTTGAGTTATATTGTTTTTCGCCTGATGGGTATTTCGACGATATTAGTGAGTTTGAGAAAGACAATTGTTTTATTGAGTCTTTAGACGATATAACCCCTGTTAACGCATTGATGAGAGCGCTGAGTAGTGCAAATGCCGTTGTTTGTGTTGATAATCGCTCTGAGCCTTTGCTTGTGTTGCCACTATTACAAAAGCTCGTGCCCATTAGTTTTGAAAAAGCCAACGAGGATCAAATCTTGACTTCAGACATCAAAACTTTTGATTGACTGCTTCGCTCAAAGTCGACCTATAGAGTATTTACGTTAACTCATAAAGGGGCAGAAACGATTTACGCTTGAAGTTACGTTTTTGGCACTTTTCTACCTATCAAAAATAGAGCTATTCGTCATTTTCACTGGTTTTTATTCGATGGCTCAGATAACCACCAAACAACACCCTGCTCTTTTCGTTAAAACTTGTTGCTGCTTGTAATTGTTTTCGCATTATCCACCATTAGATCACGCTTATTGTCCAAGGGGTTACGCTGTCGAAATGGTCTATGTGATACCGTACTGGTTTTGTTCTTTGTCGCGCTCTGCTGCGAAGGTGCATTAAAATAAGCTCAAGCTATCTTAACTTTATACCAATCGTGTTAAGTTACTGACCATTTATAGCGACAGATAAATACAGTGATAACAAGGCGTAAATTTTGACATGTAGTTGTTCTACTTGAAAAAATTATAACGCAGTTAGCGCTTTATTTAGCTCGCTAGAATGGTTAAATATTTAAGTCGATTGGTATTACACCTTGCCTACTAACAAGCTGAGTTTGTGCAGCATTTGGACCAGCTATAATAGCAAGAAATGCAAATTGCCTTATAAAGATTAACTCTGAACCAATTTATCCAATATGTAAAAGTTACTCTTGATGCTCAAACTGACCGCGATATACTTCAAATACTTTTAAAACCGTATGTTGTGCTTTACTAAGGCCATCAAACCAAGCATCAAAAACATCATCATCTTCTTGATCACTTAATGCCAAATACTGTGCAAGCAATTCAACAATGTCATTATGGGTGCAGCTTAATGGGTCTATTTGTTGTGCTAGGACACTATGATCACTACTACGTAATGTCTCCATGACGCCCTGATCTATTTCCTGACTTTGTTCACTACTATGCTGTTGCTGGGCTGATCCACTCATAATAATCTGACTCCTATTCTTGATTACTTATTATTTATAACAGGCTAATTCCCAATAGCTAGTTTTTTTAAATCAACTGCTGATTTTTTAACTTGTTTGTGTGAATAAACATCAAATCAGCTACTTTACCAACAACTCAAAAATAGTATTTGCAAAGAATTCTTATTTACTATAAATTATAGTGATAATATCACATAACATTAATTTCCAGTAAAAGGCTATTTATGAAACCTAATATTCACCCTGATTACCAAACGGTTGCTTTTCATGACACGGCCGCCGATAGCTACTTTATTATTGGTTCAACAATTAAAACTGATCGAACCGTTGAGTTAGATGGCAAAACATACCCTTACGTACCTATTGATGTATCAAGTGACTCACATCCATTTTATACCGGTAAGCAAAAATCTGTTGCAACAGATGGTCGAGTTGCTGCGTTTAATCGCCGCTTTAAAAACTTAGGGAGCAAATAATCATGAAAGTCTTGAGTTCATTGAAAAGTGCTAAAAACCGCCCAGGATGTCAAATTGTCAAACGCAAAGGACGCGTTTTTGTGATCTGTAAAGACAATCCACGCTTTAAAGCAGTGCAAGGTATGAAAAAGAAAGGAAGAAAATAAACAACTATCACAGACTGTACACCTTGATATAGGCGTACAGTCTTTAAGGCTAAACTTAAATACAATCTAACACTACTTACCGAACAACAACTCCCAAAACCCTGGTGGCTCATGCAGTTTATGGTATTGCTTACGGAGCCCATCAATGGCTTTTAACGGTCCTTTGGCTGCTTCGAGTCCTTGCTCATTCGCTAATTTTTTTGCAAGTTCAGCTTTTGCGATCACTTTATCTAAACCTTGCAGTGACTGCTCAGCCTCTTTGTGAAAAGTGGCTGTTTTACTTCGCTTAACCAATATCATAAATTCATCGATCGCGGTATTAAACTCCTGTAGTTGTGTTGCTTCAACAGTATGCTTGAACGCAAGCCCCATATTCTTCATGTTGGCTTCAAGATCTAAATCGTCGTTAGCAAATAAACTCGGAACAAACAGCAGTGCCACAAGACACAGAAATACTTTCATAATAATCCTAACAGTTACAACTCAAAAAAGATGAAAAATCATTATACACTCCAGCAGCTATGAATATAACCTTACTCTAAGTGTGGTGAAAATTAATTTTGTGTTAGAATTCGTTTTTGTTGATGAGATGTGTTTTGGGTTTAGAACGAATGCGAAGATTAAAAAAACAATTTCTGATTTTCTTGTTGTGTTTAATAATTAGCCCTTCTAGCTTTGCCAAATTAAACATTACCTTTGTAAATCCCTAGTTTGCAGATTCATCTGATGAAATAAATACAACCGGTAACTTTTGGTTCAAAGTATCTAAGATTATGCTAAATGCGGCGGATGACTTAGATATAAACTTGCACATAAAATACGCGAATCGTAATCATATTTTGATGAAAGAGCTTATCAGGCAGGCAATTAAAGACAATCCTGACTATTTAATTGTGGTCGATGAAAAAAGCGTTGTCAGTAAATACTTAGCAAAATTAAATACTAGAAATATCCCTATTTATTTTTTATATAGCCGACCTGCTATCGGAAAATTGATATCGTTACAACGTGATGGCGTTAATATTATTGGCAGCGTCATACCGGATAATTATGCTGCAGGAAAAGTGCTTGCACAACAGTTACTTATTAAACACTCAAAAACATCGACTCAACCTGCTAATATACTCGCCCTTATTGGCGATTATACAACGCCCGCATCGATAGACCGTGTAGCAGGCTTAGATGAATTTGTTGAGCAACATGAAGATATAAACTTTATAGGAAAAGAGGTTGCCAATTGGTCTGAACAGGAAAGTTACACAAAAACCTTAGCATTTATGGAGTTTGCTCCTGAGATCAATATTATATGGTGCGCCAATGATGCAATTGGGTTTGGTGCAAAAAGAGCATTACAAGCGCACAATAATGCACATAAGGTCATTGTTGGTGGGATGAATTGGGACTCTGTACCAAAAGGTATCAAAGCGTTGGATATAACATTGGGTGGCCATGTGTTATTAGGCGCCTATGCACTCATTAATATCGCTGATCATCATAATGAAAAAACTCGAACTTCACTAAATCATTCATCGTTGGCCATCTTCAATAACCTTAAGGCTGAAACCGTATCACTTGTAAAGCACATAAATGAAACTGATTTGGCTGACATTGATTTTGCTCAATTTAGTAAAATGGCCACAGATCCGCAGCCATTTACAGTAGACAACCTAGCCAAAGCCCTTAATAAATAACACTGTAAAGGGGATTTACAGCCCTTTACAGTAACTCTGCCGTTTTCCAGTAAAATAGCTAACTATTGTCGATTCGATAGCCATAGCGGCTGATAAGGCGCAAGTTCAATACTTTGTTGCCCCTGCTCTATTGCCTGAGCAGAAATAAGTTCAAACCACTGCTCAGTATCAATTAAGTTCAGATCAGCTAATAGCAGAGTCTGAGGCTCATCGCTAATGTTATAAACACAAAAAACACTTTGCCTACGGTCTATGCTTTGACGCCAAAAACCAAATAAAGCACCGGTTAAATGTAAGGTAAATTGCGTCGCATTAGGGTGAAAAGCATCTTGCTGCTTACGAATAGCCAGTAAATTATTGATTTGAGTAAACACGTGATAATGATGACTTGATTGATCGGCAAGCTTTTCAAGTAGTGCCGACTCTTGCCAACGATGACGGTTAATACAGCGGTTATGCTGGCTATTTTCAAAGCGTTCATAATCATTGGTGGTACCAAGTAAACTATGAATATAAAGCCCAGGAATGCCTTCGAGGGCAAACATAATAGCATGAGCACAGGTAAAACGTTGTAAGCCCCACTTATCCACGCCTTTATGAGTGCCTTGTAAGGCATCAAATAACGCAATATTAAGTTCATAGGGTGAGCTGGTGCCATTATTCGCTGTGCGCATTGACACCTTTGCGCCAAAGCGACTAACCGTATTGACCATTTGCCCTAGTTCATCCTCGTCAAGCAACCCTTCGACAGGACGTAAGCCAATTCCATCGTGAGAAGCTATAAAATTAAAGTAGGCAGTACCATTTTGCGCTGGCGGCATGCTCATCATCCAATGTTTGAGCGCTTTACTGTCACCACTGAGCAAGGTATGTAATAACAAAGGCGGCAATGAAAAGTTATAAATACAATGTGCCTCATTGGCATTACCAAAGTAAGATAAATTTTCACGATTAGGAATGTTTGTTTCAGTGATTATAACTGCACTTGGCTCCACATGCTCTATTAGCGTTCGCAGTAATCTGATCACTTCATGTGTTTGCGGTAAATTAATGCAAGAAGTATTAAGTTCTTTCCATAAAAAAGCCACAGCATCAAGGCGAAATATCTTTATACCATTATCCAAGTAATGGCGAATAATACCTACAAATTCATTAAGCACTAATGGATTAGCAAAATCTAAGTCAACTTGATCTGGGCTAAATGTGCACCAAACATGGCGCTCCCCTAGTGCCGTTTGCACTGTATTAAGTAGCGGTGATGTTCTTGGTCGCACAACGTCAGATAGATCGTCATTTAAGCTAGCTGTTTTAAAGTAGCTTAACCCTGGCTCTTTGCCCTGAATAAAGTTTTCAAACCAACGACTGCGACTGGAGCAGTGGTTGATCACTAAATCAGCCATTAGCTTTACATCTTGAGCTATTCCTTGAATATCATCCCAACTACCGAGAGATTCATTCACTTGTACATAGTTCATTACCGAAAAGCCCTCATCAGAGCTATAAGGATAAAAAGGTAATATATGCAGCGCGTTAATCGTTCCCGCACATTGGTTTTTCATAAACCGATGAAGGGTATGTAGCGGTGGTTCACTCGGTACCGCAACTGCTTGTTCGGCATCGCGATAACGCATAATTGAATCGCCATAAGCAATCAGAATTACATCTTGCTGATCCCAGCGGTTTTTATGCGGCGTAGGGTCTCGAACCGGGTCGTCTCTTAACATGGTAGTGATCAACATGCTTGCAAGCGCATCAATACTCATACATAAGTCAACACCCTCATATATACTCGTCAGGTGCTGTTCAACCCGTTGTTCAAATAACGCTTTACTCATTACCCTACCCCGTTGTTTATACTAATTTTTAATTATTTATCTGTAATTACTTCTCTGCTTAAGTATTATTATGAAAACTCTTTATTATCAAGCTCTACTGCTTCTTCTAAACGCGCAAACACATCTGGCATTGCTGAAGCAACTCGGTTCCAGCTAGGCACAAATGGCGCTTCCATTGGATACTGTAAAAAATGCTCACCTGCGTTCATAATGTTTTGCGCAAACATTTCGACTGCTTTTTCTTCTTGATGAATATCGAGTTTTAAGCCGTTCATCATGGCATCGTTATGATAAGTTTCAATAAAATCCAGTGCGATACGATAATAAGTTGCTTTAAGTGACCGGATGGTTTCCGTGGTAAATGTCACTCCTTGCGTGGCTAACTTACGAAACAGCGCTTTGGTGATATCTATCGACATTTTTGATAAGCCAGCCGCTTGATTATCCAGTGACAGCGCTTGGTGTTTATGATCATAGTTATCTGCAATATCTACTTGGCACAAGCGATTGTGTGAGTAGTTACGATACATTTCAGACAGTACGCCAATCTCTAAGCCCCAATCGCTAGGAATACGAATATCGTTGAGCACATCACGGCGAAACGAAAATTCCCCGCCAGCGGATAACGAAATGAATCCATATATTCAAGGTAGTCAGTGCTGCCTAAAATGGTTTTAAATGAACGCAATAAAGGAGTAACGAGTAAACGCGATACACGGCCATTGATCTTGCCATCAGCAGTACGAGGGTAAAAGCCTTTACAAAATTCATAGTTAAAGCGCGGATGAGCAACTGGA
Organism: Pseudoalteromonas sp. B160; assembly: GCF_037162485.1. NCBI lineage: Bacteria > Pseudomonadati > Pseudomonadota > Gammaproteobacteria > Alteromonadales > Pseudoalteromonadaceae > Pseudoalteromonas > Pseudoalteromonas sp. B160. The sequence goes on along the minus strand of NZ_JARLUX010000002.1, from coordinate 551,318 downwards.
TAAATTAGTCGCGCTAATAAACTACGGTCATAAGTTAAAATATCACAATCATGCAGCGCTATTGACTCAACTTTTGCCGTTGCCAATTTATAACCCATGCAGTACCACACATTACGGCCTTTGCCGAGTTCACGCGGCGCGACGCCTAACGCTTGCAACTCTTTATCGAGTGCTTGCAAACGTGGCCCTTCGTTCCAAAGCACGCGGTGATGTTGGTCAAGCTCTGCAAAAAATTGTAATGCATGACGATACTGACTCTCATCGGCCCTATCTAAGCCAATCGTAATTTGCGACAAATAAGGAACATGTTTCAATTCTTGCACAATATTTTGTAATGCAGGGCCCTCCAGTTCACTGTACAGGGAGGGTAAAATCAAGCCCATTGGGCGTTGTTTTGAAAAGCTAACGAGTTCAGCTTCTAGATCAGCCAGCGGACGGTCGGCAATATTATGTAATGTTGTTATGATGCCATTTTGGTAAAAATCAGCCATGTGATTGCTCCTGTTTAGACGCTAATTGCGCTTTGATAACACTTAGATCTGCTACTTCATCGAGCCAACCTTGTGGGGCTGGGTGTTCACTAACACGCCATGGTTTGTGGGATAATTTTGCCTTGGCTTTACTGGCAGGATTATTAATTAAAATCGCGATATCTGCGGCATCCAACATCGCCATATCATTTTGGCTATCACCCAGTGCAATAGTGGTGAAAGCATGACGACAATGTTTTTTAAATTGTTCTACTAACCAGTTTTGCGCTTTACCTTTATTGGTACTGCGATTTAAATGAATAAAACGCCCGCCTATTAACACTTCATAACCAAGCGGTTTTATTGCTTCTAAAAAGTCAAGTAGCTGTTGCTCTGTGCCTTGCCAAAAAAGCGGATCTGAATATTCACGAATACGGGCAAGTTCGCTTTGTGCTAGGCTCAAGTCTGTTATTTGACTGACTTCTTGCGCTGATAATTGACTGAACAAACGGTAATAAGCACTAAACTCGCTACCGTATTCAAGTAATTCACTGTACAACTGTTTATTGGTTGGCGACAGCGCATAACGCCAATGTTCATCCAGCTCTTCGCAGCCAATTGGTTTTAATGAAAAATAATTTTTTGGGATATATACAGCCCCGCCATTTTCAATAATAAACGGCTGGTTTAACCCAAGTGATTTTTGCAGTGCGATTACCTCTGCAAACGTTTTGCTGGTATTAAAAACTACAGCGATACCTGCGCGACTCAATTGGCTTAAAAACGGGGCAATCTCAGTACATTGGTAATCGTTATGATCAAGTAACGTACCGTCTAAATCAGTGAAAATAAGTGGCATTGCAACATCATCAGCGCGAAGTTTCATGGCACTAATATCACGTACTTTATCTAAGCTCAGTAATGCATCGACCTGCTCTGGTAACTGAGTTAAATTTTCTCGCGTAATACGTTCAAAATGAGAAATAAATCGCACTAATTGTTGCTCATCGAACGTTCCTTGGCCTCGTCCTTTATGCGACAGTAATTTTTGCTCTTGCTCTAATCGCCACCCATATACATCGGCAAATGACGGTGCTTTTAGCATCACGGTATAATCAATCATTGCAAAAATATCTTGGTATTCATTCGCTAAACAACTATTTACACAGCGTCGCCAAATACCTTCAGGATCCTCATATTGTTCTAATTGATTAACTGTTTGATGTAATTGATAAGGTTGTTGCGCTATGCTACCAACACACCAACCTTCAAAAAAAATGATAGCAACAGGCTGTTTATTAGTAGGCCATAACGCTTGCGTAACTGGATCATCGGTTTGTTTATCAAACTGTGGCAAAGGCACCCCTACTTTACCTGCAAGTAACGCGGTAAAAGTCTGCTGCATAAGTGCTGTATCATGTGTACCTGGCACACCGCGCGTTGCAAATAACGGATGTACATCTTTACTTAGTTGTTGACGATGTGCGTGGCTGTGATAAAAATCATCAATCGACATCGCAATACTATTAAACGCTGTATTACAGTTGATCCAAGTAACTAAAAAATCAGCTAATGTCGTTTTACCTGAGCCTTGGCAACCATTGATTGCCACCAGCATTGGACGATCGGTTGGTTTGCTGTGGAGAATATCTTCAGCGAGTGGGACGAAATACTGTTCACTCAAATACTGATATTTGAGTGGCAGCTGATGTTTTGCTAAAAATGGGGTGATATCCACAATGTTTGTCTCTTGCATTAAACGCTCCTGATCAGTATGGCACTGTTAATGAGGTAAATGCAGTTACTAGACCAGTTTTATAACTTTATATTTTTTAGTTAGTTAAAAAAATAGCGCATATTAAATGCGCTATTTTGGTGCAAATTATTAGCTGAATGTGCAAAATATTACGTTGGCTTATCAGCCTTTGGTAACACTAAATTAAGCACTATGCCTAAAATAGCGCATAGGCTCACGCCTTGTAAGCTAAATTCGTTGCCACCGATATGCATACCACCAATGCCACACACTAAAATGAGTGCCACAATACTGAGGTTACGTGGAGCCGTTAAGTCTTCTCCACTTTTCACTAACGAATTTAAACCCACCACAGCAATTGAGCCAAACAGCAAAATCATGATCCCCCCCATCACAGGTACTGGTATGGTTTGCAAACCAGCACCCATTTTAGCCACAAACGCTAAAATAATGGCGATAATGGCAGTCCACATCATCACTTTAGGATTAAAATTACGCGTAAGCATCACTGCACCGGTGACTTCTGAATAGGTGGTATTAGGTGGCCCGCCGAATATAGACGCTGCAGTAGTAGCTAATCCATCACCAAACAAAGTGCGATGTAAGCCCGGTTTTTTCAAATAGTCTTTATTGGTTACTTGGCTAATCGCCATCATATCGCCAATATGTTCAATAGCGGGGGCTATTGCCACCGGCACCATAAATAACACTGCTTGCCATTTAAACTCAGGCCAAGTAAACGCTGGCATTGCAAACCACGATGCATTAGTAACAGCATCAAATTGCACGATCCCTAAATATAGCGATAAACTGTAACCTGCGATGACTCCAGCTAAAATAGGGATCAGCTTAAATACACCTTTACCCCATACCGCGAAAATTAGCGTCACTAGCAACGAAAATGCCGCCACCCAAATGGCTTGCTCGTACGCAATCAACTGAATTGAACCATCGCCGCTTTTTCCCATTGCCATATTAACTGCAACAGGTGCCAGTGCTAAACCAATTACCATGATCACCGGACCGACCACAACGGGTGGTAATATTTTATGCAGGGTAGCTACACCTTTTAATTTAACTAATAGACTTAACAACATATAAGCCCCGCCGGCAGCCATTAAGCCCCCCATTGTGGCAGGCACACCCCAAAGTTGTACGCAGGCAATAATAGGGGCAATAAACGCAAATGATGAAGCTAGAAATATCGGCACCTGGCCTTTAGTTACCAAATGGAACAGCAAGGTACCAATACCTGCCGTAAAAAGTGCCACATTTGGATCAAGCCCCGTTAATAAAGGAACTAACACCAAGGCACCAAAGGCGACAAATAACATTTGCGCCCCAGTTAAAATTGTTTTAATTGAAAAGGTCGAGTTATTCACTGTTAGACAGTACCAAAAATTTTATCGCCAGCATCACCAAGACCAGGAATTATATAACCTTTCTCATTTAAGTGGCTGTCTAATGATGCTGTAAAAATCTCTACATCAGGATGAGCTGCAAGGGTTTTTTCAACCCCTTCAGGTGCGGCAACCAATACAATCACTTTAATTTCTTTACAGCCAGCTTTTTTCAGCATATCGATAGTCGCAATCATCGAGCCCCCAGTTGCGAGCATTGGATCAATAACGAGGCTCAAGCGCTCATCAATTTTACCGACTAACTTTTCAAAGTAAGGGATTGGTTCTAACGTTTCTTCATTACGTTGCAGGCCCACAACACTTACTTTTGCAGCAGGCAGTAATTGCATAACACCATCCATCATGCCAAGGCCAGCACGTAAAATTGGCACAACAGTAATTTTTTTACCTTTGATGTGCTCAACATCTAATTGATTACCATCCCAACTAGTGATTGTTACTTTTTCCAGTGGCAAATTTTTAGTCGCTTCGTAGGTTAATAATGTACCGACTTCAGACGAAAGCTCACGGAAACTCTTAGTACTTATGCCATACTCTCGCATAAGACCAAGTTTATGTTGAACAAGTGGGTGATTAATTACATGAATAGTCATAAAAACGCCTAAAAGAAAAATAAATTGCGCTTATTTTAGCTTAAAAAAACCATCAGACTTTAAAAAAGCATGATCTGTGCAATAAAAGTATTATTTTATCACTCTGATACAGTGCTTTTATTTCATTTAACGCAATTATTATTTTTTTAAGTAACTAAACTATAATAATGGCTATAGAAGATTTGCTCACAAAGGTTTTATGTCAAAGTTTGCTGTTGGGATCCTGATAGGTATTTTATTTGCGATAATGCCTTCATTTGCGGTGGCTAAAAAACCATTAAAGGTGCAAATAATGACCGACTTTGCACCACAGATTAATGACGATTCACAAAACATAGCCACTAGATTTATGCTTGATATTGAAAAACAGCTCAATGGTGCCATCGCGTTAAACTTTATCCCAGCGAGTAGATTAAGAGAATGGCAACAATTGCACGCAATGAAAGATGTGTGCTTATACAATAAAACCAAAACACCTGAGCGTATTGAAAATGCATTATTTAATACCTACCCAATTATGGCTTTTCCGGCCAACCGCTTAGTGGTGTATAATCATCCAGAATTACCTGAAAATATTAGTTTAAATGATGCCGTAAATAAATATGATCTCACCATCGGCATTGCTTCAGGACGTTCATATGGTCACGAAATAGATGACTATATTGCCAAGCATAACGAATCATTTATGGTTTTAGGCGGCACAACGAGCGCTTATCGCCTTAGCCAAATGTTATTTCAAAATAAGTTCGATGCCATTATTGAATATAGTGCGGTGTTTATTTCGCGTCACTCAGAAGATACCCGAATCGCCAATATACGTTATCTTAGTGTTGATAAAACCCAACAAGCTGTGTTTGGTTATATAGCATGCTCGCAATCGGAGCTAGGCAAACAAGCAATTGCGCTATTTGACCAAGCATTGCAAACACAGGCAGTCCAGCAAATTATTCTTCAGAGCCACTCACAAATATTTGCACCGCCAGAGCAGGCGTTAATGCTAAGCGCATTACAAGATGCTTTTAACGTAGCAATACCGGCACGCTGATTTAGTTGTTTAAAATTTGCTCCATCACCCAACTAGTATGTGTGGCCGAATGACCTGTTGACGGATGTGTAATATTTTCAAGTAATAACGAGGCCATATTTTGCACATGATATTGTTGAACATGAGGCGGATTTTCGATACTTAGTTGTTGCTGACCACTTTCGTTAATAACCGTAATTGCTTGTTCATCAAACACACTAAAGCTGATCTCGCCCTTTTCACCGTACACAGTAACAACATCAAAACGAGAAAAACCACCAAAGTTCCAACTTCCTGAGCCGGTAATACCGTTTTTATGCTGCCAACAAGCAGTGATTGCATCAAAAGCGCCATATAAGTTTTGCTGGTTTGTCGCCAGTCCTTTCACTTGTTCATAATCACCAAATAAGTAACCAAATAAATCGAGACCATGGCTGGCTAAATCATCAAAATAACCTCCTGGTGCAATAGTTTTATCGGTACGCCAATTGTAAACACCTGATCTATCTTGCTCGCTGGAGGCTTTACTTAAGTGCCAATTAATATGTCGCACCTGGCCGATTTCACCGGCATCAATCAGGCTTTTTACTTTATTAAAGCGCGGTAAAGAACGTCGATAATACGCGACGAACAAGGGAATATTTTTACTACTGAAAGCTTCAAGAATAACTTCACTGTGAGCCAATGTAGGCGCCAGTGGTTTTTCAATACAACATGGTTTGCCCGCAGCAGCAACTTTTAGCGCCAGCTCCATATGGCTATCTGGAGGCGTTGCGATATACACGGCATCAATATCAGAACTTACGATCAATTCATCGGCCGTTTTAAATACCATAGGCACGTTATGGCGTTTTGCGTAATCTTCAGCGAGTGCGGTATCTCGTCGAGTAACGCCTTGCAACACAAAACCTTTCGTATTTTTATACGCAGGGCCACTTTTCACCTCGGTTACAGCGCCACAGCCAATCATTCCCCAACGGATCTGTTTCGTCATTCTACGTTACCCCAAAATTTGTTTTTGTAATTTGATATTGCATATAAGCATTAATTTTTACGTGTTCTGGACTCCAGCCCATTAAAAATCGGTAAAAGTCAGCCCATACAACTGGCCATAAGGTTTTCCATTCGTTAATAGCAGCATGGCTATATGCACTTTTATCAAATATGTGCATGGCGTTGGCAAAATATTTAAAGTAGTCGGCTAAGTAATCATCAGCTCTTTGTTGTAATTGCTGTTCATTTAAACAACTACCCAAAAAGTACATAACGTCAATAACACCTACTCCAGCGCCAACATATTGAAAGTCATATCCGACAACATTTAGTGTCGCGTTATTAATAGCAAAATTCGCTATTTTTGCATCACCATGAATAAGCGTTTGATACGGACATGCCCTAATAGTTTGATCGATGCTGTGTGCTTGTTGCTTGATAGCACAATCTGCCATTTTTTCATACTCGTCTGGTCGAGTGGCTAAATGCCAATAACCCCCTGCGACCATAAGCCATCAGCTTTGACTTGAAAATGAAAAGCATGAAAATTCGCCAACCACTTAATAATGGCTGTAACATGTGTATGGATTGGTTTTGCGTTTACAAAGCCACACTCTGTAAAATCAGCAAACACTAAGACTTTGTGCTGCTCATGTTCTATGGCATTAAAACACCTTAAAGCACCTGCTCTAGATGGTAATCGCGACGCATAATACTGATACCAATAAAATTCGACTTCATAAGAGTGACGCTTTCGGTTAATTGCAAACTCAGTTTGCGAAATTCGCGGATGATTTATGTGATCGGGCACACTAATCGCTTTAATGACGCAGACTTTACCGTCTAAACGACAACGCACTATTTCACCACAGCCACTCCATAAAGCAGTGATTGTTTCAGTGATTTTAATATTTTTATAATGAAGACCAATTAATGGCAGATAAAAAGACATACGCACCAATATCCATAAAGCCAGCGCCTAGGGTCTGTTGACCTTTGCGGATTAATATTTGTTCAAACTAGGGGCAATTTAATCGCGGCGCGAGGTTTGTAACCTAGTGGGCTAAGTAAAAACCGAGCAACAAAGAGTTAATTACCCCTAGGAAGAACCCTTCGGGCAGCTCCTGTTTGGCATTGATGCTGCGTTATCGCCTATTTATGGGGAATGACCACACCACATAGGCTCTGCCTTGCCTAAATACCAAACAGACTGCTGCAAATTTAACCTTGAAAGGTCAACAGACCCTAGTATGACATAAACATTTTAAGATTAAAGCGCTTATAGACAACACAGCTCACTACTTAACTACATGTTAGCAATCATTATCTTTTGCCAGCTTACTATTTCAACATAATGTAAACCAATACATTAATTGAAACGTATCAATCTGCACCAGTTACTATACGAGTAATATATGTTTTCATTCTTTAAGAAAGACCCAACTAAAAAGTTACATAAGCAGCTTTCTATAAAACTAGAACAAGCAATGCATGCCCAACGTAACGGCGATATACGCAAATACTCAGAACTCTCCTTTGAAGCCGATCAAATAGACAAACAAATAATAGAGATAGAAAAACAAGCGAAACAAGATGGTTAATTTAAATTCTTAGGCATTAAATTAAGAACAAGTAGCGAATTACGTAAAAAGCCCATACAAAACTGTATGGGCTTTAAATATAAAAGCGCCCGAACTTCTGGGCGCTTACATTGTTGAATTAAAAAATATTACTGATTAACAACACTTTTCAGTGGGTTTATCGGTTTTGCATTTTCGTCTAATAAGTTCATATCAAAATCAAACTCATCAACACGAATTGCGCGTTCACGTTTTTTGTTGTAATCAATCAGTTTAGCGTATTCTTCTTCAGTGATTACATTTGCTACAAGTGCATTATCAAGAGTAAGTGCAAAACGAATACCTGGTTTGATTGTTTTAGCACGCAAGGCTTTTTTCACTTTTGCGAGTAAATCTAAACAGCCCATTTTCGCTTTATACGCTTGCTCGTTAATGTAATGTCCATCACCTTCAATAGGTTTAACTAAGTGCGTGATTTGCTTTTTAAATGCCGTGTCAAGTTGCGCCTGTGTAGCTAATTCGCGAATTAAGTCATCGCTAATTTTTGGCATTTTAGTCGAATAGTTCATGGTAATAAAACGCATAAACTTACGTGTGCCACTTGCAGGGAAGTTGTCTAAAAACTTATGCAATGCTTGTTCGGCGCTTTGTAATGCAAAACGTGTTGCGTAGTGGAAATATGGCGCTGCTTGCTCGCGTTCACTGCTTGCCACTTTTTGCTCATAATATTTAATTGATGCCATTGCCGCATATAAGAAGCTCATTACATCGCCTAAACGGGCTGATAGCATTTCCGCTTGTTTAAGTTTTCCGCCGAGTACCAGTAACGAAAAATCTGCATATACTGCTAATTTAGCTGATAATTTATGAGCTGCTTTTTCATATTCACGTACTTCTGGAAGTGGTGAATTAGCACCTGCTGTAAATGGTAATACGCCTAAACGAAATGCACGTAAACTGTTTGCTACGCTATAACCCACTGTTTTACGCAGAATGCGGTTAAATTCTTTATCTGCATTTTTATCTTCGCTGTGGATTGATTCAACCATCGATTGTAAATATGGGTGACAACGCATTACACCTTGACCAAAGATCATCAAGTTACGTGTAAGAATGTTGGCGCCTTCAACCGTGATGGCAATTGGCTGTGCAACATAGCCGCTTGCTAACGTATTTTGCGGGCCGTTCTGAATTGCTTTACCAGCTTGAATATCCATTGCTGAGTCAAGCACGTCGCGACCAATTTCAGTCATGTGATATTTTGCAATTGCAGTCACAACCGATGGCTTTAAGCCCATGCCTAAACCTTCGGTTGTAAGTACACGCATTGCTTCTTGTAGGTATGTTTTACCAGCAATATCAGCGAGTTTTTCTTGAATACCTTCAAATTGACCGATTGCTAAGCCAAATTGCTCACGTACCGCAGCATATTCAGACGCACCTTTAAATGCTACCTGAGATGAACTAACACCTAATGCAGGTAATGAAATACCACGGCCAGCGCCTAAACAGCTAACCAACATTTGCCAGCCACGGCCGATGTTCTTTTGCCCACCAATAATGAAGTCCATTGGTACAAATACTTTGTTGCCACGCGTAGTACCGTTGTAAAAACGAATCCCCATTGGATCATGGCGATTACCAAGTTCAACACCTGGGTGCTCTTTTGGAATAAGTGCACACGTAATACCGAGGTTTTCCTTACCACCTAGCAAGCCATTTGGATCAACCACTTTAAATGCTAAACCAAGTACGGTGGCAATTGGCGCAAGGGTGATATAACGCTTGTCCCAAGTGATCTCAAGACCAAGTACTTCTTCGCCGTTGTACATGCCTTTAGTCACAGTACCTAAATCTGGAATGCCACCGGCATCAGAACCAGCCTCTGGGCTTGTGAGTGCAAAACATGGAATGTCACGGCCATTGGCTAGGCGTGGTAAATAATGTGCTTGCTGCTCTTTAGTACCAAAGTGCAGTAGTAACTCACCAGGGCCTAACGAGTTAGGAACCATAACGGTTACTGCAACAGCAGAACTTTTAGTGGCGATTGTGCCAACGATAGTTGAGTTTGCGTAAGGGCTAAACTCTAAACCACCAAATGATTTAGGAATTATCAGTGAAAAGAAACGTTCCTTTTTCAGAAAATCTAAAATGTATTCAGGTAAATGAATGCCATTTTGAATTTCTGTATCGTCGATCATACCCAATAGCTCTTGTAATGGGCCGTCGATAAATGCTTGTTCATCTGCGCTCAATACAGCAGCAGGGACTGCGCGAAGTGCGTTGAAGTCAGGCTTACCTTGGTAAATAGAGCCTTCTAACCACACATCACCCGCATCAAGGGCTTCTTGTTCAGTGATAGAAATACTTGGTAATACTTTTTTTAATTTTGTACGTAAACTCATAATCAACTCATCCGACCAGACAATAATACCTACATTACGTCATAAAAAATGGTTTAGATCAATTACTCTAAGCAATTTTTTAACAGTTTTTTCAATTTATTTATTTTTAGGCTATCTAAGCCATTGAATAAAAAGAGCTAACACTTGTACGCTGAAAAGTATTTAGTTGATTTTTTTTACTAAAAAACGCTAAAATAATTAAACCTCAGCAACAATAGAAACAAAATGAGGGAAAATAAAGATATGTTAAAGTTTGTGCAAGGTAAGTAGTGTAAGCTTATCGACTGTTAACTAACACTGTTAATCACCACTAAAAGTCGGCTAATTTGCCATTACATAGTTTTATTAATGTATTGGGATCAAGTGCAATTTCAAGGCCGCGTTTACCAGCGCTTACATAAATAATATCAAACTGCTTTGCGCTACTATGGAGGTAAGTTGCTAAGCGTTTTTTTGCCCTAATGGACTTACGCCACCAAGAATATATCCGGTGCTATTTTCTACCTTTTGTGCAGCGGCCATATGTACTTTTTTAACACCACATGCTTTTGCTAAGAGCTTTAAGTTAACTTGTTGACTCACAGGCGTAATTGCCACTACTAACTGCAATTCATTGGTTTCAAATACCAAGGTTTTGAAAACCTGCTCAGCGGCTAGATTTAACTTTTCAACAGCTTCTAAACCAAAGCTATGTGTACTTGAGTTATGCTCATAACTGAGCAGCTCAAAAGTGGCCTTGTGTTTTTTTAATAATTGTGTGGCTGGCGTCATGACTAACTCCATTGAATTGTTAACTGCTTTAAAATTAACAAAAAAAGAGTACCAAGGTACTCTTTTTTAAACTATATTCACTCGCTAAATTATATTAACAACAGGGATTAAACGACTCTTTGCAGCCATTTTATTACCATAAATCCGCATAGAGCTTATTGCCAATGCAATAACGACAGCGCACCCGAGTAACCAAAATGCCGAAAACATCGGAGATTGCTTAAAGTTACCCACTTGATACACCACAGAGGCTGTGATGTAAGCAAGCCCTGTTGACCAAGTTGCAACAAATAGCATCCATTTCATTCCAGCTTCTCGGTACATAGCGCCCATCACCGCCACACAAGGTGTATAAAGCAATACAAAAACTAAATAACTGAATGCAGCAAGTTGACTGCTAAATAGGTTTTCCATGGTTGCGAAGGTCGATACATTCACTTCTTGATCAATGGCCGCACTACTTTGATCGCTCACATTAGTGACATTTAAACCCAGTGGATCGAGTAAATTACCGAATACGTCTATTAGGTTTGCAGAAATACTCGCGAACGCCTCAGCCAATTTATCGATGACATTAACTGGCTCTTCATTCACAGCCGCTGCGCCATCTAAATTTGAATATAAACTATCTAAAGTACCAACTACTGCCTCTTTAGCAAATACGCCAGTAAAAATACCGACCGTGGCAGGCCAGTTATCTTGCTCTACCCCGATAGGAGCAAACACCGGTGTTGCAATTTTTGAAATTTCACTGAGCATCGATTTATCTGTGTTGTCATTGCCAAAGGTAAAATCAGTACCTATGGAGCTTAATATTTTTAAAATAACAAACACCACAATTATAGTTTTACCGGCGCGCATACAAAAGCTTTTTAAGCGCTCCCATGCTTTGTAAAGTACGCCTTTTGCCGTTGGCATATGATACGCAGGTAATTCGAGAATAAACGGGGTAAGCGTTGGACTAAACAAGGTATTTTTAAGTACCAAACCGGTTAATACCGCCATAACAATACCTAAAATATACAGTGCAAATACTAAGTTTTGGCCATTAGTGGTAAAAAAGGCAGCGACAAACAAGGCATACACACTTAAGCGCGCGCCACATGACATAAATGGTGACATGGCAATAGTCAGTAAGCGATCTTTATGGGTTTCTAAAGTACGAGTTGCCATTACTGATGGCACGTTACAGCCAAAGCCAACAATTAAAGGCACAAACGCTTTACCTGGTAAACCAATGGCGCGCATTAATCTATCCATGATAAAAGCAGCACGCGCCATATAACCTGAATCTTCAATAAAGGCTAAACAAAAGTATAAAAAGCCAATCACCGGGATAAAGGTGGCAACAAGCTGAATACCACCACCTATACCGTCCGCAAGCAATGCGCGTAGCCAATCAGGTGCGCCTAATGAAGTTAATATTTCACCAAAGCCATCGACTAAAATCGCGCCTACAGCAATATCGAAAAAGTCTATAAATGCGCCGCCAACATTTACCGCAACAGTAAACATTAAATACATGATCCCTAAAAATATTGGGATCCCTAAAAAACGATTGATCACTACCGCATCTATTTTATCGCTAATGGTTTCAGAGGCGATGCCTTTAGTATTTTGAGCAAGTTCAGCCAGTTGATGGGCAAACTCATAACGACCATTGGCAAAAAGCACATCAAGTTCATGGTGATCGGCAAACTGTTCAAATTCAGCTTTTGCCACTGCCAGTGTTTGTTTATCAGCATAGCCAAAACAGCTTTCATCTTGCTCTAATAACCGCAATGACAACCAATCAGTGTCGATGTTTTCTATCGGTTTATTATTGGCAGTAAAACTGGCTGCAATGTTGTTGGCCGCTTGCGTTATTTTTTGCTCATAACTAGGGGTATGCATTGATACTTTTTTAAGTTTAAGCCCTTGTGCAATAAACTCTTTTAAACCTGTAATGTCTGTTTTATTATTTGCACTTAAGGCAATCACAGGGCATCCAAGTTGCTTTTCTAGCGCCTTTGGATCCGTTACTAAACCATTTCGTTTTGCCACATCGACCATATTTAGCACGACAAGTAAAGGTACTTTCATCTCAAGCAGCTGAGCGGTGAGGTATAAATTGCGTTCAAGATTTGATGCATCAAGAATATTGATGATCAGTTGTGATTCACCACTGAGTGCATAGTCACGCGCAATTTTTTCATCTAAAGGGGTTTGTGCATTTACATCTAAAGAATAAGTGCCAGGCAAATCAACTAATTCGACAGTCTGATCAGCCACTTTAAATTGACCAATTTTCTTATCGATGGTCACCCCTGACCAGTTACCTACTTTCTGTTTGCTACCGGTTAACGCGTTGAATAGTGTAGTTTTACCACAGTTTGGGTTACCTATTACGGCAATGTTTGGATTCATACTGCGAGTTCCAAATTAATTGATTGTGCCTCGGATTTACGAAGACTAAGCACGGTACCGCGAACTTTAACAATCATCGGATCGCCAAATGGAGAAAAGCGCAATACGTGGACAGGAGCGCCTGGCGTTAAACCCATTGCAAGTAATTTCTGGCGCAACAAACTCGCATTAGGATCGATGCTTACAACAGAGCCATGTTGGCCAATTACTAATTTGTCTAACGTTAACATGCCATCTCATTTCATTTAATACATCAATGGCGCTGATTTTACGCCGATTATTCAATCATGCAAGTGAGACTAATTATCATATCGATAAGTAATGCAAAATAAAGCAGCAATGGCAGAATTATACCTATATTGGATCCTAAATCTCATTTGATAAGATAAAAATAGCCGTTTAGTGACAAGTGCTTAAGAAGCCTAATCGCTCTGTAAAGGTAGCATTATGAATATGTATTATACCAATCGTGTTAAGTTGCTGACCATTTATAGCGACAGATAAATACAGTGATAACAAGACGTAAATTTTGACATGTAGTTGTTCTACTTGAAAAAATTATAACGCAGTTAGCGCTTTATTTAGCTCGCTAGAATGGTTAAATATTTAAGTCGATTGGTATTACTGCGTGGTTTTCAGCAAAGCTGTAGCCAAATAAAAACCTGAACTCTTGAGGGTCAATCTCTTAACCAGAGTTCAGATTAATAAGCTTTTGTTAGCCAATAAAAAATGGCGCTAATTAGCGCCATTATATAAGTAATGAGTGATTACTTAGTTAAATCATCAAAGAACTTTTTTACACCATCAAAAAAGCCTTTTTCTTTTGGACGGTTTTTAGAACCATCCTTACCCATGCTTTGCTCAAGCTCTTGCAATAACTCGCGTTGGCGTTCATTTAACTTAACGGGTGTTTCTATTACCACTTTACAGATCAAGTCACCAACTGCGCCACTACGGACAGACTTAACACCTTTACCGCGCATACGGAACATTTTGCCCGTTTGACTCTCAGCTGGGATCTTCAATTTAGCACGACCATCTAAAGTCGGTACTTCAATTTCGCCACCAAGAGCAGCCGTTGTAAACCCAATCGGCACTTCACAATATAGGTTATTACCATCACGCTCAAAGATACGGTGTTCACGTACCGATACTTGCACATACAAGTCACCAGCGGGTGCACCATGTACCCCTGCTTCACCTTCACCAGATAAACGAATGCGGTCGCCAGTATCAACCCCGGCTGGGATTTTAACCGATAATGTTTTGGTTTTTTCCACACGGCCTTGACCATGACAGCTATTACATGGATCAGAAATTATCTGACCAGTGCCCTGACAGGTTGGACAGGTTTGTTGCACAGCAAAAAAACCTTGGCGCATTTGCACTTGGCCTGCACCATGACAAGTCGTACATGTTTTCGGTTTAGAACCCGCTTTTGCACCGCTGCCGTCACATGGCTCACAGCTTACCCACGTAGGTACTTTAATTTCTACTTCTTTACCACGAACCGCTTCTTCTAAGCTTAAGTCCATGTTGTAACGTAGGTCTGAACCTCGTTGCTGACGCGATTGACGACGGCCACCACCGCCTCCAAAAATATCACCGAACACGTCACCAAATACATCACCAAAGTCACCATGACCGCCACCAAAGCCGCCATGACCACCACCGCCACCGCCTTGTTCAAACGCAGCATGGCCGTATTGATCATACATTTGACGTTTTTGACTGTCAGTGAGGATCTCGTAAGCTTCTTTTACTTCCTTGAATTTAGTTTCAAGTTCTTTATCGCCTGCGGTACGATCTGGATGATATTTCATCGCTAAGCGTTTATACGCTTTTTTTACGTCTCTTTCGCTGGCGTCTTTTGCCACTCCAAGGACTTCATAAT
This sequence comes from Pseudoalteromonas sp. B160, assembly GCF_037162485.1. NCBI lineage: Bacteria > Pseudomonadati > Pseudomonadota > Gammaproteobacteria > Alteromonadales > Pseudoalteromonadaceae > Pseudoalteromonas > Pseudoalteromonas sp. B160. The sequence continues at coordinate 536,005 of NZ_JARLUX010000002.1, read as the reverse complement.
AATCGCGTTTTGACATATCTATCACACTACTCTTTTCTTACTGCAGCATTGCTGCGGATAAATCGATAAATCGTATCGATTTATCATCTAATTTACATGCAAAAGGCGCGTCAAGCTTTAGCCCGCGCGCCTTAGTTGTTCATCCTAACTTAAATTGCGATATCAGTCATCGTGTTTTCAGTTAGGCGAAGCGCTAACAACAATTACTTGTCGTCTTTAACTTCTTCGAACTCAGCATCCACTACGTCGTCATCTTTCTTCGCAGATTGTTGCTGCTCGGCACCGGCGTCACCACCTTGTTGTGCTTTAGCTTGTGCGATTTCCATTAACTTTTGTGACTTTTCAGCAAGCGCTTGAGTTTTTGCTTCAATCTCGTCTTTTTTGTCACTCTTAATCGCAGCTTCTAGCTCAACAACAGCCGCTTCAATCGCTTCTTTGTCTTCGCTTGGTAATGCATCACCCGCTTCTTCGATTTGCTTACGCGTACCATGCACTAATGCATCAGCTTGGTTACGAGCTGCAACTAGCTCTTCAAACTTTTTATCGTCTTCTGCGTGTGCTTCGGCATCACGAACCATTTTTTCAACTTCTTCATCGCTTAAGCCTGAAGATGCTTGAATGGTGATTTTTTGCTCTTTACCTGTATCTTTATCTTTTGCCGATACATGTAAGATACCATCAGCGTCCACATCAAAAGTAACTTCGATTTGTGGTGTACCACGTTGTGCTGGACGAATACCTTCTAGGTTAAATTGACCTAGTGACTTGTTGTCGCTAGCACGTTTACGCTCACCTTGTAATACGTGAATAGTTACCGCAGCTTGGTTATCTTCAGCAGTTGAGAATGTTTGCGATTTCTTCGTTGGAATAGTCGTATTTTTCTCAATTAACGCCGTCATTACAGAGCCCATAGTCTCGATACCTAGAGATAATGGCGAAACATCTAGTAATAGTACATCTTTCACATCACCAGCTAGTACACCACCTTGAATCGCTGCGCCTACGGCTACTGCTTCATCAGGGTTAACATCTTTACGTGGCTCTTTACCGAAGAAATCAGCAACTGTTTTTTGTACTAAAGGCATACGTGTTTGACCACCAACAAGGATGATGTCGTCAATGTCGCTTACTGATAAATCAGCATCAGCAAGGGCACGTTTTAATGGCTCTAGTGACTTCATTACTAAATCTTCAACTAGTGACTCAAGCTTAGCGCGTGTTAGTTTCACGTTCATGTGCTTAGGACCAGTTGCATCAGCAGTTACGTACGGAAGATTTACTTCTGTAGATTGTGCAGATGATAATTCAATTTTTGCTTTTTCAGCTGCTTCTTTAACACGTTGCATTGCAAGTGGATCAGTTTTTAAGTCTAAACCTTGATCTTTTTTGAATTCAGCAACTAAATAGTTGATTACGCGGTTATCGAAATCTTCACCACCTAAGTGAGTGTCACCATTTGTAGCAAGTACTTCAAATGTGTGCTCACCTTCAACTTCATCAATTTCAATGATTGATAAATCGAAAGTACCACCACCTAAGTCATATACTGCAACAACGTTTTCGCCTTTGTTTTTGTCCATGCCATAAGCAAGGGCAGCAGCAGTTGGCTCATTGATGATACGTTTAACTTCAAGACCTGCAATACGCCCAGCATCTTTAGTAGCTTGACGTTGTGAATCGTTAAAGTAAGCAGGTACTGTAATAACCGCTTCAGTTACTGCTTCACCTAAAAAGTCTTCAGCTGTTTTTTTCATTTTTTTCAAAACTTCAGCTGATATTTGTGGTGCAGCGCGTTTTTCGCCCCCCGCTTCAACCCATGCATCACCATTATCTGCTTTGATAATTTTAAAAGGCATGATGCCGATATCACGTTGTACTTCTTCGTCTTCAAAGCGACGACCAATTAAACGCTTAATTGCAAATAATGTGTTTGTCGGATTAGTAACCGCTTGACGTTTAGCAGATTGACCTACTAAAGTTTCTCCGTCTTGCGTGTAAGCTATAATAGACGGAGTGGTGCGATCGCCTTCCGCGTTTTCAATAACACGTGCTTTGCCACCATCAAGTACTGCAACACAAGAGTTAGTAGTACCTAAGTCGATTCCGATAATTTTACCCATGAAATATCTCCAACTTCAAAATTCATTAATACGTTCGATGACTAGTAGATAGGGATGCCACAAACTTAATTCAACTGTAAAAATGAAAAAAAAGTGCTTTTTTGTAATTTATTTTGCAAATAACCCTAATTAATGTGTGGATTGTCTTTTTTGCATCATTAGGGGCCATTTCACAATCTGGTCTGATGAGTTTTTATGTGTTATAAAATCACTAATAATTAAAAAATGTCTCAAAGGATCACCATGCATTTTGATCAACTATTAAAGCAAACGGCACTCATAGGCCAGCTGCCCCATTCTGAACAAGCTCACGCAACGATGCAATTTCCTGCAAACTGGTGTCAAGGTCGAACTGCTTTTGGCGGTTTATCAGCCTCACTACTGTATCAGGCAATGCGTCAACAAATAGAACCAAGTCGTCGTTTGTTGTCTATTAGTACAAATTTTGTAGGTCCTTTGTTAGCAGATACTGATTTTTCCCTCTCAGTTGAAATTTTACGGGAAGGAAAAAGTAGCACACAAGTACTGGCAAAAGCGTTGCAGAACGGCCAAGTAAGCGTGGTCGTACAAGCGTGTTTTGCAAAATCGCGAGATTCAGCCATTGAAGTACCAGTGACAAAAACAATGAGCCTAAAACCGGTTAACGAACGTTACACACTGCCATTTAAATCAGGTGCCATGCCGGAATTTTTCCAACACGTCGCGCTTTGCCCTCAGCAAGGTGGAATGCCGTTTTCAGCAGCCCAAACGTCGCATTTAGGCGGATGGATGAAGTTAAAACAATCGCCAGCAGAACTTAGTGAAGCACATATTATTGCCTTAACGGATGCATGGCCGCCTACTTTATTACAAATGTTTAACCAACCAGCGCCCGCCAGTAGTATGTCGTGGTATTTAGAGTTTGTAAAAACACCGCAGTTGGCAGCCGATGAGTGGCTTGGATTTGAAGCAGAAACTCATCACTGTAAAGATGGCTATGGTTTAGAGGATGGTTGTATTTGGTCACAATCCGGCGAATTGCTTGCGCTTACCCGCCAAACCGTAGCATTATTTGATTGAGCTTGGTTCTACAACCTGAGCATAATCACTGCCATCAAAAGCCATTATTTTACTGTATTGCCCATTTTCAATGATATGGGCAAGTCCCATATCAAAAATCTCTTGTAACACTTTACTGTTAAAATAGGCTGGTCGAGGAGCCTCAGGAAATATCGGGTGTACAGTAATAGGCTTGATTGGGTGCGATTCTTTATATTGCTGTAGATAATATAAAAACACCCGTTTTTCTAGTACCACCACATCAACCCACTCTTTCATTAGATGATCCACTTGCGCAGCTTGGTATACGACTTCTTCATAAGCGCTTAATTTAGTCGTTAATGCTTTAAATGGCGGCGGCAGAAATTCGGTGGCGTTTTGAAAGGCAACAACACTTTTCCCCAGTAGATCATAGACAGTATTAATTTTAAAATTATTTTTACGTAAGCTAATTGCCACATTTTGATACGCCAATAAGCTTTGGCTTGGATAAATCGCAGAAGTGGTGAGCCCCGCATAATTCATCGCAATATCGACCTTCATTTGTTCTAAGGATTGCCCTGCACGTTTATTAGACATATAGACTATATCTAGATTTGTTATACCTTGATCTTTAAACGCAGATTTTAAAATCTGCAACTGCAAGCCGGTATCATCCTCACTAAAGACGTAAGGAGGCAAAGAAGGGCTTACAGCAACGGTAATAATGTCGCTAGATTTTGGCGCAGCTAAACTCAATGCAAAAGTGCTATATAAAACAAAAAAAACACTATAAAATACTTCATTCACCACCCACAGATAGATGCTTTTTAGCAACTGTAAAATTACATGACAACTTTCTTATTAGGCTAGCCTAGTTAAACCAATTTCGCATTTGTATTTAGCATATAATTGATGCAAACTTGATCTAAGATACTTCTAAGTGGTTATTAATTTGCAAACTGCCTGCCCTAATTGTGACTTGATTATTGATATCCCGCACATAGTTGCAAAACAAATGGCTGTCTGTCCACATTGTCACAGTAAACTATGCGCAGCAAATATAAATTATGACAGCCGTATTGTAGCACTTAGTATTAGTGCTTTACTCATGCTGCTAAGCAGTATGTTTTATCCATTTATCTCATTTAGTAGTAATGGCATTACACAGACGATTACCTTGCCCGATGCCGCTCGTATTTTGTTTAATTACGACAGCAATTTATTAGGCATTTTTATTGATGTTAGTATTATTGGTTTACCAATGGCATTACTCACTATTTTGATCCCACTGCATTTAGGCTTACTTAAAGTACTTCCACAAACGATTGCCAGACGCTTACTCAAATTCACCTTAGCGCTAGAGCCATGGATAATGTCAGAAATATTTTTAATCGGTGTATTGGTCAGCATGGTAAAAATAATGTCGTTAGCGGAAGTCAGCTTTGGCGTTAGTTTTTGGGCCTATGCCGCGTTTGTACTCTTCTATATTGGCTCATTAGCACACTTGAATCGTGCCCGATTATGGGATCAAGTACAGCCTCAGGCTGAAATTGCAGCCGCAAAACTTTCTTATCGTGCCATAGATAGTAACATTCGAGCCTGTCATGTCTGCCATCAACTAAGCGATAGCGAATACTGTTCTCGCTGTAATAGCAAAACCCATATCAGAAACCCCCACAGCGTACAAAAAGCAACGGCATGGTTAATAACTTCAATTGCCTGTTATATTCCGGCAAATTTATTGCCAATAATGTACACCACTAGTTTGGGGGATGAATCCCCCTCAACATTAATTGGTGGGGTAATAACACTGTGGCAAGCTGGCTCATACCCTATTGCATTAATCATTTTTTTAGCGAGTGTAGTAGTACCATTAGCTAAAGCGCTCATTTTAACATTTTTATGCTTTTTGGTTAGCAAACCCGCTAACGGCCAGACAAAAGGCTATACGAAAGTCTATCAATTAACCGAGTTTATTGGTAAGTGGTCTATGATCGATGTATTTGTTGTCGCGATTCTAGTAGCCTTAGTGCAATTAGGAAATTTAATGTCAGTAACGCCAGGTTTAGGCACTGTATTTTTTACTATCATGGTGATTTGCCAAATGCTTGCAGCACACGCGTTTGACCCTCGGCTATTATGGGATTCGCCAAACAATGATAAAAAGACCATAAATTAGAGAAACAGCATGAGTGAAACGGCTAATATAAAAAAAGAACCTATTATTTCTGCGATTTGGATCATACCGGTTATAGCTTTGCTCGTTGGTGTGTGGATGCTTTACCAATACCAAGCTAATAAAGGCGCAACCATTTATATTTCAATGCCTCATGCTGAGGGTATCGTGGCAGGCAAGACTGAAATAAAAGTACGTAGTGTGAAAATCGGCCAAATTGATCACGTTCGCCTCTCTGATACTAAAAACAGTGTGATTGCTCGAGCTCAAATTGATAAACATTATGATGGCTTACTCACGGAAGACGCCAACATCTGGGTAGTAAAACCACGTATTGATGAAACGGGTATCAGCGGTATGAGCACGTTACTATCGGGTGTATATTTAGAATTTTCACCAGGTGAAAGTAGTAAAACAAAAGAGCATTTTAAATTACAAGAAGAGCCAGCGCTGATTGATAAAGATGTCAAAGGCGGTCGCTTTTCATTACTCAGCTATGATGCTGAGGTTATGGATGTCGGCACCGGTATATTTTTTAAGAATTATAAAATTGGTCAAGTTGAAACAGCGACATTTGATTGGAAGAATCAAGCGATGAAGTATGGTATTTTCATCAACGAACCTTATCAAAACCTGATCACCTTAAATTCTATTTTCTGGGTCAATACGGGTGTTGAAATTGATTTATCTGCCGATGGCATTAATGTAAAAACAGGTTCATTAAGCAGGTTATTAAAAGGAGGGATCTCGGTTGGTTTGCCTGAACAACAATCGCCGGGTGATTTTGCTCAAGAAGGTCATAGCTTTTCGCTTAGTAATAGTTACAAAGATGCTCTTGAGGAACGCTTTTATAATTTTGATTATTACCTAATTGAGTTTGAGCAGTCTATTCGAGGTTTACGTGCCGGCGCACCGGTTGAATATCGTGGCATGCGCGTAGGTACTGTTGTAGAAGCACCTGCGAATGTGATGATCGATGGCAAACCCGCACACTTTAGAACTGATAATACTGCAGTGCCCGCTTTAATAAAAATAGAGTATGGCCGTATTTACCATGACAATGCCTCAGCCAAACAATTTTGGCAAAGCAGTGTTGATGGTTGGATCAAAAATGGCATGCGCGCTTCTTTAAAACCAGGCAATTTGCTTACTGGCGCTGTGTATGTCGATTTTGATATCTACCACGATGCCCCAGCTGCTAAGTTAGAAACACTGTCTCAATATCAAGTATTTCCGAGTGTCTCCAGTGGCATTACCGTATTAGCAGATCAAGTGTCTGACGTATTAAATAAAGTAAATAATTTAAAAATTGAAGACAGCTTAGCGCAAATTGATTCCGCGTTTGCTGATTACCAAGCGCTGGCGAATGAAATGCGTACATTGTTAAGTAAACAAGATACCCAAAATTTACCGGTGATATTAATCGTAATTTTGCTGAAATGACAAAAAGTATGCAGCAATTTGATGTCACCATGAAACAGTTTGAAAAAACCATGGCCAGTTATCAACAAGGCTCCTCATTTCATCAGCAATTACAACAAACACTCTCAGAGTTTAAGCGTTTAAGTGAAGAGCTACAGCCACTCTCGCGTGGCTTAAATGAGCAACCAAATATGTTTATTTTTGATAAATCATTGCCTGCCGATCCAACGCCGAGGAAACAATAATGCGGACATTTTTACGTATACAATTTTTTGCTGTTATTGGGGTGCTATTATTATCAGGTTGTAGCCAATCACTTAATACACCCGTTAAATACTACCAGTTTGAGCAAAGTATTAAACCAATGCAGCGCAGTAGCACTGACACATCAGCTCAATTACGGATCAATACAGTAAGTTTACGAGGCGCATTAAATAACCGTGGTATTGCAATGAAAATGGATAATAATCAGGTCAATGCTGCTAATTATCACTTATGGAGTGAAGCGCCAGATCAAATGCTAACAGCAAGCGCCCATCAAACATTATTTACCACGCTTGATAACTGGATGGTGGTCAAAGGATTACCTGTTATAACAGACAAAGATCAGCAAAGTTATTATGAATTAGAATATGAGCTACATCATTTCAATGGTGATAACCAAGGTAATGCGGATATTTCTGGTTTGTGGCGCCTGTATTATACGTCGTTTGAAAGTGGCCGCTCTTTAAAAGCAATTCATTATTTTAGTGAGGTTAACCCTTTAACTGGTGATGATTACGAAGGCCTTGTCGAAAGCTTAGAGCAAAACTGGCAGAATATTAATCAACAGGTAGCAACCACCCTGAGCGTTCTTATTCAAGAATAAACACCACTAAAGCAGTGCCATCATTATTAAGCACTGCTTTGCCTATATACCCAAACCCGAGTTTATTTAATAACCCATGCGAAGCGGTATTGTCAGCATCGGCTATCGCGGCAATGTAGCTGAACTTACCTTGATACGCGTGTAATAGTTTTGCAGCCGCTTCATAGGCACTGCTAGTGCTTCTCGTTGGAACAAGCCCACCATGCCCATGGCAATGCCTTGTTTATTTGCCGCAATATAAGGTCCAAAACCTTGCTGTTGGTGGCCATCAATAAAGGTTTTTTGTAAATAATCTTCGGCTTGTTGTTTGGTATAAATGCCTTTATCAGCAATATAACGATAAAAACTCGGCTGATTTAATAAACTCAAGATAAACGACGCATCACTTGGCTGGCCATGGCGAAGAATTAAACGTTGCGTATTCATATCTCGTTTTCCTATTAATGATAGTGATCGTTTAAGCTAAATTAAAATGCAGCACTATCAACTGTACCAGTATAATTTAAACAGGCTGCGACTCTATGTTGTTGAACCTTGGAAAGCTCCGACAATTTATAATAACGATGTGCTAAGTGTTCATCGCTGAGCGTGATCACAGCATCTTTTAACAAACTAACTCTAAAAATAAAAGCATGAGAATTAAACGCTTTGTGATAATAAATACCGGTTAAGTGTTCAATTTTCACTTCACAGCCGAGCTCTTCTTGGCATTCGCGTATGAGTGCTTGATGTACAGTTTCACCGACATCTAAGGCGCCACCAGGTAATCCCCAGCTTAGCTCGCCATAGCTTGCCTTTAGCAGCAAAACCTCCCCGCTGGCATTAGTGATCACCCCATGGGCGCTGAGTCGATAAAAATCTGTAAATGCCATCTTTCCCCCTAAGTTGATAACCTTAAACAATAACAAAAAGCCCCGCAATTGCGAGGCTTAAAGATTATGAATCACGGTTAATAATTAATCATGGCTAATTTTCACTACCTGCTTTCCGGTAAAGCCACCAGCAATTTGTTTATTCAGCGCCTGTGAAATACTACTGGCGTTAAATTCAACCTCAATGATCTGCGGTATTTTGATACTGCCACTGGCTAAATTGTCTAGCAATAAATTGCCCATAAAACTCATTTTTTGCTGAGCACATAAACTGTTTGCTAACCACGCTCCACCTAAAGAAACAATACCTATATTTGGCGCACGTCTGAACATCAGCTCCTGCTCAAACTTAGGCAGTGGATTTAAGCACGCAATACGGCCACAAAAACGCATTAATTCAACATTACGCACCGTGGTTTCACCACCAATCGAATCGAGCACCGCATCAAAGCCTTGTGGACCAAGTTCTTTACGAATTTTATCGCTAAGCTTTTTATCGTTGTAATCAAACACCACATCAGCACCCAATTGTTTAACAAGCTTATGGTTGCGTTTGCTCGCGGTGGTAAATACCGTAGCACCACGTTGTTTGGCAAATTGAATGGCGAACTGACCGACGGCCCCCGCACCAGCTTCAATTAAAAGTGAATCACCTTCGGTTAATTGCAGTTTATCAAGAGCTATTAATGCCGACATCCCTGCGCAGGGTAATGTCGCGGCTTGCTGTAACGTAACGCTATCAGGAATTTGCGATACAGCAAAGTTAGGCACTTTAGCGTATTGTGATAACACCCCTTGGTCGCCAACATTACCATGCCACATAACCCGAGTACCGACACTTGGAAATACCCCTTTAGTGGCTTTTACCACCACCCCTACAGCATCAAGGCCTAGGGTATGAGGATAGTGCCATTTACAAAAACCTTGTTTAGCAAAATACGCATCAACCGGATTCAACGCAACATACTCAACCTTTATCAACAATTCGTTGTCTACAACATCAGGCACCGGCAATTCAAGCTCAGATAAATTAATCTGTTCATTAGGTTCAAGTAACGCAATCGCACGCATTGTCGCGGGGATTGTTGATAAAAGATCAGTATGTGGCATCAAAAACTCAACTTAACTTAATTAACTAACGCATAACTCCAACGACCATTAAATACTTGGTAAGTGTCTACTTTAGCAAGTAATGATGAAATCGTTGAGTCAATTGCATTTTCCTGCGCTATTAAAACATCCTGTCGCGCATCTAACAACTCTAAGTAAGGTATTTGCCCTTCTTGGTACATCGCCTGCGCTTGTAAAAAGGCATTATTAGCAAACTCATAACGTGCTTTGGCATAGCCTAGTTGTTGAGTTTGTTTGACTAATAACTGCAAGTGAAAGTTCACTCTGCGCTAATGCCTCCAACACCACTTGTTGATATTGGCTGTAAGCGGCTTCACTGAGATATTGCTGAGCATCACGTTGCGCCAATAACGCAGGGTAGCTCAATAATGACCACTGAATGCGTGGGGCAACTTGCCATTGCTGCGTAGTGTCAGAAAGCTGGTTGTTATCTAAGCTCAATACACCTGCAAACGCCGTTAAACTGATATCAGGTAATAATGCTTTACTCGCAGCCACGCTTAATGAATTAGCTTGGCTAAATTCAAATAATGCTTGGCTAATATCAGGACGCAGTGCAATGGCATCACTTGGGGTGGCTAAACTTACAGTAAATGCATGCTCAAACAGCGCTTGCTCATCAACTAAGGTTAGATCAGCAGGTAACTGCCCTGTTAACGTCGCAAGCGTTGCTAGATCACGAAATTGCGCGTATTCAATATCTGGCAACAAAGCTTGCTGCTGCTTCAATTGTGCTAAGGTTCGATTTAAATCAAGCTCATTAGCGACCCCTTCCTCAACGCGAGCCCGCAGAACCGCAATACTTTGCTCTAATGCTTCAATTTGTAGGTTAATGATCTGCTGTTTTTGCTTATTACCTTGAAAACTGACAAACCCTTTTACCACAGAGGTAACAACTTCAATATGCAAAGCGCGCAATTGTTCCGCTTGACTCATTGCCCCTGCATTCGCAGCATCAACAAGCGCAGTTACTTTACCAAATAAATCAAGTTGCCAATCAAGGTTAACATTGGCTTCCGATTGACGCGTGTTAACGTTACCAGTACTTGAGCGAGTGGCATCAACTGCCACTGCACCTTGGGGAAGATACTGTGCTTTTTGCCCACCTAAACGAGCAAGCGCGCTTTGTAACTGCAACTGACTAGTGTGCAAATCATGATTATTAGCGCGCGCACTGATCACAAGATTATTTAACTGGGTTGAATTTAATTGTTGCCACCAGTTAAGCTCATCTTGACCTTGTAATTGTGCTGCGATTTGTGTTGTTGCAACAAATTCTTGTAGCTGATTTTGCTGTTGCTGCTCATCAATTTTACTGGCGCAGCCACTTAATAAACCCGCCACAACAAGAGCGGTTAACTTATACTTACTCATTAATTTGCTCCTGCGTAGTCACTTTACGGGTTTTAGTTACCAAAATATAAAATACAGGGGTAAATAATAAACCAAACACGGTTACACCAATCATACCCGAGAACACTGCGTTGCCCATTGCATGGCGCATTTCTGCTCCAGCTCCCGTTGCTAATACTAAGGGAATGACACCCGCAGTAAAGGCAATTGACGTCATTAAGATAGGTCGTAAACGCATCCGACAAGCTTCTAAAATAGCGTCAAAATGACTCAACCCATGGTTATTTTTATCGCGTGCAAACTCCACCATTAAAATGGCATTTTTAGAAGCCAAGGCAACCAATACAATCAATGCTATTTGCGTGAAAATATTATTATCAGCGCCAACCAACCATACACCCATTAATGCTGAGAATATTGTCATTGGTACAATAAGAATAATAGCCAGTGGGAGACGTAAGCTTTCATACTGCGCAGCCAATACCATGAACACTAATAACACCACTAATGGGAATACGTAGACCATGGTATTACCCGCAAGAATTTGCTGAAAAGTAACTTCGGTCCATTCGTACTCAATACCCGTAGGTAAATTATCAGCCAAGATCAGCTCAATTGCCTGCTGTGCTTGATCTGAACTGTAACCAGGCGCTGGACTACCATTAAGCTCTGCACTTGGGTAACCATTGTAATGCATCACTCGATCAGGACCTGTTGTAGGCGTTGCCGTTAATACCGAGCCCAATGGCACCATATTCCCTTGGTTATTGCGCACTTTTAGATTCAATATTTGTTCTGGATCAAGGCGGAAATCAGCATCAGCTTGGGCATTAACTTGGTACGTACGGCCAAATAAATTAAAGTCATTAACGTACATTGAGCCCAAATACACTTGCAACGCATTAAATACTTCATCCAATGGAATACCTTGAATAAGCGCTTGCTCTCGGTCGATATCAATATCCATTTGTGGTACTTGAATTCTAAAACTTGAATAGAGCCCCATTAACGCAGGATCTTGCTGAGCTTTAGTAATCACCGTTTGCAAACTGTTAAATAGTGTTTCAAAGCCTTTATTACCGCGATCTTCAATTTGCAGTTTAAACCCACCCGTGGTGCCTAAACCTTGAATTGGCGGCGGTGGGAATACAGCCACAAATGCTTCATCAATGGCACTAAAACGCTGGTTTAACTGTGCCGCAATAGCCATCGCCGATTTACTCGGATCGCTTCGCTCACTAAAGGCTTCTAGCGGTGTAAATACAATGGCGCTATTAGGACTGTTAGTAAAACCATTTACCGACAAGCCAGGAAAGGCAACTGTGTTTGCAACACCAGGTACTTGCAGTGCAATTTCTTGCATTTGCCTAACCACATCTTGAGTACGGTCTAAACTCGCTGCATCAGGTAATTGTGCTATCGCAACTAAATACTGCTTATCTTGTGCAGGAATAAAACCACCCGGCACGGCATCAAATAGCTTAATTGTTCCGCCTAATAAAACCACGTATGCAATCACCACTACCACGCTCATGCGCATTAGTTTTTGTACCAGCTTTTGATAGCCTTTGGCGCCACGGTCAAATACTCGATTAAAGGGTGCAAATAACCAGCGACCAAATAAACGATTTAATAAACGCGTCAGCGCATCCGGTTTAGCATCATGGCTTTTAAGTAATAGTGCCGCCAACGCCGGTGATAAAGTTAATGAGTTAAATGCTGAGATAACCGTTGAAATAGTAATAGTTAACGCAAACTGTTTATAAAATTGACCTGATAAACCACTAATAAACGCGGTAGGAATAAACACTGCACACAACACTAACGCAATCGCGATTATAGGCCCTGTCACTTCAGTCATCGCCACGCGCGTTGCTTCCAGAGGTGATAAACCTTGTTCAATGTTACGTTCAACGTTTTCGACCACCACAATAGCATCATCGACCACAATACCTATGGCAAGTACTAAACCAAATAACGACAGCGTATTGATCGAGACCCCTAACCACTGCATAACCGCAAAAGTACCAATTAGTGAAACTGGCACAGCTATAAGCGGAATAATCGAAGCACGCCAGGTTTGTAAAAATAACACCACTACAATTACCACTAACGCGATAGCTTCAAGTAACGTTTTGATCACCGCATCAATCGAGCCGCGAACAAATACCGTAGGGTCGTAGACAATGTCGTACTCAACACCAGCTGGAAAATCTTTCGATAAACGCGCCATGGTTTCGCGTACTTGATCTGAAAGCTCAATCGCATTAGAGCCAGGACGTTGAAATATCGGCATCGCCAGTGCTGGTTGATTATCAAGTTCAGCTCTAAGTGAGTAAGTATTTTGGCCTAAATCGACACGTGCAACATCGCTTAGACGTGTTAATTGACCTTGTTCACCCACTTTAATGATCACTTGCTGAAACTCTTCAATACTGTTTAAGCGTCCTTTTACATTTAACAATATTTGAAATTGACTGTCTGTTGAAGCAGGTTGTGCACCTAAGCTACCCGCTGCAACTTGTTGGTTTTGCGCACGCAATGCGTTGACGACGTCCATTGCGGTTAATTCTCGTGCCGCTAATGCATCGGGATTAAGCCACACTCGCATTGAATATTGACCACCACCAAATAATTTTACATCGCCTACGCCACTCAAACGTGCAATTTGGTCTTTCACATATAAGTCAGCGTAATTAGATAGATACGCTGTATCATGTGTTTTTTCCGGTGAGAATAAGTGCACCACCATGGTTAGATCCGGTGATGATTTTTCAGCGACGACGCCTAAGCGCTGCACTTCTTGTGGTAGTCGCGGCAAAGCACTGTTAACCCGATTTTGTACTTGTACTTGCGCACGATCTAAATCCGTTCCCAATGAAAACGTTACCGTCAGTGTCATACGCCCATCACTGGTCGCCTGGGAAAACATATACAACATGTTTTCAGTACCATTGATCTCTTGCTCCAATGGAGTGGCCACAGTTTGTGCTATTACGGTTGGATTTGCTCCTGGGTAGTTCGCAGTTACCACAACTGTCGGCGGAACAACTTCAGGATACTCACTGACCGGCAGTTGAAACAACGAAATACCACCGGCAATTAAAATCACCAATGACAGCATGGCTGCAAATATCGGTCGTTGAATAAAAAAGTGAGAAAATTTCATTATTCGTCCTACTTCTTAGCCATAAGTGTGTGCTGCGCCGTTGGCGATAACGTAAAAGCAACACCGGTGGTGTCTAGGGTCACTGTATTAGGTGAAATCGGCATGCCAGGTCCAACACGCGCAGGACCATTAACCGCAATCACATCGCCAGCTTTTAAGCCCGAGGTAATAGCGCGAAAACTGCCATAGCGCTCACCGGTTGTAACCAGTTTATATTCAAGAATATTGCCTTCACCTACAGTGAGCACAAAGCGATTTTTCAAATCGGTGCCAATTGCTCTATCAGGCACAATAACTTGCTCTGTAACGTCATTGGCCGCTAACTTAATACGTGCAAATGAACCGGCGCGTAAGGCGGTATTTTCATCAAATCGTGCACGAACTCGCAAAGTACCTGTTGCTGCATTGATTTGATTATCAATAAAGTCGATATAACCGGTGTGTGCAAAGCCATTTTGACCCACTTTTTGCATGACTACTTGCTGATGAGCAGCGGCGGTTACTTCATCAAATGAACTATTCCAAGTACGTTCATCAACATCAAAGTAAGCATACATAGTTTGATTTGATACGATTGAAGTCAGTACACTTTGCCCTGCAAGCACATTATTACCTTTGGTAATATTTGCACGCGAGATCACACCATCAATGGGTGAACGTATATCTGTAAATTCTAAATCTAAATTAGCTGCAATTAGCTGGGCTTTTAAGGCCGCAAGTTGTGCTTCACGTTGGCGTAACGTTGAGGTACGTGATTCCGCTTGCTCTGTTGAAATCGCTTTTCGCTCGGTTAATCGCACCGCTCTTTTAGCTTCACTTTGCGCTTGCGATAAAGCGGCTTCAGCACTGACTACTTGTGCCTCTAAACTTGCTACAACCGCAGCATATGGGCGAGCGTCAAGTTTAAACAGTAAGTCACCCTGTTTAACCTCGTCGCCCTCATTAAACGCAATATGCTCAATAACTCCGGCAACACGTGGCATAAGTGATACTTCTTCCGGCGCTTCTAAACGCGTAGTGTAGGTGTGCCAGTTTTGCACTGGCTTAATGATCACTGAGGCAACATCTATTGGTTGAAGATGTGGTTGATTGCTCTGTTGAGCAGGCTCTTCTGCACAACCGGTGAGGGCAAGTGATGCCCCTAAAACTGCAATAGCTATTAAGTGTTTGTTCATGACGACGCTCCATTTAGTGTATTTTTCTATGTTACGGAACATTTTTGTGGACAAAAACCATAGATTTTTAAATTCATTAATGCCAATATGGCATCAATTAAATATTGGTGAGTAATTAATGGATACCACAAGTCGCTTATTGATGTTGTTAGAAGTCGTTGAGCGAGGCTCATTCGCTAAAGCAGCAGAAACCCGTAATATTGATCGTTCAGTGATCTCAAAACAAATAAGTCGTCTCGAAGATGATTTAGGAGTACGTTTACTGAACCGCACCACCCGCTCATTTTCACTGACAGCTGCAGGGGCCGAAATGATTAAAAAGGCCAGTGAGTTGAGGCAACTACTAGGTGAAACTGTACGTTTAGCCGAGAATTATCACCAAGAGCCACGCGGTGTATTAAAAATCACTTCATCAACCATTATCGGCAGGCGTTATCTACAACCTGTGATTAATGATTTTCAAAAACGCTTCCCGCAAGTAGAAGTTGAACTAAGACTCGATGATAAGTTAGTTGATCTGGTATCTGAAGGCTTTGATCTTGCTTTTCGGGTCGGTGAGCCAAAAGACTCATCACTGATCGCACGTAAAATTGCGCGCAATAGATTACTAATATTAGCCGCACCTGAGTTCATTCAAACGTATGGATTGCCAAGTAAAATAGAGGACTTAATTGATTTACCCGCAGCCAGTTATTCCAGCACTTCGTTGCGCGTTGAGGGTATTCGTTATGTAGATCAATATGGTCTACCGCAAGAGCAAAAAATTAAGAGTGTGTTTAGAGCCAATGATGCCGAGGTACTGCTCAATAAAACGCTTTCTGGAACAACCTATGTGCTCGCGCCAGCATTTATTATTAATGATGAAATAAAGCAAGGACGTTTAGTGCCCTTATTAACAGACATCAAATTACAAGAATACAGTGCGATGTACGCGGTATATCCACACCGTGATTTACCTGTAAGAACACGATTATTTTTTGATGCGATACGTGATCACTTAGGTAAAGAAACACCACTTTGGGAAAGTAACATTCCCGGTTTCGAGCACATGTATCTAGGTTAAGAAACCTGTTCTAGTTTTGCTGAGTATTTCTGCGAGTCAAAATAAACATTGTTTCGACCATGTTTTTTTGCATAATAAAGTTGCTCATCTGCTGCTTTAATCGCTTGTTTTAGGCTATCGCCATCACGATAAGCAGCTAAACCGATACTTGCTGTTAAACTTATTTCACGCGCACCAACATTGATAGCCGTACTTTGCAAACCGACTCTGATATTTTCAGCAATTTGATAAGACTCTTGTTGATTTGAATCAGGAATGAACAGTGCAAACTCTTCGCCGCCAGTACGAAAAACTCGCCCCTTGTTAAGTGTTTCTCTTAATATAGTGGCAATTTCAACCAGAACTTGATCGCCCACATCATGACCAAATTCGTCATTTACTTTTTTAAAGTAATCAAGATCTAGCACCATAATAAATAAATTAATTTTGTCTACCAACTCAACTTCAAAGTAATGGTTCATTGCTAAACGGTTGCCGGTGTTTGTCAGCGGATCTAACAAGGCAAGGTTTTCTAGTCGCTCTGAAAATTGTGCTCGGCTCGCTTCAAAAATATGCGCAGTAACCCAAACTATCACATAGCTAAAACTCATATTTAGGTACAGGTTAAGCTCTGAAAATGGTGCTAAGGAGGGTTTACTAATAAACACAGCCGTTTGTACACACACTAATAACAACGATAGGTAAAAACCACACTTACAACCTAACAATAAATAAAATAATATAGGTAAAGTAAAAGTCCAGACGAACAGGCCACTCTTAACAACAGCAAGGTAAGTGCCCAAGATTACTAATAGCATAATACAAAGGCACAATAATAACGGCTGCCAAGTCTGAAATTTTCGTGTCCGAGCATAGTTAAAAGTATAAAAACAATAAATAGCAAAAACCCCTTCTAAAATCCCTAATGAGTAAAAGTCATTAATAAAAAGATTAAAATAGGTAAAAACACTCGCTAAAATTCCGAAACAGAAACAAATCCATTTCAGTAAATTTTCACGTAATACTTGAGCGCTATCTAAGGCTGCGATATCCATTGATTAACTTTAATTCGAACGAAAAAAAGTCAGTCTAACGGTTAATTGAAAGAGTACAAGCTCTATTTGTTTTTGATATATTCATTTTTATAAAAAATTTTTAAAATTAAGATCTTAGCAACTAACAGCCTATTCATCATTAATTAATTGTTCTATATCTTCTAACATATCGGAGAACTCAGCATTAGCATGCTGGCGCTGTTTTGCTGTCAACGTGGCTCTTAAACTCACAAGTAAACGCGCATAGCGCTTTGAATTTTCAGCATCTAAGCGAATTAATTCGTCACTCATAAACACCTCTCGCTCAGTAATGACAGCTGATAATTGGCTAATAAACTGATCGCGGCTAAGTTGGCTATCAAAAAATACCTGTTTGAGTTTATCCAGCCGAGTTTGCTTGTAAGCTTGCCTTAATAAAAATGTTGCTTGAAATTCGCTGTTCGCTTGGGTGATCAAAGACACTTGTTGTTCACTCAGTTTACCAAGCCACTGTTTATAAGTATCTAACTGACGTTCAAGGCGATCTTGCTCACGCTGTGTTGGGGTTTGTTCATTATACTCGTCACTTTCTGTTGTTATATCCTCTGCAATGGCAGCAACAAATTCTTCTCTTTGCTCCGTGGATAAACCAATAGCAAGTTCAATAAGATCGTCTCTTACATACATAACTAACGATTGCCAATGTGTTTTAAAGCCTTGAAAATACGTTAATAATGCTTGCTCTGAAGGGTCTTCATCAAGTAGCTTTTGTAATGCCAACAGATCCTGTCGATACAAAGGTAATTGCGTCTTACGATGCCAATCCCGACTTTTCTTAATTAAGTCTTTAGCTTGTTTGCTTTGCTGCTTCGATAAATCAACGTAGTCATCAATCCAAAACGCCGATAACCAGCCTATATTATTGTAGGTAAATGTAGCTGAGCATCCAGTCAGAGCTAATAGAAACACACCAACTACTGCGGATTTATAATTCAAGCACATGTTTTTTATAGACATTTTTATTTTTCTTACGGTTCTTTATAGCACTACGTTAATCAACTTAGCGCATTATGTAAATGAGGGGATTAAAATAAAACCGAACAAATGGAAATAATTATCATTTAGCTATTGACGCACATTCAAATACAAGTAATAATCGATCGCATCAACACCAAGCAGCCAACACGACACGTTTGCGCTTCTTGTAAGAATTGAACGTACCGACCTCAGTGCCCTAGGGAAGATCGACCAGTAAGGATGCTGGGCCCCTTTAGTACAAAGTTGTTGATGAAGATGGTGACGCTTCGAGCATATTACTTACTCGACCCAAGTAATATAATTAAAAGATCACACTCACTTGCTACATTGTTCATATCGGTGACGGTTGATATGACCCAAAAAGCCCCATCAGGGGCTTTTTTTATTCCTTTAAATTTTCTGTAATATCTGTATCTTATGTCTAAGTTTTATCATTTATAGTGCGAAGCTGGGCAATTGTGGTTGTTGGGACTAAAATTAAACAGTAACACGCTAATTGGAGGTATTGTCATGTGGCAGCCGAAGTTTAAGATATTGTTGATGGTCGGTGCACTTAGCATCTGTGGTGTTGCTCATGCGGGACTTGAAGAAGGGATCCGCGCAGCCAATGAAGGTCAATTTGAAGATGCACTTAGAGAGTTTAACTACCTTGCAGAAAAAGGCTTTGCACCAGGAATTTACGAGCTAGGGCAGCTATATGAAGGTGGCCACGGCGTAACGCGCGACTATCACAAAGCTGCTGAACTTTACCAGCAAGGCGTTAAAAAGAACCACGTCGACTCAATGTTTGCATTAGCTGTACTTTACCAAGAAGGTAAAGGCGTTAAACTTGATAAACAAATGTCAGTTTCACTCTTTAAGCAAGCCGCGGCAAAAAACTTACCTGCTGCTCAGTTTAACTTGGGTGTGATGTACGCCAACGGCGATGGCGTTGCGCAAGATTATAAAGAAGCTATTAAATGGTATGAAAAAGCCGCTGGTAATAATTATACGCTAGCACAGTTTAATATGGCGCTGATGTATTTCGAAGGCCATGGAGTCGAAAAAAACATCGAAAAATCATACATCTGGAACACTGTTGCTGAGTATAATGGTAATTTAGATGCCAGTCACAGTCGCAAGCTAGATGAGCGCAAGCTGATGCCTGCGCAAATTGCAGAAGCCAAAGAAAAAGCTGATGCATTGTATGAAAAAATCCAAGCTGGGCTGTATGCGGGCGAAGATCGGATGTTTTAACTGCCAGTTAAAACGCTATTGGATTGTACTTAACGCCAATTTATGGCCGCAAGTACAACCATTTAAGTATTTTAATCAATATCTTATTTTGCGCCAACAACAATCCTAATTTAGGATTAAAACCACTCGTTTTCAATGTATTACGTGCATGGCTAAAGGTTAAAAAGCCTTCTATACCGTGATAGTTTCCCATCCCAGAAGGACCTAAGCCACCAAATGGCGCATCATCAGCAGTCACCTGCATTAAGGTGTCATTTATTGCGAAGGTACCACTTTGTGTTTGCTGTTGAATACCTTCATTGATTTGTTTATCTTGCCCCATTATGTACAAAGCTAACGGCTGAGGACGTTGATTTATGTATGCAATCGCCTGAGGTAAAGCTTGATAACTGACAATCGCAAGAATTGGTCCAAACAGTTCTTCTTGCATCAACTTCATATTGTCATTCACATCAGTCACAATGTGCAAACCAAGACGATGCTTATGTTCGTCGCTTTGGTTTTCATCTAACGGCTTAATTATCTGTGCGCCCTGTTGCTGTGCATCTGCCAATAAATCGGTTAAACGCTGAAAATGGTGGTGATTAATAACCGAGGTTAAATTTTTACCCTCGACACCTAAGTTATAATGTTTTTTATATAAGCTACAGAGACTTCTGACTAACTGATGCTGTAAGTTTTCCGGCACTAAAACATAATCGGGGGCAACACAAATTTGCCCTGCATTGGTCATTTTACCAAATAAAATAGCTTTAGCCGCCTTATCTATATCCGCTTGCGCGGTAATGATAACGGGCGATTTGCCACCTAACTCAAGAGTTACTGGGGTAAGGTTTTTACTCGCAGCGGCCATAACATGGCGCCCTACAGCTGTAGAGCCGGTAAAAAATAAGTGTGCGAATGGCAAACAGCTAAACTGTTGACTTAATTGCGCTTCACCTTCGATCACTGCGCAATGTTCGCTAAGCTCGCCGATAAATAGTTTTTTGATTACTTGATTGGTGTGCGGAGTAAATTCACTGACCTTTAATAATACCCGATTACCTGCGGCAATTGCGGTTATCACCGGCACGATTGATAATTGAATTGGGTAATTCCATGGAGAAATTATTCCCACTACTCCTTTGGGTTGATAGCTCACAGCAACTTTTGATGGCGCTAGGCTCAAACCCGCTTTTCGTGGTGAATTTTTTGCCCATTTAGGTAAATGCTTGATGGTGTGGCTGATCGTTTTGATCGTAGGCAGTATATCACCCAAAATCGTATCAAAAGCAGTGCGAAAGCCAAAGTCTTTCGAGCTTGCAGCTACCAATTCAGCCTCTAATGCCAACAGTTCACGTTTTAAAGATTTTAATAAACGGATCCGCTGTGATAATGCTAAATATGGCTGGGCATCAAAATGCAGCTGCATTTCATTAAATTGCGCTTTTAGCTCAGGGTTATATACAGTGCCAGTGTCAGACAAAAGCATACTCATAAACAAAATAAAGATTTAACCACTATAACTTTGTTTCTTAGCAGGGGCAATATAGAGCGCTATCAACAAACGAATAGCGCTCCGGTTGGGTAACTTTGAATTACTTAAAAATTAAATACCGATGCAGCAAGGGTCATAGTGACAAATGTGATCAGCGCAATTGCAACAATATTTAATGCAAAGCCGGCTTTAATCATATCCCGCATTTGAATTTGCCCAGAGCCAAACACAATGGCATTAGGCGGGGTCGCTACAGGCATCATAAACGCACAACTACAGGCTATAGCCGCAGGAATAACCCAGACCAATGGCGAACCTGTGACTGACTCAGCGACAGGGCCAAGTAGTGGTAAAAATCCAGCTGCGGTTGCTGTATTACTGGTGATCTCAGTTAAGAAAGTGATTAAGGTTGCAATTGCTAATACACTCAATACTAATGGAATGGCGCTGACGCCTTCAATCATATGAGCTATGTATTCAGCCAAACCTGATGACTTTATTTGTGCCGCTAGGGTTAAGCCACCACCAAACAACAATAACACTCCCCAAGGAACTCCAGCCGCACTTTGCCAATCAAGAATACGTTCATCACTGCCTTTATTAGCAGGCAAAACAAATAATAATAATGCAGCAGCAATGGCAATACCGGTATCCGATATTTTTAAACCAGAAAAATCAGCGATCAGAGGTCTAAATATCCAGCACACAGCTGCAAATAAAAACACACATAACACCCCTTTCTCAGCGCGTTGCATGGTGCCAAGACCTTTTAACTGCGAGCTAAATAGTGACTTGGTGTCGACTTTTTTAGATTTTTCATCCGTTTTATCAACTTTGTAAGCAAACTTGGTCAGCCACAACCAACAGATGATCAACATAGTCAGTGACAATGGCACACCCACCATCATCCATTGCGCAAAACCAATTTCAATTTTATAACTATCTGATAAATAAGCGGCCATCAATGCATTCGGTGGCGTACCAATTAATGTTGCAATGCCGCCAATGCTGGCACCATAAGCAATAGAAAGTAACAGTGCTTTACCAAAACCATTATTATTTGGATTAGATTTTTGCACTAAATGGGTGATAGACATAGCAATAGGTAACATCATCACTGCTGTTGCAGTATTTGACATCCACATTGATAAGAATGCCGTTACTAACATCATCGCTAATATCTGCAAACTCGGTTTTGAGCCCGCGTAGAGCATAGTACGTAAAGCAATGCGCTTGTGTAAGCCCCAACGTTCCATCGCAATGGAAATTAAAAAGCCACCTAAAAACAAAAATATTAAGGGGTGCGCATACGGTGCAGCGACACTTTTTATCGCAGCAATGTCAGCCAACGGAGAAAATACCAACGGCAATAGCGCCGTAGCTGGGATAGGAACTACTTCACTCACCCACCATGATGCCATCCAAAATGCTAATCCTGAAGTACGAAGAGCAGCGGTACTCATGCCAGCAGGAGGATCGATCAAACACGTAAGTAACATGACCGCAGGGCCCAATAACAGCAGCAAGATCTGTATCATTGGATTTTTTTCAGGTTTATCGTCTAAAGTTTGTGTGCTCATATTCAACCCCTTTAAAATTTATACTTTAAGCCAAGGGCTAAGCTACTATCCGTTTGCTGTTGCAAATCTAAGTCAGTATAGAATAAGTACGCGGTAGTTTGTTTATCAAATAAATAATCCACACCTGCAGTCCACTGGCTGCCCTTAGTACTTTGGCGAATAGTTGAGTCATCACTGGCAAATTGTAGTTTTGGCTGCCATTTGTCAATGGTATAACTGGCACTCAACACATAGCCGTTTCCTGATTTAGTACCATCTACTGACTCACTGTGCTGGTAAATAGCACCTAGTTGTAAATCATTTTTTTGCCACGCGCCAACGATGCGACTGGCGTTGATATTATTGAGTGAATCAATATGGCTGATCGCCACATAATAATTTTTATTTTTTAAACCACGGTCACCATAAATTAACGTAGCGGCATAACCGGCTTCATTATTGGCACTGTCATCCTTCAAAGCATAGGTAAGTGATAGCTGAGCACCCGCATATGATTTTGAACTATACGTTATGGTATCACCAAGGCGATCTTGACCCGGTAGTAATTGAGCAATATCGGCTTGAGTTTCATTGAAGTTATCAACTTTACCTTCTGAATACTTAAAGCGTGTATCGTTTCGACCAACTACAACTTCACCAAAATTTCCCGCTAAACCTAAATATGTATTACGGGCACTAAATGGCTCATCGGTATCATCGTGCTCAAAGCCCTTTACTTGCACTTCGTATTTAAATACCGCTTTTAACGAGTCAGTGAGTACATGTTGCCCTTTCACACCAATGCGTGAAAAAGGCGCATCGATTTGCGTTCCTTTTTTAGCATAGCGCATTACACCGTTGTCAGTATTAGCAATTTGTACTTCAGCTTTACCATAAATGTCATACTCTGCAGCATGAACACTTTGTCCAAAGCAAGCTGCTGCAAAACTCGTTGCTACAAAAACAGGGGTTAGCTTTTTGTCTATTATTATCATTGTGTGCCCTTATTGTTAGGATCATTTGTTGTTCCCGCTAATAAACGCAAGTTTACTGCCAACTGCTTATAAAAAAGTAAAGTTTAATATATTCAGATAGTTAAATTTAAAATTAAATTATACTTACAATAAAGTGTGCGGGATCCCACACACTATCAAAGCGTCTGTGTCACTGTTTCCACCCATCAAATTAAGCTGAGCAGGTAAATCACTTAAGCAAAGCTCTGGTTAATCAATAAACATGTCACGATTGAGGCCATATTTACTCATTTTGTCATACAAGGTTTTACGAGCAATCTGTAAGGTATTCATAGTTTCTTTAATACTACCTTGGTGGCGCTCAAGGGCTTCTTCGATTAAAGATTGCTCATAAAAGCACACTTTTTCCGCCAAACTCAGATCGGGCGATAACTCACTGCCATTATTATTTTCGGTATTGGCGAACGCTAATTCAGCACCCAGCAGCACCGCTCGTTCAGCTTGGTTTCTAAGCTCTCTGACATTACCTGGCCACTGGTAACTAAGTAAACGCTGTAATATATCGCTACTTAGAGGAGCCGGAGGTTTATGAAAACGAGTCGCGGCAATAGAGCTAAAATGTTTGAATAATAAAGGAATATCAGCTTTCCTATCACGCAATGCCGGAATACTTACCCTCACTAAATTGAGTCGATAATATAAGTCAGCTCTGAAGTCCCCTTTTTCGACCAAGGATAATAAATCAACTTTGGTTGCCGCAACGATACGTATGTCTAAGTCAACCGCGGTATTAGCGCCGACGGGGGTCACTTTTCGCTCTTCTAAAACGCGAAGTAACTTTACTTGTAATGATGCCGGTGTGCTTTCTATCTCATCTAAAAACACCGTACCACCTTGAGCAAACTCAAACTTACCTTGGCGACTGTGTGTTGCCCCTGTAAACGCGCCACTGGCCGCACCAAATAGTTCACTTTCAATCAGTTGCTCTGGTATGGCACCACAGTTAATTGCCACAAAATTACAGTTTGAACGACTGCTTTGATCGTGTAAAAAGCGTGCAACTAACTCTTTACCGGTGCCAGTTTCACCTTCAATCATCACATCTGCGGGAGTGTCGATCACCGCATTGAGCAGATGCATCATTTGCTGCATTTGCACGGTTTCCCCTAAGATCCGCACACCTGGGGCTGACGTTTTTTCTACCGCTAATTTTAAAGCACGGTTTTCCATTACCAAGGCACGCTTATCGCACGCTCTGGCAATGCAATCTAATAACTGCTCAGTGAGAGGTTTTTCAAATAAGTCGTAAGCCCCTAATTGCATTGCTTTAACAGCCACTGATACATCAGCAAATCCAGTCAGAAAGATCACCGGTAATTCGCTATCAAATGCTTGAACTTGTTCTAAAAAAGCCAGTCCATCCATTTTCGGCATATTAATATCACTGAGCACCACCCCGTTAAAACGACGATTAAGTTTTGATAAAGCACTCATTGGATCGCTAAAACACTGTACTTGATAGCCTTCGAGTGTCAGCAATTGGTCAAGTGAATCGCGGATCATCGCTTCGTCATCAATAACAATGACCTGTTTACAATCAGTTGCTAACGTATTCATAACGCTCCTTTAGTACTTGCTAAGGTAATAATGAATTGAGCACCACCGCCAGGGCGATTATGCGCACTTAAACAGCCATTAAATGAATTAATAATTTGCTTAGAAATAGATAGCCCTAAGCCAAGGCCATTAGTTGATTTAGTGCTATAAAAAGGCTCAAAAATAGTCCCAAGCGCATGTAACTCGATACCAGGCCCAGTATCCAAAATAGACAGCTTAACGCGGTCGTCAAACTGCTCTATCTCAAAACTCAGCTCTCGCACTGTGCTGTCAGCCATTGCTTGGCTGGCATTGGTGATCACATTCACTAATACTTGCTCAAATTTAATGCCATCAACCCATACTTTTACAGTGTCAGCAATATCAGCGGCGTTAACGTTGACATCATCCTGCTTTAATTGCGCGGAGGCGATCACCATGGCATTTTTAAGTAGCTGGCTTAAGCTTTGCTCCCTTAACTGTGTTTGTGCTGGTTTGCTAAAGTGCTTTAATTGTCCAACAATTTTATGTACTCGTTCGATCAGCGATTGCACAATAACAATATTTTCAGCGGCCTTTGCAATATCACCTTTGGCAATCAAGCGCTTAGCACTAACCAAATACGTACTCATAGCACTCAAGGGTTGGTTAATCTCATGATTGATACCAGCACTAAGTTGACCTATGGTGGCCAATTTGGCTGTTTGCACCAGCGCTGTTTGTGCTTTTTCGAGTGCATGAGTGCGCTCTATAACTTCTTGCTCAAGGCTATGACGAGAAAAAAGTAATTTTTTATAGCCGGCAAAACGTGCCATTAAACTGTAAAAAAGCATTAACCCCCCAGCATAAATCACACTCAACCAAAACAATCGTCCTAGTTGATTAATATTCACCGACGATATATCAACAAGCACAGTTATTTTTGCATTAAGTCGCTCAATCGGCGCACTTGCAGGCACATATTTACTGCGTTTATTCGCATCATTAACGTATAACAGGGGCATCCCTTGGCTAGTAATGTGCTCAGCAGTGATAACTTTTGGTACATACTCTAGGTAGCGTCGGCTTGTCGTAAAGTGTTGATAATCTGCTGCTGTGAGGCTATGCAACGAATTGAGTCGCCATGATGGGCTATCGGACATAGCAATAATATTATCGTCTAAGCTTAAATAAAAATGGCTAGCGTGGGACGCATTCAGTAATTGTCGATCAGTTTCAAACTTAGATACATTCACTTTTAAGGTGACCACACCTATTACTTGGCCATCGCGATAAATCGGTTCAGAAAAATAAATGC
This sequence comes from Pseudoalteromonas sp. B160, assembly GCF_037162485.1. NCBI lineage: Bacteria > Pseudomonadati > Pseudomonadota > Gammaproteobacteria > Alteromonadales > Pseudoalteromonadaceae > Pseudoalteromonas > Pseudoalteromonas sp. B160. The sequence continues at coordinate 509,446 of NZ_JARLUX010000002.1, read as the reverse complement.
CACGCTCTTTAGATCGTAAACCAAGAGCAAAATAGGCAATTTTGTTACCCGCCAATGCCTGAGAAAAATACGGACGAAATGCAAAGTTATTACCGATATAACTGTAATCAAGTTGCCAATTGCTCGATGCAATAACATCCCCTTCACGATTAAGTACATAGACGTCTGATGCACCACTGGCTTGTTGGATATCAGCCAAGTAATTATTAATAGGCTGCACGGGCTGATCAGTATCACTGAGAAATGCAGTGAGTAACTGGTTATCAGTAACTAAATGAGGAATAGTTGCAAAACGAGAGAGTTCGGTATCAAGATAATTACGCAATTGACCCACTTGGAGTTCAGCTTGCTGCTTTGCTTGACTTAAATCATAGTGTCGGCCAAATAGAAAACTAAGCAACAATACACTGATTAAAATGGCAACAGCGATTAATATTTTTCGGGGAAAACGCAGCATGTTCAACCAAAGGGCACACCTGAGCGTCCCTAAAACTTAAAATTTGATTTGATAGTGTAACGAGTATTCACTGCCGACACCAGCAACAGCACCATCTGTGACTCTTGGATCGTACACACGGTAGTGCTTATCTAAGAGATTATGGGCTTTAAAACTAATTTCACTGCGTGCAGAAAATTGCCAACTCACAGCCCCGCCGAGCAAAAAGTAAGCCGGTTGAGTAAAGTCGCTTGTCATTGTCGGGCCACTGACGGCATCGCGCCAAACACTATTGAGGCTCAGCACCCATTGCTGATGATGATAATTAGCAATCACACTAGCAAAGCGCTTAAACGTTGGCTTAATTGGCGTATCAAAATACTCGCTGTAGGTCGCTTCCACTGATAAATCACTAGTAATGTGGATCATGCTATCTAATTCAACACCACGATTAATGTCATCTAATTGATTTTCAAAGGTAAACTGATTATTGGCAGCTGAATTTGGCACTAGATTAATAAAATCAACAAGTTGATTATAAAAAAGCACCGAATTAATATGCCAATCTTGTCCCTCGTAGCGCCAAACAAGCTCTGTGGTTTTAACATATTCAGACTTTAAGTTTGGATTGCCCTTAGTCACATCATCATCTGAATACAATTCATTCGTCACAGGAGTGCGAAACGATTCACCGTATTGTAATTTAAAAGTATGCGCGCGAGTTGGTGAGTAGATTGCGGAAATGCGAGGCGATAATTTACTGTCTATCGCTTTAACATCATCATAACGTGCCCCTAAAAATAAGGTCAATTGCTTAGCAAAAGGCACTTTGATTTGCCCATAAATACTTCGGGTTTCAAAGGTAGATTGCAAACTCTGAAATGGCGCATAATTACTGATTGTAACAATCCCCCTTGATAAAACGGATCTTCAACAATAATTTCACCGCTGTTAATATCAAAATAATTAACACGTAAGTCCGCTTTATGTTGCTCTGCGTGGCTATATTGCAAGCCTGAATTAATTGACCAACCATTATTAAATTGCTGACTGGCCTCTACACTGACTGTTAAATCCGTCGTATGCCAATCAGGACCAATAAAAAAATCATAACTGGCATTGGGTAAGGCTACTGCAGGTGCGATTAATCCAGCACTTTGTATTTGATGATGTGCATACGCTATTTTTGTAGCCAAAGTACGTGTATCAGTTTCAAGCCAATCATAACCTACAGATAGGAAAGTATTCTCACTACGATGTTGATTACTGTCAGAATAACCACCAAGGTTTAAAAACTCATTCAGTTCAACCTGATTATAACGCGCTCTCAAAGCCAGTTTATTGATATCGACACCCGCTTCAAAGTAAACTGATTGCAGTGGATCGTTTACCCCTTGTGGATAACGCTTACCACTTTTCTGGTTATACGCGCCATTAGCAAATAGATGTGTTTGCTGATTAACTTGATGACTAACCGAGAATGCAGCGCCGGTTTGACCTACATTTCCCACAGCCAGCGACATTTCATTATTTTGGCTTTTAGTCACTATATTCATCACCCCTAAGAATGCATTACTGCCATATAAAGCAGACCCAGGGCCACGTATGAACTCAACTTTATCAATAATTTCTATAGGTATATAAGGGATATAAACTGACGCTTTGCCAAATGATGACTCATTTAAACGTTCACCATTGATCATCACTAAGATATTGCCGCTATCAAGGTAAACACCTCTTGCGTGATCTTTTGGTACAGCGCCTACCCAATCACCACGAGTAGATTGCATACCAGGAACAAAATTCATCAATTCAAACGCATTATTCACCCCAAGCGAGGCTATTTTTTGGCGATTAAAAACTGTGATGGTTGAAGGTGCTGAAGCGAGAGTTTCTAAGGTTTTTGAGGCAATATCGACATGAACGTCAAGTAAATCCTCAAAGCTAAGCGCAAATAAATCCTCAGCCTCGCTCGCCAATAAGGGAGTTGTATAAACACACAAAAAAAGACATGCTGTTTGCTTCAAAATCATTACGCCGCTTTACACCTATATTTTTCATTGGAGTTAGCACATCATAAGTAACGTGCTATTTACAATATTAATACAAATACGCGACGGCGTGAGAGTTTTTCTCTATTAATTTATAAATTTAGGCTACAGCTGAAATCTGCTTAGCTTTTAGGTATTTATATAAACCAATTAATGAGGCTGCGATCCAAAATATTTCAATCACAAAACTTGCTAAATTAAAGTTATAACAAAGACTTATAAGCAACAAAATAGCGCCAGATAAATTCATCATGTTATATAAAAGCCCTGTTGGCGTGGCTTTACCCAGTTGTAGCATAAAAAACGCGCCAACCACTAAAAACGTACCTGTCATACCAACAATATCAAATAAAAGTGCAATCACGGGTGTCCCCTATCCTTTTTAATCATACCCAACAAACTGGCCCATTCCATGGGGAGGGTTGTTTTCAATCATTGAAACAGCAAACCGGGTAAGTTTAGCAGCCTCGCCAAAAGCGCACAGGATAAATGTCCGTATTTGAACTGAATAACCCCATATTTATCAGAGACTCTTGAACTTTAATTCAAATAATTGTGCTATTCATAACGAATCGACTCTAGCAAACGCTCTATTATAGGTAAGCAGTGTGTTTTATCTTTTTCCATAAAGGTAAACGTTAAACCCATGAAATATTTATCAAATTTTAAAGCGTATACCAAGTAAGAAGTGACTTCAGTTTCGCCCTTCCAAACGCCTTGCATCAATTGTTCTTTAACAATGCCAATAGGGAGGTTTCGTTCATTTTCAACTCCAACCCGTTTATACCATGGCATATGTTTTATTAATGCTTCATACCTACCTGACGCAAATGAGTCTAAAGTATTTTCGTCACTTAGATACACTGTACTGGCACACTCCAAACCTTCATCATGGGTGATTAATGATAAGCGTTGTTCACTCTCATTTAGCCAAGCATCATTAAGCGATAGAGTTAGTCGAGTTAAGCCAGGGTAAGTGACTGTATTTAATGCCTGCTCTTTTTGTTGAAGCTCTTTTTTAATGCCCTTTTCTTTCGGTAACTGTTCTGGTAGGTCAAAAAAACCATAAGGAAAATATTTACCAAAATGAGTGTTTTTTAGGCTTATACCACGCATTTTTGCAACAGCAGCAGCTTCTACTGCCCAGTACCCAAAATAACCTATATGATAATCATCATTGTGGCTATTGTACCAATGTAAGCCTTTATAATAGATGTACCATTTTTTAGAATACTTTTTAAGTTCTTCTAAAAATTCATAATCGTCACTAATATTTGAGATAGCCAAAAGTTGACCGAATAAATTATTAACGCACACATCTTGGCCTAGCTGTACATTGTTTGAACGATAACTCAACAATTTTGCCAATATATGGCCATTACTGCCGCTAATTTGCCATTTTTAAGCCAATAATGCCCACGTTTTATCACTAACATCAACCAAAATAGCCAATGAAATAAGTTTGACTAAGGTATATACACTATGTGGATAGCTACTCCACTCATTGTCTGTTTTAAGATAGTAAGTGATAGTCCGCTCTACTGTTTCTCTTATTGTGTCAATACTATGACCGAGTGAAAACTGACAGATTGATAATTCTATCCCACGGTTTATTAAACTATTTGATATTCTTTTCAATTGTTCATATTCAAGCTGTTGCGATCCAAGCATTTTCGATTCAATAACACTTTCATCATGCGCTAACATGCTCATTCTATTCGCATAGAATTGTTTTAATTTTCCTTCACGATTTGGGTAATCCCGCATACATTAGCCACCATTAATTTGAGTCACTCTGGCAGCCTTACCACGAGGTATTTGGGTCTGCCGCCACTAACATGAACAATTTTTGAATAAGTAATTGTTCCATTCTCAGTTGTTCTAGCCAACACAGGATATAGTTGGCTTTTATTGTTTTTCGGGGGATTACTATTTTTTAAAGTGTTTATGTAAATACGTTAGGTTAATCACAAAAACTTATTCTTAAGTTGAATGTCTAAATCTCTGAGGTAATCTAATCCAAAGTTGTCCTTAGAAAAATTAGTAACGAGCTTATTTGGAAGAGTTTTATCAACACCATCATAACAACTTGCTATTCCGCAGCAAATTGACGCGACACTGTCTGTGTCTCCTCCAAAATCAACAGCTGACTTTATCAAAGCTTCATAGCTAAAATGCTGCATTAGGTTAGACATTACTGCGGCCAAAGTATCTTCTGACACTGCACGAACTCTTCCTTGCCAATTAGCATTAAACTTGTAACCTCGAGATGCAAGATACTCCGGCAATGTTTTAAGAGTCGCTTTGCTGTACAAGCCTGCATGTGCAGCAAGAGCAATGCAAACAGCAGCATCGACTGCAATTTGATGGTCATGAGTAACACGTGCTTGTATTGTGGCGTTGCGTATTACTACATCTTCATCTTTAAAAAAACCAATTGGTACAGCTCGCATCATTGCCCCATTGCCAAAGCTATCCGTTTTAACTAACCTTGCAAAATGGTCTGCATTTCTCGCCTCAGAAAATGCCGTTTGTAGTCGCTTTGCGTAGCCATGCACAGGATCACGTATATAGCATTGAAAAAATGCCTCGGCTATATGGGCTTCAGTCCAGTCAACGTCGTTTAGCATTAACTCAGACAGCGCTAATGACATTTGAGTGTCATCAGTATAACACCCAGCAATGTTAGACAATTGATGCGCACGAAAGGTCTCGAGGTTATTTTCGGCTGATATAATTTCCTGATCTACAAACTCAAAACCCGCACCATATGCATCGGCAATTGCTATTTCTACCAACATAATATTTAACTCATTCTAAGTTCGCAAAAAGTGATTATATAATACCCTTTTGGTTGAAAGTAAAAGGAATACTGTTATCCAATAACTTGTTTCTATAAAACTACTTGTTAATGTTTTTAAACATGGCATTAAAAACTTGCTCTGTTGATTGGTTATCTTCACGATGTATGTCATTTGCCGCAATCTTCTTTAAAATTGATATAAAGTCTTCATCAACTCTTAGCTTATTGTACATATCTTGGCTTAAAAACGCATACATAATACCATAGCCGCTTTCACCTACACTTCTGTTATATCGACGAAAACTTCTGGTAAGTATCCCTGTCTTCGTTTCAAAATTTGCAGCAAAATAACGCTCAAAAAAGTTTTGAATTAAGCGCCTCATCGATACCAGTTTGTAATAATTCTTTTGCCCTTTTTGTACTAATTCATATGAAGTATCAAAATTAAAATTGAAGTGATAACCGGGCAGAAGAAACGTGCCTATTTTATCACCTTTTACATCTTTAAGTGCGTATTTTAAAAATTCACAGCCTGTTTCTTTATCAATACTAACTGTCGCTTCTACCACACACCCACAATCAAGCTCATACTTATAAATTTTATTCTTAAGTGAAAGTATTCGCTGTTCAATTGAGACACGTTTTCCGGTAGCACTATCAAAAACATAGAAATTTTTACTTGATGAACCATCTTCGAAATTAACACTTTCTTCCACTACAAAATGAGAGTCATTTTCAATGTAATATACATTAGTTATTTCACCGTACTCTAAGTCAGACCGAAAATCGGCCCGACTTAGAGGTGAATCAAACTCTGAATATTTGAGTTACCTGTTACCATATCAATCTACCTGTTTCATATATAGCACTATCGGGGTCAGACCTCAGGGAAAGAGCATGAAAAAAGTTTATTATTTCAATACCTTTTCAAGGTAATCTGTACTGCGCATAGCTTTTTTCTGTTTTGCGGGCATGCCTTTATTAAAGCTTGTTTCTGCTTTTAGCTGATTAAATGCGATGTGTCTCAGCCCCGCAAATACAGGTGCTGCACCTTCACGCCTAATTCGGCAATCATCTTCTTTAAATCCGACATCTAAACGCCAATGTAATCCATTCTCTATTTGCCAATGTTGCCGTGCGGATCTTGCGAGTTCTTCCGCCGATAAATATGCTGAACTGATGTAGTATCTATAGCATAACTCATTGCTTACTTTGTTTTTTTCTTTCCTATAAGAAACAATAACTCCCACTGTTTTGGCATCTTTCCAATTGCTCGTTTCTGATAAATCACTTACGTTATGACTAACAGCACAACACCTGAATTCTTCTCTGTTTTTATGATAATCGGCTTCATTAAACAAAACTCCTTCGGACGCTTGTCGTGTGACCTCAGGTAATAAAGCATTCTCTATTTGTGACAGTAGTCCTTTATGGTTCGCTTTTACTGCAAGTAGGTAATCGGCTTGTTTATCCACTATTGTCTCTGCAATTGATTTTTGACACCCCATCGCGTCAATCGTGACTAAGCAGCCTTTTATCTCCAGTAATTCAAGAAGCTCTGGTAACGCTGTTAATTCCATTCGACTTTTTATCAACAGGGCATTGCGCCAAAACAACACCATTTTCGCACGCAAATGCACTGACCATATAAAGTGCATCGCGCCTATCTGACTGATTAAATGAACCTTTCAATCGCTTACCATCAATCGCAACTACATCGCCCTGAGTTAATTTAGAACAGTCTTTCATCCAAGAAGAAAAAGAATCTTGAAACTGCGTCATATCAATGCGACTCATCACACGAGCGATTGTGTCATGGCGAGGGATACCTTGCTCAAGAGGAACGTACTTCCTGAGCCAATCTAATCTATCATGGCCAAAATCTTCAATATCTTCCCAGCCTTGGCACCCAGATATGACAGCGCTGACAGCTAAGAATATGATATCAAAAAGTTTATGGACAACTTTACCCTGCTGGCGAGGGTCGTCAATTGATTCGAAATATTTAAATAGTTGAATATCAGGCATGGGGGCTCCTTAAAAAGGAGTATAAGATCATACTTTTAAGTCAAGGTAAAGTTCGTGATCTTGCCCTGGATATATTTCTTGTCGTTATCATGGATATAATGCATTTCAACATAACCTCCATCAAAAATAACCTTATCGTTATATCTCCGATTTGCAAAAAAAATATGGCTCAGTTTGATAGTTATTATACTTAAAAAACACTCCTGAAACTGAAAAGTGCTGCGTTCGACTTGCTCCTTCTTTTTCTACTAAATTTTCAATTTCACCTGTTACAACTCTCTGCTCATGCGACTTTATTTTAGCTATATATTCCATTCTCGAATATATAGAAACCATAGAAACCATAGAAACCATATTATAAATAATAAATATAAAAATAATACGAAGAAGTTAAACTTAAAAAAAGATTTAACATATAAGTCATATAATACTTTTAGCCGCCCAATAAAAACTAGACTCATTATTATTAAAAATATATACGGCATAAATTCAATGCTATTAAAACTAATTGTTGTCTGGTAGTAAGTTATCATCATATTCACTTGAACAAAGGTCTTGTTTCAACTTTAACACGACTAAACCCACCACTGTAGTGGCATAGTTAATTTAGAACAGTCTTTCATCCAAGAAGAAAAAGAATCTTGAAACTGCGTCATATCAATGCGACTCATCACACGAGCGATTGTGTCATGGCGAGAGATACTTTGCTAAAGAGGAACGTACTTCCTGAGCCAATCTAATCTATCATGGCCAAAATCTTCAATATCTTCCCAACCTTGGCACCCAGATATGACAGCGCTGACAGCTAAGAATATGATATCAAGTAGTTTATTGACAACTTTCCCCTGCTGGCGAGGGTCATCAATTGATTCGAAATATTTAAATAGTTGAATCTCAGGCATGGGGGCTCCTTAAAAAGGAGTATAAGATCATACTTTTAAGTCAAGATAAAGTTCGTGATCTTACCCTGAGACCTGACCCCATTATTTTTTACTCTACTGAATATATGGAGGTAACTTCAACTTTATTATCTTTCAAATGAATATTAGCTTTCCACAATTGAGAATTTATATAAACTTTTATAGAGTATGCATTCTTTTCAAATAAGCCTGTTACTACTGGACTCATTGAAACAGCGCCAGGAATACTGGTGAATTTATTTAATTGACTGTCAAAAAACCAGTCAAACATATTCACCCTTTTTTTAATGGCGTTCTCTTTGTTATTTCTCAACTCTTCCATAAACCTCCAGATAACCCCATAATCTTCTATAGCAACGGTAGGCTCTAAACGGATGGCTCCATCAAAGTTACAACTTTGATTAGTCACAGCGACTTCCAATGTGGCAACATAGGGCTCAACTTTATATCCGCCAACCACGCCATAATGTTTTTTGTAGCAAATGCCATCAGTATTCGAAGGCTCTTCTACAAATATTGTATCACCACATTTAAAATGGAATTTGCCCCTTGCGCCATTTAATTTCTTCATTACCATTAGCTTATGCTGGTTATTTAGAACGCTTTCTCCACAGCTAACATGCAAATTACTAGTACTAACAACACTTGCAATAGCTAGAATCGTCGGACCTATCGCGACCACCATGATTTCTCCTCTGGTTTATAACTATCGGGGTCAGATCTTGTTTTTTGCCACTAATTACATAAAGACAAAAAGAAAGACCTGACCCTATTCACTTTGTTACTAAAGGGTGACTCTGTTTACTTTTCTGTTAGTTTAATCATCAGGCAAGGTAAGTAAATCATCAACTATTCCTAACTTACTAAGCAATGAAATGAATCTTGACTTTTTTTATCTATCACATATTGCGCATCCATAACTACCGAAAAAACAACGTACTCAATGCCTTTTTCAAAATTCAATCTATCTCTTTTTATTAGCGTAGTGTAAGTTTTGACTTCAAGAGGTTTAAATATTACATCTCCTTCAAGTGGCGAAAACTCTACATTTTTAAACGATAATGGGTTGTCAAACGGGTTACTCGTTGCATACACGTCTTTTGCTCTATAAAACCTAAAAGCATGCTCAGTAAAATGAGTTTCATCGAAATAATTTGAAATTACTTTAATTTCAAATGCCGTATTATTTCTTAAAACAACACTCGTATTGCAATATACCAAATCGCAAATAGTATATACTACGGCTTCAATAGCTTTAGGTGGTTTTTCAATCGCATTTGAAAAGCATACCTGTGAATTAACTATTAAAAATAATAAAGTTAAAAATCTATATTTTGACATTATATTTCCTTGATGCACTATCGAAAAATTTGTGCCTTTCCTATTTTACTTTACGAGCACTTACTTCCCTCTAAAAAACTTTCCGAATATTTTATATATACAATCAGCAGTATAACTAAAAAGTGTAAGGAAGAAATAAAACAATAACGACAATGGTACTATTATTGTCAAAAACCCCCAATCATTTGAACTATAAGAGATTTGGCAAATTGTCAATGCAACTATTGAAAACACACATAGTAAAGTAAATGCATTTTCTTTTACATCTTCAAAAAGAAAGCTCAAAGAAAAGAAATTGGATTTAGAACGAAAAATATAAAAAATACAAGTGGTTAACGCTATGGCTATCCCATAGTGGTGATTTAAACTAATCACCAATAAAAATTGAAATATAATAAAAATAAAAATTACTTTTTTAATCATTTTTATTCCTTATTGATTCTAAAACTATTTACAAAACGCGACATAACTAGAGTATGTTTTCTTTGTTCCTTGCATATACATTACCCCATATCCAACTTCGTAAGAAGCTCCGAGTGCATCTATAGAAAATGAATCTAGACGATGCTCAATTGCATACGCAGCTCCGTGTACCTTTGCGCTGTACTTCTTAAAACCTCTCAAAAATGCAGCTCCTATTGTTTCAATTTCCGAAGTAGACCAACCTCGGATACCATCAATATCATAAAAAAACTGTGCAATTACTATTTAAAGTCGTATTAAATTAAAGAGTTACGGTTTATTTATAGTTAAATCAGATACAGGAACAATCAGACTAAAAAATGATTAAATCAATAAAATATGAATATACGCTCAAATTAAATGACTACTTAAACGTAACTTTGCCGCCGATCATTTTATACGCGGGTGCGCCTCGGATAATTGCTTCTCGAGCAAAAGGGCGTGAGCAGTTGGGGCATACGCAAGGAATTGTGGTGAAATCTTGACTGATCCGTTCGATAAAACATTTAACCAATGCCCCTTTGCCGCCTTTACGATATTTGAATAGGGGAGCTTTACATTGACTACAAAAAATATCGACCGTTTTAGTAGGGCCTTTTTTATTCGGTTTTGCCATTATTTTGTTACTTTTACTACAAACACGCGAATAGATTAACAGCTTATGGCCAAAGTCCAAAGATTAAGCCCATTAAAGTAAACTGTAAAATATGGTAACCGCTATTGATTAAAAACAGCTTTAGTGGTCGTTGTTCATAAATATAGCTCATTCCTAAGGCACTGCTTACCCAACATAGTCCAACCGCAAAGCCAACGCCTACCGCAACCCCTAAATGTGGATGTGGTCCTAAAAACAGTGATAAGCCAAAAGCGATAAATAAAGATAAAACAAAACCGCCACCAAATACCCATTTTGGATTTGTTGCTTTTAAATCCAGCTCCGTTAATCCACAGCCTTCTAACCAGGCTCGTTGAAACAACCAAGGTGAATACCAAACGCCTCCTAACATAAAAGAAGACATGGCAGCTAATAATACGGCTACAAAATCCAGTTGTGATAAATCCATAATGACTACTTATGCTGATTGCAAAAAATACAATGATATTTTTACTGTAGTTAATGAACGCCATTGCAGCAACTATCTAAACTGCAAAACTATCTATGATGCGTGGCTGGTGCCCAAATATAAATGCACTAAAGTAACCTGAGCTTCATTTCAAGTGACTACAGGCGACTGTATTACTTAGTTGACCGGGTAAAACTTATTACCTAAAAGGCAACAATAAACTTACTGAGCATTACTAAACCGGAAACCGTGATCCGCAATAACGCTCACTATTGCGCTAGGATTTACTGCTGAACTGGTTTTTTTGTAGCTTACGCTGTAAAGTCCGCCGATGCATATTAAGTTGCCGAGCAGTTGCTGAAATATTGCCTTGATTGGTATGCAGCACTTGCTGAATATGTTCCCACTCAAGACGCTCTGGCGACATAGTTACAATATCATCTGCAATTAACTCAGTAGTTGGCTCGCATGTGCCTGTTAAGGCTCGTAATAACGTGAGCATATCAACGGGTTTTGTTAAATAATCATTTGCACCTAGGCGCATAGCCTCTACCGCTGTGGCAATACTGGCATAGCCTGTTAATAATACAATATGTGCGTCTGTTAGTAAGGCTCTCAGTGGTGCGATAAGAGCTAAACCGTTATCGTCAGCTAATTTCATATCTAACAGAATATGTGTCGGTGCGAAGTTTTTAGCTATGCCAATAGCCTCGGCTTTATCATGTGCCAGCTGACATGCAAAACCGTGTTTGGTTAAGCGCCGCGCTAACGTATTGGCAAGATTAATATCATCTTCAATAATTAATAGCTTCATACAGGCTCGACTTGTGGCTCATCAATGGTTAATTGTACTTTGGCAACCGCGCCACCTTGTGGGTGATTAAATAATGTTAAAGAGCCTTGTAAACGCTCAAATGTTACATTTGAAAGCATAACTGCTAGCCCCATCCCCGTTTCACTAGGCATTAACTGACCCCCTAACTCTGCCAATTGTGCTGCGCTAAATCCTTTACCAAAATCACGTATAACTAAACTCACTGTTTTAGGGTTATCTGGAGTCTGTTGCCAGTTCAATTCCAGTGTTTGTTGCTGTGCCTGTTGATTGGCAAAAGCAGCATTTTGCAACAAGTTTAATATCGCTGGCAGTAACATAGCATCATTAGTAACCGAGCTAGCAGGCGCTGCATTTAGCCAATTAAGCTGTTGATCGGGATACTGTAATAGCATTGTATCGCTAATTTGTTGAGCTAATGCGTTTAACGATACAGTCGCTGCAACCGTTTGTGTGCGTAGTTCAGATGACAGGGTACGAAACTGTTTTAACTGCTGTGCGCATTGCAACAAGGGCTGCTGCATGTCTTTCACAATCTCATTATCGGGCTGCTCTTCAAGAAGCTCTTCATACAATAATTGTAAATTGGCGATTGGGCTGGCTAATTGATGAGTAATTTGTGCCGCAGCACCATCAAGCGTGACTAACTGCTCTGCTCGTAATTGTTTTTCTCGCACAGTTGCAATTGTGCGCTCTCGCGAATGCAGTGCACGGTTCATAGTGCCGATAACGAATGCTATAACGCTAGCACTGATCACAAAGTTAACCCACATACCCACAAAGTGACTGGTCATTTGCATATGATGCATGCTGTGCTGAGGCATTTTAAATAGCAGCACGCTATAGGCGGTGATCGCTAATACAGCAATATAAGCTAAGCCGCGAGCACTGACACTCACCGCAGCAATCATTATTGGTAACAACAGTAACGACACAAATGCATTGGTCGCACCACCACTCAAAGACAGCAATACCGATAAAAAAAGCACATCGGCCGTAAGCTGCATTAACATCCCAAGTTCTTTCGCTTTACTGACATTACGATAAGCAATCACGCTTAAAATTTGGAATACGGCTTCAAGGAGATCACTACCAGTAGAGGCAATAAAGGGATTTGGTGCTCAAGTAAAAAATAGACTGCTACAACGGCCAATAGTTGAATTGCAATTGCACCACTGCGTAACATCAGTAAACGGCTAATCGCAGGATCAGTGCGCATTAAAAACGCCATACATAATTACCTAACAAAAAAATACCTAATAAAAAATGCCTAATTAAAGAAGGTTAACCTAATCATCATCCATAGAGATACTAAACACAGCACAGGGCGTTCCTTGATGAAACACCATTTTCCACTGGCCTTCGGTTAATCGCCACAGCGACATCCGTAACGAATAGTTAAACTCAGCGCGCGCAGAGCGCCGATATGCCGCTTGATAACTTAGTTGGGCAATATCATCACTAAGCATTCGGCCTTTAAAATGCTGATTGTAAAACTGCGGCACGACTTCGGTAGGTAACCGCGTTAATACTTGATATTTATTAAATACAGTACCATTAGCGGCAATTTCAATAAAATCATCATCGAGCAAAGCATCCAATGCCTGCTCAGATTGACGGACCTCAGGATCTAATAACTGGCGCTCAGCGTCAATCAAATGATTAAACAATGATGCCTTGATTTTGCTGCCCATACTGTATCCTACAATTGGTGTTTATATATTTGCCCTGCTTTCATCACAAATTGTACATTTTGCAATGTCGTTATATCATCAAGAGGAGAGCCATTAACGCTGATGATATCTGCTTGTTTACCAACACTCAACTGCCCTAGTCGGTCTTGTTGGCCGAGTAACTTAGCGGCATTAACTGTTGCTGACATAATAGCCTGTTTTTCAGTCATGCCATATTTAACTAACCATAAAAACTCATCAGCATTATTACCATGGCGTGATACGCCAGAATCTGTACCAAAAGCAATATTAACATTGTTTTTTAATGCCAGTTTAAATGAAGCTGCAACATTTGGTACAACGGTGCGTACTTTATCAGCAATAGCTGTTGGCATATTTGGGTTACTGAGTACTTCTTGACTGACCGTTTGGCCTGCTAATAACGTGGGCACTAAATAAGCGTTATGTTGCTTAAATAACTTTACAGTCTCTTTGTCTAGGTAAGAGCCATGTTCAATTGAATCAACACCTGCATGTAATGCCGCTTTGATCCCTGATGTACCATGAGCATGCGCTGTTACGCTGCGCCCTAAGTTATGTGCAGTATCAACAATCGCCATCAACTCTTGATCTGTGAACTGCTGATTGACACCCGCTGCGGTATTACTTAACACCCCACCCGTTGCAGTAATTTTAATTACATCAGCACCTGATTTAATTACTTCACGAACCGCGCGGCGACAATCATCAGCACCATCACACACCCCTAACCCTCCACTTATCACATCACTAATATCTTTACGGTAACCGTGCAGATCAGCATGCCCGCCCGTTGGGGTAATTGTATCTCCTGCAGCAAAAATACGTGGCCCTTGAATATCTCCACGCTCAACGGCACGCTGTAGTGGAAAGATCACTTTATAACTGCTACCTAAATCACGTACCGAGGTAAAACCGGCATCAAGACTACGCTGTAAATATTTAATTGAGCGCAGAGCATTGTCCGCTTCATACTCTGTAAGCCATTGATGAGGGTTTGCGTTTGCGTCACGCTCAAATGTAACATGTACGTGCATATCAATTAATCCAGGCATAACAAATTGATTTTTTAAATCAATGATCTTTGCATCGGGCAATGCTAGATCAATAACACTCACATAGCCTTTTTCGATGCGCGTGATGATAGCGTCTTCTATAACAATAGTGCGTTGCTTTTCTAGTATTTGTTCAGCACCTGCTAACATTGATCCTGCGTAAATAACCTGAGTTTGTGTTGCAAAACTCGCCGCAGAATATACCGTCGTACCCAATGCAGCCAAGATAGTAATTAATTTTTGTTTCATGTTTACCTCATTTTTCTACTACCATTAGCCTAAATTACGTTTAATTACCACTATTTACGACGTAAGCTAAGTTATAAACTAGTCTTAGAACTGGATTTTTGGTATAAATCAAACATAGATGACACATGTCTGACCACTTAAAGAGAGCACACTATGACCTACGCACACATAACGGGTTGGGGTAAATGTATCCCACCAGCGCGTATTAGCAACGATGAAATTAGCCAATTAGTTGATACCAATGATGAATGGATTACATCCCGCACTGGTATAAAAGCCCGTAGAGTAAGCCACGTTAGTACTGCAGAGCTTGCCACTGTAGCAGCTAAACATGCAATAGCCTGTGCTGGCATTGATGCTAAAGACATTGACTTAGTGTTATTAGCAACATGTACGCCCTCTACTATGGTGGCAAACACAGCTTCGTTAGTACAAAAAAACATTGGTGCAGTTGGCGCTGCCGCTATGGACACCAATGCAGCTTGCTCTGGTTTTTTATATGCAATACAAGCAGCGACTGCACAAATTCAAGCCGGTATGATCAAAAAAGCTGTAGTAATTGCTGCTGAACGTATGACCTGGTATGTAAACTGGGATCGCCGTGACAGTGCGGTGTTATTTGGTGATGGCGCCGGTGCCGTAGTACTTGAAGCAGCAGACACGCCAGCGGGTTTACTCGCGACAAAAACAGGCTGTGATAGCGAAGACCGTGATATCTTGCATATCACTAACTTTGGTAGTGACTTAAATAAATATGTGCCTATTGGGCCATCTGATTTATTATTTGAAGGTCGCGAAATCTTTAAGCGCGCAGTAAAGGGCATGAGTGAAGCCTGTGACGATGTGCTCACACAAGCAAATTTGAGCCTTGATGATATCGATGTACTTGTGCCACACCAAGCAAATTTACGTATCATTCAAGCCATTCAACATCGCTTAAAAGTGCCAGATGAAAAAGTAATGGTTAACATTGGCGAATACGGCAATACATCGGCAGCAACTATTGCAATCGCATTATGCGAAGCTGTTGAGCAAGGATTAATTAAACCACATGCTAATATCATGTCTGCAGCATTTGGTGCCGGATTAACTTGGGCTGCTAGTTACATAAAATGGGGCGAACGCGTCACGCCAATCAGCGTTAGCGATGCAGCACTACCACCGTGTGATAAAACCGGTTTAGAGTTAGTGGCCCCCGCAGTAGCAGCTTGCAAAGGTAGTGATCAATAACATACTCAATATGGCGCAGCTATACTGCGCCATTTACCACAGATAGCTAAAAATGATGCAATTGCTAGGAATTCACCACGCTGCAATTATATGCAGCGATTACACCCGCTCAAAACATTTTTATCATCAGATCTTACAGCTGCCCATAATTGCAGAGCATTTTCGCCAACATCGCCACTCATACAAATTAGATTTAGCCTTGCCTGATGGTAGCCAAATAGAGCTATTTTCATTTGATAATGCACCAAAGCGACCTAGTTACCCAGAAGCACAAGGTTTACGACATTTAGCATTTAAAGTGGCCAATATTGAGCAAAGTAAAGTGTATTTGCAAAGCCAAGGTGTGGCAGTAGAAGAGATTCGAACTGATGAATACACAGGTAAACAATTTACCTTTTTTGCAGATCCTGATGGGTTACCGCTTGAGCTTTATGAGGCATAACCTCACAAAGCTCAATAAATTTATTTAAAACGACTTTGTAAGTAGTTAAATACGGCACGAATACCGAGTGCTTCACCACCGACTGGACGACCTGGTAATGAGCGGATATTCCATGCCATTACATCAAAATGTACCCATGGTGTGGTTGGCTCTACAAATTCTTTTAAATAAAGTGCAGCAGTAATTGCGCCGCCGAATGGGGTACTTGCACAGTTAGCCATATCAGCAACATCACTTTTTAATAAACTTTTATATTGTTCAAAAAGCGGTAATTGCCAAACGGGGTCGCTTACTGCAATACCGGCGTCAATAATGCCATTGGCAACATCACGCTCAGTTGAGAAAAACCCTGGTAACTCAGTGCCTAACGCAATACGACAAGCACCGGTTAAGGTTGCAAAATCAATGATCAACTCAGGGTTGTCATTTTGTGCTTCCTTGAGTGCATCACATAACACTAAACGCCCCTCTGCGTCGGTGTTATCGATTTCGACCATAATGCCTTTACGTGTTTTAATTACATCGCCAGGGCGAAATGCATTGCGCGATACCGCATTCTCAACAGCGGGTACCAACACGCGTAAACGAATTGGTAAATTTGCCGACATAATTAACTGCGCTAAACCAATTACATGAGCTGCGCCGCCCATGTCTTTTTTCATATTGCGCATACCTGAGCTTGGTTTAAGATCTAAACCACCAGAATCAAAACAAACACCTTTGCCGACTAAGGTGATCAAAGGAGCATCTGCAGCGCCCCAGTGTAAATCAAGTAAACGCGGTTTATTTTCACTGGCGCGGCCTACCATGTGGATAGTTGGATAGTTTTGTTCTAATAATTCATCCCCTATCCATTCATTGAATTGACCATTGTAAGTGTGTGCTAAATCAGCCATCACTTGTGATAAATGCTGTGGCATCATGTCTACGGCGGGAGTATTAACTAGATCTCTAACTAAGTTAATCGCATTTGCTTGGCGTGTAATACGCGCAAACAATGCTTCATCGGCAATTGCTAATTGTGCTTTTACAGCACCTTTGGCTTTATATTCGCTAAATTCATAACCACCAAGTATAAAACCCAGAGCAATCTGTTCTAATTGTTGTTCACACTCTTGAACTTGGTAAATTCCTGCTGGCAGTTTGCTGGCTAATTCACCCGCGAGCCAAAAGTCATCAACGCTATTAACTAAACAATACACCTGACTTAGCGCTCCACTTTGTGGATTGACCACCAAGGCTAAACCTTGTTTTGCAAAATCACAGCTATTTAGCCAGTTTTGTAAAAAAATTGGCTGCTGTGCTTGCCATGTAGCTAAGTCATTTTTAACAATAAAAGATAAAGGAATACCCGTAGAACTATGACGAATTAATGTACTCATTAAATGACTCGTTTAAAATTATATGATGATCAAGCATATCAATAACTCAGCATAAAAGGTATATCACAAAGACTATCCTTTAAACTGCATGGCATTATTTTTTTACAGGTGGTTTTACGTCTGATTTTGCCGTTTTTTCAGCGTGGTGGTGTTGCTGCTCTTCATCAGCGATCTGCTGGTCAATATCTTTAAGTGATTTATTTATATTAAATGAACTTGGCAGTACATCAACTCCAACCCATTGACCCAACTTAACAACCAGTGGAATAGTCACAGGTGCAAAAGGTAAAACAGCAAAAACACCTAAACCCAATCCTTTGAGAATATCAACAAACTGGGCATTCGCTTTTTGCAGATCCTCTTTACTCACATCTCCTTGGGTGTAGCGACGATAAATTGTGAGCATTTCTTTGGTTTCTTGCTTTTCCTGCGCCAGTGCAATTTTAAGTGCTACCATAGCGCGCTTAAAACGCAACTGTTGGCGTTTTGTACTAATTTTTGCCACTCGAATTGGGGCACGATGAATAACTTTATATAGTCGCATAACGCTATTCTCACATAGCCTTAACGCTTCACAAAGCATAATTTAATACAATCACCGATTAACAGATCAACATCATTTCTCAACTAGCAAAAAAGCCATGATTAAGTATAATCACGGGCCAATAAACAGCCCATGCTATTAAATCTGTAAATAATGAATAAAATGCCGCAAAACACAGCCGATATACCATACCGAGTTGACGACACAAAACCAACCAGACCGACTGCTGATCAGTGCTGCGGTGGTGGCAGTTGTTGCCCATGTGTTTGGGATGAATACCGAGAAGCGTTAAAAGTTTGGCGACAACAAAATCCTGAACAAACTGATCATTAATAATTATTGAACTTTATTGAATTTTACTTAGTCTAAAGATTTATTTACAAAATTATTATTTCATTTACTTATAAAAAAATCCCACTTATTACTTTATTTCTAATTTCCCTTTTCAAAATATCATTACTTTTCATATAGGTATGTAAACCTCTAATTTCCTCTATAGAAAAACCAAAAAAAACCAAATCATTTAACACCTTGCACAATTATTTAACAAGTTGTATAACTTTAATAGACTATTTGGCTTTTTAAAAATCATATAGTTACGAAATTACAATAATTCTAACTGGGGAAATTAGAATGAAATTTAGAAATAACATATTAAATCATGCAGTTAAACTTGCATTAACGACAACCACCGCAGGCTTATTTATTTCGGGGACTGCCTTAGCTGCAGATGAACAAGCTGAAGTAACTAAAGTAAATAAAAATGTAGAAAAAATAGCCGTAGTGGGTACTCGCTCTGCACCGCGTTCTATTGGTGATTCACCGGTACCTATCGATATCATCGGTGGTGAAGAACTTGGTAAATCAGGTAATACGGATATGCTCGAGCTATTAAAAGGCTCAATTCCATCATTAAACGTGCATTCAATGCCTATTAGTGACGCAGCATCTTTGGTTCGTCCAGCTAACTTACGTGGCTTACCTTCTGACAGTACATTGATATTACTCAATGGTAAACGTCGTCATCGTGCCTCTGTTATTGCCTTTTTAGGTGGCGGCATAAACGATGGCGCACAAGGTGCGGACATTTCAGTTATTCCAAGTATCGCTCTAAAACAAGTTGAAGTACTAAGAGATGGCGCAGCCGCTCAGTACGGCTCAGATGCGATTGCTGGGGTTATCAACTTTGTACTAAAAGATGCCTCGGAAGGCGGCAGTTTCGAAGTACGCCAAGGTCAGTACTATGAAGGCGACGGTGATACAACACAGATTTCCGGTAACATTGGTCTACCATTTACCGACAATGGCTTCGCAAATTTAAGTTTCCAATACAAAACGGCTGACGCAACTAGTCGTTCAGTGCAACGTTTTGATGCAGCAAACTTAATTGAGGCTGGTGTTCCTGACATTGCCCCGATTACACAAATATGGGGCGCACCAGAAGTTGATGACGATATCTCTATTTTTGGTAATGTCGGCCTTGAGCTGACTAAAAACTCCGAATTTTACATGTTTGGTAACTATTCAGAGCGTGATGTACGCGGTGGTTTTTACTATCGTAATCCTCACACTCGCCCTGGGGTCTATTCAAACGATGGTGGTGAAACATTGTTAGTTGGCGATTTAACTGGCGATATGAGTGGTAACTGCCCTACTAACATCATGATTGATGACAACGTATTAGATAACCCAGTTTACATCAACCAAGTAGCTAATAATCCAGACTGTTTTGCCTTCAATGAAATGTTACCTGGCGGTTTTACGCCTAACTTTGGTGGCAACATTACAGATACCTCGCTTACAATAGGTACTAAAGGCGAGTTCACTGGTGGTATGTTAGAAGGTGCGTACTACGACTTAAGTGGTACGGTCGGCTTTAATGAATCTCGTTACTTTATTTACGACACTATTAATGCGTCATTAGGCCCTGATAGCCCGCGTGATTTTAGCCCAGGTAAATACTCACAATTAGAGAAAAACTTTAATTTTGATTTATCAAAAGGCTTTGATTTTGATCTAGCATACGATGTGAACATAGCCGGTGGCCTTGAATGGCACGAGGAAACATTTACAGTTACCTCTGGCGATGTAGCATCATTTACAGCAGGCCCACTAACGGATCAAGGTTTTGGTATCGGTTCAAATGGTTTCCCTGGCTTTAAACCATCTGACGCTGGTGAATATACTCGTCGCAACTACGCGGCTTATCTTGATATTGAAGCCCCATTTACTGAAGAGTTCTTAATGGGTTTAGCCCTACGCTATGAAGACTATGATACGTTTGGCTCTACTGTTAACTATAAATTGATGGCTCAATATCACTTAACCGATGATTTAAATGTTCGTGGTTCAATCAGTTCAGGCTTTCGCGCGCCTACAGTTGGCCAAGCCAATGTCAGTAACGTGCAAACAAACCTAAGCAGTGGCGTATTGGTCGACTCTGCTTTACTACCACCGACCAATCCAATTGCGGTACAGTTAGGCGGTACAGAGCTTGAGCCTGAAGAGTCGCAAAGTTATACCTTTGGCGCGGTATACACCATCGGTGAAGTATTTCTAACCATTGATTATTACAATATCCAAGTTGATGACCGTATTAGTCAATCTGATAAAATCGAGCTGAGTCAAGCTGATAAAGATACGCTTGAAGCCGCTGGTGTGCCAAACGTGCAAAGCTTAGCGCAAGTAAGCTTCTTTACTAATGACTTTGATACCACAACTCAAGGTATAGACTTTGTAGCAAACTATGCCACAGATTTACTCGGTGGTAGCTCAACATTTAGTTTAGCTTACAACTGGAATGAAACTGAGGTTACTCGCTCAACTAATATTACTGGGGTGTTTAAAGTAAGCCGTTTAGAAAATGACTTACCAAATCACCGTGGTACGCTTAGTTGGTCACAACAATGGGAAAGTTTCTCAATGTTTACTCGTGCAAATTATTTTGGTGAATACCAAGGTGTGCATGTAGATTATGACGATACAGCAAAAATGGCAGATGCGGCAATTACGCTCGACGCTGAAGTAACTTACTTTTTGAATGATTCGATTAGTTTCTCAGTCGGCGCACAAAACCTGCTCGACCAAGAAGCAGAGAAACTTGATTTTACCGTGGCACCTAATAATAACTGGGGTGGTAAATACTATGAAACTTCGCCATATGGTATAAACGGCGGCTTCTATTATGCCAAAGCAACTTATACGTTTTAATCATAATTAAGCGTTGAAAAGAAAGGCGAAATGCTCAAGACATTTCGCCTTTTTCGTGCTATACCCAAATAATAAATATAGTAATTAAAAAATAAAAAAAGTGATGTATGTTGCTAAAAAAGCTAACCAACTACTTGCCGAAAACAAACTCCAAGAAGCGGAGTTTCACTATAAAACCTTGCTTGAAAGTGATCCCCAAAATGGCGAAGCGCTATTTGGTTTGGGCCGTATTGCCCTGCGCTTAGAGCGCTTTGATGCTGCAGTTTATTTATTACAAAGAAGCTGTGAACGTCTACCTAATATGTTGGAGCCACTGCACGCGTTAGCGGATGCATTTAATGGCGTTAATTCGCCAAATGATGCATTAACCGTACTGGAGTATGCAAAAAGCATTGCTAGTCATAACCCAGAGCCACACTATTATCTCGCACAACATTATTTAACCCATGGCGAATTAGATAAAGCACATACCACCTTTGCACAAGCACTAAGTATTGGTTTATATCCGGTCACTGCTTATATTTTATTTGAACTGGTACAACTTGGCCGCTTTGATCAACAGCATAACTACATCAGTAACTTGCATCATTTACTCACACAAACCAATAACTTACGTTTAAAAATGGTTTGTTATTACGCCTTGGCAAAAAGTTATGATCAACTCAATGATATAGAACAAGCTGTAAATTATTATAAACTAGCCAATAAATTGCAGCTGCAATTGAGTAGCTTCAACACTGAACAATTAACGCCGTTTTATCAAAGTATTATACGTTATAACCCAAAACGTTTATTTGCCACTATCAAGCCTGGATTTACTGGTACTGTTACGCCCGTTTTTATTATTGGCATGCCACGCAGTGGCTCAACATTATTAGAACAAATGTTAGCTTCACATAGTGAATTTGCAAGCCTAGGGGAAGATCGCTGTATTAGCTCGCAAGTTGTTGCATTCATAGAACAACAAACCAAGTTGTCCTACCCTGAATGTATCAGCGCACTAACACCGCAACTGATTGAGCAAGCGCGGGCTCTTTATACCGCACGGTTAAAACAAGCAAAACCTATTCGCGCGTTCATGATCAACAAATTGCCCGCTAATTATCAATCGTTAGGGCTTATCTATTTATTGTTTCCAAATGCTAAGTTTATTAACTTGCAGCGCGATTTTAATGCCACAGCTTGGTCCGTTTATAGTAATTACTTTGCAGAAAATGAACCTTATTTTTGCTCATTACCTGAATTTAAACGTTACTATGATTTATACCAAGGTTTGATGACGCATTGGCAACAAGCAATACCTTCGGCTATCTTAGATGTTCATTATGAGCAACTGATCAGCGAGCCGCGCGATACGTTAAAAAGCGTATTTACATTTTTAGGTACCGCATTTGAAGCACAATGTTTAGACTTTTATAAATCAAAAAAACCAGTTACCACGCTTAGCAAAGCAGCTGTACGAAAACCGCTACATAACCGTGCAATAGAACACTGGAAACGTTTTGAAACGCCACTCAGGGCGTTGCTGAATGACGCTCAAACCACGTCACTAGATCCTTAAATTGATCTGCTTTAGCACTAGCGTGCGTTAACATATTAATATGATCGTAATCATATTGATGGCCGTGTTTTTTCCCGTACATTTGCAGGTGTTGAATACCAGTACCTGACTCGGCAATAAATTTTTCAATATCAATTTGTTGTGCAAGCGCTTTGTCTTTCACCCCCTATGTGTAAGGTCGGTGGCAAACTTAAGCCAGCCACAGCTTGCGCGTAATCAAACCCGTCGTCGCTATCTAACCATGGTTTACGTTTAGCCCATTGCATACTTTGATAATGCGACTTTTTAGTTTCATCATCACTGCCCCACTTGAGTCTTTTGGCGGGTAAATAACCATGTTTTTTAGCCAGTATTGGCGCTAAAAAATACCAAATCAAATTTCCTTGAAGGTATTTTTGTGGATGATGATTATAAAGCGAGCGTTTAGTACCAAAGTAAGCACATGCTTTTACATCATTGATATACTGTGGGAAACGCGCAAACACACTGTTCATTAATACACCACCCCAGGAATGGGCTACCCAATACGCTGGTGGTCTACCTTCACGCTCGGTAATTTTAGCAATAAAAGCGGGAATATCTTCAATAATAGCTTCGGTTTGGCCATAGTGAGCATGCTTTGAGATAGCCGGTTTGCTGTCACCACGACCTCGTAGATCAGCCACATAACACACATATCCTTGCTCAGCTAAAAAAGGTGCTAACCCCTTATTTGAATGCGTATAAAATATTTTACCGTTTTCAACAGCACCATGCATAAACAACACAGCTGGCCCAGCGGCTTTGCTGTTATCTGCTATGCGGCGCAAATGTAATGTTTGTAGCTCAGTTAGTTTAATAAATACTGATTCTTGTACGATCGCCATTTCAGTTCCTTGTTGTCATTGTTATGAACCGCAACTCATCCTACCAGTAATTTAAACAAGATCACACGTCAATGTGTTTCTCTGGTAAAATAACTTTTTTGTTTGTTAAGCTAATTATTTGTTATGAAATCAACACCATTAAAATCAAAACTACACCCTCGAAATCGCCATAACAAAGGCTATGATTTAGACTACCTAAGTATTAAAGTGCCCACTTTAAAACCATATATCGTGCTTACTCCCAATGGTACTAAAAGTATTGATTTTAGTGATAACAAAGCAGTAAAAACGCTTAATCAAGCACTTTTGCAAGCGTACTATAACGTTGATTTTTGGGATATACCTGAACACAACCTTTGCCCACCGATTCCAGGACGCGTTGATTACATTCACTACTTAGCCGATTTACTAGCAAACGATAATCAAGGCGTTATACCTCAAGGCAGACAAGTTAAAGTGTTGGATATAGGTACTGGTGCGAACATAATTTACCCGTTACTAGCAAGCCATGAATATAACTGGAGCGTCACAGGCTCAGATATAGATCCGAGCGCTGTAAAATTAGCCAAACAAATCGTACAATTTAATAATCGCAAAATTACCGTCAAGCTACAAAAGCAGTCGCAGCATATTTTTCAGGGGGTAATAAATGCAAAAGAGCTTTTTCATATTACATTGTGTAACCCTCCTTTTCATGCCAGTGAACAACAAGCAGCTCAAAGTAGCGAGCGGAAATGGAAAAACTTAGGCAAAGCCCCTAAATCGGCTTTAAATTTTGGCGGGCAACATAATGAGCTTTGGTGTGAAGGTGGCGAAGCGCAATTCATTTGTACCATGATCGATGAAAGTGCCCTATTTGCTGAGCAGTGTATGTGGTTTACCTCTTTAGTTTCAAAAAAGAAAACTTAGCCACGTTACAAGCACAATTAAAAACACACCCTGTGGCTGAAGTTAAAATCATTGAAATGGCGCAAGGGCAAAAAGTGAGTCGCTTTATTGCGTGGAGTTATTTTGATCAACAAACTCGCCAAGAGATCAGCCAGCAATTTACACAACCGGAGATATCATGATTGATTTTCGTTCTGATACTGTCACTAAGCCCTGCGCTAAAATGCGCGAAATTATGTTCAACGCCCCTTTAGGTGATGATGTATATGGTGATGATCCCAGTATTAATAAATTAGAAAGCGTTGCAGCACAGCGTCATGGCTTTGCCAGTGCATTGTTTTGTAGCTCCGGCACCCAAGCAAACTTATTAGCGTTAATGGCTCATTGCGAACGTGGTGATGAATATATTTGTGGGCAAAATGCACACAATTATAAATTTGAAGGCGGTGGCGCGGCAGTGCTTGGATCAATCCAACCGCAACCTATCGAGAATGAAAATGATGGCAGCCTCTGCTTTGACAAAATACGCGCCGCTATCAAACCCAAAGACTTTCACTTTGCTAATACCCGCTTACTCAGTTTAGAAAACACCATTGGCGGTAAAGTGCTGCCATTAAGTTATTTAGCCCAAGCGCGTGAGTTCACTCACAGCCATCAATTAGCACTGCATTTGGATGGTGCTCGCGTTTATAACGCTGCGGTTGCGCTTAAGGTAAATATTACCGAGATAACCAAACACTTTGACTCCGTGTCTATTTGCTTATCAAAAGGCTTAGGCGCACCAGTAGGCTCATTACTACTTGGCTCTGTTGAACTGATCAATAAAGCAAGGCGTTGGCGTAAAGTACTTGGCGGCGCTATGCGCCAAGCTGGTATGCTGGCAGCCGCTGGCCACTATGCACTTGAGCACAATGTTAGTCGTTTAGCCGACGATCACAGCAATGCGCGTTACTTAGCGCAGCAGCTCAGTGCCATTGAAGGCTTTAACGTTGACTTGTCGCGCGATACAACCAATATGGTCTATGCAAATGTTGCTGATAATGTTGATATTAATGCCATTGCACAGCAACTAAAAGGACAAGGGATAGTATTCAGCCCAAGCAAAACTTTGCGTTTAGTAACTCACTTACAGATCACTCGAGCCGATATTGATCAATTTATAGCAGCGTTAACTTCGGCGCTGCATGTTTAACGCAGCTTTATAGTGTTTGCGGCACACCGACACATAACGGTCGTTGCCGCCAATTTCCACTTGATTACCATCGGCAATCGCTTTGCCTTGCTCATCCGTACGCAATACATGGTTCGCTTTGCGACCGCAATGACACACCGTTTTAAGTTCAACCAGTTTATCAGCCCACGCCAGTAAGTACTGCGAGCCGCTAAATAACTCGCCTCTAAAGTCATTACGCAAGCCATAGCACAACACCGGAATGCCTAATTCATCCACCACATCGGTCAGTTGCATTACTTGCTGACGTGATAAAAATTGACATTCATCCACCAGCACACAGTGACGTTTTTGTTCACTATTAAGCTGTTTGATCAGTTCAAAAACATCTTTGTCAGCATCAAAAATATGTGCATCAGCTTGTAAACCAATTCGAGAAGATACCTTACCAACACCGGCACGATCATCCAATGCAGCCGTTAAAATAACAGGCTCCATGCCGCGTTCGCGATAGTTAAATGCCGATTGTAAAAGCGTGGTAGATTTACCTGCGTTCATTGCAGAATAATAAAAGTACAGCTGAGCCATGAAAATGCCTACCCTGAAAAAAGTGCGCTAATGCTACCTTAATCTTGATTGAACATCACCTTTTTTACCCGTGCTAAAACTAATTCCTGGAGTCTATTGACCCTTTTTTGAAGATTAAATCAACCCTTCGTGCTCAAGTAACCACTGCTTGCGCTCTAGCCCACCCGCATAGCCGGTCAATTTACCGTTGGCACCAATAATACGGTGACACGGCACAATAATACTGATTGGGTTTTTACCATTAGCAGCCCCCACTGCGCGAACTGCCTTTGGATTATTGAGTGCATGAGCAATATCTGAATAACTCTGTGTTTGTCCAAATGGCACCGCGGTGAGCGCTTGCCATACCGCTTGTTGAAAAGCAGTACCATGGGTGGCTAGAGTGACATCAAAGGTTGTTCGCTTGCCTGTAAAGTAGTCATTAAGCTGCGCAGCACAATTTAAAATATGTGGCTGCTCAACCTCTGAAAATGGGGTTTCTGAGCACTCTATAACTGGATAAAAGCCCACATAACTCACTCCGTGTTGGTTACCTTGAATAATAATCTCATCAATTGGGCTGGGTATTCGGGTTTGAATAATAGTCATGTTAGCTGCTGCCATAGTTGAAAGGTTAAATAGGAGCGAAATGGCGCGCACATCTCATCATTAAATGGTTTTGCCCCCGCCTGTGCTTTCTTTACACCTAAATCTCCTGCTAATAAAATATCGGGCTGACTTTGGCCGCGTAATTTTGCATAGTTTACTGTCCAAGGTCCAATCCCTTTGAGTGGCAGCCATTGATCAAGCTGTTGACAATCAGGGTTATCGGCGCAGAATTGCGCTAAATTACGCAGCGCATTCTTTCTCGCTTGAGGCATTTTTAAAAAATGCCAGCTCACTGTTTGCCACTACCTCAGGGGTTGGAAAATACACTCGCTCGCCATCTTGTTCGCCCAGTTCATCCACCAGCTGAGTCACTAAGTTATGCGCGGCAGTCACACTGACTTGTTGGCCAAGTACCGCACGAATACCAGCCTCAAATACCGACCAAATACCTGGTAACCGCAGCCCTTGGGTTAACACAATTGCCCCTTGAAGTTGAGTTGTTAGGTGTTGTTCGATTTGCGCAGTATCGGCATCTAAATCGAGCACCCTGCGAATTTCACTTAAAATAGGCTGTAAAAAGCGTGGCTGATCAATATCAATGCTGACTAAAAAATGATGTTTGTGCTCTACAAACTCAGCCGTAAACTGGCCTTGGCAATGCTGGTTTTTAAAGCTGCGACCATAATATGTCTCACCAAGCCACTCAAGAGGTGAAATTAACCGCTTAGCTAAAAATTGCTGTAACGCAGCCCAATTATAAGGGGGCCGAAAAGGTAATTTAAGCGTCAACATCGCACGTGATTTACTACGCTCACCACGCATTTTTGACGGGCAAATATGTAACTGCTGTAAAAAAGCATCATTAAAGCGACGAATACTATTAAAGCCCGCTGCAAAAGCAACTTGGGATACCGACAGGCTTGTTTCTTGTAATAATTTTTTAGCGAAATGGCATTGATTAAATAACCGATATTGAGTTACTGAGATACCAAAATGTTGCTGAAATAACTGCCTTAAATAGCGGCTACTCACGCCTAGTCGCTCAGCTAACCGTTCACAGCTTTGTTGTGTTGTTAAGTCACTGTCTATCAGATGTTTGGCTCGCAGCGCTGTGGTTTTTGTTCCTTGCCATGCGCTACTTCCAGGGGCGCTATCTGGGCGACAACGAATGCACGGGCGAAATCCAGCCTGGGCAGCATTATGGGCATATTGAAAGTATTCTACGTTTTGCTCTTTTGCAGTAGGGGCAGGACAAATTGGCCGACAATAAATACCGGTGCTTTTAACACCGATGAAAAAGAGTCCATCAAAACGATGGTCGCGGCTTTGTCTGGCAAGTTGCCAATGGCTAGTATCCATAAGGTGCTCTTAACTATACATCTGCTAATAGAGTACGTGAAAAAACACAGTTTACTAGCCATTTTCGGCACTCAACCTTTATTCGCTGATTGATTTACTGGTAGCAGCTAAATAACGACGCTCAACTTCAGCCCAATTAATAACATTATAAAATGCTGAGATATACTCCGGGCGGCGGTTTTGGTATTTCAGATAATAGGCGTGCTCCCACACATCTAAACCTAAAATCGGCGTGTTGCCGTGCATTAATGGACTGTCTTGATTTAAACTACTTTCCACCACAAGCTGGTTATCTTTATTAACACTTAGCCACGCCCAGCCACTGCCGAAGCGACTAACAGCTGCTGCTGTAAATGCCTCTTTAAAGTTATCAAAGCTGCCAAGCTGCTCTATGATCGCATCTAATAAACTCCCTTTTGGCTGACCCCCACCATTGGGGCTCATTACTGTCCAAAACAATGAATGGTTTGCATGTCCGCCACCATGCTCTTGCACTACTTTTTGCAGCTCAGTTGGCAACATGTCAATCTTTACGAGTAACTCATGTACATCAGTATCGCTATACTGGGTATTTTCAAGTGCCGCATTGGCTTTATTGATATATGTTTGATGATGCAAAGTATGGTGGATCTCCATAGTTTTAGCATCTAAATGTGGCTCTAACGCATCGTACTCATATGGTAATGGGGGTAATGTAAACGCCATAATTGTTCCTTGTCGGATTAAGAATAAGTGATCAATGCACAGTGGCACTTTGATCTGGGGTGTAACTTAACGTCTGATTGATTTGTTCTATTAATTGCGGGTAATGACTGTGCAATTTGGCAAACTGTACTAACTCTGTGTAGGTTTTGTGATGATGGTGCACAACCACTGTACGCACCGTATCGCATGGATGCTGGAGCAAATGACTTAAACTTATATGCACATCACACAAACACTGACACGCTTGCTCTGCTTGATTCATCGCTCGATATGTATCCGCTAAATTATGAGCGGCAACAACGAGTGCGGGGCAGCAATGTTCAATTGCGCTAATAACTGACTGGCATATTTTTGCTTGGCTAAATTGGCTTAATAAACGAGCTGCGAGGGTGTGTGCTGTCGTGTATTTATCGCGAGCTTCAATTAAAGCACCGCGTTCAAACGCTGTATTTCCAGCAATAATGTTGGCTTGCCAAGGACTTAATACTTGCTCAACCTGAGACAATTTATTACTGCTGTGAAACTGTGGGTGTGACATAAAAATCACCTGCACAAAATTAAATGATGTGATTAATTTACACAGCCAAACAACTTAATGCAAATGATTTTTATTTATATTTGCGTATTTTTATTTTTCGGCAAAATCAATTAATGCTTGTCCTGTAAGTCGATAAATGATCCACTCATTTTGTGGCTCTGCCCCCATACTATTGTAAAAATCGATCGCAGGTTGATTCCAGTCAAGTACCACCCATTCAAAACGGCCACAATCTTTTGCGATAGCTTGGCGTGCCAAATGTTGCATAATCAATTTACCCGCACCATTACCTCGGCTATCTGGGCTAACATATAAGTCTTCAAGGTACAGGCCATTCTTGCCAAGCCAAGTCGAGTAATTGTAAAAGTACACCGCAAAGCCAATTGGCGTATCGCCTTCAAAACAAATTAAACTATGCGCTGTTGCACCTTCACTAAACAGGGTTTTTAAAATCGCCTGTTCATCGGTTTTAACTGCATCGGGCTCTTTTTCATAAATTGCCAATTCGGTAATAAAATGCAAAATAGTAGCAGCATCCGAAGGCTGCGCATCTCTTAAGGTAATCGTTTTTTGGTCTGTCATAAGCTCTCTTATTTATTACTGCATTGTTTAATACTGATCTAGTTTATCTTTTAATATTTGTAGTTGAATCGGTTTAGCCAAGTAGTCATCCATTCCAGATGCTAAACACAACTGTTTGTCTTCATCCATTGCATTGGCTGTGAGTGCAATAATCGTGATCTGTTGATGTTTAGCACCCGCCTCACCGGCACGAATTGCGCGAGTAGCGTCAAATCCATCCATCACCGGCATTTGGCAGTCCATGAGCACTAAATTAAAGTGTTCTGCAGGTACTTTCGCTAAAATATCAAGAGCTTGCTGACCATTCTCCGCTAGCGTTACGGTAAAATTCAGTTTACTTAACATTAGTTTAGATACTTGCTGGTTAATCGGATTGTCTTCAACCAATAAAATATGGCTATTTGCTCTATGCTGATCACTACGCAGTGAGGATATATAACTTGATGTCACTAAAGGTAAGTCTGTCGAACACTGTTCATCAGCGATCACTGCTATTGTTGAAATCAAATCAGCAGTGGTAATCGGTTTTGGAAAGTACGCTTGAAATCCAGCATCATTAAACCGCTGCGCGCCTTCCATCCCCGCAATACTGGTCATCATTACTAATGGCATAGCTTTAAAATCATCATCAGCTTTTAATTTTCGACACAGCGCTAAGCCATCCATTTCTGGCATTTGCATGTCTAATAACGCTATATCATATAAACTCTGTTGAGCAGCTATACGCTTTTCACACAGCTCAAGCGCCTGCCTTGCATTACATGCAAGCTCTACTTTAGCTCCCCAATGAGCAAGCTGTTGGCTTATCACAATCCGGTTGGTTTCGTTATCATCAACCACCAATATAGTGAGCTTGGTCAGATCTATGGTCGGTATACTGCGTTCGGTTTCGCTCCCCTCTTGTAGCATAATCGTCGCTGTGAATTCACAGCCTTGGCCAACTTCGCTGGTTAAAGTGACAGTTCCGCCCATCAGCTCACACAGCTGCATACAAATTGCTAAACCTAAGCCAGTACCGCCATATTCGCGCGTAGTCGACGCATCAACTTGTGAAAAAGGGCTGAATAAATCTTTTTGCTTGGTTAGATCAATTCCGATGCCAGAGTCTTTTACACTAATACTGAGCTGATATTGTTGTTCAATAGGAGTTACTGATGCGCGGATCACTACTTCACCTTGCGCAGTAAACTTAACAGCGTTACTCAGTAAATTGGTCAGCACTTGGCGAATACGCCCTGGATCGCCTTTAAATTGCACCGGTGTCACAGCCACTAAATCAATAATGATTTCGATATCTTTATCTTGCGCCGCAAGGGCTTGAGATTCCGCCACCTCTCCGAGTAAATTACAGACATTGAAGTTGATACTTTCTAGCTCGATTTTACCGGCTTCAACTTTCGAAAAATCTAAAATATCATTGATCACCGACAATAAAGAATGCGCGCTATTTTTTGCTATCGCGACTTTCGTTCGCACCGGCTTGGTCAACGCTTCAAGTTCGATCAGCTCAAGCATACCCAACACCCCATTCATTGGGGTACGGATTTCATGACTCATGGTTGCTAAAAATTGACTTTTTGCTGTTGCAGCAGCATTGGCTTTGACTAATGCAATTTTCAGCTCTTGGGCGGTTTGCTTCCGCCTTTGCGACATTAACACGCTGCCCACTAATGTCGCTAAAGAGCGTAAATAGGTTTCTTCATTTTGGCTCCAACAGCGATAGCTACCGACACTTTCCGCACATAGCACTCCTAATATACCCTCACCGGTAGATATAACGGCATCGAGCATCGAATTAATATTTAATGGTGTTGTGTAAGTGTCAATCAATTCGGCGGTTGCAGGATGGCTATTAACATCATTAATTGCCACTAAACCTTGTGCAAATATTGCTTTGAAATAAGCGGGAAATTGACTCGCTTTAAGCACTAAAGGCTGCTCAACAAAACCTTGATCATCGATAAATAAACTCACGCACGTCATTTCATCGCTAGCTTCATCAAACACCCACACTGCTGAGCGTTGCACATCAAGTACTTCACACATTGACTGCGTCACTAAATTTTTTACTACATCGAAATTACCTGCCAATAACTCAGGTGAGACGGTTAAACTCGCTAGGTTTTTATTATATTGGTTGGCTTTTTTACTCTCTAATTCGAGATGTTTATAAGTATCAATATTTTGAAATGAACCATACACACGCACGCAACGTTCATTTTTAAATTCAACTTGGCCTATCGACTTAACCCACCTTTCATTGCCTAACGCTGTGACAAGGATTAACTCAATTTCCCAGCTGTTACCATTAAGAACAGCATCTTCAAACAGTTCGCTAATTTTATCACGATGTTCACCTTGCTTATAAAAATCAAGAGCTTGCCCTATTACTGGCTGGTAGTCATCAGCGACTTCATGAATTGCTTTGACTTCATCGGACCAATACATAGTCTGTGCTTCTAAATCCACTTCCCAGGCACCAATTTGGCCTTGTTTACTCATTGCTTCAAGTAAACTTTGTTGGCGATAAAGTGTTGATTGAGTATGATAACGTTCGGTTATATCATGAATAAAACCATCTAAATACAATACTTTGCCAGCCTGATCATACACTGCTTGACCTTTTTCATGTACCCAATGAATACTGCCGTCAGAAGCGACCAAACGGTATTCTAATGACCATGGCTGACGAGCATCAACATCGACTCTCACTTTCTCTGCCACGCTTGAGACATCATCCGGGTGAATTAATTCAATGAAGCTCAGCTTATGATTATCAACTAAATCACTTGGTTCATAGCCGGTAATAACTTTTGTTTGTTCACTCAGATAGAGCATGCTCCATTGGGCATCGTATTTACATCGATACACAATACCTGGAATATTGCCAACCAGAGACACAAATCGGTCGCGACTCAATTGCAATTGTGCTTCTGTTTCTTTTCGCTCTGTAATATCAAGATGAGTACCTATCATTCGTTTTGCAGAGCCATCACTATTGCGCTCAACGATACGTCCTGTGGTCAGTACCCACACCCAATGTCCGAGACGATGCAACATACGAACTTCGCA
Source organism: Pseudoalteromonas sp. B160 (assembly GCF_037162485.1). NCBI lineage: Bacteria > Pseudomonadati > Pseudomonadota > Gammaproteobacteria > Alteromonadales > Pseudoalteromonadaceae > Pseudoalteromonas > Pseudoalteromonas sp. B160. The sequence continues at coordinate 475,767 of NZ_JARLUX010000002.1, read as the reverse complement.
GACATAATAATCGCTCTCACCCGCAAAATGCTGTTCTAAAAGCTGCCCTGAAGTAACAAGATCATCTGGATGAGTATATTTGTTCCATGTATTAAAATCGGTTGGTTGTAGTTCTTCTAATTTATAGCCGATAATACTCGCCCAGCGGTTATTAAAATATGCTTTGCCGGTATCTACATACCAGTCCCAGATCCCTACTGCAGTGCTGTCCAGCACTAATTGCAATTGTGTTTTATGCTGTTCGAGTTCAAATTCTTGTAATTTCAATGCGGTAATGTCTGTGCGTATAGCAATATAACTTTGCGGTTGCCCATGCTCATCTAAAAAAGGCGCTACGGTGGTATCGACCCAATAAAAGTCACCATTTTTTGCTCGATTACAGATTTGGTCATGCCATACATTGCCTGCGATTAAGGTTTTATACATGCCTTTAAAAAAATCTTTAGGGTGAGTCCGGAGTTTAAAATACGGTGATTTTTTCCTAACAATTCACTTTCGCAGTAACCGCTGATCTCACAAAATTTCTTATTAACAAAGGTGATCGTGCCCTTGATATCGGTCACTGCAACAATTGCATGTTCATCAAGTGCGCTTTTTTGTTCCGCTAGTTGCTTAAGTGCTAATTGCAGTGCTTCACTTTGCATTTGCAACCTTGATTGCTGCTGTAATTTACTACTAACCAGATGATCGAGGTCAATCGACAACTGCTGCAGTTCACTGCTATCCGCTAAAATAGGTATGCGGCTTCGCGAACCATTGCTAATCTCAGTCGATGCCCTAGCAAGCGAAATAAGTGGCCGTGATAGCCGCCGAGCGAACCACCACGACAGCACCAGAATGACTAATAAAGCAATAATATTAACTAACATCGCCGCTTTTTTATAAGTAGTGGCGCCTTTGAGCATAACCACCGCAGGCTTTTCCACCAGTAGTTGCCAATCAGTTGCACTAGCAAAGTTTAATTGTGTAAGTATCGCGTAGTGCTTGGTGTTATCACTTTTATGATAAGTAAAGACATGATCAAACTTTGCTAAATGCTTACTTAACATCTCAGAAAGTGAGGTGTGCGTTGCATCTTGTACAACGCCACTTTTGATAATATGAAAGGTCAACTCTTCATTATTTTCATGAACATGAGCTAAGTTTTCGAGCAACCCTTGAAAATTAACCTCAACCAAAATAATAGAGTTTAATATCTGTTGGGTATTGGTTACTGACAACACCACAAAGTGTCGTTGCGGCTTTGCTTGCGTTGAGATAAATACACTCGCTGCGCCTCGCTCTAAATCGGTAAGCATAGCGTTTAGCTGTTCGCTATCTAACTCAGAGAATGCAGCATTATTAACTAAATTAGTACGATTAAGAGGGTCAATAATAATATCAATGTCATTTACAAAGTCATAGCGCGCAACAAATTCGTTGATTAGTGATTGTTTATCCAACTGCTTATGGCTGAGTTGATCATTTAACAGGTACAAATCTTTAATATGATCTGCAAACCAAATATCAGCAAATTGCTTACCTATACTACTCAATTCAACTAGTTGCACCTCAGCACTTTGCTCCAGAGAATCAATAACATGTTGTAAACTAAACCACGACAGTAAACACAATGGCGCTAGCGCAATGACAATAAAAGTAACAATCAGTTTCGTCCGTATAGATTGGCTTTTATTTTTTAACAGGCTATTCAGCATTGTATTTCCATAATCAACTTTTTATTGTTTTAGACACTTACTTACATATATTAATGCACTAAATAACACAAGACGCAAGTTTATGCGCCTTGTGTAAGGTACTACTAGTAGAGCTAGTTTTTATTCCCATTGACACGATAAAACTGCTGACTAAATTGAGCGTAGAGTACCGGCAATACAAATAAAGTAAGAAAGGTTGCGGTAAATAATCCGCCAACAATAACCGTTGCTAATGGTTTTTGAATTTCAGCGCCGATGCCTGTTGATATCAACATGGGTATCAAACCAAGCGCTGAGGTTAACGCCGTCATTAGTACCGGTCGCAGCCGAGATAGTGCGCCATTAAATGCCGCGCTTTGTAGACTATCTCCCGCTTTAACGCGATTATTAATACTCTCAACCATCACCACGCCGTTAAGCACTGCCACCCCAAACAAGGTAATAAAACCCACAGAGCTTGGCACTGATAAATATTGCCCTGATACGTAAATTGCAACCACACCACCAATAACTGCTAACGGCACATTGACTAAAATCAGCAATGCTTGGCCTATTGAGCCAAATGCAAAATACAAAAGTAATGCAATCAAAGCCAGCGAAATAGGCACCACGATAGATAAACGTTGCTGCGCCCGTTGTTGGTTTTCAAATTGACCGCCGATATTCACACCATAACCTGCGGGTAAATCAACTTGCTCAGCTATGGCAAGGCGAATATCCGCGACGACTGAGCCCATATCGCGCCCTTGTACATTGGCTTGGATCACTACTCGGCGCTGAACGTCATCACGGCGTACTTGTGGCGGACCAGATTCAATATTAACCGTTGCGACATCCCCAACCCTAACCACGGCACCTGTCGGTGAGGATAAACGTAGGTCTGCAATGGCTTCTGGGCTGTCACGAAACTCTGCACCAATGCGCACATAAATATCATACCGCTCATTGGCATTAATAATTTGCCCTGCCGCAGTGCCGCCAATGCCATCTTGCACTATCGACATTAAATCACCCACAGATAAACCATAGCGAGAAAGTGCTAAGCGGTTCGGTTTGATCACTAATTGTGCTTCACCAGCAATTTGTTCCATTGCCACATCTTTAGCGCCAGCAACACTTTTTACAGCTTGCTCAATTTGCTGCCCTTTAGCGACTAACACATCTAAATCAGCACCAAACAGCTTAATCGCTAGTTGCGCTTTCACCCCTGATAGTAGCTCATCCACCCGCGTGGCTATCGGCTGTGAAAAGTTAAACAATAAACCAGGAAACTGCGCTAATTTTTGTTCCATTAACACTTGCAGTTGTGCACGATTAGCAGCTGATTGCCATTCACTCACCGGCTTTAAACCTAAGTAAATTTCAATATTATTAACTGGCTCTGGATCCCCCCGACTTCTGGGCGACCAATTCGGCTAAGTGCATACTCAACTTCAGGAAAGGCCAATAATATCGCTTCCAACTTAGGAGCGACCATTAATGCTGTATCCAAGCTTGCCGAAGGTGCCAGTGTTACCCGTAAGTTAATAGTGCCTTCTTCAAGCTCTGGCACAAACTCAGTGCCTAGTTGCGGCAATAAGATACCAGCAATCACCACTAATATTCCCGCCAGCGAGATCACCGTTTTACGTGCGTCCATTGCCCAGCGTAAACATATTTGATAAGTTTTATCTAACGGCTCAAGTAATACACTGCGCCTAACTATGACACCTTTAGAAAATAAATACACTGCCATTGCTGGCACGATTACTAGCGCAACAATCACAGCAGAAATAATGGCTAACATGATACTTATAGCCATTGGCTGGAATAATTTAGCTTCTACACCTTCAAAACTAAACAGCGGCATAAACACGACTAAAATAATTAGTGCAGCAAAAAATACCGGCCTGGCAACTTCTTTAGCCGCCACAGTAATCAATTTAGCCGGTGAGTGATCAGCATGAGTATTGTTAGTTAAGTGACGAAAAATATTTTCCACCATAACCACCGAGCCATCCACCAGCATACCAATTGCCACAGCAATACCACCGAGTGACATCAAATTAGCCGATAGCCCTAACCACGACATGACACATAAAGCCATACTAATGGAGATTGGTATAGACAATAAAACCAATAATGTGGCGCGTAAATTCATTAAAAACAACGCCAGCACAACCACAATAAATACAAACGCTAATAGCAAGGCATCTACCACAGTATCAACCGCTTTGGTGATCAAATCAGCTTGGTCATATAACGGTTCAAACGTCACCCCCTCTGGTAGTGCTTGATTGATCATCGCAATCCGCGCGCTAATACCATCAATGGTTTGCTTGGTATTTGCACCAATGCGTTTTAATACCACCCCTGTCACCACTTCACCTAATGATTGCACATTACCTTGACCATCTTTTTTACTCATCGTAGCGGCACCTTGGCGAATTTCACTGCCAAGCGTCACCTCTGCCACATCGGCAATGGTGATCACTTTGCCATTGATGGTTTTCAATGGTGTTTGTGCTATTTCTTGCAGCCCTAGTGTGCCGGCATTAAACCAACCTGTTCCACGAATAACTAACTGCTCTTGGCCGCGGTTCATATACCAGCCACCTACATTGGTGTTGTTTTCTTCCAGTGCAGTTACCACTTGTTGTTGCTCGAGCTGATAAGCCAATAACTTATTTGGATTAAGATTTACTTGGTATTGACGCACATCACCACCGAACGACAGTACTTCGGTAACCCCATCAACGGGTAAGATGAGTAACTTCACAATCCAATCGTTTAAGCTGCGCAGCGCCATACTATCCAAGCCAGACTCAGGTGATGCCGCTAATAAGTATTGGTAAACCTGCCCGAGCCCTGACGTATTCGGGCCCATTTCTGGCAAGCCAATCCCGTCCGGGATCAGTTCTTTCGCTGCTTGCAAACGCTCAAATACCAGTTGGCGGGCAAAATAGATATCCACCCCTTCTTTAAACACCACGGTAACACCAGAAAGCCCCGTTTTAGAAATCGAACGAACTTGCTCTACATCAGGTAATGCATACATGACCGCTTCAATTGGGTAAGTGATCAGCTGCTCAACTTCAACGGCAGCCAAACCTGGTGCTTCGGTATTAACAGCCACTTGCACATTGGTAACATCTGGAAAAGCATCAAGGTTGAGTTTTGGGATCACCACAACACTGGTGACAATGAATACACAAAGAGTCAGCAAAACCAGTAGTCGATTAGCAATCGCACTATCTATTATATTATTAAACATAGTGTTAGCTCCTAATGGTTGTGCGGATCAAAACCGCCTTTAGCTTGTTCTGATGCGACAAAAAATGCTCCTTGAGTAACGACTTTAGTGCCCTCAGCTAATCCTTTAATTTCACGAAGCTGACCAAACCGTCGGCCACGTTCAATTTCAGTTGCTATAAGTTCACCGTCTTCATCTTGCACATATACCGCCCAATCACCATCTGGGTTCCTAAGTAGAGCTTGCTCTGGTACTGCCAACACTTGTTGCTCAGTTGAAAATTCAAAATACACGTCACTAAACATCCCTGGGTGTAATTGATGCTGGCTGTTTTGTACACTTAAACGCACAATCCGTGAACGAGTGATCTGATCTATAGTGTGTGCTTCTTGGATCACCTTGGCTGGGTATGTGAATTGATTCACTTTCACTTGCGCTATTGTGCCTGTATCAATATTAATGGTTTGATTTGCCGACAATTGCGCTTCAACCCATAGTAGACTTTCATCAGCAATCAGCATCAGTTCAATTCCCGCATCGACCCGCTGCCCTTGTGCAAAATTATCACTGAGCACAGCCCCTGACGTACCAGCGAATAATGTGTACTCCCCCAGTTTATCGGCTGGGCTGACCGCACTTTGCGCAATTGCTTTAGCCGATAAACCAAACGCCACAAGTTGACTGTGAGCCACTTCATATTCTGCCTTGGCTGTGAGTAAGCGTTTTTCGCTCACCGTACCTTTGCCCATTTTTTGCACCCGCTGCCACTGTGCTTTAGCTAATCGATAAGTGGTTTGTGCACTGGCGACCTCGGCACTAAATAAAGTCACTAACGGTGCGCCTACTTGAATATGTTGTCCTAAGGTTGCGTGACGTTTCACCACAATTGAATCTACTCGTGGCGACAACACATAACTGCTATAACCATTAGCTTTGATTTCACCAGGGGCATACAACTGCGCTTGATAAGTGTGCTTTTCTAATGGGCTGATCTGCACATTTGCTAAACGCATTTGTGTCGGGGTTAAACGTACCCCGCCGGCTTGATCATGTGCAACATTCTCACTCGGTTGTACTGCTGTGGTAGCACTATGATCAAGGGCTGCATCTGGTGTATGAGCGTGCGGTGCTTCTTCACTGTGTTGATGACCTGTTTTTGTATCATCAAACTTTTGTTGTGCAACAGTGGTTGCCTGCCCTAAATTGCTAAAAATAAATAGCAGAGCAGAAAGAATAATTTTTAAGCGCGTCATAGTGCAGCTCCATCAGTTAGGGATCCGTAAAGGTAGAAATATAATGGCTAAGTTGACCACTTTGCGTTAACCAATTCACACTCGCCAGTTGGCTCTGCTGAACAATTTCAATGCCAGCAAGTAATCCTGAAATACGCTGTTGGCGCATGGTTAAGTACTCAGCGGTACTGATATCACCGCTTTGCCATTGTTGCTCTATCAACGCAAGGCTGCTATCTGCATTTGCTTGGTTAATCGACTGCCAACGCTTAACGCGCTGAGCGTACGCTTGCATCACCTCTTTACTGGCTTGTGCTTGAAACGTCATAGTGCGCTTTAAAGCTTGATATTCGGCTTCTTTTGACATCACCGTAAATTCAGCGGCTTGGTATTCATCGCTAAAATTATTCACTATATTCAGCGGCATAGAAAAACTCACAGAGACAAGGTTATCATCACCATTTTTACCTGCTACAAGCCCAATGGTTGGTTTGACGGCTCGTTCTGCTTTGATCACCTTTACTTGCTGACGCTGTTGTTGCCATTGTGATTTCACCAGCAAAAGTTGTGGATGTTGGACCACATTTTCAGTATCTGTAGTGAGTTTAATACCACTGAGTAACTGTTCAGGTGTCAGCTGCCCATCTTCGTGCCACGTTGGTAACAGTGCCTGCACAGCTAATTTAGCATCTGCATAAGCACTGGCTTGTTGGGCGGTTTGATTCAAAATTTCTGATAGTGAGTACAACGCTAATTGTTCATCCAGCAACCCGACTTCTCCGGCCGCTCGACGGCGCTTAACCACGGTAACTAAACGCTCTAATTGCTGCTCTTGCTGTTGCGCTAACTGAAAAGCTGCTTTACTACTGCGCCAATTGATAAGCGCAATCAGGGTTTGTTCAACTAATTGTAAATATGTTAATTGCAAACGCTGCTGCTGTGCAACCAGTGTAAGTAGCGCCGCACTGTGTTGTGCCTGTTGTTGATCATTAATATCAAATGTTTGGCTCAGCCCAATACTAAAATTATTAGCATCGCCTTCTTTTTCAATACTCGACTCAAGGTTTGGATTATATAGAGATTGCCCTGCGGCTCGCACAGATGCAGTGGCACTTTGCAGCTGCTGAAAATCAGCCTGTAAATTTGGGTGTTGTTTTAATTGCGACAACAACCAGGTTAAATCGCCGGTATTATGCGTTGGCGTAGCCAATGCGGATGGTGCAGCTAATACAGTCGCACACAGACAAGCAAACCCAAATGGTTTGTATAAATTCATAACATATACTCTTACTAAATAAATCGGTGACCATAATATTGGCCAGCTAAAAATTAACTTAGTGAGTGAGTAATTGGAGGGCGTAGATCAGGAATAAGCAGACGCGAATTAAATACAGGGGCGTTCAAACTAATAATGTCGTAGCTTGGTAAATTGACATGCTGCTGCCACGGCTCAGTAAAAAATGCAGGGATATGACATACATGACAATGCGCATCATCGGCGTTATCAGCTAAGGCTTGGCTTAATTGCTGATGTTGCAGTTGGTGAATATCATGATCGTTATTGACAGAGCAGTGTTCGTCTAATTGACTTTGTTGATGTAATAATTGCGAGGTTACATTAATAGCAGTGTTATGATCAGCCACGTCAAAACTATCCAGCACAGGCTGAAGTAGTACAAACGCTAAAATAAACAACACTAATTGCTTCAAGCAATATATCCTTTGAACGATTTCCAAGCTAACTTAACACATCTTTTCGTTACTGAGAAGTGCTTAACCGCTCGCGACAGATGCCAACTTTATGCCGCTGGCTAATTCAGCAATGCTCATTTAGTATTGTAGTATCAATATAATAACAACTTAGGCAATACTGAATATGGCTCATCAACATTCTCATAGTCATCACAATGACGACCAAAGTGATCGCCAGCTAGGCTTCGCTGTTTTTATCAATGTGCTACTTACTATTGCCCAAGTTGTTGGCGGTCTTATCTCTGGCAGTCTGTCTTTAATTGCCGATGCATTGCATAATCTCAGTGATGCAGCGGCTATTTTTATCGCATTAATCGCCCGTAGAATTGGTAATAAACCCGCTAACGAGCACTATCATTTTGGTTATAAACGTGCAGAAATTTTAGCCACATTGTTAAACAGCAGCACCTTAATCATTATTGGTGGATTTTTAATACTAGAAGCCATTGACAGCTATTTTAACCCAACCCCAATCGATGGCTGGATTGTAGTGTGGGTGGCAGCATTAGCACTAGTAATTGATGTTGCGACGGCGGTGTTGACCTTTCGTGCGGGGGCAAAAAATAGCATGAATATTCGCGCTGCATTTATTCATAATGTGTCTGATGCTATGGCCTCGATCGTGGTAATTGTGGCTGGTACCTTAATTATTCTCTATCAATGGTATATTGTTGATTTGATTGCCACAGTATTCATTTCGGCATATGTAATTTATCACGGGGTATTACTACTGATTGAAAGTTGCAAAATTCTTATGCAAGCTGCGCCCAATAACTTTAATCGTGAAGCAATCACTAATGCGTTACAAAAGCACTTTACAATTAGCCAAGTACACAGCATTAAAGCCTGGCAAATTGATGAGAAAACGACCTGTTGTGAACTGGTGATCATAGCTACTCAGCCACTTGATATTGACGCAATTAAAGACTATTTACACCATGAATTTGCTATTGAGCAATGTATTATTGAATATAAACAGCCACAATAACAAACCATGATGCGAACTCATAATTGCATTTAATCGGATTTTTATTGAAAACAGCTCGCGTTCTCATTTATCATCGCATCTTTATTTTTATAAATATCATAGGATATCTGTGTTGTTAAAGCTGTGGTTACGCCGTACTCATTTAATACTGACATTAGTTAGTGGGCTGTTTTTGATCTGTTTAAGCATCACCGGCGCTATTTTAATTTACGCAAAAGACATTCAGCAAATCATTAACCCGCAATATTGGACAGTAACCCCGCAATCAACACCACTGGCCTATCCGGTGCTTATCAATACGCTGGCTATTCACTCCAAACAAAATGTCACTTTACTTATGCCAGAGCAGCAGCCCACTGTTGCATGGCAAGCCCAGCTTGCTGATAAAAACTATATCAGCGTTAACCCATATACCGGACAAGTACTGCTCAAATATGATTATTACAGTACAGTATATGGCTTTACCATGGCCGTTCATCGTTGGCTATTATACCAAGATGCAGATGGCAAAAAGCCGCTGCGCAATTGGGTCTCTATCTGTGCGTTAATTTTTATTATCAATATATTCGTTGGCGTATACATGTGGCTTAAACCTAAAAATCGCCTAAAACGTTTAGTGATAAAACCCAAGGCTAAATTACGTATTTTGCTTTACCAACTCCATACAGTGATTGGCATGTATCTGTTTATCCCTCTTATTTTAATTGCCTTTACTGGTATGGCATTTCACTGGAAAGACGAGACCAAAGCAGTGCTTGAGTTTGTAACACAAAATAATGTAGAGGCACGCCCTAAAGCGCCGGAACTCGAGGTGCCAAATATAATCAATGGCGATAATTTTGCAGTGGCTATACAAAACGCATTAGCTGTATTTCCTAAGGCAGAATTATTTCGTATCTATTTACCTAAAAAAGCCAGCGACCCAGTTGCACTTAGAGTAAGAAACCCTGATGAAAGTCATGCTTATAGTTGGGTATGGGCCGATCAATACACCGGTCAAGTCCTGCAATCTTACGATGCCTCAAAGGCCAACCTCACAACTCGCGCGTGGAATTTTAAATACAAATTTCATATTGGCGATTTTGCCGGTTTTTTGGTGCAAATGTTATGGCTATTGGTTGCACTACTGCCTGCTTTTTTACTATCAGCGGGGGTTACTTTTGGTATAAGCGCCATTATAGATAACCCAGCATTATAACGTTTTAATAAATCAGCTCGCACTGGTGATGTTGAACAATAACTTTAAGTTCACACCACCAGTAACACTGTCAGATCAACTCATGCCACCCTTACCTTTCAAATAACTGCCGTTCCTGACTCGATGTAAATGTACTTTTTGCCTTGTAGCAACTCATACTTTAAACAAGTGATGTTGCTTTATTTTTCCTATTTTAGCTCCTAAAATTAATCGTACCAATTACATTAAATTAATCACTTATTAGCGTATCAGGAAAAAAGCTTAAGGACGAGAGCTATGAAAAGTGTTCTATTATTATTTATAATCAACCACTTGTGCTTTTTTATAGCAGCCGAGTTTTTTACTGGCACCTTGAGCAAACCATCAGATAATAGCTTTCTATCAGTGATAGGACTCATTTATGCCTTTGTGGGTTTTCCGCTCCAGTTACTTATTGAGCTACTACTGCTTATTGGCTTTTGTTATCAACTTTTTAATGTCGGAAAATATCAAGCAAGTGCGCCGCTTTGGTTAGCATTTTTTGCAAGCATAATGCTGATGTTTAACTTTTTTGAATAGCAAAAAAACAAAATGCAATTGATAATAACTATCAATACCCTTGCCTTTACACTTCTTTACACTTATTATTGCGCCAATAAAAACAGCAATATCTCATAATTACATAGTCGTAAAGGATCTTCATGTTTAAAACCTCTTTCACTTTATTAGCCCTCGCTGTAAGCACTGCCACTTTTGCCGATGAAGCAATCAATAAAAACCAAATAACCGATACGCAAATGGAGCGTGTGGTTGTCTCTGGTAGCCGTGTTTTTGAAAGCATTGATGAGGTTCCCGCATCAATTACTATTATCAATCAACAGCAAATCGAGGAGCATTTAAAAGTAAATCCAGAGCTACAAAGCTTACTTGCGCAAATGGTGCCGGGCCTTGCCCCTGATACAGGTAGTTCGAGTAATACCGGGCAAACGCTGCGTGGTCGCGCACCACTTATAATTATTGACGGCGTGCCGCAATCAACCCCACTGCGTAATGGCTCTTTAGGTATAAAGAGCCTCGACCCAAGTGCTATCGGCCGCATTGAGGTGATCAAAGGTGCCACCTCTATTTACGGGAACGGTGCATCAGGCGGTATTATTAATTACATCACTAAACAAGCAAAAAGTGATGGTAAAACCGAAGGTGAAATAAGTTTATCGAGTCGCTTTAGTGCGGTAAAACTTGAGGAAAGTGCCGGTGCAAGGCTATCAGCAGCCATTAATGGCCGTGCTGACAAATTTAGCTATTTAGTTACTGCCAGCTATGAAGAAAATGGCGTACAACGCGATGCCCAGGGTGACATACTCGGTTTACAATATGGTTTATCTGACGCAGTTACACAAAACTACTTTACTAAATTGGGCTATGATTTTGATGACGAAAAACAGCTACAATTTAGTTATAACTACTTCAGTTCGCAGCAAAAAACTGACCTTGGCGATGTTGCTGGCGATATCAGCTTAGGCGAAAAAACCTACGCAATCCATGTACCACCTGAATTACAAAAACAAGGTAAACCACAAGGCCCCGAAGGCAACGAAAATATCACCCTAAAGTACATAGACTACGCGCTATTTGATAACACCCAAATGACCTTAGATCTTTATATGCAAGATATAGAAAACGTGTTTTTCTTCTCCCCCAATCTTGCTAATCAAGACGAAAATTATGACGGCGGCCAGTCAATTATAAGATCAGAGAAAAAAGGCGCACGCGCAACATTTAATACCCTAATAGATTTTGATTCTATCGAAGCCTCATTTATTTATGGTATCGATGCATTAACCGATGTGACTTCGCAGCCACTTGTTGATGGCCGTATCTGGGTTCCAGAGATGGATATGCAAAGTGTTGCTGGCTTTTTACAAACCAAATGGGTGATTGCTGATGACCTTATTGTCAAAGCCGGTGTTCGCAAAGAAAGCATTGATTTAACGGTAGACGACTACCGCACACTTAAACTATGTAAAACGCCAACTCAGTGCTCAGTACCTATTAACGTTAAAGGCGACACTATAGATTACGATGCGACAACCTATAATGTTGGTATTAAGTACAACCTTGATGAAAAATTCAGCCCATTTTTAAGCTACTCACAAGGCTCCGATATTTCAGACATTGGCCGTTTGTTGCGTGCTGCCACGGTAAACGATATTGGACAGATCCAAACTGAAGCCTCGATCATCGACAACTATGAAATTGGTTTTAATTCACAATTTGATAATGTACGTATTGAAGTTGCCGCCTATCGTAGTACCTCTGAACTTGGCACAACCAATAAATTTAATGAAGTGACCGGCGTATATGAACCAGTACGAGCACCACAGGAAATTTGGGGCTACGAAACACTGGTAGATTATACAATTTCTGCAAACCTAAAATTACTGGCAACGTATAGCTATGTTGAAGGTAAAAACACCGAAGCAGATGTTTATTTAGGTTCTAAACAGATCAGCCCACCAAAAGCGACAGCTAACCTAAACTGGCAACCCAGTGATGCTATGTCTCTAACATTAAGTTACCTGTATGTCGGCGATAGAAAACGCTTTGCAGCAAATGACGATGGCAAATATGTGGGCGATCAGGGCCCTGTCGAAAGTTATAATATTTTTAACTTAACTGGCCAATACCAATTTGCTGATAACTGGCAAGGGTTTGCAGGTATTGAAAACTTATTTAACGAAGATTACTTTCCAGCCCGCGCTCAGTCATATACATTCGGCGGCTATAACATCAAAGGTTTAGGAACAACAGCAACTGTTGGCGTTAAATATAAATTTTAAGCATCATTAAACTCGTTCATTGCGCTGTGCAATGAACGAGCCTTTCTTAATTTAACCTTTAACCTTAAATATAAATAGCAATCTGTTCATAAAGCAACCAACAATGCAAACTTAAACGAGAATCACACGCAATATTAACCATATGATTTAAAAGGAAAATACTTGCAATTTTGTGGTTTTACACTAAACTTGTCGCAATTATGAATTTCAAGGTAGGCCGTTATGAAAGGTAATCAAAAAGTTATCGACAGCTTTAACACATTGCTTGCAAATGAACTTGCAGCAATCGATCAATATTTCATCCACTCACGTATGTACGATGATTGGGGTTTAGATAAACTTTATGTACGCCTTAATCATGAAATGGAAGAAGAAAAAGATCACGCTGATTGGTTAATTAAGCGTATTTTATTCCTCGAAGGCGTACCGAACATGACCAAACGTCGTGATCTAATTATTGGTCATGATGTTAAATCAATGATGCAAAATGACTTAACCCTAGAGCTTGAAGTCGTTGAGTGTGTTAAAGAAGTAATTGCAGTCTGTGAGCAAGAAAAAGACTATCAGTCACGTGAGATCCTTGAAAAGCTATTATTCGATACCGAAGAAGATCACGTTTACTGGCTTGAACAACAACTTGGTTTGATTGATAAAATTGGTAGCCAAAACTATCACCAATCACAAATGGGCGAATAGGAGCTAAATTATGAAAGGCGATAAAGACGTTCTTGTTGCATTAAATAAAATACTGGCAAATGAATTAGTAGCCATTAACCAATATTTTTTGCATGCCCGTATGTTTAAAGATTTTGGTTTTAGCGCATTAGACAAAGCCGATTACAAAACCTCGATTCAAAAAATGAAAAACGCTGACCGTTTAATTGAGCGTATTTTATTTTTAGAAGGCTTACCTAATCTTCAAGATCTTGGCCGTTTACGCATTGGCGAAAACAGCGAAGAAATGATTGCCTGCAACATGAGTTTTGAACTAGATTCATTGGTTGATCTAAAAGATGCGATCAAACTTGCTGAAAGTAAAAAAGATTATATTAGCCGCGAAGCGCTCGATAACATTTTATCTGAGCAAGAAGAGCAAATTGACTGGCTAGAAACGCAACAACAGTTAATTAAAAGCACCGGTATTGAAAACTACCTGCAGTCGCAAATGTAACGTTTGGTTAATACCAAAAAAGCAGCTTAGGCTGCTTTTTTAGTTTTTATAATACAGATAAATGTCACTGAGTTTAAACGATTACCAATAAGCAATAGCTACGCCACTTGCTCAGTAATATCAGCAATTTGAATAAGCTTACGGTTGAGGATCTTTTTAGTACAGCCGCAGCATTTGCCGCACTGGCTACCGACTTTAAGCTCTTTAGAAAGCTCGCGCATTGTAGTCGCGCCTTCGTCGATTGTTTGTTCAATTTTTTTATCTGTCACACCGTGACATAAACAGATATACATGAATACAAACCACTCTCAATTACATTCGAGCTTGTATATTAATCTAAACGTAAACGGTTCGCAATTAATAATCGCATAAAATTGAGAATTATTTTTATTTGCTTAATTCCATATAGTTTTAGATGCTCACCGCAATCCGGTTAACTGATATGTGCCCTAGCGGTCATTCAGGGATTATATTCTATCTGCAAATTTCACTCATTGACGATTTAGTAGCTATCTACTTACTTCTTATTGCTTACCAACATTAAGAAATTCCGCATAAACTTCTAAGTCAATTTGATCCCCAACAATCGGTATATAACTGTCCATGCCAAAGTCAGAACGTTTGATTTGACCTACCGCGCTAAAACCAATGGTGTATTTTCCTGTCATCCAGTTGTCTGCTCCACCGTGAAATGTGGCTTTAAACGTCACAGGTTTGGTAACACCTCTAAGAGTTAAATCACCTGAGAAATTAAAACTGTTATCAGATATAACTGTAACAGTGTTGCTAGTAAATGATGCCTGCGCAAAACGCTCACTGTTAAACCAAGTGTCATTTTGTAAGGTTTCTGCTAAGTCAGCATTATTAATATCAATAGAGCTAATATCCACCACTGCGTTTAATGACGCGGCAGTCATATTATTAGGATCAAAGTTGAGTTGTGCATCAAATTTATTAAAACGCCCTACATAGGTTGATAACCCTAAATGTTGGATTTTAAATATTAATGCAGCATGTTGACTGTCTAGCTGATATTCGCCCGCTTGAAGCGCTATCAACTCAGATTTAACAGTTGGTGCAATCCAACTCACACAACTTGTCAGTAACAGCGCAGCACACATAACAGAGACCGAATGTATAAATGTTCGCATTGTATTCTTTAACGCTGAGTTCATAGTAGTAAAGCCATTAGTAATGTGTTGAGTGTAGGTAAAATAAAACGTCATTTTTCATAAAATCAAAATATATAATGCCTCATATTTTCCATTTTCACTTCTCTTTTATATTCTGATGGAGTGAAGCCGTGAATTTTTCCTTCACGCTCAAAGCCGAACTACTCAAAAGTGCATTTAGCGGACGGTGGTAACGCCCTAAAAAGTAAAGTGCGTAGCTGAGCGAAACCGAGTCAAACTTTAGCAGTTCCGCCTTAATTAGCTTATTAAGCGCCGTTATTACTGTCTTAAGGTTATCATTTCTTTTGCTACAAGTGCAGCTGAAGGCAAAAACATTGTTGAGATAATACGTTGATCTGCAATCACAGCGTGTTTATCTTTTAATGTTTTTTTATTTTGAGCAATAGCACCATTCTTATTAAGTTGATTTTCAATAAGAAAAGGTAAAAGTGTTCCTTGTTTTGCCCATGGTTTCGATGTTTCAGTAGAGTTAGGAAAACCAGCTATTTTTTTCCTTTCACCAAAAACTCCCCATTAGATAATTTCACGTTTACAATGCCCGCTGAGCCATGACCACCAACACCTAAAATACCACCTGACTCATAAATACTACTGATAATGGATTGGATTTGTTTGTTATCTGTAACGTCAAACATTACTCCATAGCCACCACCTATGAATACGCCCCAATAGTCATTTGGGTCAATTTGAGCAGGTTTGAATGAGCTGTTTGCTTTTTCTAAGAAACCTTCATATTTGATGGTGTAACTACTTATACCTAAAGGCTCCAACATAAACTTAACTTCTCCACCATTAGGTGATACAAAGTCAACTTCAAAGCCGTGGCTAAAAAAATGTGATACGGAGGTGCAAATTCCCATAAATTATTTCTTGCGTCATGCTGTTCAGGATCCCCCATATTTATCATATTAGATGCCACTATCAGTACCTTCTTTTTAGGCTCTGCTATTGCATTTGTGGCTAGCAAAGCGCCTGTTAGTAAAATAATGGATAAGAGTTTCATTTTTTTCCTTTATAAATAATTAAACTATTATTTAGACGAGACAAAAGACGAAAAGGTTTAAATATAGAATTTGTATCGGTACTTAAAAGCGTATTAGGAAGGCCTGCAAGATAGAGGTTTAGTCAAGCCAGATAAAATAGTTATCAATGAACGACCGCTATCCGAACGCAGCCAACTGTAAAAAGAGTGCCTATGTAGTCTTAGTCTTTGCAGCTTATTTTCTGGTTGGGTTTTAAACGCTAATAACTGCTGGCAAATTTCAATTTATCGAAAATTCTTAACCCCTTTAATTTCATTTAGTGCTAGATTTTCTAAATTTTTTATCAACCATAAAACGCTAAATTTATATTTCAGATGCTCAACCCTCTCACACTTAAAGTAAGAGGGTTATCATCTTTAAAAGTTAATTGTGATGCCAATAGATGGTAAAGGCATATCAGGGAACTGGTAGTCTTTTTCAAACTCGCTGTAGTCTTGATTGTATTCTAGCTCCTGTACTGCGCGTGAAGCATAAACATTTAACACTTCAAAATATAAATTAGCATCAAAGCCATAGAGCTGTGTTTTATAATCTGCACGAATGTCTAAACGGTGGTAATTGCTCCATTGTGAACTGTTAAATTCACTGTATTTTGGAATATAAAAGAGCGCATTTTGACTGCCAGTTTCTTTATAAGGCTGTGCAGATAATACTGGCGTATAGCGCCTGCCACTTTGAAATCGCCATTTTGCACCGACTTGCCAGTGATCATTCCATTTATAATCTAAAACCAAGTTTGCAACCCAAGGCAGGTCAAATTCAGAATTAAACGCCTCTGCTGTTAATGGGTTCTTTCGCTCTGTTTTACTATAAGCAATACTTGCCCAGCCAAACCAGTCGTTCGACAGTTGCTTATTTACAAGTATTTCAATCCCATACGCTTCGCCACTGGCAACATCATCAAAAAGCAGATCACTGAGTGCTACATCGTTTTCGCTGCGAGCTTGTGCTTGCGGGTTTGCAACAACGAGGTTTTTCAATTCTTTGTAAAAAAGCTCTGTTCGTAGAGCTATTCCATCAGCTAATTGTGAATCAAGGCCTAAAACCCATTGCAATGAATTACTCGCCTCAAGGCTTGGCTCTCCATATTGAGCGGTTAAAAATTGATAGTCATCTATAAAGGTATGATGGATCCCGTAGTTTAGTCTGAGCGTGTGATTGTCATCGAGGTCGAAGCCAATCCCTAATCTTGGTTCAACATAACTTTGGCTGTTATTGTCTGTGCCAACAACAGCAATGCCGATTTGATAATCAAGTTTAGCAGTGATTTGCCCCGTAAGATGGGTGTAAGCATGATAATCTGAAATAGTTAAAGTCCCTTGCTCATTAAATTTAGGACTAAAGTAGCTAGGTGGGCACATTTCAAATTCGGTATTACACGGCATCAACCGGCCACTGGCTAGATAGTCTACCGACGTGTCTCTATAGATGGCACCAAAATTTAACGTAAAGGATTCTGCTACGTATTGGTTTTCAGTTTTGAAAATCAATTTTGTGATATCTGCATCCCATCTAAAAACCTCCCCTTCACGCTCTTGCTGATTTTGAGTCAATAAATTAACACTAAAATTAGCCTCTATTACATCGCCAAAATGTTGCAAACTCACCGCTTGACTGTGGTAGTAAGTTTGATATCTTTCGCCGCTGGCTAGATCAGGATTTTTAGCAATATCTCTACCGTCTTGATCAAACGCTATTTCGATATAATCTTTTGCGCCACTGGCGGAGAATCGAATAATATTGTTTGCGTCAAAATCCCAAATAAATTTTGCCTGATAGTCTCGATTTCTCGGTGGTACCGCGAAAGAAAAGTCTTCGTCTTCTATAAAATTATCAACATAAGTATGAACTAAGCTTTCTCGAAAAGAAACGTAGAACGCTGCGTTGCTTGATAAGGCCTGTTCATATAAAAACCCACTTCTAAAAAGCTTAAGTCGATCACTCGTGCCGGCTCCACACCATTGGGATCTCTTAAATTGGTTAATATCACTCCGCCATTCGCATTTGCGTATTGACTGCTCCAAGCCCCCGTTTTTAACTCAAAACTCTCAACGAGAAGTGGGTTATAAACACTTAACCCGTCATTATGAAAAACATACCCCATCTCCAAGCCATCGGTAAGATATAAGTTGTCATTGCTCGAGCTACCACGTATTGCAGGCTGCGCAACCGGGCCTCCGGTGGCGGGAGTTGCAAGTACAACCCCTGAGCAGTGCTTCTAAGCCCTTTAATGGATCATTCCCGGTGCCTGGTAATGATAAGAGCTTGTCTGAACTGATCTTTAAACCATCTGGTTTTACTGCGAACACCGTTATTTCTTCGAGCTCTTTTTCATCACTAGCCTGAGCGTTAATGACTGCCAAAGCACAGATTGTTAAAGGTAATAATCGTGTCATTTTATTCATAGTATCCATTCCTTGTATAAATTGTGATGACAACAATTTACGCCATGGATTGAATTTGCTTTAATTAAGTTTGTTGATTTTGAACGAATGGGCAGCTTTTTGTATGAATGGGCATTTTCCGTTAGGTGAGATAAATCCTTGGCGATATTTTTTTATCTTGGGGTTTATTTTAGCAAGCTTATTTACCCTCGTTAACGATGATGAAACGCGTCATGTTGTTGAAGTTTTTTTACAGTGGCAGCTTCAAGTTCATAGCGGATCATTATTTTTTATCGCCACTCACCTATTTTTAACTAGCCGATTATCAGGACTTAACAGTGCTTTAAAGTTGCTAGTGAGCGCATTTATTGCCTCTCTATTTTATGCCCCCGTCTCACTGCTATTTGATGTTTATTGGCTACATGATACTGATTATACCCTCGCAGCTTTAGTCCAAGAATGCAGTGATATGATCCCCACGGCAATGTTTTCTTGGTTAGTTGTAAACCTACCTTGGTTAACTGGGCTTTCTTTGCAAAGAAGAACACCTTTACCAGAAACGCCGCCCGACACGCCAACTTTAGCAATTGCTCACACAATACCGATATCCCCTCCATTAGCGCCACTCAAAGCTGCAGAAGTAATAGAACCAGAAACAAAAAAGCTTACCGCATTTTTACAGCTCGCTACTGTAAATAGCGTGGATGAAATAGTCTATTTAAAAGCCGAGCTACATTATTTAAAAGTCGTTGCACATGATTTCGAAAAACTGATCTTATTTAATTTAAAAGATGCCATATCGGCTTTGGCCGAAGCTGATAAACAGCATACAATGAGTCAAACTCACCGTAGTTATTGGGTCAATCGGGCGTATATTCGCAGTGTAAAGAGTAAAGGTCGCCAAGCAACACTACTCATGAGCAATGATGATAAAGTGTTGGTAAGTAGGAATAATATGCAAAAAGTAAAAGCATGGTTTTAAGCATACGTTTATATTCAATTACAGAGTTCACCCTCAGCTGCACCACAAAACCTATTGTTGTACCTTTACTCTAAAAAAGAAATGTGGCAAAGTGCGCACTTCTCGGGGAGTAGCCTGCTTGATGCCTTTTAACTTAAAGCGCAGCAAGTAAACTTATCAACATAATTGCACCTCATGTGCATGGTAAGTTTGTAATGTAGCAAGCATTATCGGCAAGACCTGGGTAAACACTATCCTCATGGCGGGAGATAGGCGTTTACCTTGGTTTAATGTTCCCGCCTTATAGAAGTAAAATGGATACATTTATCACATCAACCGTCACCGTTGCTTTAGCTGAAATAGGCGATAAAACGCAACTTTTATCCCTGTTGTTAGCTGCCCGCTTTGCCAATAAACCTGCACTTATTTTAGGTATTTTAGTCGCTACTATTATCAATCATGGTTTATCTGCGTGGTTGGGCGATTATTTATCGCAAAGCTTTACCTCTTCGTACCTGCCTTGGATTGTGAACGGCTGTTTTATTGTCGTTGGCTTATGGCTACTGATCCCAGATAAAGATGAAGAAGTAAGCAATAAATACGATCAATACGGGGCTTTTTTAGTTGCCTTGGTGCTGTTTTTCATTGCCGAAATTGGCGATAAAACCCAAATAGCAACAGTATTGCTTGGCGCTCAGTATCAATCAGTGTTGTGGGTAACCATAGGAACCACTGTAGGTATGTTACTTGCCAATGTGCCGGTTATTTATGCTGGCAATGCCTTACTAAAACGTATTCCAATGGCAAAAGTAAGAATGCTTGCTGCAATAGTGTTTGTTGCTTTGGGTTGTTACGGCCTAGTTACTAGCTAACTTTATCTGCACGTTACAGCACCGGCGAATATAGTTTTGCTGGTGCTTGGCGTACACTAAATGTTTGCGTTGTGAGAAGTAGCGAACAACATACTAATAAAACACTTACTGCCCCCATGATACCAAACCATTGCAATAATGAAGGCTGCTTACGCTTTACTCTCAGCCAATTCATATACAATCCAGCCATACATATACAGGTCATTAAACAACCAAACACAGCCCAAATTAACTTCGTACCTAGCCCTGCAAAGTTGCCAAAATGCAAAGGATCTGCGGTATCTTTAATGCGCGCGACAATAGCTAAATCTGCGGCTTTTTGAATTGCCAGTACATCTGCTGAAGCTGGATCTAAATACACTTTATTAGCTCGTAAACGTACTAAAACGTCATCATTATCGCCCAGTACCACAACCGGCTTATTTGCTTTATTTGGGTATTGTATAGCGCGAATCTGTAAACTTGGAAACGCTGATTGCGCCGCGTTTACCATGGCACTTATCGCTGGCGGATGCGCGGCGTCAGTTTGTAGATCCGTAACCTCATTGGGGGTTTTTATATAATGGTCAATTTTGGCTGTTTGTAGGGTGTGTTCAACTAAGTACCACACGCCAGTAATGGCCATGACCACAATAAACCAGTAACTCCAAAGCCCCAGTAATTTATGCCAATCAGCCCAGCTGCTACGATTGGTTGTTTGTAATTGCCGTGGCTTTTTTAAAAAATGTCGCCACCACTGGCGATAAACAATCGGACTGGTAAGCACTAAAATAACCAAGAGAATAGCTAAACTCGTGACGATCAACTTACCGGTCCAACCCATCGATAGATTCATGTGCCAGTTACGTAAAAAACGCGATACTCGCCCCCACTGACCTTCGCCAAGCCATTGCCCCGTCGCACCATCAACATACACAAACAAAAACTGTTGCTGCCACTTAAGCGACACTTCGGTTGCTAAGTAAGGTTGCTGATGGCGCAATATGCTAATGATTTGGCTGCCAGGATAACGCTGGGCAAGTGTATTCTCAATTGCAGCAAAGTCAGTATTAGGGGAATGCGAGAGGGCACGAAATTTATTATCACTAAGATATTCAATTTCGTGGCTCAAGGTTGCCAACGTGCCAGATAAACACGTTATCAATAACAAGCTGCCAACCAAGAGCCCTGCCCAAGCATGTAAGTTAAACCACTGCTTTGCTTTCATAGTGCGAGATTGTCAGTTTAGAATGTGTACTTAGCCGACAAATAGACGCGGCGTGGTTCGCCCGGGAAATGCCCAGCACGAGTTATAAAGCCACTTGATGCATACTCTTTATCAAACACGTTTTTAACTGAGAGCTGCCAAACCCATTGTTGATATTCAGTCTTCCAAGCCATGTTATAAACGGTATACGGCTGTACTTTATCACCGTCTAAACTGACTTGTTCATCAACATAATCAAGACCTGCCGCGATTGATGAGTGCAACTGCGGTAACTCATAACGCGTCCACAACCCTGCGGTATTTTGTGGCGCATTGGCAAATTTATCGCTGCCTTTTGCTTGCGCGGAAAATTTTTCACTTTGCTCAACAATACGCGTGTCGTTGTATGCGTAACTTGCTGTGATCACTAAACGTTCAGTGACATCGCCAACAATCTCAAGTTCAAAGCCTCGGCTATCAACTTCGCCTAACGCTTCCATTTGATCAACGCCGGTGTCTGATAACTTAGTGCTGGCTTGTAAAATATTGTTACGGATAATGCGATAAGTTGCCATGTTCACAGCCAACGAGTCATCAAGTAACTTAGTACGTAAACCAAGTTCACGAATATTGCTGTGCTCTGGTTTAAATGGCCCGCCTACATCTTGATTTTGGTTACTGGCCGATTGTGGCATAAAGCCTGTGCCATAAAGCGCATAAGGGAAAAAGGTATCGTTTAAGTTATAACTTGTGCCAATACGATACGTCACATCGCTGTCTGAAAACTCGGTGTTATTAAGGACATCGGTGTCTTCAAAACGATCGTACCGTAAGCCAACCGTAACATTCCATTTATCGGTAACATCAACTTGGTCTTGTGCATACAGGCCAATACGTGTTGACTCAGTACTTGCTAAACGCGGTGTTACGTTTGCCAAATCATAATCATCTTTTGAAGTCAATCCATACACAGGATTTAATATTGAGATCCCTGGGACTGGGCCGCCTTTGCTGGCTTGTACAGCTGTTCTATATGCAGATTCAAACTCATGCTTATACCAATCTACACCCACCAGCATCACATGTTGCATAGCGGCAAGCTCAGTGTCAGCAATTAAATTGGCAGTAAAACTAAGCCCGGTATTTTCGCGTTGTTGATCACGAAATTCGCGCTCGCTCCAATCCAATACTCCATCGCCATCTGTGTCACTTAGTCCACGCGGCTCATGATAGTTTTGATTGGCATCGTTACTAAAATAACGCGCAGTGATATCACTGCGAAATACCTCATTAAATTGGTGCTGAAAACTTGCTTGAAACACGTCAGCAATAACGGTTTGATAATCCGTTGCTTCATTATGATTCCAGCTAATGTCGGCAATGAAGTTACCGTTTTTATCCACTGGCACGCCACGTAATCTAGCGCCGCCTAAATCTTGATCAACATGGGTATATTGCAATACCAAATTAGTATCGTTACTAAAATCAAATCGATAGCCTAAATCAATAATGGTATTATCTTCACTGGTATTTTCACGAAACGGTTTATCTGAATCTTTATAAACACCAACACGGTAGGCTTGGGTCTGTGCGTCATTGGCACTGCCCGTTGATTCGATTGCGGCACTAAAAAAATCATCATTACCCAGTTCAACTGCAACGGTTGTTTTACTATCATAGCTGGGCTTTTTGGTCATATAATTAATGATCCCGCCAGGGTTACCACTGCCGTACACAGCGCCACTAGGGCCTTTTAAAACAGCCACTTGCTCAATATTAAACAACTGTGGTACCGCAAAACCACTAAATGGGTCACCTTTTACACCATCGTATAAAATTTCATCTTGGCGAAAACCACGAAACGTAACACCTGAGTAACTAAAGCCATTAACACCCGCAATATTGCTGTATAGATCAGTTACTTGACGTGCAGCCTGATCGCTGATTAACGCTTGCGGAATAACCTGGATTGACTGTGGAATTTTCTCTAGCGGCGTATCGGTACGAGTACCAAACGTTGATTCTGTTGGGCGATACAGTGAAAACGCTCGTCCAACGACTGAAATGGTTTCTATGTCGTTTTTTACAACAGTAGACTCATCAGTTGCAGATCCTGCTGCTGTTGTTTGCGCAGCAACGACAACAGGCGCAATGGTAATATAACTTAGGGCTAATGCTATTAAAGAAGGTTTCATTGATATTTATACAGCAATCAAAATAATTTACGGCATGATAATAAAAACCACTATCATTTACAATACTGAAGTGGAATTATTCTCTTCTTGTTGCAAAGCTTATTTAACAATCTTTAAAATCTCTTTAAATACAGGTGTCGCTGCCACTTCGGTCCATTGAAAAATCACACTTTCAGCGCAGCTGATCACAGCACCGGCTTGTCTTAACTGAGCGATGGCTAAATCGCGGTGCAGATCATTACGCGAACTAATCGCATCCATGACTAAAAACACCTGATAACCTTGCGCCAATAAATCTAAACAAGTTTGTAATACGCATACATGCGCTTCCATACCAACTACAATGATTTGCGTGCGCTTATAGCTAGCAATAAGCTCTAAAAAACCGTCCTCTTTACACGCGCTAAAGTGGGTTTTATCAAAGTATTCAGCCTGCCCAATCTGAGCTTTTAATTGCTGATCAGTTTCGCCAAGCCCTTGTTTATATTGTTCGGTGACTAAGATAGGAATTTGCAACAATTGTGCGGCTTTTACTAATTGCACTGTGACCTGTTTTACTTGTTCATAACGAGGCATCGCCGGACTTAATTTGTCTTGAATATCGACAACTAACAGCAGACTTTGCATGGTGTGAGTATTAAATGAGTGAGGCAATGTGAACATCCTATAATCTAAACATAACTAACAGCATAAGTGATTTGTTATATAAAGTTAATTCTTTAATTAAACTGTAAGTTGTTATGCTATATTTACTAACGGATAACAACTATTTTACCTCAGGGAGCTGTATCATAAGTGCGGTTGAATAACTTTTTTTCATTTTATTTAGTATTTTATGCACTTTGTTTAGTGTTAATTCCAGTGCTCAAAGCTATGCTCAGCAATTACAACGCTTGTCCACTGATGAAGGGTTATCACAAGGCCACGTTACTAGCACACTGCAAGATAAACTAGGGTTTATTTGGATCGGAACGATGCAAGGTTTAAACCGGTTTGATGGCTACGAAGTAAAAATATTCTCTGGTGAATACACACTGGATCAACTCTCGATTATTCTGTTGTTTGAAACAAGCAATGGCGATATTTTTGTATCAACTGAATATTCTGGTGCGTTTCTTATAGATCCTGTGACACTTAAAGTCAGTAAAGTTTATTCAGGTAAGTTAAACGCTGAAGATAAACACTTTTCTCCTATTTTTGCCATCGCCGAACATCAGCAGCTGTTTTATTACGCCATTAACCAACATGTGTATGCCTTTGATCCACAAAAAAATACCTATACCCATGAGTTTTCAATCAGTAAAGATGATAATTTTGTCCGCGCAATTACTGTTCATAATGACTTTTTGTATATTGCCACCACTGATGGGTTGTACTCTAAATCATTAATTGATGAACATATAACTAAAATACCTTTAGTTGCCAAGGATAAGCTCAACCTCGATAACAATAATATCAAGTTTTTAACCGTCGACTCGCAGCTTGGCCTGCTGGTTGGCACGGTCGAAGGTTTTTATTCTATTGCATTTAATAACAATGAGTTACTAGACTTCAACAACGTAAAAACGCTGCTTGCAGAACATAATATTTGGGACTACGTTAATACCCCTTATGGTGAATTTATAGTCACCGAGGATGGTCTGTATGAATACCATCGCCATACTGATCACAATGAGTTTCTTTTTCGTTTTGATCAAAGTAAATTCAACATGACCGACAACACGATTTTAGATGTAATGGTCGATAAAACAGGGCTTATGTGGCTTGCCTCGCGCTCACAAGGTGTTTTTACTTGGTCAACTTTAGCAAGGCGTTTTGGCAATATTCAAATCACCAGTAATGATAAATTGCACAGTAATGTGATCTTTGCTGTTTACCAAGACAATCATAACGTTTGGCTGGGCACCGATAATGGTCTTGCCAAAATGCGCCAAGATGGGACAACAGAGAAAACTTACTTAGTCAGCAATGACACTAAAGCGTTTTATGGCCAATTTGCTGTGTATGGCATTGCCTCGGCACACTTAAATGAGCCAGATCGTTATTTGTGGTTACTACTTTATGATGGTCTTGCTTTATTTGACAAAAAAACCGAACAAAAAATAGCTCTACCAATGCAAGGCAATACACAAGCCATTATCGACAGCGGCCCAGCTTATGGCTATCACCAAATCACGACTGATACCTTTGCATTTTTTAGCGAGAATGATTATTTCCTGTATGATGGAAACAGTGGTCAGACTAACGTAATTAAAGGACTCAAAGAGCAGTTAGATCCCGTCAACGTGCACACCTTTTTAAAACCGTTACCTAATAAACCCGATGACTATTTGATCAGCGTATCTGGGGCGTTATATCGTTATAATGAGTCTAGCCAAAAACTCACCTTAATATACAAAGTTGAAAATTATAACCCAATAAATTATGTCACTATTGATGACTGGGTGATCGATTATAACAATACGCTATGGCTTGCCTCTTCCCAAGAAGGGCTAATTGGTCTTGACGCCAACAGCTATGAAGTAAAACACCGTATAAACCTCAGTAATGGCATTAAAACTAAAACAATTGTCGCTTTGCAAATCGACCAATTTGGCTTTTTATGGATCAGCAGTAAAAATGGCCTTTATCGGCTCGATTTAAGTTCAATGCAACTCAATGCATATACTGTTAAAGATGGCTTAACTGTGAATGAATTTAATATCGACTCACATACACTGTTAAACGATGGCCGCTTAGCCTTTGGCAGCACACGTGGCGTGCTAACACTCGCCCCACAAGACTTTTTATCCGTCCCTAATGATCGTGACAGCACTGTGACTGAAATCACCGATATATCGTTACTCTCACGCTCACTTAATTATCATCCATTGCAATACGCCAACCAGCCTTTACAACTGACTGATGAAGACATGGGTTTAGAAGTTAGTTTTTCCAACTTTGATTTTCAAAATGTTGATAGAACACGCTATAAGGTGTCATTAACTGGCCCAAGTAAATTAAGCTATGAAAAGCTAAATAACAATAAAGTCTTTTTTACTAAACTTCCTGCTGGTGATTATCAACTTACAATCGCAGCATATAACTTAAATGACTCAGGCCTCGGTGATGAAAAAACGCTTAACTTTAACGTTGCTTATGCCCCGTGGCGTTCTCCTCTTGCAATAAGTCTTTATTTATTACTTACGTTTTTAGTGCTATTTGTTATTTTTTGGCAATACCGCTCTCGTCAGCGCATTATTAAGCATACTCATGATGAAATACTGCAATCACAACAACAAACTGAGCTTGCTTTAAACAGTAGTAAAAGCGGTGTATGGGAAGTTGATATTGGCGCACATTGGATAAAACAGCAGCGCTTAAAACACGAACTAGGCTATCAAACTTTGCCTCAGAAGTTTAATTTTGACGATTTTTGCGCATTAATACACCCTGATGATAAGCGCAAAATTCTGCATGATTGGCATATATTCATCACTCAAAAAAATGCTCAACAATGGCAGGTCACGTATCGGCTTCAACATGCTAATGGAAACTGGCTTTGGTACCACGACATAGGTAAAGTGATAGAAACGAATGAGCAAGGCTATCCTACAAGATTAGCTGGAATTTATACTAATATTACAGAGCAGCGTGCTACAGCACATCAAGCTGCGGTATTAGGTGAAGCCTTTAGTCAAATAAACGATTGGCTACTTATTTTAGACAGTCAACTCATTCCATTTTCTGTTAATAATAGCTTTGCTGAAGCCTTCTCAATGCAAAAAAACCAGCAAAGCTTGAGCTAAAAAGGTTTTTAGCGGCACTGGGTAAAAAACAATATGTCGACTTCATCAATATTCTAAAATCATTGCAGCCAAAGCAGAACTGGCGCGGTGACGCATATATAAAAACTAAGATAAATCCGTCGCACCCCATTCATATCAGTATTACCGCAGTGGCAAAAGACAGTAATGTGGTGAGCTATTATGTGGTAGTTATTTCTGATTTAACTGAGCAAAAACGTGCTGAAAATGAGCTTCGTTATCTGGCAAACTATGATCCATTAACTAAGCTGCCAAACAGAACATTAATGTATCAAAAGATATCGCATGCGATCAAAGATGCCGATACGCGCGCGAGCCTTGTTGCTTTGCTGTTTATAGATTTAGATAAATTCAAACCGGTGAATGACTCGTTTGGTCATGCGGTTGGCGATCAGCTATTATGTGATATTACCCATCGAATGAATAGCATGCTTGATAATAATGCCATTGTCGGGCGTCAAAGTGGTGACGAATTTTTGTTATTGATTAAAAACTTAGACTCACCACAAAGTTTAAGTAACTTAGTACGTAGCCTAACTGCAGAGCTTGCAAAACGGGTGGTGATCAACGATTTTGCAATTAATATCTCGGCCAGTATCGGTGTGGCACTCTACCCATTTGATGCCGATACCACCGATGAGCTTATTCGTAATGCCGATATAGCGATGATGCATGCAAAACAATCGGGCCGCAACGGCTTTAAGTTTTTCACTGAACAAATGAATAACCAAATCACCCAAAAGCTGCTGCTCGAAAATGCTTTAAAAGACGCCTACAAGGACGATTTGTTTTTTAATAATTACCAGCCAATTGTTAACAATAAAAGTAAAAAAATCAAAGGTGTAGAGCTCTTAATGCGTTGGCAGCATCAGGCTGAATTGATATCCCCAGCAGTGTTTATTCCTATTGCGGAAGAAACTGGTTTAATCGATGTACTCACCGAGCAAGCGCTGACCCGTGCACTTGAAGATCTCGCACCATTATTTAAAGCTAATCCGCGGTTTTACCTATCTTTAAACTTATCACCAGTGCATATTTTAAAGTCTAATTTAGCCGAACGCTTATTACTTATTCTAAATCAGCATCATATAAAACCTGTTCAGTTACGTTTAGAGATCACCGAAAACACCTTGCTTGATGACAAAAACAAAGCGGCTAAGCAGCTGCAAGCACTCAGAAGTGCTGGTTTTAAATTGTTATTGGATGATTTTGGCACCGGGTATTCTTCTTTAACGTATTTAAGTCAATTTCCAATTGATGTGATTAAAATTGATCAAAGCTTTGTGCGTAATATCGGGCGAGATAGCAATAATGAGTCAATTATCAGAACAATCCATACCTTAGCTGAAAACCTAAATCTGTATTGCATTGCAGAGGGTGTAGAAACAATTGAGCAAATACGCTTTTTAAACAGTATCGGCTGCGATGACCTTCAAGGCTATTACTTTGCAAAACCAACAACTGCCGAGATTCTCATTAGCGATGCGTATATCCAAGCACTGCAAGAGAAATTGCAAACTACATAGCTAGTTAACTCAATGTATCAGCCCACTTTTTAAGGCATTGAAAAAGTTGGCCGCGATCCACGGGTTTGGCTATAAAATCGTCCATACCCACTTCTAAACAACGTTTTTGGTCGTCTTCAAAAGCATTTGCGGTAATGGCAATAATAATCACAGGACCAAATTGAGCACTGTTGTTACGGATTTCAGCTGTGCACTGATAACCATCCATAATAGGCATTTGGCAATCCATTAAAATAATATCGGCCATGTTGTGTTGTAAGCACGCCAGTGCTTTTTCACCATCATTAGCAACCTCTAAGGTGCAATGAGTATCACTGAGCATTTTAGCAATAACGATTTGATTGATTTGGTTATCTTCTACCAGTAATACTTTCAATCCAGTTAAATCAGGGATGTTTTGCTGTATGTCAACTTCGTCACTGAGTTGCGCCACCTCAACAGGAATGGTGATAGTAAAGCAACTGCCTTTGCCAATTTCGCTGTGTAATTTAAGCTTGCCCCCATTAACTGAACTATTCGCTTACAAATAGCCAAGCCTAAACCAGTACCACCATATTGCCGCGTGGTTGAAATATCGGCTTGAGTAAACTCACTAAACAACGATGATTGCTGCTGCCCAGAAATACCAATACCGGTGTCTGTTACAGCCACAGACAAATGATTATCAGCATAATCAATGTTCATAGTTATACTGCCAGTTTTCGTGAATTTCCCTGCATTACTCAACAAATTATTGACAATTTGGCTTAACCTTAATGAATCTAACTGCACCACATCTGGTACTGACGGGGCAATATTTAATACAAATTCAACGCCTGGCTGTACGCCAGTATTTGTAAACACCTGCGCTAACTGGGTAAGCAGTTTTCGTACATTAACTATATGAATATCTAGTTTGACCGCCCCCGCCTCAATTTTAGAAAAATCTAAAATATCGTTTAAAATCAATAATAGATTTTTTGCGCTTTGCTGTATCATTTGCAACTGTTCACGGTATTCCAACTTCACGTCATCAGCATTAAGTAAAATATCAGTCAGCCCCATAATACCGTTCAACGGGGTGCGAATTTCATGACTCATATTCGCTAAAAATTGTGATTTAGCTTTACTGGCCTGATTTGCAGTTGCCACAGCTTTAACTAATTCATCTGTTTTTTCATTTACTTGATACTCTAACTCTACATTAAACTGTTTTAAATGCAGATTAAGTGCTGCATTTTCAGTATTTACTTGTTCTAGATCTTTAAAGTTGCTGGTCAATTTAAATGCTAAAGTTGCAAATTGCTGCTGTAAACTCAGTACTTCCAGCCACGCATTATTTTGAGTCTGTAAATCACTGATATCAGCTTTAGGATCAAAGGCATCGATTTGTTCGGTAAGCTCTTCTATTGGCCTTACCAACCAACGGCTCAACTGGGTGATAAAAATACTGATCAAAATAATCACCACAAAAGTCAGTAACAGTGATTGCCCCCACGCACTTGCCGCCACAAGATTAGCGTATTTACGTTTTAATAAGCTTGCCACATACCAGCCTTGATGCTGTGATAAATATATTTTTACGTAATATTGTTCACCATCAATGTCGGTGGTCATAATGGCTTGTTGATCACCTTTTAACTGGGTAAATTTATCTTCAGTGAGCTGAGTCAATACCGAATAATGATTAGGCAAGGTGCTAAATACCACTTGTTTTTTGGCATCAAGAATTATCAATTCACCATCATTATCAAATATGGTTGGCCTAAATTGCAAAAATGAGCCCAACACTAACGAGCCTTCAACAACTCCCCGAAAACGCCCGTTAATATGCACTGGTGCAGCAACACCAACAATAGGTTCATTACCAAATCCTCGGCCCCTAAAAACATTAGAAATATAGCCTGTTGGCGAGTCTTTACCTATTGTAAAGTAATCCCGATCGGCAACCGATAAATCGCTACCTTTTAAGCTTTCTTGTAAACTAAGTGGGTAAAATATCCGCGCAATTGCGTTTTCATCCGTAACCATTGATGTAAGAAAGTTAGGGTATAGTGCCATCAAATGACTCAGTGCTAACTGTTTATCAACCCCCTGCTCTATGGCTTTTGCAGTTAATACGATGCCACGGCGATAGTCATTTAAATACAGGTCGATTTTTTCGGCAATGTCTTCAGATTTTTCAGAAAGCTGCGCCTTCACTTCGTATTCGATACGCGCGTAATGATTGTTGGTAAGTACAATGGAGGTTAATAACACCACTAAAATGATGAGAATGCTTACAATGTAATTAAGAATTTTATACAACGAATTTGGTCGCTTTTGCCATACCTGCTGAATAAAGAAAAAGCTCAATAAATCAATAACACATAAAACAATAGCGGCATTTAAGAAGTACTTAACTAAGGCTGTTACTATAGCAAGTATGGGTAGCTCAATGATAAAATAACCAATTAGCCCCAGCAGTGGAATACCTATTAACAGCCAATAAATAATACCGCGGATAAACAGCAGCCGTGCGGCTTTAAAGCTAAAATGATACAGCCAAAGTACTTCGCCAACAAATACGATTGATGGCCAACAATGCCCCCAGCGATAAAAAATAAAAGCCGCACTGATAGCGCAAGCAATTAACGCGTAGCGTAAGCCAAATAGCAACAAACAAATTAAAACAAAAAGCTGACCAAATAAAAATTCAGAGCTGTCTAGAAACCAAAATGGCAGTAAATTAACAAAGCCGGCCAACACGCCCAAAAGTATGGTGCAGCTAAATGCAAAGTATCGATGCTGAGAAAACGGCAATGTTTGCTTCCGAATAAAATAGACTATATCTAAAAGTAAAAGAAAAAACGCATTTTGCCAAGTTAACTACTTGTATTTAATGCTGACAACCATGGCTTTCGATTTGTAAAACGCTATTACCAACATTAAATTGCTGGGCTAACAATTGCTCAACTTTAAGTCGACATGCTTCATCATGTTTTTCTTTAGTGCAATGTTGTTTAAGTACCACATGCGCCCCTACAACTAACTCCTTATCGCGGCGCATAACCGTAACATTATGTACATTTTCTACGTGCTCAACTTGCCCTATGGCACTTTCAATATCGGCCACATCAGGTAGTTTTGCTTTATTTAAACGCAGACCTTTAACACAACCAACAATTACTTTTACGCCTGTAAACAAAACAAATAACGCAATCAACATGCTTGATAAAATATCAATAACACTCCAACCCGTTAGATAAATAAGTATACCGGCGATAAACGTAGACACGGTTGAAATCAAATCAAAAAATGAATGTAAAAATACCGCATAAACATTAAAGCTGGCCTTTCTACCTTTATATAATACCCATGCTGCGGCACCGTGAAATAAAAATCCAGTGGCGGCAATAACCGACATTAAATAACTATTGACAACTGGCCCTTGTCCTTCATGGTGATGTACAAAGCGCTCGCCGCCTTCGTATAAAATCACCAGGCTGATCGCCAAATATAAACAGCCATTGATCAAACCACCGGTCAACTCTGCTTTTTGATAACCATCGTTGTAGTTTTTAGCTAAATGAATCGCTAAGCTCGATGCGATCAAAGCAATAAATAAAGAACTATTATGAACAAATAAATGCCCTGCATCGGCTAATACGGCAAGAGAGTTTGCATAATAGGCACCAATCACTTGGATAATCATAAATGAGCTAGTGATGGCTAATGCAATTAATAATCTACGTCGTGATGCTTGGTGAGTTGTAATGTCGGTCATGAAAGGCGGTTTTACCTGTGCTTTAGTGTGCTAAGAGTCATCATTCTAAAAAACGTTAAAAGAGTAATGATATACAGTATCAATTGTAGTACTTCCATCAGTCAAACGCACTAAAAACTTAATATCGAGTTAATTTATATATAAAACGGCTAATTAAAGTACCATTTTCTTAAAATTGAATGTAAGCTTAATTTGTTAATAGGAAGTTGGAAATCCAGTGAGACAGTATTCTGTAGACGAAATTTGGCAATCTTTACAAGCCTTACCACTTGCAATCGTATTGTTTGATCAACAAACAGACACGCTGCACGCCAATGCATTGAGCCAACAGTTACTAAATTTAATGCCGGCAATAAGTCCAGTAGAAAAAGCGTTTCAGCACTTATCTATTAAACAAACAGAAAACCACACGATTGTTGATTATCACACCTTTTTAACTCCCCAAAATAACACCGAACAAACCTATAATATCGCCACAAAACACACAATATCCTGTGTAACAGTCACCTACAGTCTAATTGGCCCACAATTAATGATGCTGGTGTTAAAATCACACTCATCGTGTTCTGTGCAAGCTGACTTTGACGAAGTAATAGCAAAAATATCAACGCAACTAATTGATATACAGATAGATAATCTAGACCAACAAATCGAAAGTGCTTTAAAAACCATAGGTACATTTTGTGATGCTGACCGCAGCTATTTATTTCAATTTAGCGAAGACGGCAAAGAAATGAGTAATACCCATGAATGGGTTAATACACAGATCAAGCCATTTAAAGAAAAGCTGCAAGGTATTCAGCAAGATTTACTACCGTACTTTTTTACTATGATGAACGAAAAGCACGTTTTTAAGGTACCGAATGTTAATTTACTCCCTCCAGCCGCTGCAACCGAAAAAGCTGAATTTGAATCCGAAGGGATCAAATCTGTTTTATGCATTGGGCTTCGCTCTGAGAACTCCTTGTTTGGTTTTATTGGCTGTGATTGCGTAACACATATACGCCACTGGACCGACACCGATCTTATGCGGATCAAACTGGTGGGTGAAATTATTGCCAATGCACTCAAAAACGTTCTGTATAAACAACGCTTAGAGCAAGCTCAACAACAATTACTATTGGTCAACCAAGAACTGCAATCACAAGCAAACCTCGACAGCCTAACAAATATCGCCAATCGTCGCTGTTTTGATCAAACATTACTTAATGAAATTCAACGTGCAACACGCTCAAATCAACCATTGAGTTTAGTCATTTGTGATATCGATTATTTTAAACTTTATAACGACAATCATGGCCACCAGCAAGGCGATGAAGCGCTCAAACAAGTTGCCCATGCACTACATAACTTATGTAAGCGACAAGGTGATTTAGCAGCCCGCTACGGCGGAGAAGAATTTGCAATTGTGTTACCCAGCATTGATAAAACCCACTGTTTAAAATTTGCCAAATTACTGCAACAGCAAATCAGTCAACTAAATATCCTGCACCCAAATTCAAACATCGCCGACCACCTCACCCTCAGCATCGGATGTTACAGCTGTACACCAGATAAATACACCACCGCAGATATGATGATCCTCGCCGCGGACAGCGCACTCTACGTAGCAAAAAAATCAGGCCGCAATCAAATTCAAATCTTTGATGAAGAGCATTAGAGCCATGTATTCGTAGCAGATGTATGGACTCCTCCCCATTAACGGGAGAGTACGGTATAAAGAAACTGCAGAGAATCTTTTACCAAATTAGGAGTCCATACATGGCACATTGTAATTTAGTTGCTATTGATTTAGCAAAAAATACTTTCCAAGCGGCGCAGTTTAAAGGCAACAAACTGATGTCCAATAAATCAGTTAACCGTCAAACGCTGCTTGAGTTATTAGTTCAAGCAAAACCGTCGGTTGTTGCTATGGAGGCATGCGCAAGCGCCCAGCATTTTGCGCGCACTGCGCAGTCCTTTGGTCATGATGTAATACTCCTTGACCCTTTGTTCGTGAAAGCATTTAGACAGGGGCAAAAAACAGATGCGAACGATGCAATCGCAATAGCCGTTGCCAGTCGAGCCCCGAATGTTCGTTCGTGTAAAATTCTTACCATTGAAGAGCAGGCTTTACAGTCACTTAGCAAAGTAAGAGCGTTAGCAGATAAACAAAAAATTCAGTTATCAAACCAAATACGCGGGCTACTCCTTGAGTTTGGTATTGTGATTAACCAAAGTGAGGCCGCATTTAAAGCAGCCATACCCGATATTTTAGAAGATGCAGAAAACACACTGCCGCTAGAACTAAAGCATGCTCTCGCGCTCAGCTATTCACTTTATAAACAGCAGTGTGACAATAAGGTAGAGCTGCAAAAACAAATAGAGCGTATTGCAAAACAAAATGATGGCTGTCAACGCTTAATGGCTCTCGAAGGAGTCGGCCCAATCACGGCTATCGAGCTCCTGTCTTTTTTAGGTAACACGACACAGTTTAACGATGGAAGAAGTGCTGCGGCGTGTGCAGGAGTGACACCATTACAGCATTCGACAGGTGGCAAAGCAAAGATAGGGCGCATACCCAAAAGACGAGGTGGTGCATTAAGACGAAACCTATTTTTAGGCGCTCGCTCAGTAGTGAGTAAATTAAAAAACAGAGAAGCCACGACAGAAAAAGAACGATGGATAAAAAACCTTCTAATAAGAAAAGGTGTCAAGTGCGCCGCTATTGCATTAGCAAACAAAACAATGCGAACAGCCTACGCCTTACTCAAAAATGGAACGAGTTATGAAGCAAGATTATTAACCGCGTAAAAATAAAAAGTCAGTAAACAAAAGAATTGAACAAGCCAAGATAGAGCATTAAGTGGTGAGACCCACCCTTGAGAGCCTGAAAAATCGCTAGTGTACGAAGATACCGTGTAGCAGATAAGGCACAAGGGCGCGAAAACATCAAAGTGGCCGAGGTAGCGCCTCATTAGAGCCCGTATATAAGCACGCAATCACATCATTTTAATGTAAAAAGGCTTGTGCAATAGGAGGAGTCCATATAAGCGAGTTTACCTCGCGACAAATCAAAGTGAAATTAATTTCAAATAAACCGCGCTGTTAACAATCCATCCATGGGGCTTGGTTACATCGGTCATTGCCTAAATGGATTTAGGTACTTAGATTTTTTCGGGAACAAAAATCTGCCATGAACTCACGTCCTCAGGCTGCACTCTTTACTAGATATGTCGTTTACTTTAGGCTTCCTGCCCTTCGCCATAAAGGTCTGCTTCGCAGTTCAAAAATATTCCCGATATTTTTGTCGGTCCATCGTCACCTAAGCTGTAAGCTGCCTGCGTTGCAGTGAACAATAGAATATCAGCAAAAAAATTTTAAACGGACAGTTAGATTAAATAAGGTAACTTATCTTATAAAACATGACATATTGTACCCACTGTTTGTATACCATATTTTTAAAGTTCAAAATAAAGGCTTAAGCAAGGTATCGTGTCTGGTTCATTCAAAGCTAAATCGTTGTAGTTATACTCCCCTGAACGGCTTGTTGTAGGTCAAAAATTAAACATGCTTTCGAGTGCGGCCTCTAATGACAAGTGCACACATCGTTTATTTGGATCTACTTAATTACAGTTGTGCTGGGCTTTCTGCGATCCCTTTGACGCTTGCCGTTAAAATAAATACGGCGCCGCTGTAGGGGTATTGTTTTAGTATCTCAGGTTCTAGGCCAGTACGGGCGGAGGTAACGGCGATGGTTGTTAGATCATCGCCAAAAAAAGTGAGGCTGGTGATCCTAGGTGCGGGAAGTCGATAAAAATGCACGATAGTGCCATTTTCACAAAAACGATAAAGGCCGTGGCCATTCCAAGACGCGACCCACAAGTGATTGTCGTTATCGACTGTCATGCCATCGGGAAAGCCCATTGTCTCGTCAAATTTTACAAATACTCGCTTATTGCTAAGCTCACCTTGCTCATTTAAATCAAATTGATAAATAGTGCGGGTGGATGATTCTGTTGAATATAAAATACGGCCGTTTTTACTTATTGCAGGGCCATTACTGATCACATAATTGCTATCAACAATGGTTGGCGTTTGTTGCTGACCAAAGCGATACAACGCCCCAGTATTGTGTTGTTCATGTTTATCCATAGTGCCGAAAAACACATGCCCGTTGCGGTCGGTTTTGGCATCATTTAAACGGTTATTTACTGCAAGAGTAGCCAGTGGATACAACTCACTAGGTTGGAACGTGTTGTTATCAAGGTAATAAATGCCGCGCTCAAAACCTGCGATTAAACGCTGTTCGGTGGTTTCCATTATCCAACAAATAGCCTGCTCCATCGGGTAACGGCACACTGTTTGTTGCTGGCAATCAAAACGGTAAAGTAGTTTGTCTAAAATATCGACCCAAAATAAACACTTTAGCGATGCGCTGTAATATGGCCCTTCGCCAAGTAAACATTGGCAAGGAATGATCATTTTAATCGAGTTAATCGCCATTATTTACCTTAAAACAGCATGTGAGTTTATTGCGCTATTTTAACGTTGAAAGAAAATCAGTGCCAGCCCTGAAAAAGTCGCCACAATAATAATTAAAATACGCGTGGCTTGTTCATTAATTGTATTATTTAACAAGTATGAAAGCCCCCAACCAATTAAAATGGCGGGTAAGCATTCAATAAATAACAGTAAGTCATTAGAGTCTGCGGTGCCCGTAAGCAGCAGCGCAGTGATCCCAAATAAATTAATAAACACGAAGAAAATACTTAAGTTAGCTTTGATTTTATCTTTATTTTGCGCTTGATAAAGTAGTCCCATCGGAGCGCCGCCTGCGGATGTGGTAGTACCAATAAAACCGGATGCTAGTGATGCCAGTACATTAGAGATAAAGGTAAGCTTAGGCGACCAACCTGTAAGTGATAACGCAACTGCAATTAGTAAACAACAACCGAGTAAAATACGATACTGATGGGGATCAACATGCAACATTACCGCTGCAGCAATTAACACTCCTACGGCGCCACCAAAAATTGAATAGCCGGTTTGCTTTAGATCTATTGCGCCACGGTGCTTTATGGCAAGAATTGAGGTGAGTAATAAAGCATTTAAAATCATTGGCCCTGGCACTAACTCTGGCATAAGCCAGTATAAAATAGGTGCGCACAATAAGCCAAGACCAAACCCAATCACGCATTGTAAGCATGCGCCTATTATTAATATAAAATAAACTAATACGATATCGGGCAACGCGTTTCTACCTTATTTAACTAGGTTTGACTAATTTACAGACAAGAATATCCTAATATTATAATATCATTGGCGTTAGGTAAATTTTTTTATTGAGTTTTAAGTCCAACCTGCATCAACAACAAGTGATTGTGCGGTCATCATTTTACTGTCGTCTGCGGCTAAAAATAATGCGGCATTGACAATATCATCCGCCTGTAATGTTTCATTTATACATTGATTATGTCTAACATTTTCAATCATATCTGGAGTTAACCAATGCGTTATTTGCCGTTCGGTCATCACCCAGCCAGGCACTAAGGTGTTAATACGAATATTATCTTTACCATAAGTCGCAGCTAATGAGCGGGTTAGTCCTTCAATTCCTGCTTTGGCGGTCGTATAAGCTGGCATGCCCGTTTGCTTAATACGCCAACTCACTGAGCCCATATTGATAATGCTACCACCACCAATTCGCTGCATTTGCGGAGCTACGGCTTGCGCCGAAAAAAGCATGGCCGTAAATTAACGGCTAACTTATCATCCCAATATTCAACACTCATGGTATCGGCAACGTGGCGAGTATCGTCAGCGGCATTGTTGATCAATACGCTGATCTCACCTTGTGTTTTACCCGTTGTTTCAATAGCGGCTTTTAATTGTTCAATGTCACGAAGGTCACAGTAAATATACTGCGGATCAAAGCGATACAGGCCAGCTAACTGGCTGCACAATTGCTCACCTTGCTGTTTGGCAATATCAATAAAAGTTACTTTTGCATGCTGCTGACAAAAGCGTTTTACCATGACTTCACCGATCCCCGTTGCACCGCCGGTAATAAAAACACTTTTACCAGCGAGACTTGGATAACTTGTTGTGTGTGATGTTGAGACTGGCATGATTTCCTTAAGTATTAAGATAATTCATTAACAAAACATGGTTACTTCGATTCGTTTTGTGACTCTTTTTCAGCTATTTCTTTTTCAATAAATGACATAGCTTCGTCAATCATGTACGTCATCATGTTTTTAGCGCGCTCAGGCTCACCATTTAAAATTGCTTGATACACTTTAAAGTGTTCATCCGCAATGGCTTTTTTATTACCTTTCGCGGGTGTTGTATGCTGAATACTAACGTTAAGAGCAGTACAAATAAAATCACGCAATTGAAAGAAAAAACGATTACCGCTGGCAAACAAAATTGCGGTATGAAAAGCTAAATCACTTTCATGGATTTCGCCATCGGAGGCATCAGCCGCCGCTTGCATTTTTTCAACTGCAATCGCAATCTCTGCAATTGCGCCTTTATCAGCACGTCTTGCTGCAAGTGCCGCTGCTTGCGGTTCAATAGCTAAGCGTACTTGTAAAAATTCTTTTAACACATATAAGGTCGGGCTACTATCGAGCAACCATTTTAATACGCTGGTGTCGTATAAATTCCATGTGTTTGCTGGTTCAACGCGGATGCCTTGGCGTGGGCGCGATGAAATAAGCCCTTTGGCAGCAAGCATTTTTACTGCTTCACGAATAGCAGTACGACTAATGCCATACTCTTCACATAATTTTGCTTCAGTAGGTAAACCCGTTTCAGCAGTGTAATGACCATTAATAATGGCTTTACCTAACTCATTGGTTACCTGTTGCGACAAATTTAAATTTTCAATGCGTGCCATAAACAGTTCCTTTAAAAATACTTATTCTATGATACTACTATAACCTTACCGCGTCATCAGGCAAATCTTTGACAATGCTACTGTAAATACTTTTTTCCGCTGTTTGAACTATGTAATTGCTGAAAACATAAAAATTTAAAGCATTACTAATTTTTAACAAATCTCTTTCATTCACCTCATTTGTATTATAATATTTTTATACTCACAAATAATCCGGATTGATCTCCGGGCTTAGATGGAATTAAAGATGATCGAATTAAGTACACTCGACTGGCTAGTGTTAGCGGGATTTTTTGTTTTGTTATTAGCCGTTGTCGTCGTCTCGATGAGACAAAAAGAAGAAGATACTACAGATTATTTTTTAGCTGGGCGTAATGCGAGTTGGTTAGTTATTGGTGCGTCAATTTTTGCCTCGAATATTGGCTCAGAACACCTCGTTGGTTTATCTGGTGCAGGTGCACAATCAGGCATGGCATTAGCCCACTGGGAAATGCAATCTTGGATTATTTTATTACTTGGTTGGGTGTTTGTGCCTTTTTACTGGAGCAGTAAAGTATATACCATGCCGGAGTTTTTAGAGCGTCGCTATAATTCAAAATCACGCACTTTTTTATCGGTTATTTCCTTGATCAGTTATGTACTGACTAAAGTAGCTGTGACTGTTTATGCTGGCGGCATCGCTTTTAAGACTATTTTAGGAATTGAAAGCATTTGGGGCATTGATTTCTTCTGGATCTCAGCCATTGCTTTAGTGGTGATCACCGGTATCTATACTGTACTCGGGGGTATGAAAGCCATCATGTGGACCTCTGTTTTACAAACGCCAGTACTTATTATTGGCTCTGTGGTGATCTTAGTTGTCGGTTTGGATAAAGTCGGCGGGTGGTCTGAAGTTGAACGCATAAACGATATGAACATGCATTTAATTCGCAGTGCCTCAGATACCGAGTTTCCGTGGCCGGGGATCGTATTTGGTTCATTTATCATTGGTTTTTGGTACTGGTGTACAGACCAATATATTGTACAACGGGTACTGTCGGCGAAAGGCATTAAAGAAGCTCGTCGCGGTACTATGTTTGCAGGTTACTTAAAGCTATTGCCTATTTTTATCTTTTTAGTACCGGGCATGATTGCCTATGCACTAAAAGTTAAAGGCATTATTAGTTATGACAGTGCGGACCAAGCGTTTCCTACATTGGTTGCCGAGTTACTCCCATCCGGCGTCAAAGGCATCGTAATTGGTGGCCTCGTTGCAGCATTAATGAGCTCGTTAGCGTCGTTATTTAACTCATCAGCGACGTTATTTACTATCGATTTCTATAAAAAATTCAAACCCGAATCGAGCGAAAAGCATCTGCTAAAAGTTGGCCGCTTAGCAACCGTTGCAATTGTTATTTTAGGCTTACTGTGGATCCCTATTATGAGCTTAATTGCTGATGTACTTTATGAGTATTTACAAAGCGTTCAATCGTTAATAGCTCCAGGTATTGCCGCCGTGTTCTTGCTAGGTATATGCAGTAAACGTTTTACTCCTGATGCTGGTTTTATCGGTTTAGTGTCTGGGTTTGTGTTAGGTATGATCAGATTAGTACTATTGCCTTTCAAAGATGCTATCAGCGGTACACCGCTTGCGTGGATCACCGACATGAATTGGCTTTACTACTGTATTTTACTGTTTGTAGTGGTGGTAGTGATAATGAT
Source organism: Pseudoalteromonas sp. B160 (assembly GCF_037162485.1). Taxonomy (NCBI): domain Bacteria; kingdom Pseudomonadati; phylum Pseudomonadota; class Gammaproteobacteria; order Alteromonadales; family Pseudoalteromonadaceae; genus Pseudoalteromonas; species Pseudoalteromonas sp. B160. Next base: position 434,183 of record NZ_JARLUX010000002.1, on the reverse strand, counting down.
TGTGGTGAGTTTTTTCACTAAACCCGCCAGTGAAGAGCAGCTTAAAGGCTTAACCTTCTCAAGTATCGGCAAAGATACTTTAAAAGAAGTGGCTGCCGGATTAGATAAGTGGGATTACATTCATACTGCGGGGATCATCGGTATCACTGCGTTTATTTACTACCGCTTCTGGTAAAACTTAATTAGTTGTTCCCACGTTTATAGGGAGTGTTATCACTCCCTTTTTTGCACACAGATAAAGACACTCATTAATCAGGCTATCTAGCTTCCTCTCGTGTTGTTAGCCTCAGTGCCAATTAATGAACAATCATAAAGAGGTGATGATGAACACTCTGCTTAAAATTGCATCTATAAGTTCTCTAGTATTACTCAGTAGCTGCTCCTCAATAATTCCCCAAAAAAGTGTAGAAGCACGCTTTGTTCCTGAGCGTATGGACGACTTTGCGTTTGAAAATGATAAGGTTGCCTTTCGCGTTTATGGGCCTGCTTTAACAGACTCTGCTGAAAACAACGGTACTGACTGCTGGCTTAAACGGGTTGATTACCCAATTATTAATAAATGGTATAAAGGAGAACGAGAAGGTATCTCTTATCATGAAGATCATGGTGAAGGTTACGACCCTTATCATGTTGGTAATTCATTAGGCTGTGGCTCAATGGCCCTATGGGATGAAAATGCCGATAAAAGCGACAGACTGATACAGCCCAATGTGTATACTGATTATTCAATAATAGAAAAAACCGCTGATAAAGTCGTTTTTGAGCTCACTTACCAGTATAACGATAAAGACATCACCGAGAAAAAACGCTACACACTTGAAAAAGGTAGCCAATTTTATAAAGTACACAGCCAATTTACGCACAATGGTCAACCCATTCAACTTAAAGTTGCTGTGGGTGTCACTACCCATGATGGTAAAGCACAAGCACATGTCAACTCTGAAGGTGATGCAATAACAACGTGGGAAACCATTGACGGTAGCCAAGTGGGTACATCTGTACTATTACCTAAATTTACCCACACTCACTATATTTTACAACAAAGTGATAAGAAAGATCGTTCGCATGCACTGCTTGTTGCGCAAACGAATAAAGCGGGTGAAATTACCTATTATGCTGGTTTTGCTTGGTCAAAAGCGGGTGACATAACAACCTTCAAACAATGGCAAGATTATGCGAGTAACTATTTAGCCAAAGATAAAAACAAACAAGTAACCGCAGAATCTGTAAAGTCATTAACGAAAAAAGTAGCAGACTGGCAAATTGCACATTTTGACGAAGAAGGTAAATACCGCGCGCTGCCACGCAAACCACCACAGTGGATGAATCGCGAGCAATATCATGATTTAGAGTGGCATCATGGTGCCCTTTACGCGGGTATGAACGAATGGCGTAAAATTGCTGATGATGATAAATATACAAACTTTTTAATGGAAATTGGTCAGCGAAATGACTGGAAACTTCACCAGCGCCCTTATCACGCCGATGATCAAACGGTAGGTCAATTTTATCTGTCTTTATACGAAGACTTCCACCAACCAGAAATGCTTGAACCAACACGTAAGCAATTTGATTGGATTTTGGCTCACCCAAAAACCGGCACACTTGATTGGCTTGCCGAAAATACTCATGCCCATGATCGTTGGGGCTGGTGTGATGCATTATTTATGGCACCGCCTGTATGGGCACGTTTAGCTAAAATTACCGGTGAAGAAAAATACTTAGACTTTATGGATCAAGAGTACCACGCCACGTATGACCTATTGTGGAGTGAGAAAGATCAGCTATTTTGGCGTGATTCTAGTTTCTTTGATAAACACGAAAAAAATGGCGAAGACGTTTTTTGGGCTCGTGGCAATGGCTGGGTATTTGGTGGATTAGCTTTGATGATACCTGACTTACCAGTTACTTGGGAAAAGCGCGATTTTTACATTAATTTGTATAAAAAAATGGCGGCACGTTTAATTGAAATCCAACTTGAAGATGGCACATGGTCAATGGGATTATTAGGTGGAACCGAAGGTTACCCAATAAAAGAAACCAGCGGTACGTCGTTTTATGCATATGGTATTGCATGGGGTATCAACCAAGGTTACTTAGATAAAGTCACTTACCGTCCAGCGTTAATGAAAGCATGGCAAGCGCTGCAAAATTCAGTCACCGCTGAAGGCATGCTCGCCTTCGTACAGCCTGTAGGCGCAGCTCCTGGAGATTCATTTCCAGATTACACTGAAGTGTATGGTGTTGGAGCATTTTTAGCAGCCGGTAGTGAAGTGTATAAACTACTTGAAGATGAAAAACCAAAAAAACACGTCGCTCACAATACAATTCAAACGTTAATGCATAATGCAGGGTGGTGTTGGTTTCAAGATCCCCGCGCCATTATCCAAAACGGTAAATTAATTATCGGTAGCGTTGCTGGCAATGGTGTGGGTGACGCTGCGGTAGGTGTCTACGACCTTGATAAAAAGCAACTACTCGGTCGTACCACATTAAAAACTGAATTTGACCATGATGATCATAACTCACCGGTTTTTTATGCGCGTCCTGATGGCAGTGTATTAACCGTTTACGCACGTCATAATAGTGAAAAAGCACATTACTACCGTATTTCAAATTCTGACAATTTTTTAAATTGGGGCGAAGAGAAAACGATACAAAGTCCTGCCAACGTAACCTACATGAACTTATATGACTTATCCGATGAAGGAACACTTTATAACCTTTATCGCGGTATTGATTGGAATCCAACGTATGTTACATCAAAAGACGATGGTGCTACCTGGAGCGATGAACATGTTCATCTCATTCAAAATGAAGTCCCAGGCGTACAAAGACCGTATGCACGCTATGCAGGGAATGGCAAAGACACCATAGGTTTGTCATTTACTGACGCTCATCCGCGTGATTTTGGTAACAGCATTTATTATTCTGAGTTTCGAGATGGTAATTTCTATAACGTGGATGGCACATTGATTAAAAACCTGAAAAAGGAAGGTCCGCTAAAACCCTCCGAAGCAGAGAAATTATTTCAAGGTGGCGGCGGAACCTTCCGCGGTGTTGATTTAAGTGTTGAAAAAAGCGCTTGGACCAGCTCAGTAGCATTTGATGATAAAGGCTATCCACACGTTGCTTATACTTATTATTTAAATAATCAAGATCAGCGCTATCGTATTGCATCTTGGGATGGCAAAAAATGGCATGACCGTGAAGTTGCGTTTGCAGGAAGCCGTTTATATGACCGTGAAGCCAGCTATACAGGCTTAATCACTGTGGATCCTAGCGACCCTTCTCACGTGGTTATTTCAAGTAATGTAAATCCTACGACAGGTGAGTCTTTATCAATGCCGCATCAAATATTTAGCGCACACATTGGGCTTGATGATGATACTAAAAGTATTCAGTGGCAGCAGTTAACACATGATAAGCACAATGAAAATTTACGCCCTATGATAGTCAACTCTGATCAACATAAAGTGATTATGTGGTTACAAGGGCAATATAATAGTTGGACAGACTATTATTTAGATGCTGTAGGGATTATTGTTGAGTAATCAGCCCTAATTCATTAAAAAGGAGCCACAGGCTCCTTTTTTATTATCAGCTCTATAATTAGTCCGGAAACTCTGGCGAAAGAATAGGAAATCCTTGGTCATCCCACTTTATTATACGCGCTCGCGCATGGCGATTTGGATCTGTTAACGGTGTTCCTTTAAGCTCTTTATAATCACGGCTGTGGTAAATTAATAAGTCTGTAACACCGTCCTCTGCTTTTACAAAACTATTGTGACCTGGACCAAAGCGCCCTACTTTTTCGTTACTTGCAAAAATTGGCTGTGGCTTTTTATGCCAGCTTGCGGGGTCGAGTAAATCAGCATCTGCATCGGCCCATAACAAGCCCATTGCATATCGATCATCGGTGGCACTGGCAGAATACGTAAGTAGCACTTTCCCCTCACGGATCATCACTGCAGCTCCTTCATTCACCTTATAGCCTTGTATTTCCCAATCAAGTGTTGGCTCTGAAATATTCACTATTGGCTCTTTTATCGATGTTGGTGAATCCATTTGTGCAATCCACAATGCGGAGTTATACGTTGCGGGTTGGTTTTGCTGTGCCCACACTAAATAACGCTTACCTTTATGGCTAAATGTTGTAGCGTCCAACGAAAAACTATCAAGGTGGGTTTTTAACTGACCCATTTCTTGCCACTGCCCGTTCATCGGGTTTTCACTGTCATTTTTGAGTACATACATGCGGATACTAAACGGCTTTTCTACATCACCCGCTGCAAAATGAATATACCAACTGCCATCAACTTTATGTAGCTCTGGTGCCCAAATATTGGTACTCATTGGGCCTTTTTCATTTTTATGCCAAATCACTTTTGGTTCAGCTAACTTCAAGTCATTAAGTCTACAAGCTTGACGTAATTCAATTTCGTCAAACTTAGGGGATGTACCAATAAAGGTATAACAACCGGTTTTTTCATCGCGGACCAACCAAGGATCAGCGCGTTGCAAAACAATCGGGTTATCAATTGGCATTAATGTTGGGCTATTATTTGCCTCTGCAACACTGTAAAAGCATGACATACTAAGTACGCTTATAATTGCAGTGGCAATCAGATTCTTGGCCATGGTATTTCCTATTTTTATAGTTTAATTTCCATTGTTAATATTGTATTACATATATTATAGTAGCTGATAAGTTTAATGATTAAAATAAAAAGGTAGGCAACTATGAAACACGCAAAAAAGTTCGCTCATACATGTAAACTGCTCGGTGCAAGCACATTACTTTGTTTAGCAAGTAATACCATGGCTAAACAAGTTGAAGTACACGACCCTGTAATGACCAAAGAAGGCGATACCTATTACGTCTTTAGCACGGGTATGGGGATCACGTATTACGAATCCAAAGACATGAAAAATTGGCAGCTTACCGGGCGCGCATTTAAAGACGAGCCGAGCTGGGCAAAACGAGTTGCCAGTGACTTTGGTGGCCACCTTTGGGCGCCGGATGTATACCAAAAAGATGGCAAGTTTTACCTTTATTATTCTGTGTCTGCGTTTGGTAAAAACACCTCGGCGATCGGTGTAACGGTTAACGAAACTCTAGATCCTAAATCACCAGATTATAAATGGATAGATCACGGTATAGTTATACAGTCTGTGCCTGAGCGTGATAACTGGAATGCCATAGATCCAGCGATTGTTGAAGATGACAATGGTACACCATGGATGAGCTTTGGTTCGTTTTGGGGCGGTCTTAAATTAGTGAAACTTGACGATGATATGGTACGTTTGGCACAACCACAAGAATGGCATAGCATTTCAGCACGCCCTAACACTGAACACGGACCTGTAGAAGCACCATATATCTTTAAAAAGAATGGCTATTACTACCTATTTGTGTCGTTTGATAAATGCTGCCAAGGTTTAGACAGCACTTACAATGTCCGTGTAGGGCGCAGTAAAAACGTAGAAGGCCCATACCTTGATAAAGAAGGCCGTGACTTAAATAATGGCGGTGGTTCGCTGGTGATCGAAGGTAATAAAGACTGGGTAGCGCTTGGTCATAATGCCGCTTATACCTTTGACGGTAAAGATTACTTAGTACTTCATGCTTACGAAACGGCTGATAACGGTTTACAAAAATTACGTATTCTACCGATGACTTGGGACGATAACTGGCCAGTAGTTGATAGCAAAGATCTAAACAAGCGCACCACTAAGCTGATTGAGAAGTAACACTTAAGAACAGCCACTAAAAACCTGCATTTTTTGCAGGTTTTTTGTTTTGATATATCGCATTCTCAATACAAAAATTACTGCTCTAGCTCACGATTACTCTTTAAAATCAATGAGTTTAATATCCATAAAAATAAGCTGCTCACTGCTTATCGCTAAAGATTCATTCAGTGCCACACTGTAAATATCGTAGGCAAGATGCGGTAAAATCAAAAGTTCATAACGGCTGCCTTTAGGCATCAGCATGAGTGCTTCTTGCAAACCTTCAATTGCTTCTGCTATCTCATACTCAGCCACTTGCTCGATTTGCCGCGTATCATAAAGCACATGCCCTGTTGCAGTCATCACGCGTTGCTGCACCTTAACAGTAGCATCCCATGAAGGTGGTTCGCCACTTCCCAGTTCAATAATTCGATACATTAAACCCGAGCCGGTTACATGCACACCAGGCTGTGTTATGTATTGCTCTGCGAGCGGGTAGCGCCGAACACTCACTTTAGAATGCACATCGTCATAATGCTGTAAACTCATACTCGTCCTACTAGTTATTATTGATTAAACGAATACCGTAAATACCACCAGCAACCGATCCTTTTATTGCACTAAAGCGCAGTGTTAATGAGCTAGCTTTTTTCATTTCATCAGTTAATGGATAATCAATACTGTAAAATTCTGCACCGGTTTGCTTAGCAGGTAAGCTAACTTTTGCCAGCACCTCACCATTAATTGTGATAGTAAACTTACGTCCAACATCTGCAGTAAAGTAACGGATACGCAGTGCAACTGCCTGCTGCTCTGAGTTAGTTAGCTTATATTCAAACCAACCTGTTGCATCACGCCAATGATGGCCGTTATTAACACCTGCACGGGTATTTTCACCTTTAAAGTCATGCTCAACTTCAGGCTGTTGCTCGCCCGGTGTAATTTGGTCAACGGTCAATAAACGTAATTGCTCTTTTGCTTGTTCAGCCGCTTTTGAATCTTTAACAAATTGAGTAAATTCGGCTTCACTTTGCTGCGGCCAGTAAACTTGATAGCGACTATCATGAAGCCTAAAGAACGGAATTAACTGAGTTGTTTGTGTGCTCCCTATCCCCTGCTGAGCAATGGCGACATTTTTATCTGTGGTAAATGCAAGTTCTGCGCTAGGGGCTCGCTTTAAATCAGCAATAAACTGCTCGGGTTCACTGAGCATGATAGGCAGTGCTTCGGGTGGACAGGTAGGCCCTGCTGCAATATGACCCATGCGACTGTCATCAGCAACAAAGTTTAAATGCTCATTTTTAAACGCTTGTACTTTGGTTGCCATTACCACAGGACCATACAATACCGCATAGTAATCTTGGTCATCAGGCAACTGCTCTGTGTACAGTTTTGGCGCTAAAGAAAAAGTTAATTTATCGCCATCATGCCAGTCATGTTTTATTGCGTAATACCCCTGCTCTGCAGTGGCATTTATTGCTTTGCCATTAAGCTTAAACTGCAATTCATCAGTAACCCAACTTGGTTTACGAATATGCAGCTGCGCTGATGAGTTATGTTTTTTATCTAATGTGTTAATCACTAAGGTTATATTATTAGCATCCGGAAAATGGCTTTGTTGAGTTACTTTTAAGTCCTGTTGCTGCCAATCAAGCGTACTTGGAATAAATAGATTTACCCATAAGTTATCGTCATTTTTACTGTAGATCAGCTCACCGTATTTACTATGATTTTCGATACCCGAACCGACGCAACACCACATTGAATCTTGTACCGATGAATACATACGATAGTGCCCAGGACGCATTGGCGTAAAGTACACAAGCCCACCGTGCTCAGGATGTTGCGACGATAAAATATGGTTATAGGTTGCGCGCTCGTAGTATTCTAAATAGCGAGTGTCCGCGGTTTTCAGAAACAGCAGCTTGCTGAGTTTAATCATGTTGTACGTGTTACAGGTTTCAGGGCCTTCAACGTCTTCAACCATCGCGGTAAAATCTTTTTTGTCGTGAAAATGCTCACGCACACTGTTACCACCAATGGCCACTGAGCGCTCTTTAGTCACTGTTTGCCAAAAATAATCTGCGCCTTGTTGCCACGCTTTATCATCAGTGGCCTCAGCGACCTTCAACATACCAATAATTTTTGGAATTTGGGTATTAGCATGTAAGCCAGTTAGCTTATCTTGTTTTTTTAACAGCGGATCGACAATGCTATTTTGAGTAAACTGTTGAGCTAATTTGAGATAACGCTTATCGCCACTGATCGTCGCCATATCGGCAAATACCGCATTTAAACCGCCATATTCTGAATACAGCATCTGTTGAATCTGCTGCTCGCTTAACTTAGAGGTTAAGTTTAAAAACCATTCGCCTAAATCAAACAGCATGGTTTTTGCTTGTTCACTGCCTGCAATCAAGTAAGCATCACGCAAGCCATGGAAAATTTTGTCTATGTTATAAAGCGGCACCCAACGATCATTTAAACTAAATAAATCGGCTTTAATATTGCCATCATGGATTTGTTGCCACATCGCTTGACCATTTGGTATGCCTCCTAAATAACCGTCATTAACCTGTTGTGCGCGTTGTAGCTCATTTAACATGTAATCTAAACGGCGCTTTAGTTCTTCATCGCCAGTTGCAGCCCACGCAAGGCTTAACGCCGATAAATAATGACCGCCAATGTGACCATCAAGCCCCGAGTCTTCCCAATTACCATAAGATGACGCTTTGGGCTCGATACCAGCTTCACGTAAGTAAGGGGCTAATAATTGATCTGGGTGCAATGCCAATAAATAACGAACGTTAGTTTGCTGGGCATGTAAAAATGGGCTTGCACTTAAGCTAACTTGCTCAAGTGCAAAAAGTTGTTGTGGTGTGCGCTGTGTATGATGCGTATTAACAGTTTTATCATCTGCATTAGGGTGTTCGCTGCAAGCCGATAACAACATTACCGCAAGTGAAAAACTAATAACGTGTGGTAATTTTTTTACTGCTAAAACAAACATACACAGAGTCCTTTTGTTATTTTTATTGTTCGCCAGGCTTACCAAAAACAGGCATACCGTTATCATCCCAATTTAGTGATTTTGTGAAGGTATGACGATCTGGGTTCCACAGTGGATCACCTTCAATTTCAGTATATTGACGACAGTGATAAACCAGCACGTCGTTACCATTTTCATCTTGCGTAAAACTGTTATGCCCGGGGCCAAACATCGACTTAGGCTCGTTACTACGAAATACCGGCTCTTGCACTTTAGTCCAGCTATTTATATCTAATAAATCACTATCTAGGTCCGCATATAGCAAGCCCATAGCATAGTTTTCATCGGTGGCACTGGCTGAATACGTTAAGAATATTTTACCGTTACGTTTAAGTACGTTAGGGCCTTCATTCACCCAAAAACCAATTATTTCCCAATCAAGTTCAGGGATGGTTAAACGGGTGATTTCGCCAGTGATCTCTGTTGGTGATGACATTTTTGCCAAGTACAGATTTGAGTTACCTTTTACACCGGTTCTTTTTGTGCCCAGCAATAATAAAGCTCATCATTATGATAAAAAGTCGTGGCATCTAAACAAAAAGTATCCCATGGGGTTTCAATTTGACCGCAAAACTGCCACTCGCCTTCAATCGGATCCGCATCTTTACAGCTAATTGCATACATACGATGCTGAAATAAATCGTGCTTAATTTCACGACTCGGTGCTGCGGCAAAATAAACATACCAAGCGCCATCATTAAAATGGATCTCAGGAGCCCAAATAAGCTCAGAATATGGACCTGTTTGTGGCTTCATCCAGACCATTTTTGGCGTTGCAGTTGCAAGCCCTTCTAGGGTTTTTGCACGGCGCAGTTCAATGCCATCATAGGCAGGCACTGACGCGGTAAAGTAATAATAACCATCTGTGTGCTTATGAATATATGGATCAGCACGTTGTGGGATCAAAGGTTTAGGTAAAGTTGACATAAATGCTCCTAAAATTATTCTGGTAACCGCTGGTTTTTAACCATATCGGTATAATAGTTATCGGTAATTTTGTATTTAAATAGCACAAAGCCCAAAATGGCATGAAACACACCAGGAATTATGGTCAGCATTAATGCTAATCCAGTCATGGTAAATTGACTTTGTTCAATATTTGGCTGGTAATCAAAAAAAGCTAACAGTAAACCACCGGCAAGACCCGCTAAACCACCACCGGCTTTTTGGCAAAATGAAATCCCGCCAAATGACAAACCTGATGCCCTAACACCGTCTTTAATTTCGCCATAGTCAACCGCTTCTGCAATCGCGGACCAAAACACCGGTGCATGCAAATCAACCACGAAAGATAAAATGATATACAACACAAAGGCCAACCAGATGTCACCAGGTTGCACTGCAAAAAACATTATCAGCGAAATAAACAACACTGCGATTTGTGACCATCTAAATAGTTTTAACTTACAATAACGTTGGGTGATCCACGTACTTGCCACCATAGATACTATTGATGCTGCGATACCGGCACTAGTAAATGTACCCGCCAGATCAGGAGCACCTAAATAGTACTTAGCGTAGTACATAGCCACACTGCCACGAATTGCATAACCTAGAGTACCAAGTACACATGCGGCGCATAGCAGCAACCATTGATCGTTTTTAATCAGCACTTTAAATTGGGTCAGTATACTTTCGGTTTGTGGTTCATGAGTAATACGTTCACGAGTAGTAAAAAAACAAAACAGAAACAATGCTACACCGCAGGTAGACACTAAAATCATTGCCAGTTTATAACCATGAGCGATATCGCCACCGCCCCACATTGACGCAAGTAAAGGTACTGAAAATACAATAATAACATTGGCTATTTTGGCAAAAAACATCCGAAAACCATTCGCTGATAAACGTTCTTTAGGATCTGCGGTTAATACGCCAATGTACGAAATATAAGGAATTGCTACACCGGTAAACATCAAGGTGGCAAATAAATAAGTAAGGTAAGCCCACACCAACTTCATATTGTAATCAAAATCTGGAGTGGTAAATAGCAGGACGATTGAAATACCATAGGGCACAGATAAAAATAAGAACCAATGGCGGAACTGCCCCCAGCGAGTTTTTACTTTATCGGTAATCACGCCCATTAATGGGTCAGTAAACGCATCAACAAAACGTGCAACTAAAAATAAAATACCCATATCAACAGGGTCGAGGCCATAAATGTCGGTGTAGAAAAACGACATAAAATAAAATAATGCAGCAACCATAACGTTTACTGCCATATCACCGGCACCAAAACCGACTTTTTCTACCACTGATAACTTTTGATTTTCCATACAACTACCTGATTTTTAAAATACGTTGTACCTTAATACGCCATATTTAAAAGAATAAAGGTCACCTATTCTTTGTTTTATCACATTGGTGACCATTGTATTGCTTATTATTGTAAATATAATGATAACCTAATTAATAGTATTATCATACTATTTTTAACGCAACCATTTTCGGTTAGACAAAGGTCATATAATAGAAAATAGAAAAGCCTCGGACGATCCGAGGCTTTTATTTGATATAACTGTGATTAGAAAGAGTAACGTACACCTAATGCAAATGTGCGACTATATAGTGCACTATTTGAATTATGTGTCGTTGGATACTCATAATAACTTTGATACGTTTCTTGCGTTAAGTTAGTACCATCAAATGTAACCATCAGATCTTCTGTAACATCGTAGCTTACCTGAAAATCTAAACTCTGTTCTGGGCTACGGTAGATACCCAGTGGGTTAGCAAATTGTGCGGCCTCATAGCTATTTAAGAAATCATCACGCCATAAATAGGCCAAACGCATATCAAAGTCTTCTCGTTCATAGATTAAAACAGTTGAGTACGATGACTTAGACACACCAAACATATCACGCGAATCTGTACCAACTAACTCACCTACATCGTTATACTTCGGTAAATCTTGTTTTGAATCAAGTAAAGTAGCACTGGCTTGAATACCTGCCCCCATTAACCAATCAGGCAAATTGTCAGGGAAATATACAAGACCAAGTTCTAAGCCATCTAATGTACCATTTGACGAATTATTTGGTTGAGTAAGAATGTAATCCTCAGGCTCAGTCGCATCTGGGCCTTGATATTGAATGATACGGTTAGAGCCATAGACAAATCCTTCTATATCGCGCTTAAACAATGTGCCATACAGCGAGCTTGCTTCAGCAAAATACCACTCTAAAGTTAAATCATAATTCTTCGATTCAACGGGTTTTATGCTTGGATTCCCACCATTTGCAGTACCATAACCAATATCTGTGACATCTTCAGTATAATAAATAAACGAGTTTAGCTGTGAAAACTCAGGACGACGAATAGTCTGAGTATAAGCGGCACGAGCAAGTAAATCTTCGCTCAAATGATAACGTACAACAAAGCTAGGTAACCAAGCCGATGAACTATTATCTGCAAAACTAACATCGGTAGGATTTTGATCAATATCGAAAAATGTCATATCAATCTTAGCATTTTCGTAACGAAGGCCAACTTGACCATCAATATCACGACCAAATAATGTGCTTGAAAAATTACCCTGAATATAAGCCGAATAAGCTTTTTCATCAACATCGAATGTTTTTTCTAACACTAAACTTTCTGACTCTATACCATATAGTTCGCGGAAATAGCCTCGATTCGCCTGAATGTAGTGGCCACTTGGAGCAACCCACGATGATGGCCAATTAGCTTTGCCATCAAAAAAGTCTTCATTAACAGCGGCTAATCCAGCATCAAGTGATGAAAAGGGTTGCCCAAGTGTCTCAACGAGGAACTTGGATTCACGTGATGCTTCTGAAGATCCTTTACTATCGTACTTAATACCGAAACCTATTTCATCGAAACCCAAACGGTCTACAAACAGTTCACCATCCAGCGTGAAGGTAAGTGAATCACCTTTACGATTGCCACCATTGTCATACAGTTGAGCAACATTCCATTGCGAGGTATCGGTTAAATCAGCTTCATTCGCTGGGGTATCTGGATTATCAACATATTCTAATGCTGGGATACCATCTTTATCATTAAAATCAACATTTAAGCCATATGCTACCCGATCACTTCGCATTGCCAGGAATTCTGTTTCGTATTGGCTATCTTGATAATAAATTTCAGACGACAAATTAAAGTTATCATTGATAGTCCATTCACCACCTAATGCAAACACGTAGCTGTCGGTTTTACTTACATTCAAATCACCGCTATTAAAACCGTATGGTGCATCAACATAACGTTCTTTAATAATGTTAGTACCGTCAAAGGTCGTCGGTGGATTTTGCGTATCAACATTGCCCCACCAATCTACGAAGGTAAAGCTTAGCGAATTGAATGACTCATTACGGTAGCCATTGTAAAAGGCTTCAAAGGTATATTGTGAATCGCTGTTAGGGCGCCATTGCAATGAAAGATTGGCAGCTGGGCGTTCACGCTTACCAGTTAAGTCATTAGAAAAAACGGCATCGCGTGACAAGTAATATTCAGTTGGCACACCATTGATATTCAATGTCGAACCCGATTGATATGGTAGGCCGTTTTCAAGACCAGGTTCCCATATTGGGCTTTCACTTACATTACCATTGCTTGGGAAAATACGCTCAAACGGTGCAAATCCTGCTGCCGGGTTAAGGGTCATAAATGGCACCATTGCACCTGCAGCCATATTTTGGTCTCGGTAATTAGTCTCTGCGTATGAAAGGTTGATCAAGGCACCAAACTCCCCCATACCAGACTCCCAGCGATTACTCGCTAGTGCAGATAAAATTGGATCAACCTCTTCTGCTTGGTCTTGGTAAACACCGCGGGCAGAAACAACCACTCTTGAACCATCAAAGTTAAATGGGCGCTGGGTTTTGATGTCAATTTGACCGGCAATACCACTACCTACTTGTGAAGCGGAACGCGTTTTGAATACATCAACACTTTCCAATAAAGCTGCCGGAATATCAGCAAGCGCTACATTACGACCAGAAGCTGTAAATACTTGTCGACCATTGACTGTTGTTGTTACGTCCGTTAAACCACGGATAGATACCGTGTTTACTTCACCAGCACCACGGTCAGTAACCTGTATACCGGTTACCCGTTGCAGCGCTTCTACAACGTTATTATCTGGAAACTTACCGATATCTTCGGCAACAATCGCATCAACAACTTGGAATGACTGTCGTTTAATGTTCAGGCCTTTATTTAAGCTACCACGAATACCAGAAACCTGAATAACTTCAATGTCGTCTTTCTCAGCATTTGCTGATGTATTATCTTCTTGCTGTGCATATGCAAACTGGCATGACACTGCCATTAAAATTGCGCTAGCTATGTGTGTTTTTTTGAACATGAGTGGTGTTCTCCATTTGTTTTTCCCCCAGAAGGCTAATTACCCTCTGCTCCCCCTTATGTACAAAGCTTGTTGTCAGAGCCTGTATTAAGGTTGTCTTTTATTATGTTAATTATTTGCTGCCTGACATTGATAATATTGTATGATTAATTAGCAGTCAACTTATAACGCTAAATAAATGTTAATTGAAAAAATCGAAATACAGGCTTTAAAGTTGTGAAGAATAGAAAATAAAACAATAAATAACATAATCTTAGTTATTTTATTATGGAAAGGATTAAGAGCTTAACTATATTTTTGCAACAATTAAATGAATTTATTTTATTTAACATGGCAAATAAAGATACTATATTACAATTTAACCAAGGCAACTTATTGCTCTGTACAACAAGTTCATTTTGATAATCATCATAAAACCCAGTTAAAAATTAACATTTTAGGTACTGCTAGGTAAGAGGTGCCGTTGGATAAAAAAGTCCCAGACAGGCTGGGACTTTTTGGGCTTATACTTTTGGGCTTATATAAATATTAGAAAGTGTAACGTGCACCAATTGCAAATGTACGAGAGTAGATACCGTTGCTAAAGTTAAATAGGTTATCGTTACCTTCACCGTAATAGCTTTGATACACATCATCTAAGATGTTTGTTGCATCAAATGTCACCACAAAATCATCCGTCACGTCATAACTAAATTGAAAGTCTAAACTTTGCTCAGGACGGCTCCAAAATTGTAGCGGGTTCGCAAAAATAGCCGCTTCGTTACCGGTATAGAACTCTGAACGCCATACGTACGATAAACGCATATCAAACGTATCTCGCTCATAAATACCCACAATACTGTATGACTGATCCGACACACCGACCATGCTTGACTCAACATAACCACTAATAGTTCCATCATCATTATATTCTGGTAATTGTTGAGATGAATCTAGCGCAGTAAAACTTGCTTGTACACCAACTCCGTCAAGCATCTCCGGTAAATTATCTGGGAAATATACTAAACCAAGCTCTAAACCAGATAATTCACCTTCACTGGCATTCACAGGCGCACTTAATGCAAAGGGAATAACCTCTCCATCTGACGCTCTAGGTCGCATTACAATTTTACGCCCAGGGACAATCCGGCTATCTATGTCACGTAAAAAGTACGTTGCATATAAAGAGCTCGAATCTGCAAAATACCACTCAAGTGACACATCATAGTTTGTAGACTCCTCAGGTTGTAATTGCGGATTCCCCCCACCCCAGTACCGTTTTTAGTCCCATCAGTTAATGGTTCAGTCCAGTATTGCAAGGCATTTAAATCTGTGAAATTAGGCATACGTAAGGTATTAGTATATGCAAAACGCCCTATCACATCATCGGTTATATTCCAGTTTAGAACTAAGCTTGGCAGTAATTTACTGACATCTGCGCTCGCAGAGCTTGACTCAAACACATTGGTATTTAGCCCTGTTTCAGCAGTAAAATCCATTTCTTGCTCATAGCTCACATAGCGAACACCAAACTCCCCGCTGATATTTTCAGTTAAGAAAAAGTTTGTTGTGGCATATAGCGCATACGAGT
The DNA here is from genome assembly GCF_037162485.1 of Pseudoalteromonas sp. B160. Lineage (NCBI taxonomy): Bacteria > Pseudomonadati > Pseudomonadota > Gammaproteobacteria > Alteromonadales > Pseudoalteromonadaceae > Pseudoalteromonas > Pseudoalteromonas sp. B160. Next base: position 418,493 of record NZ_JARLUX010000002.1, on the reverse strand, counting down.
TTTCTTCGATATCAAAGGTCTTATATACATCTTCTGCTTCTAGATCATACACGCTGCGAACTGCACCAGCGTTATCTAGCATATAGCCACCATCTGCGGTGATAAAGCTATTAAATGTATCTGCACGGCCATCAAAGTAGTCATCAACTTGGAATACTATTCCAGAGCCATCGCCTGCTGCACCAGCTGCACCAAGTTGTTGGATCAGGCTTTCAACACTTGTACTATTTCCGATCCCACCTTCATTTGTTCGAGTGAATTCTTCAGCTGTGCGTTTTTCGTAACGACCACCAAATTTAATTTTATCGAAAAAGTTACCACCTACTAGATACTCAGCATCAAAGGTAAATGTTGTTGAGTCGCCGCGATTCCCGCCTCCATTATCATAGGCTGTTCCCGCATTCCAGTTTTGTATTGCAGCCATATCGGCTTCATTTACAGCTGTATTAGGATCATCCCAAAATGCGATACCTGGAACACCATCATTGTCATTAAAATCAACATCTAAACCAGTTGCAACACGGTCAAAGCGCATTGCAAAAAAGTCTGTTTCATACTCACTTTCTTGATAAACGACCTCAGTGTTAATAGTTAAATAATCACTGGCTTGCCACTGTGCACCAAGTGCGTATAAATAGCTGTCTGTTTTACCATAAGAGAAATCGCCACTTTGGAAACCACCCACAGCAATTGCTTGCTTTTCTTTTACAACGTTAGTGCCATCAAATACAACAGGCGTTTCGATGAAGCCGTTACCGTTTTCGAACGTATTAGAGAACCACATGGCATTTTGCGATTCATTTTCATAACCGGTGTAAAAGCCTTCAGCGGTAATTTCTAGGGTATCAACCGGCGCCCATTGAAGTGAAATTGAAGCAGCAGGGCGTTTACGCAAACCAGTAAAAGACGTACCAAATATCGCATCACGGGCAATTAAATACTCGGTTGGTTCACCCTCAACATTCAATGTAGAGCCCGGAGCATAGGATAAACCATTTTCTAGACCTATTTGCCAAACTTTATTACCTTGCGAATCATATTCAGGAATACGTGAATAGGGTGAATACATTGCTTGCGGTTTATTGGTAAAAAATGGAAACGCTGCACCCGCTGTTATCGTATCATCTCGATAATGGGTCTCAGAGTACGACACATTAAACAGTGCACCAAACTCACCCCCACCATCAAGTTCCCAGCGGTTGCTTAATAATGCGCTCACATTTGGGTCAACTTTATCAGGTTGATCGGAGTAAATACCACGTGCAGCTAAAACAACTTTTTTGCCGTCAAAATTAAAAGGACGATTAGTTTTAATGTCGATTGAACCGGCAATACCACGCTCTACCTGATCAGCTGAACGTGTTTTATAAACGGTAACACCCGATAATAAGCTTGCTGGGATATCTTGTAGCGCTACATCACGCCCTGCACCAGTAAAAATATCACGACCATTTACAGTGGTATGCACATCCGACAAACCACGAATAGATACTTGGCTCACTTCACCCGCACCACGGCCAGTAGTTTGCACCCCAGTTACCCGTTGCAATGCTTCTACTACGTTGTTATCGGGGAACTTACCAATATCTTCAACAATAATAGCGTCAACGATTTGCACGCTAGCACGTTTTTCATCTAACGCTTTATTTAAACTGCCGCGAATGCCTGTAACCTGAATAACCTCGATTTCATCAACGCTTTCTTCAGGAGTATTAATTGCTTCTTGTTGTGCATAGGCAAATTGACAAGTGAATGCCAACACTATCGCACTTGCTATGTGTGTTCTTTTAAACATTAGCGGTGTTCTCCAAGTTATAGTTATATCGGCGGGCTGAACTATTCCATTTAGCTACCGAAGAGTGACCACTGCATTGTCCAGAGATGTTGTCAAAACAGTACACGGGGATCTACATATTATTTTGTTAATAGATTAGCGCCCGAACTTTGATCATATTGTATGACTAATCAGCGGTCAACTCTAAAATCCAAATTAAAACAATCCGTAAAGAATATATTAAAGTTCTCTCCCAATTAAACCTTACCGGTTTGCTTGCATACGTCCTAAAAATTAAAATAAACAATAAAATACAACAGTATAAACAATTAAAAAAGCGAAACATCTAAATAGTAGTAGGCTGTCGAGTTACAAAAAATAAGTAACCAGATATTTACCTTCGCAATTTTGCTGCTAAGATAATAAAAAATACAATATTACAATAAAGAATTGTTTTTCACTGTTTGTTTACTTTTTTGTACCAATTAAGCTCATTTTCGTACTTTATAATACAATTTGAGTCTGTGACCGTGAAGAGCGTATATTGAATTACAATCATTAATCACAAAGGACACCTAATGAACAATAAATTAACAGCCTTTGCACTGCCGTTACTGCTATCTAGCACTATGGCCGCTGCACAAAACCCATTATTTACCGATGTGTTTACTGCAGATCCTGCCGCATTGGTGCACAAAGATACGGTTTACCTGTATACCGGCCACGATGAAGCCCCCAATAACGATGTATTTTTTGAAATGCATGACTGGCTTGCCTTTTCATCAACCGATATGGTGAATTGGAAAAAGCACGGCCCAATTATGAAAGCCACTGACTTTAAATGGGCGAAAGGTGAAGCTTGGGCTTCTCATATGATTGAACGAGACGGTACTTTCTACTTTTTTACTACCGTTCGCCATGATGATACTAAACCAGGTTTTGCAATTGGGGTTGCCACCTCAAAATCCCCTACTGGCCCATTTAAAGATGCCATCGGTCATGCACTAGTAACCGATGATATGACCAAACATACACCTAATGACTGGGATGATATTGATCCGGCTATCTATGTAGAAGAAAACGGTGATACATACATGTTTTTTGGTAACTTAGTGCCTAAATATGTAAAACTAAGTGATGACTTACTCAGCTTGGATGGTGAAATTAAAACCATTGATTTACCAAACTTTACTGGAAGCACTGTGGGTACATAAGAAAGAAGAATACTATTACGTATCTTATGCGTGTGAATTCCCTGAAAAGATCTGTTATGCGATGAGTAAAAGTATCCATGGGCCTTGGCAGTACCAAAGGTATCCTCAATGAGATTGCCGGTAACAGCGAAACCAATCACCAATCAATTATCGAATTTAAAGGTAAAAGTTACTTTATTTACCATACCGGTGCAGTACCACCAAAAGACGGCAAACCAAGTGGCGGACGCTTTCGTCGCTCTGTTGCGATTGAACCACTGCTCTACAATGATGATGGCACCTTGCAGCGTATCATCATGACCACTGAAGGATTGAGTAAAGGTAAATAACTCAGTCAATAAATGGGCTCTTATTGCAGAGCCCTCATTACTATGATTTATCTTCCCCTACCTGCTAGACACATCTAGTGTTCCCATTAAAACAGCGAAAAAGCAGCACAAACCATTGCTTGATAATAATTAAAACACCGCGGTAATCATTGTAAACAAAGCACTTTTAATTTACATGTTAATTACTTTTGCAAAAGTATTTGCACATCTTAAATAGTACTATAAAATTACAATACTACGTAGTTACTACTTTACGTTAGGTGTACAGCAATTTTATCGACAACATTAAATAACAAAAATCCCCGTTATAAGAGGACACACAAAAATGAAACTAACCAGATTAGCAATGGTGATCACCTGCGCTTTAGCTGTTACAGCATGCTCTGAAGAAGGCACTAAGCTTGAGTCATCACCAGCAGTTGCCCAGCCACAAAGTGCAAAACCAACCGTCAGTGATAGCGTTGAGTACAACGAAGAAGGTAATGTAGCGGTAACTTATGTTGGCGTACATGATCCTTCCGTAATTGAAACTGACGGTACTTATTACATTTTTGGTTCACATTTAGCGGTAGCAAAATCAACTGATTTATTAAATTGGGAAATGATTTCAAGTCTTTCCGCTAATGAAGCCGTGAATGAAAGCCCGCTTTTTGACTTTAATTACACTAGCGAAATCGCCGAAGGTATTGAGTGGACTGATGGATTTACCGGTAACTGGGCTGCTGATGTGGTGAAAGCACCCAATGGTAAGTTTTGGTTTTACTATAACCATTGCGCCCAAGATAACCCTGACACACCTGACGTTGTTGATGAAGTATGCTGGAACCGCTCGTACTTAGGCCTTGCCGAAGCTGATTCTGTAGAAGGTCCATATAAAAACAAAGGTGTATTCTTACGCAGTGGCTATCGCAATGACGAAGAATTTGCGCAGTATCCCCTAGATAATGGCCAAACAACGTGGAATGGTGCGGTTGACCCGAATGCCATTGACCCTGCCGCCTTTTATGATAAAGACGGCCAATTATGGATGGTTTATGGTTCATATTCTGGCGGTATTTTTGTACTGGCAATGAATGAAGAAACCGGTATACCTGACGGTGAGCAAGGCTATGGTAAACACTTAGTGGGTGGTGACTTTAGAGCCATTGAAGGCGCATTTGCTATGTACAGCCCAGAAAGTGACTACTATTACTTGTTTTATTCAGTCGCGGGTTTTGATGTAAACGGTGGTTACAATATCCGTGTAGCACGTTCAAAAACACCAGATGGCCCATACTTAGATACCGCTGGCAACGATATTGCCACTGTAGGTGGTCTAGAAATTGGTGAAAAACTATTAGGTGGCTTTGAGTACACTCAAGAGCTAGGTGAAACGTCACCTGCTTGGGGTTATCAATCACCGGGCCATAATTCAGCACATTATGACGAAGCGACTGGCCGTCACTTATTGATTACCCACACGCGTTTCCCACAAACCTCGTCACCGTTTCCGACAGCGAGTGAAGCTCACCAAGTTCGCGTGCATGAGATGTTTATCAATTCGTTAGGTTGGCCTGTCACCTCACCACAACGTTTTGTACCACTAGAGGGTGATAATTTAGTGGTTGCTGAGCAATTGTACGGATACTACAAATTTATAAATCATGGTACTGATGTTAATACCAGTGCGGTGCGCTCAACTTACATAGCATTAAATGCTGATCACTCAGTGACCGGTGATGATACGGGTATTTGGTATATGGTTGATGATTCAAACGTCAAACTTGAGCTTGGATCTGGTACTTATTACGGTGTTGCTAAATGGCAATGGGATGATAGTAAGCAAGACTTAGTGGTCACCTTCTCTGCTGTATCACTTGAAAACGCCACGGTGTGGGGCAGTAAAATTGCTGAGATTGATGAAACCGCCAGTGTATTAGCAACCGTGAACGATGCGCTAAATATTAAGACTGAGCTGTCAATTGCTGATGAAGGTTATTCATTACCAACCAAAGGGAAAGCGGGTACGACTATTCGCTGGGAATCAAGTAATGAATATTACATTGATGCAAATGGCTCTGTATTTATTCCCACCCCTGATCGTGGCGATCAAGCAGTTACATTAACCGCTAGTATGTCACTTAACGGTGAAACCATCACTAAGAGCTTTAATGTTAATGTTAAAGCTCGTCCGGTATATAAAAATGCGATTGCACACTATAGCTTTGAAAACGGCTTAACAGATAATTTAAGCAACCTTGCTGATGCCGTCACCACAGATAATAACTTAGACAACACAGGTGCTGGCACTGCTGCCTATAGCGTGGGCCAAACAGGCCAAGCATTTAACTTTGATGGCTCAACCGGTGTGCGTTTACCGGATGACATTATCAATTCTGACAGCTACACCGTTTCATTTTGGTCAAAGCCTGACGTTGTAACTGGTTACAGCCCCGCATTTTTTGCAGCAGAAAACGCTGACCGTTGGATTAGCTATATTCCAGGTGGCGCACCTCACTTCACGACTAATACACTACTATGGAGCCGCTACCTTGTTGAGCCTGAAGTAGAGCAGTGGAATCAAATCGAAATGACTCAAGGCGCTACGGCTGGACAGTGGAGTCATGTTACTATCACTTATGCTAACGGCACAATGAAGTACTACTCTAATGGAGCACTTGTTGGTTCAATGCCACGCCCTGACATGTTTAGTAGTGATACGGCCAAGTTTGCACTGGGTGTAAACTTTGGCTGGGATGCACCATTCCAAGGTCAAGTAGATGAATTTATTGTCTATGATTACGCATTAAACAGCTTAGATATTAATGGTGCAGCGATTAACAATCTAACTGATCCAACTAAGTTTGAAACCTTCATTACTGATGCACTTGATTTAGGTGATACAACGGCTATCCGTGAAAGCTTTGAATTACCCCGTGTTGGACCGTTTGTGTCAGGTATTAGCTGGACATCGAATAATGAAGAGTTCTTGAAACCTGTTAATGGCACTGCCGTTGTTAATCAGCCAAGCGCCAATGTTGGCGATCAAGTTGTTACTTTAACAGCAACAATTAACTATAAAGACTTTACAGATACTAAAACTTTTGCAGTTACCGTTAAATCACTTGCCCTTGCAGAATATAGCTTTGAAGGCGATTTAGCAGAGCTTAAAGATGCATACGCAAGTGCTAAACCAACTGGCGACCGTATTGATAACACCGGTGGTAACGCCACTTTTGTTGAAGGCATTAAAGGCCAAGCGTTATTCCTGCAAGGTTCAGGCGTGCGTTTACCAAATAATTTGATCACCACCAACGACTACTCGGTATCAATGTGGTTAAAACCTGAAACATTCTCAGATTACACCACCGCATTTTTTGCAGGGGCTAGTTCATCAACGTGGGTCAGCTTAGTACCCTCAATGGTTGATTCAAATACTACACGTCTATGGGCAAATGGTGGCGGTGCATTCTTTGATAATGGTGATTTAGGCATGCGCATCCCTGCTAAAGAGTGGACTCATGTTGCCTTCACGGTTGATGGCAGCAACGGTGATACGCTGAAAATGTACGTAAATGGTGAACTTAAAATTGAAGCTGGTGGCTTCCCTCGCGTATTCACTGTCGAAGGCGAAACCAATGAATTTGCGTTAGGTGTAAACTACTGGGATACACCGTATAACGGCGCGGTTGATGAGTTAAAAATATTTAACGGCGCAATCGATGCTGACGCAATCAAAGCACTCTACGATGCAGCTACTGCACAAGAGTAAGCTATTTAGGGTGAGCTGCCTTACCCAATAGTTTGTTGTCATAAAAAGCCAGACAAGAGTCTGGCTTTTTTTTAACTTTTTATTTTCAACATACACAACATCATATACAGCAATATTTATAATACAATATTAACTAAGGAAGGAGCTATGCAACGTCTTTTCATCACCTTAATATGCTTGATACCCTCACTATGCTTTGCGAAAACTGCTAACTATAAAGTGATAGACGAAGGTGGCAGTGGCCCATTTAGCGCCATTGCAGCCACTGAAACCTCGTTAAGTGACTATGTTATATACCGCCCGAAGCAGTTAAGCGCTGGGCAAAACCCGTCGCCAAAACTACCCGTTATGGTATTTGCTAACGGCGGCTGTATGGATACCTCCTATCCATTTGAGCATATGCTCTCTGACATTGCTTCGCACGGTTACTTAGTCATTGCTCTGGGCAAAATGCAAAACAGCCTTGATGACAGGCCCTTAAATAAGGCCAGTAATAGCATGATCCCTCACGCGATTGATTGGATCACAGCGCAATCTGCAAATCCATTAAGTGAATTTTACCAAAGCGCAAATCTTGAGAAAATAGCCATTGCAGGCCAGTCATGTGGCGGCGCGCAACTACTTGCCACTGGGGCAGATAAAAGAGTCAGCAGTTATTTAATGTTTAATTCAGGTATTGGTGATATGACCATGGCAAGCGCTGATGTTAAGTCACTGCAAAACTTGCATGCTCCTGTAATCTACCTTGTTGGTGGACCCACTGATATTGCCACTGACAATGCCAAGCTTGATTATCAACGCATAAGTCATGTGCCCGTGATCTTTGCTAATCATAAAACCGCGGGGCATTCAGGAACATTTGAACAGCCGTTTGGTGGTTCGTTCTCAAAGCTAGCTATTAAGTGGCTGGATTGGCAATTAAAAGATAAGCAAACCAATGCAACGCTATTTTTGCAGGGTAAAACAGCTGACTTTGTTAATTGGGATATAAAAGCAAAGCAATTTTAAAAGGAATGATTATGAACACCTCAACACTTAAGCGGCTTTTATGTGCTGCATTTTTTACTGCAACAACCGCAACAGTGACCACTGTCAACGCCGTTCCGCTTACCCAAGTCAGCGTGACACAGGGCAAACTTGAAGGCACAGCGCAGCAAAACTTAGCCGTATTTAAAGGCGTGCCCTTTGCTAAACCCCCCGTTGGTGAATTACGTTGGAAAGCCCCGCAACCGGCTGAAAAATGGCAAGGTGTACGTAAAGCACAAGCGTATGCCCCTGCCCCAATACAAGCAGGCAACCCTGTATCTGGAGTCAGTGAAGATAGCTTATATTTAAATATTTGGACACCGGCAGAATCGAACGCAGATAAACTCCCTGTATTAGTATGGATATATGGGGGCGGCTTTAGCTTTGGCAGTTCATCTGACCCCATTTTTGATGGTAGTGAACTTGCTCATAAAGGAGTGATAGTAGTGTCTATTGCCTATCGTGTTGGTCAATTAGGATTTTTAGCTCACCCAGGGCTTAACAAAGAAAGCCCAGCAGGGGTATCAGGTAATTATGGGTTGCTAGACCAAATTGCCGCTTTAAAGTGGCTTAAGCAAAACATTACTGAGTTTGGTGGTGATGCTAATAATGTCACCATTGCAGGAGAATCCGCAGGCGGTATATCAGTTAGTATGCTTGCAGCTTCACCATTAGCAAGTGGTCTATTTAACAAAGTAATTTCGCAAAGTGGCGGTTCATTCGGCCCTACTCGCATAAAAAATTACCTACGGTGAAAACATGTCGACTCTACAACAAGCTCAAGCAGAAGGTTTCGACTATGTAAAACAGTTTGGCACAACTTCAATTGCAGAGCTGCGTAAAATGAGCGCAGACACCTTTATACCAAAAGGTTGGTCGCAACCAGGTGGCTGGCCTATTGTTGACGGTTACGTGATCGAAGGCGACCAATATAAGCTCTATCAGCAAGGCAAGTTTAATGATGTACCTGCCTTAGTTGGTTATAACTCCGATGAAGGCGTTAGCTTTGTGTGGGACCCTGATGTTAATAATTTTGTTGATGGAGTAAAGACTCGTTTCGGTCAATTTGCGCCTAGCTTACTTGAAGCTTACCCTGTTGCAAAAAATAGCATCCCTCGCAGTGCTCGAAACCTAGTACGTGATGCCGCATTTGGTTGGCATACCTGGAGCTGGGCTAAATTACAAACTCAGTATGGTAAAGCCCCAGCATATCTTTATTACTTCGATCACCACCCTAAACGTACACCTGATGCCAAAGACGAAGATCATGGCTCTGGCCACGGTCATGAAATAGCCTATATGTTTAAAAACCTTAATAAAGCAGATCCGAATGTAACTAAAAATGATTTAAAAATGTCAGATATAATGGCAACCTACTGGACTAACTTTGCCAAAAATGGCAATCCAAATGACGATGCATTACCAAATTGGCCTGCTTTTAATAATGACAAACCCAGCACTATGTATTTTCAACAGCAACCAAAAGTCGGCCCAGTGCCCGACAAACAAGCGCTAGAAACACTTGATCAGTATTTTAAATGGCGCCGCACACCAGCCGGTGAAAAGTGGGCTAACCAAGTTCGCTAGTCTACAACTATCCAAATAAAAGCCAAATTAATATTTGGCTTTTATTTACATGTCTCCCTTTAGTAACGCCTCTTTCAGCCGATAAGTATGATTAAATCACATTATAAAGAGCCATGATGCAGATACATAAACCACTGGGACAGCCAATTGCGTCACCATCAGAGTCTACGGTAAAAAGTAACGATACTACTGGCTATCGTTTATCAGAAAAAGAGTTAGACAATATATCAGGCCAGGAAACTAAAGAGAAAGCAGAAAAAGAGGCCAGTTCAGATATGCCCGATCATATCGCTAAAATGATCGAACAGCTGAAAAAAATCAAAGAACAGATTGAACAACAAAAAGAGCAACTCGAAAAGTTAAAAGCGCTAGATAACCAGCAAGATGAAGCTGTTAAAGCACAAGTCGAAGCGCAAACTAATATGATTGTATCAATGCAAGCTCAAATGGGTTCGTTAGTTCAAACCATCGCTGAAGCGATGAAAGAAGCTGGTATTACCGACACAGGTGCACTTGTCAGTGCCATGGTGTGATCAACTGAAATCGCGATTAGTTGTTACTATTGTAGTACTGCTCATATTCTATTATTAGCAATCGTGTTTTTAGCTATACTTAAATAAGCGCAATATCAACAATTAGGCATAATTATGAGTTATAAAAACTGGCCAATCGCTAGGCAGATTGGTGCACTCGTATTTCCTTGCTACAGCAATTTTTACTGACAAAAGTAAATCGGCCATTAAAATGCCTTCTGCTACCAGGCGCAATAAGCTTTGCAATTTAATCACCAAAATAATTAGTGATTGTTTAATCGATAGATTTTTAGTTAAAGGAACCGCTTTTTATTTGTAGATACTTTTCGATAGTTTTATCTTTCTTATCTGATGCAAGCACTTCATCTAAAGATTTCTGAATTTTTGTTATCATTTCATCTGATGTTTTTTTATTAGCTATCATGTAATAGCCACCTTCGTTCGACAGTAAATAGGCTTTTTCAATTGCTGACTGATCATAGCCCAGCGTTTTCATTTGATAGGCTAAATCTAATGGATCTCCAGGGATCAGATCTGTCCTTTTTTTAAATAAAGCTTTTAATATTTGTTCTGAATTAACAGTAACATAGTAGTCTATATTTTCTTGAAAGTGATTACGTTTAAGGAATTGCTCAACTGAACCGCCCATCAGCACACTAGTTTTATATTGTTTGATATCTGCGATTTTGTTGATCTGCATATCAGATCGGGAATTTAATTTATACAGATATACCTCTCTGGTGTGCAAAGGGCCATTCCATTTATACATATTTTCGAGCTCAGGAATGCGAGCTACTGTAAAAAGCAAAGTGTTAGGGGTTTCCTGGACAGTGTATAAAGCGCGTTTAAAAGGATAAACTAACAGTTTGTATTTGATGTTCGCTTTTTGCAGCGCGGCTTCTACTAACTCTGTGCTAATACCAACTAGCTTACCACCTTTGTTAAAATTATAAGGTGGCCAGTCGTTCAACAAAATTGTAAGCTCAGGCTCTGGGTCCTGAGCATTTGCATTTATATTTGACAATAAACTCAATAAAATCATTCTTAATATCATGAGGCTTCCTATTCCTGTGTCTGCTTCTATCTATAAAAAGCATTATTTTTTAAGTTTATTTTATAATTATCTTTGGCTTTACCTTACATATTAACAGCCTATGCTAACATTACACTTGGTTCACTGTATCTTACAATTATGGACAATCAAATTGTACCTTTGCTGCGTCACCTTACACTAATTAAATTAGCGACAACAGCTTAAAATACAACCACCTTTGATATTGAGTTAATCGCTTAACTTTTGACACTTTATTAAAAATACTAACTGTACAGGCCGCGAGTGCACTTTATTAATGATAGCAATAACACGACTATTCAAATGCAAGTCAATTAAATTAAAACGCACACTACATACGCATAAAAAAGCCACTATCGAAACAGTGGCTTGGTGAGAGTCGAACGCTTATTTACATTTACTTTGGTTCGCGTAAATGGAAAATTTGGCACTTGTTACCTAAATCAGGTTGTTGTGCAAAATTAGTTTTATCTGCAAGGCCACAATCACTTAAACCCAGCGCTTGCTTTGTGTAACGGTTGATCAACATCACCCCGCCACCTGCAACAGGAGTAATGCGCCATTGTGCTGTTTTAGTTTCGCACGAAGCCATTTCAACGTTAGCGCCAGGCACTAAAGCATTGTTTGCCACAGCAGCGCAATAATCGCTATCTAGGTCTTGTTTTAGAGCAACGTAGCCTGTGTCTGTTGGTGCAAAGAACCATTGTTGGGCGTCGCTGTGAGTAAACGCTTGTTGCTCAACATTAGTACCTGCTTTAACAGCTCCTGCAACGCTCAATGCTTTACCACTTTGTTGGCTCATTACCGCGACACTGCCTACAGGCTGTAACTGCCAATCAGCACATGCAGTATCTTTACCTTGTTGTAAAACCGCTTGATTTTGCGCGGCTGAACACCCTGCTACGGCTAATGGTTTTTCAGTGTAGCGATTCGTAATGGTGACATTTCCATCAGTGCTTGGGGCAACTTTCCATTGTTGGCAAAAGTTGTTACGCCATGCCGCAGATTGTGTTTTCGCATTATCAGCATCACTGCAATTAGCCAGCTCTAAAAACTTGCTGTCTTCACGATTTGCTAAACGTACAAAACCATCTGTGGTGGCATCAATCACCCATTGACCATTGGTGCTTGCACATTGGCGTTGCACGGCACGCGCATCTTGAGGATCCGCTGCAATATCTAAACATAAACCGCTGGTTGCATTAACTAAGTTATAACGCTGACCTTGCACACGAGTTACAAGTGGCCCGTATTCACCTGATGGTGGAGCAACTTCAACACCCGGTGTAACAGGTTTTGCAAAGTTTGGCGTGCCATCCTTATTCCAAGTAAATTTTTGCGCACGTAAAGAACGTGTGGCACTACAACCATGCTCTACTGAGTCATTGCCATGGTATACCAACCAGTCTTCACTGCCATCGGGTGAGGTAAAAAAGCCATTATGGCCTGGGCCAAATACTTCATCTGTCCGCTCAAATACCGGCTCGTCAAACTTCTTCCAGCTGTTTGCATCAAGCGGATCATCACCTACAAGTTCTAACATCCCTAACTTGTAGTCTGGGGTGTTACAAAAGCTTGCTGAGTAAGTCATAAACGTGCGACCGTTATGCTGTAAAATCTCAGCGCCTTCGGTAACTTTACGGCCACTGATCTCCCAATCGAGTTCAGGACGTGTGATCACCGTGTGCGGTGAATTCTTTTTCAATGTCCACGGGTTTTCCATTTCAGCAATAATGTTTAACTGTTGATCTCCTTGCCACTGTGAGTAGATCACATACAGTTTGTCTTTATAGTTTAGGTAGTTACCATCGATATTCCATACATCAGGCATGAGTGCGCCTTTGTATTCATACGGACCCATTGGGTCGTCACCGGCACTTTCTAATACATTAAGATGTTGGTTATCTAAAGTACCATCAGTCCCTGCTGTATACATCATGTACCAATGGTAGCCGTCAGGGCCTTTAACACGATGAAATTCAAACGCCCAAAAGTTACAACAACGCGCAGGATCGGTCGCTGACCATACATTTACTGGGGTTGCATCGGCAAGTCCTGCTAAAGTAGGTGATTTACGCATCACCAATTCAGATGTCCATGTTGTCGTCGTTAGGTAATAGTTACCATCCCAGTACTCAAGCCATGGATCGGCACCATTAGGAAATAATGGATTAGTGAATACGCCATCATCTTGCGTGGGTGCTTTTGCGCTCGCGATTGGTGCTGCATCTTGTGTTTGTTGTGTGTCTGCGCGGGTTGTAGATTCACACCCTGTAAGTGAGCTTAATGACAAAGCGAATAAACCTACAAGGCCTGTTGCTTTAGCAGTACGCTTTAATTTAGTGCGCAAGTGATGTTGTGCATTCATTGTTGTTATCACCCTTAGTTATTATAACAAACCCGCTATTGGGGTTTAATTTTATAGAAAACAGTTTTGAGTTGAGCTGTTGCGCCTCAACCTGTGTTAATTTTTTACCTGCGCTAAGTAGCTGGGCTGAACTGAAGTTACTAAAGCTTAAGTCAATATCTAACGTAATAGCTTTATCCTGCGCATTAATACCTGCAACATACCAGTTGCAGCGAGAACGTCTCGCCATCACCACATGCTTACCTGGGCTGCCTTGCAAGAGCCTTGTTTCATCCCACAGAGTAGGCAGCGATTTCAAATAAGCTTTTACTGGTTCTGAAACTTTCGTCATTTGCTCAGGCGTTGTCACTAAGTGCTGTACCCCAGATGTAAATAAAATCGGCAGCGCGAGCTCAAAGGCATTATTGGTTTTGCGTTCAATATTAGGAATATCACCAAGTACCATAGGTGTAAAATCCATTGGATCAAACACGTTCCGAGTAAACACTAAGGTCGCTGCATGCTGCGCTTCTTTATCGGCAAATGCTTGAAAAAAGCTTATCATCTCAAAGCCTTTTACTGCTTCGGAGGTCATTAGATTAGGATAAGTTCGCTGCAAGCCCCTTGGCAAAGTGGTGCCATGAAAATTGACCATTAACTGATGTGCTGCTGCGTCTTTCAGCATAGCTTCGTAATAGGCCATCACAGATGAACCATCACCCGGGAAGAAGTCGACTTTAATGCCTTTAATTCCCATAGCTTGAAGTTTTGCAAAATGTTTAATGCGATCAGCACGCGTTAGTAATGCACTTTTAGGAGAATAAACCGTGTTATTCCACGCGCCTGATGAGTTATACCAAACCCATAAATCAACATTTTTTTGCTTAGCATAGGCTGCCAACTGCTGCATTTTCTCCCAGCCTATTTTTTGATCCCAATCCGCATCAATCAATACATATTGCCAGTGCATATCTGCTGCATAATCAATGAACTGTTTTTGCACAGGAAAGGTTGTAAAGTCATCCTTTAATAACCCCCAACTCCAAGCAGCAATCCCTGGTTTAACAAAATCAGTGTTAGTTAGCTGGTTTGGTCGGGCTAAGTCAGTCCCTAAAGTAGACTCAGTAACCGTTTGCAACGTGCCAATTACCAATAAACGCCAAGGCGATAACAGCGGCAGTGTATGCTCTGGTAAATAGCCACCATTAGAAGTAACTTCACGCTGATCAGGAAAACGAACCTTAAACTGCCCTTGGCTATTATTGGTTAAATTAGTACCACTGTAATAGTCTTCACCACCAGCTTCTGAGATTAAAATATACTGATCTTGGTGCTTAAATAATGCCGGATACACCCAGCCATTATTGGTTATTGCAGGGGTCGTTAATGCTGTCGCTTGTAAATATTCTTCTTCATAAGAAGGGTTAGTGTTCATCCAGCCAGATTGCGCTTGCGCTTTAGGCTGTAACCACGCAACGGTTTCACTTGGAAAGTTAAAACCCGTTTGTTCACTCATAACGACCCGCGTATCCGAGGACACCCCATCTAACTCGTAGCGAAAAGCAACCCCATCGTTGCTCACTTGAAAGCGAACATTCAATGTTTCGTGTTGCTGATTAGTCACGCTAACAACCGTACTGTTAGCCTGGTAATCAACAAACTGTTGCTTACCAGTAAAAAGCTGGTAGCTATCATTCACTGTCGGCTGTTGTTTAACGGCTAATAATCTAAGCTTTTTAGTAAAATCGGTATTATTAAGCGTGATACCTAATAAAGATGGCTCAATTACTTTATCGCTACCTGACTGTACTTGATAACTTAACTGTCCTTGCTCATCTAAATCAACCAATACGGCTAACTGCTGATCTGGGCTATGAATAGTCGCAACCTCAGTCGCTTGCGCCACAGTTGTTATCACTAAGGCTGCAAACAGCAGCCCTATTTGATTAACGAAGTGCATTACTTAGTGCCAAACTCATACACAATACGCGTTGAATAAACCTCACCAGGCATCAAAGTTGTACTTGGGAATGTTGGCTGATTCGGTGCATCAGGAAAGTGCTGTGGCTCTAGGCAAAAACCACTGCGCTGCTTATGAACTAATCCAGAGGCTTGCTTACTGCTTCCATCTAAAAAGTTACCTGAGTAAAACTGTACCGCAGGTTCTTCGGTATACACAGTTAGGGTTCGACCTGAGCTTGGCTCATAAACGTTAGCTGCTTCAATCAAATCATGATTAGGTTTGTTTTTCAGCACAAAGTTATGGTCATAACCTTTACCAAGCTTCAGCTGCTCATCATCCACATTAATTTCTTTACCAATTGCTTTTGGATTTCTAAAATCAAACGGTGTACCCGCCACTTGCATTAACTCACCCGTTGGGATCAAACCGCCATCCACAGGGGTGATTGCGTTTGAGTTGATTTGCATTTGATGATCGAGAATATCGCCCTTACCGGCTAAGTTAAAATAACTGTGCTGGGTCATATTGATGATGGTTGGCTTATTTGTTTTTGCCACAAATTGCATATCTAGAGTATTTTTGTTGGTCAGTGTGTAGGTAACTTGTGTTGTAAGCTCTCCAGGATAACCTTGGTCACCATCAGGGCTCACTAAACTAAGTGTAACACCCGCACTGTTTTCTGTACTAAATGGCGCCATGGTCCAGACTTTTTTATCAAAGCCCTGCACACCGCCGTGTAAATGGTTAGCACCATCGTTAGTTGCTAGCTGATAGTCTGTGCCGTTTAAGCTAAATTTACCATTAGCAATACGGTTACCAAATCTGCCAATGATCGCGCCAAAGTATGTGGTTGCATTAGTGTAATCTTCTAAATTATCCATACCTAAAACAATATTACCCATGTTGCCATTGCTGTCTGGCGTTTCGATACGGGTAATAATGCCGCCATAATTGATCACATCAACGCTCACGCCATTACTATTGGTTAGGGTAACTTGGTTGATCGGAGTTTGGTCTGCCAGCTTGCCATAAGCGTGCAGTAATGCAGAAGGTGAATTGGTCATATTGTCTCCTTGGTGAGCACACGCGGGGTTAAAGCAATCCCAAAGGACACTGCTATTGCAAAGATACCGCGAGATAATTTTTTAATCGATGTTGACGACTGATGAACCGCTGTTAGGCGCTGAGTTACACATTGCAATGACATGACAATAACCTTATTATAATTGTATTTATACTTTTATAATACAATATAGTGATCGATTGCAAATTTATTCGCCTAACTTTTTAGTTGTATTTTGCCGTCTTTGACTAAAATGCAGTCCATACCACCAGCCTGAGCTGCTTGATAGCCTATTTGCGTGTCTTCAAACACCACACAATTTTGTGGTTGAATGTTTATTTGTTTGGCTACGCTTAAAAAAGTTTCTGGGTGTGGTTTACCGTGGCGAACATCACTGGCAGTAACTAATGCGTCTATTTTATCGATTAACCCTGTTTGAGTTAGATGCTCAATGGCATGCGCACGGTCCGCGCCAGTACCTACCCCAATAGGCATTTTGCCATGGTAATAGTTTAATACATCGACTGTCTCAGTAATGATTTCTGGCTGATGGTTTAAGCCTAACCAAAATTGGTATTTTTGCTTGGCAACTTCATCAGGATCATGACTAAGTCCATATTTTTCATTGAGAATATCAACAGTAGCAAGCGTTGGTACACCACCTAAACTATACATATAGTCATAGTCAAACGGATAACCTAATGCATGGCAGGTCAGCTCCCATGCTTGTAAATGAGAGCCCATCGAATCGATAAGCGTGCCATCCATATCAAAAATAATGCCTTGGTATTTTGTGAGATCGAGCATGTGTACTCCAAAGTCTTAGAAAACAAAAGCCAACTTTACTATAAAGTTGGCTTATTTAGTTAACTTAGATCACTGCTGTTATAGGTGATTAAAGCCCACGTTTTAACATGTAATACGCTGCATTGTGGCGTAGCTCTGTTTTGAAACCACGGATGCTGGTATCAGCATCGATAATCATCGTTTCAACACCTGCCATTTCAGCAAAATCAACAATCATATCGGTTGTAACAGCTTGGCTGTACGCAGTATGGTGTGCACCACCTGCATGGATCCACGCAGCAGACGCCACTGATAGATTCGGTTTTGGTTCCCACAATGCTGATGCAACTGGTAAATGCGGTAATTCAGCCGGTGGCGTTACTGTATCTACTTCGTTGATCAAAATACGGAAACGGTTACCCATATCAATTGGCGAAACGTTAATCGCAGCACCGGCTTTAGCAGTAAACAATAAACGGCCCACATCACATTTCACACCGATGGTGTGCGTGTGAACTTCAAGGCGTGGTTTTTGCGCTGCAATCGATGGACATACTTCTAACATGTGAGCACCTAGTACTTGGTCGGTATCACCCATGTTATACGTGTAATCTTCCATAAATGAACAACCGCCTTCACGGCCTTCACCCATTACTTTCATGATGCGTACCATAGCGGCTGTTTTCCAGTCGCCCTCACCGCCGTAGCCATAGCCTTTTGCCATTAAGCGCTGCGTTGCAAGTCCAGGTAAACCAGATAAACCTGACAAGTCTTCAAAACAGTTAGTGAATGCTTTAAAGCCACCTTTTTCTAAAAAGCGTTCCATACCAAGCTCTAAACGCGCTTCGTTGCGTAGCATCGATACTTTGTAGTCATCTTGCAACGTTTCATCGCTGATCACATAGTCAGTTTTGTATACTTCAAGCTGGGCATCGACTTCAGCATCTGTCACGGTATCAACAACTTTAACGAGCTCAGCTACACCAAAGGCGTGTACTTCATAACCAAACGTGATTTGTGCTGATACTTTGTTACCTTCTGTAACCGCAACTTGGCGCATGTTATCGCCAAAACGTGCCACTTTAAGTGTTTGGCTCTCAGCCCACCCTTTAGCTGCGCGGCACCAATCATCAATTTGCTTTTGCACGTCAGCACGTTGCCAGTGACCAGCCACTACTTTACGCTCTTTACGCATTACAGTACCAATAAAACCAAACTCACGATCACCATGCGCACTTTGGTGGGTGTTCATGTAGTTCATATCAATGTCAGCCCACGGTAACGCGGCATTAAATTGTGTATGAAGGTGTAACCATGGCTTACGTAATTCGTTTAAACCGGCAATCCACATTTTCGCGGGTGAGAATGTATGCATCCACAATACTAAACCCACACAGTTAGGATCTGTGTTTGCTGCTTGGCAAACCGCATGAATTTCTTCAGGTGTTTTTACCGTTGGCTTGCATACTAGATTAACTGGTAAATTAGCTTCGCTATTTAAACCAGCAACAATTGCAGCGCTATTATCTGCAACAGTATTTAACACTTTTGGGCCATATAAATGTTGTGACCCAGTTACAAACCAAACTTCTTTCATTGACGACGGCATATATAAATTCCTCTTGTACTGGTTAGCCACGGTTACTTTGGCCGTAGTAGGCATCTTTACCGTGTTTTCTTAAATAATGTTTATCCATCACAGACTTCTTAAGCGCAGCTGCATTTTGATCAAGCGTGCGAGTTAAGTAAGCCATGCGAGCAATTTCTTCTAGCAGCGCCGCGTGATACACAGATTGCGCTGCATCTTTACCC
This sequence comes from Pseudoalteromonas sp. B160, assembly GCF_037162485.1. Classification (NCBI taxonomy): domain Bacteria; kingdom Pseudomonadati; phylum Pseudomonadota; class Gammaproteobacteria; order Alteromonadales; family Pseudoalteromonadaceae; genus Pseudoalteromonas; species Pseudoalteromonas sp. B160. The sequence continues at coordinate 399,236 of NZ_JARLUX010000002.1, read as the reverse complement.
CACGTAAACGGTGCGTGCCCTGCCACAATCACCATAGGTGCTGCTTTTGGGTCGCGGTCTTTATAAGCATCAGTAATTTGAATACCGGTCTCAAGCTCATAATCGCCATTTACTTGCGCATCGGTTAGTTCACGGGTGCAGGTAATGTCACCGTGCACATAATCAGCATGAGTCGTACCAAAGCAAAGGAATGCTCTGCTTTGCTTGTGCCCATGCTGTTGCGTAAGTTGAATGCGTATGGGTAACACCACCGATCTCATTAAAATGACGATATAAGTGAATATGGGTTTTGGTGTCTGAAGATGGGCGCATACTTCCCTCAACAATGTTGTTTTCTAAATCAACAATCACCATGTCTTCAGCTTTCATTTGGTCATACGACACACCGCTTGGTTTAATCGCAATCACGCCTTTGTCGCGGTCAATTTGCGACACATTACCAAAGGTATAAATTACTAAACCACGACGTTGTAATTCCATGTTAGCTTCAAATACTTCACGCTTTAACTCTGTGTAGCTCATGATTTTGCTCCATCAACATACTGTGCAAGGGCTTGATAATTAGCGTATAGCTCATCATAAACAGCAACCCGCTCAGGGTTAGGTAAATATTGATGACACACGGCAGACGCCATAACTTGTTGCGCATCAGCAACCGTTGCATATTCACCTGCAGCAACAGCAGCCATAATTGCAGCGCCAAGTGCACAGCTTTGCTCGCTTTCAAGTACGTCAATTGGGCAGTTCCATACATCCGCACAGGTTTGCATTACGTAATCTGATTTTTTTGAAATGCCGCCAATTACCACTACTGAATCAATCGGCACGCCTTCATTTTGAAAGCGTTCAGTAATGGCACGAGCGCCAAAGGCCGTCGCCTCAACTAATGCTTTAAAGAACTGCGGCGCGTCAGTGCCCATTTTCATGCCCGTCATGGCCATTGCTACGCTTTGATCTGCATCAGGTGTGCGACGACCGTTGACCCAGTCAAGTGCTGTTACATCGGTATTTTTAACCGGTAACGCACTGGCAGCTTTTGATAAATCAACTAAAATTGAGTCTTCAATTTTATTGATCAAGCTTTGTTCAACGTCGTTTAAATTTGCTAACTGGCGAGTTGGCCACAGCATTAGGTTTTTAAACCATGCGTATAAATCGCCAAACGCAGATTGCCCCGCTTCAAGGCCAATCATGCCTGGGATCACTGAGCCATCTACTTGACCACAGATACCTTTAACACAGGTATCGCCAAGTTGCTGTTTTGAAGTAACAGTAATATCACAAGTTGAAGTACCCATTACTTTAGTTAAAACACCTGGACGCACATTGGCAGCAACTGCCCCCATGTGACAGTCAAACGCACCGTAACCTACAACTACATTCTGTGATAAACCAAGTTTATCAGCCCATTGCGCTGTTAATTTACCAGCGACTTGGTCACTTGGTTGGGTTGCTGCATTAAGCGTATCAACCACACCATCTAATAATGGGTCAATATTGCTGAAGAAACTATTTGGTGGGAAACCACCCCATTGCTCATTCCACATTTGTTTGTGGCCCGTTGCACAGCGTCCCAGTGTTAATACTTCTGGGTGAGTGGTGCCACACATCAATGCCGTCATCCAATCACAATGCTCAACCCACGAGTAAGTTGCCGCTTTTACAGCCGCATCATCTCTAAAAATATGTAATGCTTTAGCCCAGTACCATTCTGATGAATAGATGCCGCCCATGTGTGAAAGATAATTAACCTCGTTATTGGTCGCGGCTTTGGTGATCTCATTCGCTTCTTTAATCGACGTATGGTCTTTCCAAAGAATGAACATCGCATTAGGGTTTTCAGCAAATTCTTCAGTCAGCGCTAAAGGCGTGCCTTGGCTATTAATCGCCACTGGCGTTGAGCCTGTGGTATCAAAGCTCATACCTATTACTTTATCCGCAGTTCCCGCAGGTACTTGTTGCCATAGACCATTGACGACCTCAATCAAGCTGTCGATGTAGTCTTGTGGATGCTGGCGAAATTGATCTTTACTTGGATCGCAATATAAACCTTGCGCCCAACGCGGATAATTCACTAAATGGCTAGCCAGCTCTTTACCTGTGGTTACATCAACAAGCAGTGCTCTTACTGAATCAGAGCCATAATCTAAGCCCAATGTATAACGAGACATAAATACCTTTCACTAATTGGATACTAACAATGTTAGTCATTACTGTTATTTGTATGATAATATCAATAATGACGGGTTGTAAAGGTATTATAAAAATATTATTAACAGATTTATTCTGAAATATTCGTGACACCTGTGCCCTTTAAACTAATGTTTTGCACTAATAAAGGGCTTAAACCATGTCATAAGCAATGCTAAAAGCCGTTAATTTATTTTGTATGATGAAAATAGGATGTCTATGTCTAGCCAATTAGAACAATTAAAAACCATGACCACTGTGGTTGCTGATACCGGTGATTTTGAAGCAATCGATCAATATAAGCCGCAAGATGCCACTACCAATCCATCGTTATTGCTCAATGCGATTAAAATTGAAAAATACCGCCCACTGGCTGTTGAAGCCGTTGCTTGGGCTAAGCAACAAACAAGTGACAATGCACTGGTGATCAGCAAAGCTGCTGACAAACTGTCGGTACTAATTGGTGCAAATTTAATGGCTCAAGTGCCAGGGTTAGTGTCTACCGAAGTAGATGCGCGCTTATCGTTTGACACTCAAGCAACTATTGATAAAGCCCTTGAGCTTGTTGCGCTCTATAAAGAGCAAGATATTGATACCTCGCGCGTACTGATCAAAGTGGCGTCTACATGGGAAGGTATTCAAGCAGCAAAAGTACTCGAGCAACAAGGTATTCGCTGTAACCTAACGTTGGTGTTTGCATTTGCTCAAGCTCGTGCGTGTGCTGAAGCAGGTGCTTATTTAATCTCGCCTTTTGTTGGTCGTATTCTTGATTGGTATAAAGCAAACCAAACTGATAGCGATTTTAGCGGTGCTAATGATCCAGGCGTACAGTCTGTTGCACATATTTATAACTTCTTCAAAAAGCACGATTATAAAACCATCGTTATGGGTGCAAGCTTTAGAAACATCAGCGAAATCCAATTACTGGCAGGTTGTGATAGATTAACTATCAGCCCAGGGCTATTATCAGAACTAGCCGCAACAGATGCCCCATTAGCGCGTCAACTGACTGCTGCTACTGAAACAGTTGCCCCGCCAACGCCTATGACTGAGCAAGCATTTCGCTGGGAAATGAATCAAGATGCCATGGCTACAGAAAAACTAAGCCAAGGTATTCGCCAATTTGCAATTGACCAAGAAAAACTAGAAGCCATTCTAGCTGAGCTGATCTAAGCTTCAGTCGTTATATAAAATCAATTCTGCAAATAAAAAAGCCCGCTGATTTAATTAAATCAGCGGGCTTTTTGTTCAGGTAAATTTTTAACCCAAGTTCAAAACAATTAAGCGTCTAGTAACGCATTAGCCTTAGCAACAAGGTTACTCACAGTAAAGCCAAAGTATTCAAGTAGAACTGGTCCTGGCGCTGACTCACCAAAGGTAGTCATACCTAGTACATCGCCATCTTGGCCAACATATTTATACCAAAAATCGCTATGCGCAGCTTCTACCGCAATTTTAGCAATACCAACAGGTAATACACTCTGGCGATAGGCTTTATCTTGCAAGTCAAACTGATTGGTACATGGCATAGATACAACACGAACCTGTTTACCCTGTGCGGTTAGAGCAGCTGCTGCATTTACCGCTAACTCAACTTCAGAACCAGTAGCAATAATGATCAGCTCAGGTGTGTGCTCGCTATCAACTAAGATATAGCCACCTTTAGCAACATTCGCTAGTTGCTCTTTAGTGCGCGGCATTGCTTTAGTGCCTTGGCGGCTAAAGATCAATGCACTTGGGCCAGCTTCTTTGATTAAAGCCTGACTCCATGCAACCGCTGTTTCAACTTCATCACATGGGCGCCAAGTCGACATATTTGGCGTCATACGCAAATTAGCAATTTGTTCAATTGGCTGATGGGTCGGGCCATCTTCACCTTGACCAATTGAATCATGGGTGTACACAAAAATGCTTTGCGCTTTCATTAACGCCGCCATACGCACAGCATTACGCGCGTATTCCATAAACATTAAGAAAGTTGCACCAAATGGGATAAAGCCGCCATGCAGCGCAATACCATTCATTATCGCACTCATGCCAAACTCGCGTACGCCATAAAATACATAGTTACCCGCAGCATCATCTTGCAAACCTTTCGCGTCAGGCCATAAAGTTAAGTTTGAACCAGCTAAATCAGCTGAGCCGCCCATTAATTCAGGTAACTGCTTGGCAAAAAAGGTGATCGCATTTTGTGATGATTTACGCGTTGCGATGTTTTGCATCTCATCTTGGCATTTTGCAATGTATTGATCAGCAATTTCTGCAAAGTTGCTTGGTAATGATTTAGTCGTTACACGGCGGTTAAATTCTTTACTCAGCTCTGGGTGTGCTTTGCTGTAAGCGGCAAAGGTTTGTTGCCATGCGCTTTCTAAATCTTGGCCTTTGGCTTGGCCATTCCACTCATTATATACATCTTGAGGAATTTCAAATGCTGGGTGTGGCCAATTTAGTTGCTCACGAACCGCAGCGATTTCATCGTTACCCAGTGGTGAACCGTGACAATCATGACTACCCGATTTATTGGGCGAACCAAAACCAATCACCGTTTTACAACAGATCAGCGTTGGCTGATCTGGGTTAGCTTGCGCAGCTTCAATAGCACTGGCAATCGCGGCCATATCGTGACCATCAACGCCACTAATAACCTGCCAACCGTATGATTCAAAGCGTTTTGGGGTATCGTCAGTAAACCAGCCTTCTACTTCGCCATCAATTGAGATGCCATTGTCATCCCAAAAAGCGATTAGTTTGCCTAACTTTAAAGTACCCGCTAATGAACATGCTTCATGAGAGATACCTTCCATCAAACAACCATCACCTAAAAAGCAGTAAGTGAAGTGATCTACAATATCAAAGTGTGGTTTATTAAATTGTCCAGCTAAGGTTTTTTCAGCAATTGCCATACCAACAGCATTGGCAATACCAGCACCAAGTGGCCCTGTAGTTGTTTCAACCCCAGGTGTATAACCATACTCTGGGTGACCTCGGCGTTTTAGAATGCAGTTGGCGAAACTGTTTAATGTCTTCAATACTGACATCATAACCACTTAAATGTAGTAATGCGTACTGCAACATAGAGCCATGGCCGTTTGACAACACAAAACGGTCGCGGTTAGGCCAATCAGGATTTAATGGATTGTGGCGGTGAAAGTTTTGCCAAAGAACAGCAGCAATATCGGCCATCCCCATTGGTGCACCTGGGTGACCTGAATTAGCTTTTTGAACGGCATCGACAGCAAGCATGCGAATTGCATTTGCAGATTGAGAACTGGGAAGAGTCATCTGTTACTATTTCCTGTTAATATTATATTATAAATAATATCTCAAAATGTAATATAAATAGCAATCAGAAATCGCCCGAACTCGCTAAAAACAGTTCTTCAGCGCATACAAATGCAGCTCTGCAAATCATTTTCCTAGAACTTAACGATTTTTTGCACAAAAAACAGACAATGAGGGTAAATGAGAAACCATGAAATAATTTGTAGCTCGTGCTTAGCACGTTAAGCATATCGTCGCCGTAAACATCCGTAGTGTGGCTTGTAGAAGAGCGCTTTAGCGCCGAATAGTGATCAAAAAACTCGTTTCACTGCCTCGCCACCTAAGCTGTCTGTGTCGTAGGCGCTAAGCTTACTGGCGCGACAGTACTTCAAATAAACCAAAGGTTTAACAATCCGTCCATGGAGCTTGGTTACATCGGTCATTACCTAAATGGATTTAGGTACTTAGATTTTGTCGGGAACAAAAATCTGCCATGACCTCACTTCCTCAGGCTGCACTCTTTATTCGGTAAGTCGTTTCGGTCACTCATCACCTAAGCTGCCTGTGCAGCAGTGAACTATTGTTAAATTAACATCGGCGTTTGAATCCATCCATGGAGCTTGGTTACATCGGTCATCCATGACCTCACTTCCTCAGGCTGCGAAACTCCGTTTCGGTCCCTCGTCACCTAAGCTGCCTGTCCGGTAGTAAACCTCACAAGTTAAAAATAACACCTGAGTTTTTTTCTAAGCTGCCTGTCCGGCAGTAAACTATAGAATATCAGCATAAAAATAAGTTACAACAAGCCATTAGGTTAAATATTACTATTTTACCTTATCAAAAACGACATGTTATAACCCATTGTTTTTATAGAAAATTTTAAAGAGAAAAAATAAAGGGTTAAAACCAAGGTACGGTAGCGGTTTTGCTTAATCCATAAGAATCAAATTTACCATCAATAGGTTTATCTTTTAAATCACTAAACGCAAAGAATTTGCGATGCACTTGTTCTGTTGAACCACTGAACAAATCTAGGTAAGGATTATCAGCAGCACCAAGTACATATTTACATTGTTTGAAAAAATGTGTACGTTGTTTTGGGCTAAACGTGGCGCGGGTTTTATCATTACATAGAGGTGAGTTTAACCATCTAAGGTATTCACTTTGAGTTTGCTAATCTTAAATTAACTCAGAGGACCACAAGCAGACTTCCTTTTCGGCCTGAACGATTTGCTTTAAATCAAAAATTAAACATGCTTTTGTGCGCATCTTCACAAAACATGACCATAATATTGCTATCGTAATTAACTTACCGACATACTTTGTCACGATTTTTCACTAGCTGGGCTTGCAGCTCAATGGTAATGTAGGGTTAGTCACGTTTATAAGTATATAAATTAAATAAATATGTGACATGCCATATTGGCCACTATTAAAGGAGAGTATCTATGGACCCGATCACGCAAGTTCTCAACATGTTATTCACTGTTGAGGCGTTTTTACTCATTTTGTTTTAGTACTGCTAAAAAGTAGTGTTAAATTTAGTGCCGCAAAACCGTGCGTGGCTCATTGAACGTTTTGGTAAGTATCAATCAACCAAAGAAGCAGGCCTAAACTTTATTGTGCCGTTTGTTGATCGTATTGCCGCTGATCGTAGCTTAAAAGAGCAAGCGCAAGATGTGCCGTCGCAATCTGCTATTACCAAAGATAATATTTCATTGATTGTTGATGGTGTATTGTATTTCCGTGTGATGGATCCATACAAAGCCACTTATGGCGTTGATGATTATGTGTTTGCCGTTACGCAATTATCGCAAACAACGATGCGTTCAGAGCTTGGTAAAATGGAGCTGGATAAAACCTTTGAAGAACGTGATGTACTAAATACTAATATTGTTGCGGCAATTAACCAAGCCGCAGATCCTTGGGGTATTCAAGTATTACGTTATGAAATTAAAGATATTGTGCCACCGCAATCAGTAATGGAAGCGATGGAAGCCCAAATGAAAGCGGAACGTGTTAAACGTGCACAAATTTTAGAATCAGAAGGTGATCGTCAAGCTAATATCAATGTCGCTGAAGGTAAAAAACAAGCGCAGGTACTAGCCGCTGAAGCAGAAAAAGCCGAGCAAATCCTCCGTGCAGAAGGTGAAGCCCAAGCCATTACTGCTGTTGCACAAGCACAAGCTGATGCACTGCGTAAAGTCGGTGAAGCGGCGGATACTGAGCAAGGTCAAAAAGCAATTCAGTTAGACCTTGCTACAAAAGCCATTGCAGCTAAGCAAGCTATCGCCAAAGAGTCCTCTGTTGTTTTACTACCCGATAACGGCACCGATGCCAGCTCTATGGTAGCGCAAGCAATGTCGATTATTAATACCTTAAATACCAAACAAAAAGGTTAAGCTGTAAAGGAGCAAACTATGGAGTTCATTACCAATAATTTAGCCCAAACACTGATGATCTTAGGTGTACTGGCACTGATAATTGAAGTGGCAGTGCTGGGAATGTCGACCTTTATATTGTTGTTTTTGGGTATATCATTATTTGCAACTGGATTAATGATGAACTTCGCGCTGTTAGAAGACTCATTAACCACCGCACTTTGGAGTAACACCTTGATCACCGCCGCATGCGCTGTTTTACTATGGAAACCGCTAAAACGCATGCAAGATAATGTTGATAATAAAGAAGTGAAAAGTGACTTTGCAGAGCTTGATTTTGTGCTCACTAGCGATGTTGATGAGTTAGGTGTTAGTACCTACTCGTATTCCGGAGTGAGCTGGAAACTAAAAAGCCAGCAACCACTAAGTGCTGGCACCCATGTAAAAGTGGTAAAAAAAGAAGTCGGTGTTATGTGGGTTGCAGCAATTTAACCTAGATGTGGGTATAACACTCTGAATATGCTGTATGATTTTACCATAAAGCCAGCCAAGTAGTTTTTTATCGAATTACTTGGCTTTTTTGTAACAAAAAATATTCGCTAAACCCGCACAACTCTTAGCTAAAACGCAATAAATGAAATATAAAACCACGCAATTGTTAACTGATGATGATTTAATTAGCCTTTAAATGTTAAAACAATTAAAGGCTGCAAATAGACGTATATTTAACTACTAGATTTGGACTTGTGTCTCGCTATAAAACTCGCTAGTTTAACCAATCAGATAATAATAAAAACAAAAGTAACTGTATGATCAGGGTCGAAAATCTTTGCCGTACTTATGGTGCAGGCGAAACGCAAGTCATTGCATTAAGTAATGTTTCATTACATATTAAAGAAGGTGAGTTTGTCGCCGTGATGGGCGCTTCCGGTTCAGGGAAGTCGACTTTAATGAATATCCTTGGGTGTCTCGATACACCAACCTCAGGCAGTTATTTGCTCTCTGGTGAAAGTATTAAAGAAATAGATGACGAAAGTTTGTCAGCTATCCGCAATAAAAAAATTGGCTTTATATTTCAAACCTTTCACTTATTAACTCGCCTTAGTGCTCAAGAAAATGTGGCTTTGCCACTGCGTTATACTGACACCCCAAAACAGCAAGCCAGTGAGCGCGCTATGGCGATGCTGGATAAGGTTGGCTTACAAAATCGCGCACACCATAAACCATTTGAAATGTCCGGTGGTCAGCGGCAACGAGTTGCTATTGCCAGAGCACTAGTAAATGAGCCAAAAGTCATTTTTGCTGATGAACCAACGGGTAACCTCGATAGTAAAACGTCTCATGAAATTATGCAGTTGCTTTGCTCACTCCACCAACAAGGACATACTTTGGTCATGGTAACCCATGAAGAAGATATTGCTGCTTATGCTAAGCGAATTATTCGGATGAAAGATGGCATAGTCATAGAGGATAGCGGATGTTAAAAAGTCAATGTTTCAAAGCCTGTTTAGGATTATTACTTTACAGCTTAGCTTTCTCAAGCAATGCGCAAAGTTTGTTACTCAGCGGTGAGCTAAAAGCCAGCGATAAGCAAATTTTTTATGCTCCAAAATCAGACAATTGGCGAGTACAAGTGCAATGGATGATGAAAGAAGGCGAAATAGCGCAACAAGATGATGTTGTTGTGGTGTTTGATAGCGGCTCAATTGCCACTGAAATTGAACAAGATGAAGTAAGTTTGGAGGCCGCCGAAGAAGAGCTGCTTAGGATCACCACTAGCAATCAAGAAAAACAAATAGAAGCTGAGTTTAACTTTAAGCGCACTGAGCTTTTACTAGCGCGTGCCCGTATTGATGCTGCTATTCCACACGCTAACTTAAGTACCTATGATTATCAAAAAAATCAGCTCGAACTTGAAAAAGCCCTGATCAATAAACAAAAATCATCCGAAGAACTCAGCCAAGTTAAAACTGAAAATACCGTTGCGCGCAATAAGCAGTTACTGACTATTGAACAACTAAAAACAGACCTTGCATACAATAAAACGCAACTGGCAAGTATGAGCATTAAGGCACAGCGTACAGGGCCCGTTTTATATGCAAACCATCCGTGGAATGGCGAAAAAGCATTTGTTGGTATGACAGCCCAACCAGGCTGGAAAATTGTCGAAATACCGGCCATGAGTGAACTCTACATTGAAGCCTGGGTACACGAAATTGATTATCAACATTTACAACTTGGCCAACAAGCGCAATTGTTATTTGACGCCTATTTACAACAGCCGCTCAATGCGACTTTAAGCGAAATTTCAACTCAGCCAGAAGAACGCCTTCAGTGGGGCAAAGATGCCTACTTTAGAACTCGCTTTAACTTTAACGCTCAGAATTTAAAACTGTTACCGGGCATGAGTGCAAAATTAACAATCGGAGAAGACTCTGATGAATCATAACGTTTTATGCATAATATTGAGTATGTTGCTATTAACTGCATGTAATGACGATGAGCAACAACATTATCTAGTGAAAAAGAGTGATATTGCTATCACGGTTAATGCCAATGGCGAACTGGAGTCATCAACCAGTGCGATCATTGCCCCGCCGTCAGTTGCCCGTATGTGGCAATACCAAATTAAGACTATGCTAGCGGAGAACACCCAAGTTAAAAAAGGCCAAGTGGTGGTATCGTTTGACGACAAACAAGTTCGCGATAAGCTAATCGACAAACAATCTTCATTAGAGCGAGCAAAAAAACAACTCGAAAATGCGCAAAATAAAGAGCTTATCAAAGAGCAAGAACTGACCCTCAGCGTTGCCGAAATGAAAATGAACTACGATAAAGCTAAACGCAAAGCAGAGATTGTTGATCAATCTCGTTCTGAAGTTGAACGTAAAAAGTCACAAATTGATTTTACTATTGCAAACAACGATCTAACGCTTGCTAAAAGTAAGCAAACGTTTCAGCAACAGAGCAAAGAACTAAACTTAAAAATGGTGCAAAGCAAAGTTGCACGGCTGCAAAGTGAGGTAGACGGGTATTTACAAGATATTGAACGTCTTAAGGTAAAAGCCCCAATTGATGGGCTGGTAATTTATAAAACCAATTATGAAGGTGAAAAGTCATCCATTGGTGAAAGTGTGCAATTTGGTCAGCCTGTTATTGAGCTTGCTGTACTTAAAAATATGCAAGTAAAAGCACAAATCGATGAACCCGACAGCGGTAAAATTGCCCCAGGGCAAACCGTTAAAATAACCATTGATGGCAGTAGCGAACTAGTTGTGTCAGGGAAAATAAAGAGTTTGGGTCGTGTATTTAGAGAAAAGTCATATCAAGATAAGCGTCGGATTGTGGATGCCATTGTTAGTATTGATAATATTGACACCAGTGTTATTCGCCCAGGACTTACTGCGCGCTTAGAGATCACCACAGCTCGCTTACCTCAGGTATTAAGTATTCCTTTAACCAGTTTGCAATATGATCAACAAGGTCCCTATGTTACAACCACTGAAAATAACAAACAATTTATAGAGATAAGTCACTTTACCGATAATCTCGCCGTAGTTAAAAGCGGCCTACAACTAGGCGACGAGGTAAAATTATGAAAACGAGCTTTGCACTTAGCTTAATCGTTACGGCTTTATTTATCAGCGGTTGTTCAGAAGAACATGAAATTCAAAACGCGCTCACTTATACGGTTAGTGAACACAGTTTTAAAACTGAGGTTGAAGCCAAAGGGCATTTGATAGCAGCAAATGAAACCCTAATTGTTGCGCCAGCATCAAGCCGTGGGCCACAAACTTTAGCGTGGTTAATGCCAGAATATAGCCAAGTTAAAAAAGGTCAGGTCATTGCTCGTTTTGATGGCGAACAAATGCGTCGGCAAAGCCAAAAGAACACCAACCAAACGGCTTTAGCTGCGCAAGATTTAGCACAAAAATCAGGAGAAATAGATAAAGATAAGACTATTTTAGAGCACGATATTGTATTGGTTAATGAAGAAAAGCAATTTGCCGAAGATTACTCAATTGAAGATGAACGCATTCGCTCTAAATTAGATATTTTAGAGTCACAACAAAATGTTGAGTTTTTAAATGCAAAACATAACTACTACGACTGGCAAACTGGCCGTTTTGAGCAAAGTGCCACCGGAGAGTTGATGTTATTAAAAATGAAAGAAGACCAATACAAACAAAAATTAGCAACGTTGAACACTAACCTATCATTGCTTGAGATCATCGCCCCTCACGATGGCTTATTAACCCATAGTACTAATTGGCGCGGCGAAAAACCGCGAGCGGGTGAATCCTTATGGCCTGGTCAAAAAATAGCAGCACTGCCTGATGTTAGCCAAATGCAGTTGATGTTATATGTGTCTGAACGTGAAGCAATCGATTTATCCGTAGGTCAGTCACTTACATTCAAACTTATTGCATTGCCTGAGCAGCAATTTAGCGGCGAGTTAATCGCGGTATCGCCGTTTCCTAAATCAATAAAACGCGGCGATCCACAAAAATTTTACGAGCTAAAAGCAACGATAAATCAGCAAAATAACGCTTTACGCCCGGGTTTAAAACTCAATGCGACTATTTTAGTGACACCGCAAAGTGAGCGTTTAGTGGTACCCAAACAAAGTGTTTTTACCGAACAAAATGCGCATTATGTTTATGTTGAAGAAGCTGGCGAATTTGTCAAAAAGACCGTTTTATTAGGCAAACATAACCTTAGTCATGTAGAGATCCTCGCAGGTTTAGCTGCTAATGATGTGATCTCACTCATTGATATAAAGGACATCTGATGAAATATTTAACTTTATTTATCGACACCGCCTTAGAGCTTGCACAGCATAAGTTACGTACTTTACTGACTTTATTAGGGATGATATTTGGTGTCGGTGCCGTCATTGCTATGCTCAATATTGGTGAAGGTGCTGAACGTGAAGCCATGAAAATGATTGACTCTATGGGGTTATATAATTTGATTGTTAATGGCAAAGAGTTCGATGAAAAAGAACTCAAAGAGCAACGTAAGCACTCGGCCGGTTTAAGCCTGCGTGATGCCCAAGTTGCCCACGACTCGCTGCCTTTTGTTACCGATTTTGCCGCACAAAAAACCATCGAGACGTATCATATTTTTAGCCAATACAATAACAGCGACGCCAATGCCGTAGGTGTAAGCGCTAATTATTTTCAGCTGTCACATTTTCAACTATTTGCTGGGCGTATATTAAATAAAAACGATCAACAACGGTTTGCTCAAGTGGCAATGCTTGGCGCAAATACTGCCAAGCAACTATTTCCGTTAGGTGACGCACTCGGTCAACAAATAAAAATTAACCACTTATGGTTTAAAGTAGTCGGTATTTTACAAGCGCCTTATTTAAAGAAAAAAGAATTTCAAGGAGTCAAACTTGGTAACGAACAAAACCAAGTATTTATTCCACTTAGTACTGCATTACACCGCTTTGAAAGTGGCTTACTTGATAGTGAAGTCAGCAGCTTGAAACTAGCCATTGATAAATCGGTTGATCCAATTGTTGCCGCACAAGCACTGGAACATTTACTGCAAAATCGCCACAGTGATATTGATGATTTTGAATTAGTTATTCCTGCCGCGTTATTAGCCCAGCAAAAACAAACCCAGCAAATATTTAATATTGTGATGTCCTGCGTGGCAGGCATTTCACTCTTGGTTGGCGGTATCGGTATTATGAATATCATGTTGGCGACGGTGCTTGAACGCACTAAAGAAATTGGCTTACTGCGTGCTATTGGTGCAACACAAAAAGACATTCGGATACAATTTATTGCCGAGAGCTTTACCATTTCTATTTTAGGTGGCTTACTGGGTGTGGTATTTGGTATTGGCTTGTCTGAAATTATCTCTATGTATTCGCAGTGGGCGGTATCGTGGTCAATGACCGCCATCGTGCTATCGTTTAGTATTTGTGCGTTAGTCGGCCTTATTTTTGGTGTATACCCCGCGATCAAAGCGTCACAGCTTGATCCTATTGAAGCACTGCAAAGTGATTAACTCGAATGTTAGTAGTTAAAGGAGAAGATTTGGTGAGCAACAACAAACACACCCTTGTTGTAGAAGGTGGTGCAATGCGCGGCATATTTGCCACCGGCGTACTTGATGCGTTCTTAGGGGCACAATACCAACCATTTAATCGCTGCTTTGGTGTTTCTGCTGGGGCAACGAATATTGCGGCTTATTTATGCCAACAAGCTAAACGTAATCATAAAGTGATCACTGATTATTCATGCCGACCCGAGTTTATTAATTTAGCGCGCTTTATCCGTGGTGGGCATTTATTTGACTTAGATTGGTTATGGCAAACCACCATGGCTGATATTCGTTTAGATCTTGGCACATTTGCAACACAGAACTGTGAATTTTATATTGTCGCTACCGATATAGACACAGCATCAGCGCAGTATTTAAAAGCGACAGCAGAGCAAATGGAGCAGCAGTTAAAAGCCTCCTGTGCGATTCCTATTGCTTATCGAGATTACCCAGTCATAGATGGTGTTGCCATGACCGATGGCGGTGTGGCTGATTCAATTCCGATCCGAAAAGCCTATCAAATGGGAGCTGAAGAAATCACGGTCGTTTTATCACAACCACTTGGATATCGTAAAAAAACCAGTAAGGCCCCATGGTTTACACGCCGCATTTATAAAAACCACCCGGCACTTGCCAGTGCATCTTTAGCGCGAGCTGATAACTATAATGCCAGTATTGCGTTTATTCATAATCCACCTGCAGACTGTAAAATAAATATCATCGCACCACCGGCTGACTTTAACGTTGGCCGCACCACTAAAAACTATCAAAAGCTCAGCGATGGTTATCAGATGGGGATTGTGGCTGCACAGCAACACTTGCAAAACATGCAGCTATAGAACAATAATTTTATCTATAAAAAGTGTGTGGCAGCTTATTGTTTTTGCTGATGTTGTCACAAAACTGCGCGAACCAAACCTTGTGAAAACGAATAAATTTAGACTGTACCTTGTCATTCGTACTCTATTAATAACAAGGTACACTCATTACAGTGTTATATTTTAAACTCATTTACTTGTTGTTGTAACATACTTGCGAGTAACGCCAACTCCTGTGATGCTTGTGCGTTTTGCTGTGAACTTTCACTCACTGATGCAATACTAGAACTAAACTCGTTGATGTTACTACTTAATTCATTGGCCACCATTTTTTGCTCTTCAGTGGCTGTTGACACTTGCGTGTTCATATCGGCAATTTCGGTTACCTCTTGATTTATTTCAGTTAAAACTTGTGATGAATATTCTGCATGATCAACACTTTCTTGTGCACTACTTTCAGCGTTGCCCATAGCAACAACAGCTTGTTGAGCCATACCTTGTAGCTTGCTGATCATTTCATTAATGCTCGCTGTGGCTTTTTGGGTATTATGAGCAAGCTGCCTTACTTCATCGGCAACAACAGCAAAACCACGACCAGAATCCCCTGCTCTTGCGGCTTCAATCGCAGCATTTAAAGCTAGTAAGTTAGTTTGCTCTGCAACGCCTTGGATCATCATTACAACCTGATTTATATCATTTGTTTGTGTATTAAGATCGTTTATTAATTGTGTATTTGTATTTACTAACTTAGATAACGTTTGGATTGAGCTAATATTATCAGCAACGGCTTGCTGCCCTTGTTGTGCTTTACTATCTGCATTAGTGGCTTTTTCTGATGTGGCCATCGCATTTTGTGCCACTTGTTCAATCGCACTACTCATTTGCGTAATGGCTGTCGCAATCATTGTAGACTGTTGCTCTTGCTCTGTGGCTGTTGAGGCCACTTGCTCACTAATTGAGTTCATTTCTTCTGCCGCAGAAGATAAAGTTAACGTCGCCCCAGATACATCGGTTACTAAAGTATGTATACGTGACAACATATTATTAAAGTTTCGCGCAGTATCTGCAATTTCATCTTCACCAAGTACATTGGCTCGTATTCGCAAGTCAGCATTATTTGCAATTTGCGTAATGGTATCGCGCAGCGCCATCAATGGATTTTGAATTGAACGATAAATAAAATAAGCAATGGCTAACAACAAAAAAATCAACAGTGCTACTGATAATTTCATCACTAGACTTACTAACGCAAAGTTTTCGTCGGCTTGTTTTTTAAAGTGATTCGCTTCGTTTAATTGCAGCTCTATTAAAGCTTGATAGCTCGCACTTAACGGATCGAATACATTATATAGATCAGTAACAAACTGCTGTTGAGAGAGTGACTGGAAATCCCCATTGCGTATTTTATTCAACAAATTTTTGAGGTGCGCTTGAACTGGCTTAAGTTTTTGTTCAACAGTATTTACTAAGCTTTTTTCTTCACTGGTTAAGTCTGTACTAAGGTAAGTATTCCATTCTTTATCGGCTGTATTTTGAGACTGCTGTACTGCCGCTAATAAATCATTTTGGCTTATAGTCCCAGCTCTAAATTTATGAAGTAAATCAACAATATTAACTGCGTAGTTATCTGACACTGTTTTTATCTGTTTCAATGGTACGACACGGTTTTCATATAAACTGTCAATTCCTTTGACTAACCCTCCCATAGTACTAATTGAAAATATGGCAGTAATCGTAAATATTACAACAGGTAAAAGAGCGAGTACGATTAAACGGGAACGGACCAAATAATTATTTAACATAGTATTCCAAAGCTACATCTTTAATATTTACAAGTATAATACGTAATTCAAAAGCCTCTACGTTTTTATAATATTTTTTGCAACAATAAGGTATTATAATTTTGCTATACTAGAGTCATAAACTTTTAAGTTATAGCTCAATGATGAAATTGTATAATTTTGGCGTGCTCTGGTTATTGTTATTGCCTCTAGCGTTTACTAGCTTTGTACACGCAAATGAAGCAATCGTTAATCTTCATTTAGCCAGCCCCAGCAACACCGATACCCCTCGTAATCACTATATTCATGCGCTGTTAACGCTCGCCTTTGCTGAACAAGGAAAACAGGTTAATTTTATATACTCCATTAGACCAATGAATAAAAAACGCGTGGTGGAAGAGTTGTCAAAAGCAAGCAGTATTAATTTAGCTTGGCTATCGCTCCCTGCTAATAGCTACCCAGATTTGCATCATACCTCATTGTCAATTTACCAAGGTTTACACGGCAAGCGATTACTAATAATTAATAAAAATCAACAACCGCGCTTCACTGAAATATCAACTTCAGCACAGCTGAAGCCTTTAATCGCATTACAAAAGCAAAGTTGGTCTGATTATGATGTACTTATCCGCAATGGCTTCACTGTTAATGGTGAGCTAGATTATAAAGGCATGACTAGAGCACTCGAGACAGGTTTGGCAGATTATTTTCCTCGCTCTGTATCAGCTATTGCCGCTGAGGTGACTAAACTGCAGCATCAAAACTTAATGATTGAACCAACGATCATGTTGCAATACCCGAGTCATTATTATTTTTACACTCATAAACAAAACGATGCTTTACTAATGGAGTTAGAGGCAGGGTTACTAAAACTTCAAAAAAACGGTAAGTTTGCGCAGCTTTATCAACAATTTTTTTGAAAAACAACGAGATCTCGCATTATCATCGAGAAAAGTTTTTCACCTAAATTAGCGACACCATAGCTCACATTACTTATTGCGAGCTAACAATTAAGTCAGTTCACAATAGGGTCAAGCACCCTAATAAAGTAAATACTTAAATGAAGATTGAACTCGCCCAATCCAATTTTGTAAGCTAGCTTATAACTATAGATGAAGGCATCCGCTTGTTTTGCCCTATATACTGGATACTCTCATGGATAAGGTCTTATTATGATGCGTAAATTGTGGCAGGTAGTCGTTTATCTGATGATATTTTGTGTTGGCTTTGTTGCGGGGTTATACACACTGCCAATTTTAACGGCCCCACCATCCCCCAGCAAACTTGAGCTAGCCACACATGCTCAGCAAGCACTTTATAGTGGTGAATTCAAAGCTGATCTCGCAGGCTCCGATGCTTTGCATTATGGTAACGGCCAAGTCAGATTAACCAATGCAATGATCTCTTTTGATGGCACCTTGAGCCCAGGCCCAGATTACCAACTTTATTTAGCTAATCGCTTTATTGATAATGAAGCCGATTTTTTAGCCTATAAAGGCACAATGACAAGGGTTGCAAGCATAAATACATTCGATGGTTTTATAATTAAGGTGCCAGCCGATATTAATATTGCACGCTTTAACACTGTTATTGTGTGGTGTGAGAGTTTTGAACAATTTATAACCGCGGCTCAGTACCAATGAACAAGTACTGGGAAACAACTGCTTTAAAAGCAACAGAGAGTTGCGGCACAGACTATTTACCAGTTTACTTATTATAAAAACACTATCAGCCAACGAACTTAGCGGGTCGGTTCAAAACCATAATAGTGTGGGATATCAGCATTTATTTGCTCCCAATTCGCTTTTGAGCTGACAAAATTATGACTAATTGGCCGCTCTGTAATATCACTATCGAGTATACCCAGACGCAACCTTAGTCTGCTTATATCATCAAGGTTTTCACTGTAAATTGGGCTACCGCATGCACTACAAAAATAGCGGATACGCCCTGGTTTAAATTCAAAGCTGCTTAACCACTCATTGCCTTTAATTACTTTAAAATCAGCACGATTAATAAACCCGTTAGTAGCAAATGCAGTGCCACTGGCTTTACGACACAACGAGCAGTGGCAATGAATAATGCTCTGGATCGGGCCATCAATTTGCACTGTGACCTTGTTACACAAACAACTTCCTTGATACATGCTAAAACTCTTTTAAAAAAATAAGTCTAAATACTAGCACAATTTTTTATCCAAAAAAGCCGCCTTTGGAGAGGGCGGCTTGGGTGAACAAACAGCTATGGGTGGGAGCTGTTATATCAAGAGACTATAATTTGATTTATGCTACGCGTTGCTCTTCACTAGGTATTTGACGAATTAAGTAATCAAATGCCCCTAGGCTTGCTGTTGCACCGCTGCCCATCGCAATGATGATTTGCTTAAATGGTGTGGTCGTTGCATCTCCCGCAGCATATACTCCAGCTAAAGATGTCGCTCCTTTTGCATCTATTATTATTTCGCCAAACTGACTGAGTTCAACATTACTGTCTTTTAACCATTCAGTGTTAGGTATTAAGCCTATTTGTACAAAGATACCTGCTAAGTTTAACTGTTTGTTCTCACCTGAGATGCGATCAGTATAGCTTAAGCCCGTCACTTTTTTACCATCACCGAGTACTTCTGTAGTCTGGGCATTCTTAATAATAGTAATATTTTTTAAGCTTTTCGCTTTACGAATAAGCACTTCATCGGCGCGTAACGTATCTGCAAATTCAAGTACCGTAACGTGCTCAACAATATTAGCTAAATCAATTGCTGCTTCAATGCCCGAATTACCACCACCAATAACGGCAACAGGTTTGCCTTTAAATAACGGTCCATCACAATGTGGACAATACGCTACACCATGACCACGGTATTGTTGTTCACCAGCTACGTTCATTTCACGCCAGCGAGCGCCCGTTGCCAGTACTAACGATTTAGTACTGAGCACAGCTCCGTTTTCAAGCGTGATTTCATAACCATTTTTATAACTCAGACCAACAGCTCGTTGATTATGCATGACATCTACATCGTACTCTTTAACATGTTCTTCAAGCTGAGCTACGAGCTTAGGCCCCTCGGTTGCTTTAATAGATATAAAATTTTCGATTGCAAGCGTATCAGCTACTTGTCCACCAAACCGGTCAGCAACAATGCCCGTATTTAAACCCTTTCGTGATGAATAAATTGCTGCAGATGCACCAGCAGGGCCACCACCTACGACAAGCACATCAAATTGTGATTTTTCATTGAGAGAAGCGGCTTGACGCTCTGCCCCTTTACTATCAACTTTATTTAAAATATCAGTTAAGCTCATCGCACCTTGGCTAAATGGCTGGCCGTTTAAGTACACCGCGGGTACTGCAAGTATATTTCGCTGCTCTACTTCATCTTGAAATAATGCCCCATCAATCATAGTTGCTTTAATGTTGCTATTATTAGCGGCCATTAAATTAAGCGCTTGTACGACTTGCGGGCATGTTTGACAACTTAATGAAATATACACTTCAAACTCAAGTGGCTGAGTCAGTGACTTAATTTGCTCAAGATCTGCAGCCGACGCCTTACTCGGATGCCCGCCCGTATGTAACAACGCTAATACCAAACTGGTAAACTCATGCCCCATCGGCACACCAGCAAAGGTAATTTGGCTATCTCGAATAGGTGAAGATACCGTTATTGATGGACGGCGTACGCCACTATCTGGATTATCTCGCACCAAAAATTTGTCGCTCAACGACGCAATATCGTTGGCTAAATTGTCAATTTCTATTGATTTTTTGCTGTCATCCAAGGCGATAAGTAGCTCAACAGGATCAGCAATAGCTGCAAAGTGACTTTTTAATTGATTTTTAATGTTGGTATCTAACATGACTTACCCTTGTTTTAGCAAAAATGCCCATCATCACACTAATGTGCTTAATAAAATTGTGATGATGAGCCTTCAAGCATATTAATGCTTTGTAATAGTGATTTAAATTTTGCCAACTAAATCAAGCGATGGTGCTAATGTTTCTTCACCTGGCTGCCAAGAAGCCGGACATACTTCACCATCATGAGTCGCAATGTATTGTGCCGCTTGTACTTTACGTACTAGTTCTTTGGCACTACGGCCAATACCTAAATCATGTGTTTCAATGATTTTGATTTCGCCCTCAGGGTTCATTACAAACGTACCGCGAAGTGCTAGGCCTTCGTCTTCGATCATTACACCAAAGTTACGTGTAATACGTCCTGTTGGGTCACCGATCATAGGGTAAGCAATTTTACCAATAGTGTCTGATGTATCGTGCCATGCTTTGTGAGTAAAGTGAGTATCAGTCGATACTGAGTAAACCTCTACACCCATTTCTTGTAATTGCGCATAGTGATCTGCAACATCCCCCAGTTCCGTAGGACATACAAAGGTAAAATCAGCTGGGTAGAAAAAGAAAATAGACCACTTACCTAAAACATCTTGTTCTGATAGTTCAACAAAATCACCATTGTGGTAAGCCGTTGCATTGAAAGGTTGTAATTTAGTGTTAATTAATGAAGTGCTCATAGTATTCCTCATTTGTTTATTTAAAGTGTAAACAACGCAGGTTGCTGCGTTGGCTTGAGCAATACAATAAGGTGTAAATAAAAATTAATAAAATTGATTGTTTAGATTAATTCAATCGATTTTATTGACTGAAGCGGTCATTGTCATCTGGACAGATAGGGCTAAAGCTTTTTTGCGTCTAATGTTACAATGCTCACTGAAAAATATCGCGAATACGTATTTTTAGTTAATTTTGGGGTAAGCCATGAATAAATTCATCAATCATATCCAGTTAGGCTATTTAGGCTTATTGCCCTTTTTAGCGTGTGTCGGTTGGCCGTTATTAGTCGGTAGTAATAACTTTAATATGCAGTTTTTTACTTTTTATAGTATTGCAATTTTGGCTTTTATGAGTGGTAACTTATGGCACGCTGGACAACAGAGTTATCGAGATGCGATTAAGGCTATACTACCGATTTTACCGCTTGGCTTTTTAGCTTTTCTACCACAACACATAACCTTGGCTTGGTTAGCGGTTAGTTTTTGGCTGGTATTACTATTTGAAAAAACCAGCCCGCAATGGCAAAGCTACCATGCTGATTATCAAAAAATGCGCTTTGTATTAACCTCAGTGGTGTTTGTTTGCCATATATTAGTAATAGGCATTAGTTTATACCCTAACTAGCTCGCCCTTTAAAACGGATTAATGTACCATCCGTGCACTGCTTTTTGAGGAACTAAAATGATAGACCAATTGCGCCAACAGCTTGATCAACTCGGTGAAAACTATGTTGAGAAAAGCGCTCATTTCAAAATTAAAGTGATCCCTTTTTTTGTGCTATTCAAATCAAGAAAGATCATAAGAGTGAAGGCCGATTATCGTTTTATTCTAATCAATGGCTTGAAATTGCACTCGTGGTACTCTTTTTACTGTTTGGCTTAATGCTCTTCGATCCAGACGCAGGCTTTACTCATGGCCCTATTCATATTGCGTTTGCAGTATTAATCACGTTTAATTTAATTATCAAACAAATCGCGATTGAAGGACTAAAGACTCGCTTAGCGTTTTTACGTTTAATTGATCATGATGCTAAAAACACACCACTAGAATAATTGAATTAATGTATTTAAATCCTAATTGGCGGATCCTTACCGTTGGCGATGGCGACTTATCGTTTTCTCATGCTTTATCTACTGATCTAAAGCCAGCCAAGTTAGTTGCTTCTACCTATGATAGTGCAGCCACGATTACCTTCAAATATGCTGATAACGCACTAAATGCACTGCGAGATCATCACATTACGGTACTTGATAGTTTTGATGTGACTGACCCACAAGCCTGGCAACGCTTAAATGGCGAGCTATTTGATGTGGTGATTTTTCAATTTCCGCTTATTCCTGCTTTTGTCGGGGAGAGTGCTTATCGTGAAAACACCCAAACAACCAGTATGAACACCCTCAACCGAGCTTTGCTACACCAATATATTAAATATGCCACCAGCTATGCTCTTGATAACAATGGCCCAATGTTGTGCTACATCACCTCAAAAGATGTTAAACCATATCGTGAGTGGAATATTGAAGGCAGCTTAAATTATGGCTTAGCATCACGCTATATCGGCCAAATGCCATTTGATATCAGTCCTTTCCCTGGCTATAAAATCCGTAATGTTGATCGTGACAAACACGTAAAAGACACCAGTGGCACCACTTATGTATTCAGCCCCAAAGAAACGACTGAACTCCATAATCGATTAACTATACCAAACTACTTAGCAGTTGATAGCTGTTCGCTGTGCCGAGTAGGTCCATTTCAAGCCAGTGAAGATAAACAAAAACACCTATTAGCTAAAAAGCACCAACAAATGTTAGGCTTTGAGGCAGACTGGCAAGCTTGGCTTGCACAATTCAACAATCAGGAGTGACCATGAATTTTGTGATAGTCGGCACTAATTTTATTAGCGATACTTTACTTGCAGCGGCTAAAACAGTCAGTGAGTTTTCATTATATGGCGTATGTTCGCGAGCCGAGCAAAGCGGTCATGCATTTTTAGCTAAGCACGCTATAAAAAATGCAAAAGTATTTACGACTATTGAGCAAGTATGCAGCGACGACAGTGTAGACGCTGTATATATCGCAGCCCCCAATAGTTTGCATAAAAGCTATGCTGTGGCCTGTTTAAATGCAGGAAAACACGTGTTAGGTGAAAAACCTGCAGCAGCAAATAGCCAAGAATTAGCCGCGA
The DNA here is from genome assembly GCF_037162485.1 of Pseudoalteromonas sp. B160. Classification (NCBI taxonomy): domain Bacteria; kingdom Pseudomonadati; phylum Pseudomonadota; class Gammaproteobacteria; order Alteromonadales; family Pseudoalteromonadaceae; genus Pseudoalteromonas; species Pseudoalteromonas sp. B160. The sequence goes on along the minus strand of NZ_JARLUX010000002.1, from coordinate 375,988 downwards.
TAGTGGACGCAGCAAAACAAAATAATCGCCTTTATATGGAAGCGATGATGACCACTCACTTGCCTAACTTTGCAGTTTTACAACAAGCCATTGCCAAAATTGGCACGCCACGTAAATACATAGGTCAGTATAGTCAATATTCATCACGCTATGATAAATACAAAAATGGTGAGCGCCCTAACACCTTTTTGCCAGCATTCGCTAATGGTGCGCTCGTCGATTTAGGGGTTTATCCGCTATATATCTTGATTGCACTTTGGGGTGCACCAAACACGGTAAAAGCCAGTGGAGTATTACTTGAAACAGGGGTAGATGGTGCTGGTGATGTATTACTAAATTATAGTGATAAGCAAGCAGTGATCAGTTATTCAAAAATATCTCAAGGTGATAATTTTACAGAAATCCAAGGTGAGCTGGGCCGTATTAGAATTGAAGCCGTTTCGTTATTAAAACAGATACAATTTATTGCTAATGATGGCGGTGCTGAAGAATTATCACAGCCATTTGATGAACACTTTATGCGCCACGAAGTTGCCCATTTCATTACAATCGCCAACGCAGGACAACTCGAATCACCTATCAATACCCATCAACTAAGTATCAATGTGATGGCTGTACTTGATAAAGCAAGACAGCAACTTGGTGTTATTTATCCTGCCGACCGGCTATAAGCTACAAAATATTATTCACGCAAAACAACGCCTCAATGCTTTGAGGCTTGCCAATGTTGTTGTCACTTTTATCATACGCTTGCAATCTGCTCACTAATTTAATGCGTATCCAAATCTTCCTAGTTTGCAAATAAAATCCATGAATTCTTTAGTTAATTGAAATTATATTCTATAGTTATTTAGCATTATAATTAAATCGCAGCAGAGGCAATTTTGACAATTAGATTAATGCTTAGAACTGTTTTTGCTCTAGCAATCACAATTGCAGCAGGGCTACTCATTATCATATTACTGTTAAAAACAGGATTATCTGATAGTCAACAATCAGCTCAGCAACGCTATCAACTAAGTCATTTTGCTAAGCTGTCTGCCTCCAACTCTATCAAGCTAACAGAACTTGCCCGACAATATGTTGTCACCCTACAACCTAGCTATAAAAAACAATACTATGAACTTGTAAATCAAATTGAAGGAACTGAACCCTGGTTAGACGGTCGTAAAAAATCTTATATTGATCGCTTAAAAGAATTTAATGTGAATGAACAAGAACTTGCTTTGCTAAATAAATCTAACTCGCTCTCTTTGCAGTTAGTCAGCACTGAAGAACAAGCTTTTCAATTGGTAAGTAGTTTTGCTGGGCAATCACCATCATTATTAAATACGAGCGATTCGAAACAGTGGGTACAGGCAATAGGACTGCTAACCGATAAGGGATATATGGATGAAGTAGCTAAAATACAGACACCGGTGCAAGAATTTTTAGCTGCGGTAGAAAACAGCAGCTTGCAAGAAGTAATGAATAATAACAATCGTGTTGCTAATTTAAGCCTTATTAGTATTGTGATGGTATTAGTTATAATCACTATTTTAATTTTATGCTACTTACAGCTTGAGAAGCGCGTAATAAAGACAACCACGCTATTAGTCAATGAAGCACAACGAATCGCCAATGGTGATCTAACGCATAAAATTGCTCACTCCGGTAACGATGAAATTGCAGAGTTATCAGCCAGTTTTAATATTATGATCGATAAACTATCTACCTTACTGTCAGAAATTAACTCGCAATCCCAACAAGCCCAAATTGCTGCAAACGAGCTAGATTCTATTGCACAGCAGGCAAGACAGCTTAATGACGAGCAGAGTCAAGCAATTGAGGTGATCTCAAGTTCAGTATATGAAAACTCCACCGCCGTCAAAGAAGTATCAAAAAACTGCTCTGAAGCGGCTCAAAACGCAGGAGATGCAGATGCTAAAACACAAGCAGGGATCGATGTCGTTAATCAGAGTATTCATTCTGTCGAATCGGTTGCTGAAATATTAACCGAGTCAATTAATGATTTAAATGATCTCGAATCTTCAGTTAACGAAGTAGCGGTGATCTTAAATGTGATCAGCAATATTGCTGAACAAACTAATCTATTAGCACTTAATGCTGCAATTGAGGCCGCACGAGCTGGCGAACAAGGTCGAGGTTTTGCCGTCGTTGCCGACGAGGTAAGGACATTAGCGAGCAGAACACAAAGCTCAACAGTTGAGATACAACAAAAAATCAATAGCTTACAGTCTGCAAGTAACGCTGTAACCGAACGGATCCGTAGCAGTGATACGCGGGTTAAAGACGCAGTATCAAACTCAGAAAAAGTGGGCTCAATGCTCAAAGAAATAAGCACCCAAGTGCGCTTAATTTCAGATGCAAACCGAACCATTGCAGCTGCATCCGAGCAACAAGCACAAGTAACCGAAGATATAGCTGAACGCTTAACTGGTATTCAAGATGCCAGTATGCAGTCGAAGTCGCAAACCGCACAAATTTCGTCTTCGTCTAGTGAACTCGCGCAAGTTGCGATTAATTTAAATACACAAATAAATAAGTTTAAATTAAGTTAACGGATCTCTGGATTAAAAACCTCAGGCTTTTATACAGCAACAGCCTAAGGTTTTAGAGTAGCTAAAAACGATAAGTAACTGAAGCACCTAATGTTTGTGGGCTAACTACAGAGACATAACCAGTTGGATACCTGCCACTTACAGGCTCTACACTGGTATAACCTTGTTCATCAAAGGCATTATTAATATAAGCGCTAATTAACCAATTCATTGTGTCATAGCTTATTGTAGCGCGAGTAATAGTGTAATCACCTGCCATGCGCTCTTCACTGTTAGTAAGATCACCGTAATACTCATCGACATAATTTGCACTGACATTGATTTTAAGGTTGTCAGTAAACCAATGAGACAGACCTAAACTGGCTGTAAATGAAGGGGCTGAATTAAGTTCGTTACCAACCGCTTCAGAATACGTTGTAGATGCGTCAATTTTTGTTTTTAACAATCCTAGACCAGCATGTAACTGCCATTGCTCACCTAACATACTGTAAGCCTCAAGCTCTAAACCATAACTATGAGCGTCATCGATATTAGTAATTCTACGATCTGAACTTAATGCCTGATAACCGTCAAAGTTATTGTAAAAGACATTTGCACTGATATTAATGTCGCCGTTATTTAATACACTACGTGTGCCTACCTCATAGGTATTAACAGTTTCTTCATCATAGTAATAATAATCTTCAGCATTAAAGTCGAGTGCACCACCGCCGGAATTATAACCACGCCGCGCACTGGCTGATAAAGTAGTTGCCTCGGTAACTTTGTATTGAATAGCTAAGGTAGGTAATTTAATAGTATTAGAATCATCTAGCTGTTCAGCTAAGGTATCGCCTCTAAATGCCATGTTAAAGTTACGAAGTTGACTTTCATGTTCAACCCGCAAGCCACCTGTTACTATTAACTTATCTGTTAGGTTGAAGCTTGCCTCTGAGTAAATAGCTATCGAATCACTGCTATCATCACCAAAATAATCTGTTGCTCCAGTACTGTCGAAATCTTGATCTCGATCGAAATAAGCTAAGCCAATAAAACCTGAGTAAAAATCACTACTAAGACCGAAGTTTAATTTACCATCAATGGTAATATTTTTTTCATCCATAGTAACATCAGATTCTGCTGTTGCTAGCGGCTCATAAGCATCAAACGCCCAATGATAATCCATATATGCCACCAGCAGATCCACAGAGAAGTTCTCATCAATCTTATATTCAAAATCGATTTGTGTTGTATCTGAATCTGTATCCATTATACGTTGAAACAGTGGTATATAATCAGATGGGTTGTCACCTTCATAATAATGACGACCAGAATTTCCTTTTTCACTGTAGTTTGAATAACTTAGTTGAATTGATAGATCATCAAATGGAGTATAAAGTAATTTTGCTCGGGTGCTTGAGGTGTTTAATTTATTTAGATCGCGATCTGTCGGATTTGTTTCATAGACAGTTGGGTTACTGTAAGTTTCACCATCAACATATTGAGTCGATAACCTAAAAGCAAGTACATCTTCAACTAATGCACCGGAAACAACGGCTGCGGTGTCAAGGTAGCTATCTTGATTGCGGTAACCGACTCGCACTGCGCCTTCAAAGTCTTGAGTCGGTGCTTTGGTTGTCATATAAACAGCGCCAGCAATGCTATTACGACCATTACTTGTTGATTGTGGACCTCGATACACTGCTATTTGCTCCATATCCCACAAACCAGTATCACCGGTTAAATCAGCGACAAACGGCTGACTTACACCGTCAACTAACGTTGATACTCGCGATTTAGAGCCACCACTAAACGAATTAAACCCTGTTGCTCCACCGTTACCTGACACACCACGCATATCAGGAACTGACCCCGTTAACACCACTACATTCGCCATTTCTGCAAGCGCTTCTGAAACAGATGCTAGCTGACCATTTTCTAATAACGACTTATCGACGACCGCAACTGAGGTAATAGTGTCTTTAAGTGATTTTGCTATTTTTTCACCCGTAACAACGATAGTATCGATTGATTCGCGATTACCCTCATCATCTGCTAATACCTGAGCTTGAGTAAATAACAGCGCGCTGGCAATAAGCAGTGAAAGCTTATTGCGTTTAAATAAAGCAGCCAAAATAATTTCCTTTTTTTGAGACATTTTAAATTGCGCGAAAAAATACCATATCAACTACAGTATTGCAATTGAGTTTACTTATCATTTAGAATGGCATTAAAAATAAACTATTATTGCTCTTATGTCTCAATTTACCGTTATTGTTATCTTACTCATTGCTATAACTGTGCTCTACTGCAGTAATCGCCATCAAAGATTACTTACTAAACCTATTTCTAAACACTGGCGTACACTTGCGCTAATGCTGTTTATAACTGCAATTATCATTTCTTTTTCTACACTGTCTAAATTAGCAGCAAGCTTCTTTATTATTTTAATACTGATGCTCGCTTTAATGGTCATGCCATTTGCAAGCTTAATTAAAGTGAAAGGGCTAAGAAATGACATCTGAGCAAAGACAAAAAATTCAACCAACTTGGCTTGGTAAAAGTTTAGCTGGTGTATTGCTGGGTTTAGCGCTGGCTTATATTCTGATTGCTTTTTTTGCTTGGTACGGCCCAGGCGGAATTGATGCCCAAGACAAGGTTCAATTTAATATGTGGATGATCCCGATTTTATGGCTCACGCTCTTTAGTTTTACTTATTTATTTAATTCAGCGAGGCAAGTTTGGCTCATACTCGGTGGAGCAAATGTTATCTTGTATAGTTTATTTTTGCTGTTAAGGGGTGGATTATGAAAGTAAGAGCCGATATTTTACGCACCTACCAAGGTGTGCATACATGGACGGGGATCATTGCAGGTTTAGTACTTTTCATCGGCTTTTATGCTGGTAGTTTGACCATGTTTAAACATGAAATCCAACAATGGGCAGAGCCAACTACTGCACCACTTACCGATCCCACTACTACAAACTATCAAAGCTTAGTCGACAAAGCCATCACTGTTTATCCTGAGCAAATGGCAAAAGGTTTTGAACTCGACCTTTTAACAACAGCTGCGCCACTGTCGTGGTATACACAAGGTCAAGCTCGTGGCATGCACCTAGATAATCAACAGCAAACAGCATATCTTGATGAAGATCAAAAGCTGATAATTGCTGATCAAGCAGAACATAAACTTGCTGATTTAATCGATTACCTACACCGTACCGCAGGCTTTATTGGTGAAATTGGCCACGACCAATCTGGCGTTTACATTCTTGGTATTGCTGCAGGACTGTATTTTTTAGCCTTGGTGTCCGGTGTAATTATCCTTTTACCAACACTAGTAAAAACATTTTTTGCGCTGCGAAAAGAAAAAGGCCCGAGTCGCTTTTGGTTAGATAGCCATAACCTTATTGGCGTTGCGAGTTTGCCCTTTCATTTGATCATTGCGTTTACTGTTATTGTATTTGCTTTTCACGACTTAATTTATGATGGTTTGGCCCAGTTTTATGGTGACAAACCACTATTTGAGCGTCCCCCAACCGCAACACACGCTTATAACATCAGCGAACTGAAACGTATTGATACACAAATACTAGCGGCTAAGGGCTATGCTACAGGCTATGAGCCAATACATATTAGCTACAGTCGATTGAATTTAGCGTCCCCTTCCGCTGTATTTAAAATGAGTAATGATTCTGCAGTGGTACGTGGACCTGATACGGATTATTTATTTATGAACCCGTATACTTTAGAGATCAGCGGATCAACTTACCCACAGGGTGAAGAAAGCTTCTGGGGCAATTTTGTCGCGAGTATCTTTTCACTGCATTTTGGAACATATGGCGGTGAGTGGGGTCGCTGGGCTTACTTTATAATGGGACTATTCGGCGCATTGCTTTTTTATTCAGGCAACTTATTATGGATAGACAAACGAATGAAAAAAGATGCAAATAAAACCGGCACACATATTATGGCAAAGTTAACGATTGGCGTGTGTTTAGGATCCATGCTCGCTGTTGTTGCAGTATTATTGTTAGCAAAATGGAGTAACATACTGATAAATAACATTAATCACTATTATATGCAGTGTTATTATGTTGTTTTTTTTATTTCCTTAGCCTACTGCTTTACACTAGGCGCTAACAAAGCAAGCTATACTGGCTTAATAACATTATCGATTTTAACCGTATGTTTACCCATCTCGAGTGTTATTCAAGGCCTGAATAATTTAGCTCTGCTCCCCTATTACGAAAGCTATTCTGTTGATTTTATAGCCACACTTTTCTCAGTTATGTTTTTCTTTATCGCTAAACGCTTAAAGCAAAAACCCATTAAAGATAAAGTAATTCTGGATCACAAAACAATAGAGTTCATAAGGTAAATAAAGGCTCACGCATTGTTTAATACATGAGCCTGCATCACTTAATGGCTGCTATTTATCGCAAATATATTAAATTGTTACATTAATCTGTACACTCTGCAGATAATTTCCTTTTTCATTTTTTATACGTTATGTCTCGAGTTATTTCTCCTTTTTTCATTGCTGTTATATGTGTATTACTTGCCATGGTGACTATTCAGTCAGGCGCTTCAATTGCTAAGCAACTGTTTCCAATAATTGGTCCAGAAGGGACAACCGCACTTCGTTTAGGTTTCTCAGCAGCTATATTGTGCTTAGTGTTTAAACCTTGGCGCGCCTTTCCACCACTGGGTCAACGCATGCCAATTATTGTTTATGGCTTATGCTTAGGCGGTATGAACATTTTATTTTACTACGCCATTGAGCGTATTCCATTGGGGATTGCGGTCGCCCTTGAATTTACCGGCCCGTTAGCGGTAGCGCTGCTATCATCGCGACGTAAGCGAGATTTATTTTGGGTCGCCTGTGCTATATCGGGGATCGTAATGTTGCTCCCGGATATGAAAGGTGAAGAAAGTCTCGATCTACTGGGCGTGATTCTGGCACTGGGTGCTGGTGCATGTTGGGCTGGCTATATCTTATTTGGCAAAAAAACGGGGAATCAAAGCTCTGGCGGGATGACTGTTGCCCTTGGTATGAGTGTCGCGGCACTTATATTAGTGCCTTATGGTGCTATTTCTCAAGGTGGTGCACTACTAAGCTGGGAAGTGATCCCTTTAGGTTTATTGGTTGCTATTATGTCAAGTGCCCTACCTTATACACTGGAAATGGTTGCACTGCGAAATATGCCTGCACAAGGGTTTAGTATTATGATGAGCTTAGAGCCCGCTATTGCGGCACTTGCTGGCTTTATAATTTTAGGCGAGTTATTAACTCTTTGGCAATGGTTAGCCATTCTTTTGGTGATAGTTGCATCGGTTGGCAGTTCAATGTCTACAACTAAAGACAGCAACTAACAAACCAAAAAAGACGTAAAAATATTAGTTATAAAGCTAAATGTTGATTTTGATCAAAGGGGAGTAACGTGTTTAGACAATACGATTACCCCCTGCATTTTTTGCAACATACATTGCTTGATCTGCATGTTGAATAAGTTGTTGTTCATTCTCGCCCATTTCAGGATAACTGGCGATACCGATACTGACTGAAAGCTGTAATGAATGTTCATCTATCACAAAAGCTTGTTCGCACTCTTTGCGGATTTTTTCAGCTGTTTTATGTACGTCTGAGCGTAAGCTAATCCCATGAAGTAAGACTAAAAATTCGTCGCCACCTAAACGCCCAACAGTATCAGACCCTCGAACACACCCTTGTAGCCGAGCAGCAATGGCTTGTAATAATCGATCACCACATTGATGCCCATATGAATCATTAACTTCTTTAAAACCATCAAAATCTATAAATAGTAGCGATAATTCAACCTGCTGTCGGTCAGCTTTCGTTAATGTTGATTGAATTCGGTCAAGTAACAGCATGCGATTGGGCAACCCAGTTAACTGATCATGTCCCACCATATGTTGTAATTGCTTTTCAAATTTTTTGCGCTCGGTGATATCATGAGCAACAGCAATTCTGAACTGATGTGAATCAGACCAGCGGACAGACCATAATATATGCACCACTCGCCCGTCTTTTCTCACCCAACGATTTTCAAAGCGCGGTTTAGAGCCTCCAGATAATAACGTATCTACTGCGTCAAGCGTGATCTCAATATCTTCTTTATAAACAAAGTCGAGCATTGGTTTACCAATTACTTCGCAAGGCTCGTAACCAAAAATGTCTTTAAAAGCCGCGCTCACAAAAACAAATACCCCTTGCTTGTCAACCACGCAAACAGCGTCAAGCATCAGTTCAAGTACATCCGAGAGACAAATCACACCACTATTTTTCATTCAACTCCATGCCTCAAACAGTAAAAATACAGTCTTTATTATTTATTTACAGTACCCATCAGTTAAGCAATCAATCATTGCGTAATAGTGTATAACGTATCTTAGGATACGGTTCATTGCTGTTGAGAGCTATAAAGAAATAATAATATATTGCGATAATAAAACTAATCATAGTGCGTTTTATCAAATACCACATTAAAAAACATACAAATATTAGGCCACGTTATGTTTCTCTGTTAATAAACTAGCTTATTTATTTAGTTTTGCTCTTTCCTACAGCATTAACTACCGCTTCCTCAATCGAATGTAGTTTAAAAGGCTTTGAAATAAACATATCCATGCCAGCTTCTTTGCACGCAACTTTATCGGTAGATGATGTATTTGCAGTTAATGCCACTATTAAGGTATCTGCATAAGGACAAATATGTTGTGCTCGCAAAATTTTAGTGGCCTCAAGTCCATCCAGCTGCGGCATCACGCAATCCATAAAAATAAGATCGTATTTTTTTTGCTTACACTTTAAAATTGCGTCTTCGCCATCAACTGCAAAATCGGCTTTAATATTTAATTTTTCAAGCGAAGCGTCCAGTACCAATCGGTTTATTTGGTTATCATCAACAACTAAAACCGATAAATTAGTTGCCGCTATGACAACGTTTACCCGAGGATTATTTTCGATTTGTACGGCGCCGACTGCAAGTGGGATATCCACGATAAATGTCGTACCCTGATTAAAAGTACTATCAACCGTTATTGTCCCCCCCATAAAATCAATCAATTCTTTTACGATTGCCAAGCCTAAGCCGGTACCACCTTTACTCTTTTTGGCGTCTATTTCTTGTGTAAAAGGTGAGAACAATGAATCTAAAAATGAGTTGGTCATCCCCCTTCCGCTGTCACACACTTCAAGATGCAAGGCTAATTTATCACCGACTACATTCACATCAGCATTAAATTTTACCAAGCCTTCGTCAGTGAATTTTAACGCGTTACTTAATAAGTTTGACGCAATTTGGCTCAGCCGAGCATTATCGCAATAAGCCCAACAGTCATCTGCTATCGTTATATTTGTTTGAAAATCAACCTTACTATCTCTAAACAATGGAATGTACAACGAAGCAAGATCAACAAAAATTGTTTTTAATAAAAAATGATTTGGTTCGAGTTTTAACTCACCGTGGTTTATTTTTGAAAAGTCGAGCACTTCGTTAATTATACTCAGTAAAATATCCGCGCTACGCAAAGCTATCTTTAGTTTTTCAACTCTCTTATCTTCACGACGCTCACCTAATAGCGTAGTTAACATTCCGGTTATGCCGTTCAATGGTGTCCTGAGTTCGTGACTTATTTTAGCTAGTAGCATGCTTCTATCTTCTAACATGCGCTCTGCTTCTGCTTTTTTATTTTTTAACTCTTCGCGAAGCATGACCGATTCAGTCACGTCTTGTAAGGTACCAAATAACCTCACACATCGACCATTTAATAATTCAGCTTCACCAAATGTTGATACCCACAAAGTCTGTCCATTAGCGGTAACAAGTTCGAGGTCGAGATGCCATTTCTCGCCACTTTGTATTGCAGAGTTCACTGCATTAACGATGCTTTCTCTGCTTTCTCCTGCTTTAAAAAATTCAGTCGCAGCATTAAGATCAGGAACATAGCTATCACTAACTTGGTAAATACGTCGTGTTTGCTCGCTCCAAGTGACTTTATCAGTGAGTAAATCAACTTCCCACGTGCCAATATTTGCTACAGCCTCTAATTTTAACAGCGTATTGTTGTTTTTAATAAGCTGTTCATTGGTGATCTTGCGGGCAAACTCAGCACCCAGCCATTGTGCAAATAACTCAACATAGTCATGGGCTTGTTGTGAAAAGGGAGTTGATACAGCCGGTGATGAAAAGTTAACTGTACCGAATACATTTGAACCGACTTTTATTGGCGCCCCAATATAAGATTCGAGCTGGAAATTTAGGTAACATGGGTGGTTTGCAATGCGACTACTCGACGCTTTATGAAAAGTAAGCGCGGCATTTGCTGCGAGTGTATGTACACAATAAGTGCCTTCTAAATCAAACGTTGTACCAGAGGCTAAAGAATTATCAGGTGTTATAACGTAGAGCACGGTATAAATATTTTGTTCAATTTTACTAACAATCGCGATATCTAAATTAAATACATCAAGCCCAAACTTGAGCAAACTATGCGTTTTCTCGTCAAAACTTTGACTTTGATCAGATACAATATCATGGAAGCTTCGAAGGAAATTCAAATAAATACCTCGTATTATTTTGCATAGCGACAGATGCTATAGCTAAAAATCTTATCTAACCACTTCATATTGGTTAATTATTATAGCGTGTAATTAAATATTTACCTTACTAAGGCGACTGACCTTTCGGGATTAAAATTTGTTCTATTTAGGTTTAACACTTAGATCATAGTATGTTTGCCAGTTATGCTGCGTTATCGCCTATTTATGGGGAATTACCACACTACATAAGCTCAGCCTAGCCTAAAAGCCAAACACATTGCTGCAAACTTCGAAATAGAAACACACGCTACCCTAACTTTAGAGTAGAAACTTTTCATCAGCAATAGTTTATTTATATTTTCAGTTAGTTATAAAGCTCCATTTATAAAATAAGGCCTCAATTGAGACCTTATTACTTAACCTAAGCAGGGGTTACTAAGTGGTATGCATTAAAACTGCCACCCGAGCGATGCCCAATAACGGCGTCCGTCTTCGACATAACCATATTCATTCTCAGTGATATCTTTATCAAATAGGTTATAAATACCAAAGCCTAACTTTACGCTTTTAGTCAAAACATAATTACCACCCACATCGGCTAACGTGTAGTTAGGTGCAATTAGGCTGCTTTGTGAAGGTCCTGTGGTTGGTTGACTTTCCTCACCACGATAATGCACACGTAACCACCCCCTAACTTATCGCTTGGCTGCCAGTTTAACGATGTTTGCACTATATGTTTAGGTAACTGATTGAGAGGACTGCCTTTATATTGCCCGGTTTTTTGCTCAGAATCGGTATAAGTGTAATTAGCGCTTAAACCTAAATCGCTGGTTAAGTCGTAAGAAACTGAAAATTCAAACCCTTGAGTCACGGCTTCATCAACATTTACATAGGTTGTCGGATCTGAACCAAACTGATTTTGGCCATCCGTGCATTGCGTAAGTGGGCATGCAATTCGCGTAATTTTGTCATCAAACTCATTGTAAAACACCGTACTTGAGATTGTGTAATCACCACGTGGATCGTAATAAATACCCATTTCATAATTCAATGACTTTTCAGGACTAAGATCTGGGTTGCCATAGATATTGCCGCCTCGACTTACTTGTCCCCAGTCTGCATTTGATTGACGAATATTAGGCGCTCTAAAACCTGTCGAAATACCACCTTTGATAGTGATAGCCTTAGACGCGGTATAAACTCCATATAAACGTGGACTCCAATGGCCTGAAAAATTATCGTCGTGGTCGTAACGCAAACCTGTGGTGAGCTTAAATTTGTCGCTGGTGCTCCACTCATCCTCAGCAAATACCGACCACTGTTTATTTTCTACATGGGTTAACTCGCTGATCCTATTACTCGTGTAATCATCAAGCACTTCTTTTAAGTAGGCTGCACCAAGCGTCGCGTTATGACCGGCAAAAATCGGTAAAGTCCAACTGGTTTGCGCATCCGTGTTTTCAACAAACATTTCACGAGAAGTATTATCGTACTTATCGTATTTTAAATAGCTGCGCGAGTTACCAAAGTCATAATAACCGTTATGGGTTAACGAGTAAGTTTGTTGCTCATACTCTGTTGTCGATGATTCTGGGCAACCTCTTCGGCCACAGCTTTCACCCGGCGCCAATGGTTCAACTGTTTTACCCAGTGTGTTTTCAAATTTTTGCTGCGCGCTGCCAACCTCTAGCATTATTTCGTGATTATCGTTTGGCGTTAAAATAAACTTCGCTTTAAGGTTACTTTGCTCTTTGCCCCTAAAGCCTGCAGTAAAGTTATCTTCGTCACGTTTGGAAAACTGCCCATATAATTGCACACCTAATAATTCTGGGACAAGTCCACCAGCTGCGAAAAAACTACCTTGATTAGTATTACCTGACCGATAGCATCTGAGCCATACAAGGACGACATAGGCCCACGTATCACTTCAATGCGTTCAATTGCAGAGATTGGCGGTGTCCATGCACCTTCAACACCTGGCCCATCACTGTTTGGCCTTGTTTCACGTGATGATTGTCGCTGGCCATCAACTAAAATTAATGTGTATTGGCTAGCCATGCCTCGCAAGCTTATATCTTTGCGATCGCCACCGCCGGTAACCACAACTCCAGGAACATCGGTCATTGCATCGGTTAAGTCACGATAAAAGCGTTTTTCCAGATCTGCGCGATCAATCACACTGATGCTTGCTGGCGCGTCCTTTAACATTTGCTCATAACCTGACGCTGATACCACGATAACTTCCATATCTTGTTTCGTTTCATCAGCTAACACTATTGAGCTGGATAAACTAAGCGCGGTTAAAATGGCGCTAGTTAACGGTATTAACTTACAACTTACCGTGTTCATGATTTTTCTCCGTGACAAATGCAGTTTAAATGATAATAATTAGCGTTTGCATGGTAGTGAGATGTTCCTTTTTCTACAATGTGTATTTTCTTAAAACAGTATTAAGTAAGACTTAACCAAATGAATACAAAATTACTTCGCGCATTAACTGTATTTGTGCGCATTGTTGAAACGGGTAGTATGAGTAAAGCCGCAGTTGATCTTGCCATGACCACATCAGCAATTAGCCAACAAATCAAACAAATAGAGCTTGATATTAAGTTGAGCTTATTTAATCGCAGTCCACGAGAACTGACACTCACCGAGGCTGGCGAGATTTATTATCAAAGCTGTGTAACCATCCTCACCGCTGCAAAACAAGCTGGTGAAAAGCTGCAATTTTTACAAAACAGCCCTAGTGGTCAATTAAAGTTAGTAGCACCGGTTGGATTTGGTGGCGGAATATTAAGTGAACCGCTTAAAAAATTAACCAACCAGTACCCTGATTTTGATGTGCAACTGACTTTATCTGACGAACCCCTTGATATAATAAAGTCGGGCGCTGATTTGGCTATAGCGATTGGCCCGCTGGATGATTCAAGTTTAGTTGCTCGGCCTTTGGCGAAGTGGCCACTCGTATTATGTGTACATAAAAGTCACCCATTGGCTGAGCATTGCACACTGTCGCCTTGGCAGTTAAACCATCATACTCGTATCTCGCATTGCACTGCAGATCACCCACTAACGCATAGTTTAAACAGCCAAAAAAAGCGCTCCCAAAACCACGTATCGTGGTTAATAACATGCACAGTATTATTCAATTAGTGTGTGATGGCGTTGGTTATGCAATTTTACCAAAGCCAGAAGTACAATCATTATTGCTAGAAGGAGAACTCGTTGAGTTATGCACTGACTGGCAACTGCCAACCTACAGTGTGTATGCAATTACCCCAGCAAGAGATATTTTGGCAGGTAAAACCAAAGTGGCTATCGAAATTTTAAAACAGCACTGTGATGAAATCTCAGATTCATTAAAGCAGTCTGCATAAAGCAAATTATCCTAAACTTACTTGTAACTACTGCAACACAGCGGGTCTATATCTTAAAGTAACTTGTGTATATACTTTATGTATTGAATACCAATGATTGATGCATAATGACAACGGCAAAAAAGAAGAGTAATTTTTTCAGTAATATAATTTTTAATATTATTTTACCTGCGGTGATTTTAAGCCGCTTTAGTACACCTGATACGTTAGGCCCGGTATGGGCAGTAGTGGTAGCACTTGCTTTTCCGCTGTTATTTGGTTTGTGGGAACTTAAACAATCAGGCAAAGTAAACTTTTTCTCAGTACTTGGCATTATCAGCGTACTACTAACTGGCGGTATCAGTTTATTTGAACTTGACCCAGCTTATATCGCGATTAAAGAAGCGATGGTACCAGCAATTATTGGTGTGATTGTATTGATCAGCCAGTACACCCCTTATCCGCTGATCCGTAAATTACTAATTAACCCTGAATTGCTTGATATCGATAAACTTATGCATTCGTTAGAGCAACAAAACAACACCGCGGTATTTGATGCAAAAATGCGTCTTGCCGGTTTTATTGTTGCCAGTGCGTTCTTTTTATCTGCAACACTCAACTACTTTTTAGCGAAAAGTATTGTTGTTAGTATGCCCGGCACCACAGCTTATGCCGAAGAGTTAGGACGTATGACTTGGTTAAGCTACCCAGTCATTGTGGCGCCGACTATGGTGCTATTAGGCGGAGCAATTATTTTCATTTTTAAGCAAATAGGTAAATTAACTAAACAACCTATCGATGAATTTATATTGCAGTAAGTGGTTACTCAAAAGCCTTAGCGATACATTTTAATAAACCGCCTTACGCAATCTTCAATATATGCTGCTGGCGGTACATCATTAATTTTTGCGTGCCCAAGTGCATGGCGTAATTTCCAATCACCTGTGGCCATGCCCAGTAACTGTAACGTGGCAAACTTAGGGTTGTCGATATCAAGCAAGCCCGCCTGTGCAATACTACATAAGCAGACCTCTACCTGCTGCATCACTACTTTAGGGGCAGCGTCATAAAACAATAAGGCCAACTCAGGGTATTCATCTTTGTGCGCTACGCACGTGTCGTATACTTTCAATGCCTCGGGTGAAAATACCAGTGTAATAAAATTAGTCACAACACGTAGTAAGTTTTCCTCTAGGCTTTGCGCTGGCTCAAAACGCTCTTTACGTAAGTTTGAGGAGGAACAATGCGCTGTTACAGTTTCAACAAATAGATTATTTTTGTCTTTGAAATGACTATAAACCGTTTGTTTAGATACTTGGGCTAATTTAGCAATTTGATCCATGCTGGTATTAGGAAAGCCTTTATCCATGAACAAGGTCGTTGCAGCTGTAATAATTTGTTGTCGTTTTTGTTCTGACCGACTTAGGGTAGTTATTTCCATTTTCACCTCAAATCAAACTAGACAGTCTAGTTTGATTGATTTATATTTATACAAAATTAGACTCTTGAGTCCAATTCTAAATCATTCTGCGTCTAGCACAAAGCATAACTGTGTTTAATGCACCTGACTAACCACGCTGATTTAACATGGCGATAAATAAGGATATTATAATGAAAAAATATCTGCTAAGTGCATTCATTTTATTCACATCATTTATATGTTATGGCGAAAGTCTGGTTCATGTAGCTGCCTACACAGTACAACAAGAGGCGGGCTATTATCAAACACGTACGCTTAGTGGCAAAGTGGTCATACAAAACGATGCAAAGTTGAGTTTTGAATTTCCAGGAAAAATTGCACAAATTTATTTTGATCAAGGCGAGCAAGTAAAACAAGGCGATATTATTGCACGCCAAAATACGCAGCTTTTAGTTATCGAAGAACAAAAACTCCAGGCGCAAAAACAACGAATTCAAGCACAACTTACCTTCGCTAAACTTGAAAAAAGGCGTTTAGCAGAACTTGATAAAAAGAACTACTCGGCCACCTCGGCACTTGACCAAGTTAAAACCAATATCGCTGTACTTAACGCAGAACTAGCCGCAATAGCAGCAAACTTGAATGAAGTCAGTATCCGCACTGAAAAGGCACATTTAACCGCGCCATTCAACGGTATTTTAGGCCAGCGCTTTGCCTCACAAGGTGAAATTGTTGCAGCCAGTACACCGATTGTGCGTTTAATCGAAAACCAACATGCGCAAGTAAGCATGGGGATCCCACTGACACTGCAAAGCACCATCCAAAATAGCATGGACATTGAGATTGCCGGACAAAACTTTACTGCACAATCTATCAGTAAAGGAGCGAGTATCGACCCACATACACAAACCTTAACAATGCGCTTTGCTTTGCCAAGTAGCGCAGTTGTTTATGCTGGTCAATTAGCAAAATTAACAGTGCAACAATATCAGCAACAAAGCGGTTTTTGGGTGCCTCTTGATGCCCTTGCCGATGGTGTGCGCGGTACTTGGCAGGTTTATCAAATAAAAAACAAGGTACTAAAACCTATCATTGTGCAGCTTTATCATGCCCATGATGGCTATGCGTTTATTGGCGCCCCATTACACAATGGTGCGCAAATTGTTGCCAATGGCATGCATAAGCTGTCGGCCAACATTTCGGTTAATGTTGTTGCAAATCAACCAACCAAGGTGCTGTGATGATCCGCTATTTATTTAATCACGGGCGTGTCCAAGCGCTTTTAGTGGCGTTACTTATCGTTAGTGGTTTAGCTGCGATCAGTGGCTTAGCGCGCAGTGAAGATCCTCGAATAACTAATCGTATCGCTATCGTAACCACTGCTTTACCTGGCGCCAGTGCTGAGCGAGTTGAGGTGCAAATAAGTGAGAAAATCGAACAAAAACTAAAATCCCAAGCTGAAGTAAAGCATTTATCGTCGATTTCTCGTCCTGGGCTCTCAGTGATCACCATTGAGCTAAAAGACGAAGTCACGAACGTTAAACCCATTTGGTCGCGAATGCGTGATTTATTAGGTGATGTCAACAACCAGTTGCCAGTAAATGCTTCATCACCGCTACTGGATGACGAGCGTGGCTATGCTTATACTCGTATCTTATCGCTTAACGCCAATGACGATATAACCACATTAGCAACGGTTAATCGCTATGCAAAAGAACTGCAAAATCAATTACGTAATGTTTCAGGTGTGGAGTTGGTGCATTTTTTTGGCCAAGTTGATGAGGAAATTTTAGTTGCGGTTGATCAACAAAAAGCCAGTTTAGCTGGTATTCCTTTAGCGCATATTCATGCAGCTATTCAAGGTGCAGATGCAAAAGTAGCCGCTGGTACCCTTACAAATGACAAATCGCAAATGCAAATTGAAGTGACCGGTGCGTTTGACTCGATTGCTCGCATTGGCGCAATTCCACTAAGTAGTAATCAAAATGCAGGGCAATATCAACTCTCTGATGTAGCCCAAATTACTCGCTCAGTAAAAACCCCCGTGAACGAAATTGCATTAATTGATGGAAAACCCGGTATTTATATTGCGATCCGCATGTTACCAAACTTGCGTATCGATACTTTTTCTAAGCGTGTTGATGTCGCCATCGATAACTTTAGCCAAGACTTACCAAGCCAAATTTTACTCCAAGATATTTTTGATCAACGCGGTTATACCCAAACTCGTTTAGCCGATTTACTCAGCAATATTACCGTGGGGTTTGTGCTTATTCTAGTGGTATTATTTATCACTTTAGGTTTTAAAGCTGCTCTGGTTGTCGGCACCGCGTTACCTTTAACCGTATTGTTTACGTTAGTAAGTATGCAGCTCTATGGCTTACCTATTCATCAAATGTCGGTTACCGGTTTAGTCGTGGCACTGGGCATTATGGTTGATAACGCCATTGTGATCACCGATGCTGTTCAGCGCTTTCGCCAACAAGGCCTAACAGCTTTAGCCGCAGTAGAAAAAGCCGTGGCACATTTTTGGCTTCCACTGCTTGGCTCAACTCTAACAACTATTTTAGCGTTTGCACCGATTGTGCTGATGCCAGGTGCTGCAGGAGAGTTTATTGGCGGTATTGCCTTAAGTGTTATTTTTGCCTTAATTGGTTCATACCTGATTTCACACTCTTTAGTGGTGGTATTTGCAGGGCAATTTATCAATAACGAACAGCGTACTGGTATCTTTTATCAAGGTATACGCACACCTAAACTCAGTAAACGCTTTGAAGCAACGTTAAAACGTAGCCTAGAAAAACCAATACTCACTTTACTACTGGTCTTTATACTCCCTGTTGCCGGTTTTTTTGGGGCAGGACAACTCACCGAGCAGTTTTTCCCGCCCTCAGATCGCGATATGTTTCAAATTGAAGTGCATTTTGCCCCTCATGTGAGTATTACATCAACTCGACAAGCCATAGAGAAAATGGATCAACTAATTCGGCAATCTGAAGGCATTGAAAAGCTTGATTGGATGATCGGAACTAATTTCCCAAGCTTTTACTATAATATGCTCCAGCGTAATCGCGGCGCCAATAACTATGCGCAAGCGATGGTAAAAGTAACCGACTTTAAACGTGCCAACGAGTTAATAAAAAGCTTGCAAATACAGCTTGATAAAGCATTTCCAAACGCACAAACTTTAGTCAGAAAGCTTGAGCAAGGTCCACCATTCAATGCACCAATTGAAATGCGTATTTATGGCCCAAGCCTAGATACTCTCTCTGAACTGGGCCAACAATTACGCACGCAGCTCATTGCTCATAACGATATAACCCACACCCGTCCAACCTTATTGTCGGGCTCGCCTAAACTATGGTTAAACACCGATGAAGCAGCGCTGACTCATGCAGGATTAAGCCTAAGTAATATGGCAACACAACTACAAAACCAGTTCAATGGTGTCGTGGTCGGCAGTATTATTGATAATACCGAAACCGTTCCCGTACTCGTTAGAGTTGCAGATAAGCACCGAGATGATATTAGCTCGCTATTTAGTACGCAGTTAAATACGCCAGCTAGTTCAAACCAAATAGATACTGCACAACCGCTAGTGGTTGAATCATTTGCCAGTGCAACACTGAGCCCTTCTCGTGGCTCTATCGCTCGCCGTGACGGTGAACGTGTTAATATTATCGAAGCTTATTTAGCAACTGGCGTATTACCGCAAACCGTACTGAATGAAGTGACCGCCACCATTGCACAATCAGGCTTTGTATTACCCCATGGCTACAGATTAGAGCTCGGTGGTGAGTCGCAAAAACGCAACGAAGCGGTTAGTAAATTGCTTGGCCAAGTGGGGATTATTGTCGTGTTATTGATCACCGTACTGGTGATGTCATTTAATTCATTTACCACCACAGGGCTAATCTTAATAAACGCCCTGCAAGCTGCAATGCTGGGCTTGCTCAGTGTATTTATTGCTGGCTACCCGTTTGGTTTTACTGTGATCATTGGTTTATTGGGCTTAATGGGACTGGCCATAAATGCCGCCATTGTCATTTTATCAGAGTTAAATTCACTGCAAGCCCTCACTGATAAAAACAAAATCGTTGCCGCTGTGATGACTTGCTCACGCCATATCAGCTCCACTACCATCACCACCGTTGGTGGCTTTTTACCACTCATACTCGCCGGCGGAGGTTTTTGGCCTCCGTTTGCCGTCGCTATCGCAGGTGGTACTGTATTAACCACTGTGTTGTCATTTTATTTTGTTCCTGTGGCATATTATTTAGTATCAAAACGCACGCTACGCACAAAAAAACATGGAATTAACGCACACTAGTAAATTTAAATTAATATCTTTATTTTTAAATTATAAAACATCATTGATATAATATTTTTATGAGGTATGATTACTTTAAATAAGAGGAACATCATGTTTATATTAATATCTCACCCACAAAAAACAAATCTCACCTTCGACATTTAAGCCGAGTGTAACTCTTACACTCGGCAGTCTCACTGTATTATTTTAAATTTAAGTTCGGTTCAGTTTTCGTGGAGATTTAGTCCGTGTTTGCTTTTCTGTTCGGGTACAAAACCCCTGCTTTTTATAAGTATAAAAACTATTTAAGCCAAAGTTCAGCATTTTTACATCCGCTGAAACTCGCGCATGTGTTGCAAAAAATAGAGTATTCACAACGACCTTGGTCAAAGTTTAGCCCACATGTACAAATTGGCTGTACCGTAGTCATCCAGCATACTGATACGGGTTATAAACGCCGTATAAGCTTAGTTCCGGCTACAGAAAAGGGGCTATGTAATAATGTTGTGTCATTACACTCTTCTATAGGTACTGATCTTTTAGGACATAAAATAGGTCACATTTTTGAGTGTAAAGAATATGGATGTTTTCACTCTTGGCAAATATTAGCAATTAATAGTAAGGAGAATTATATAGAGTAAATCATTTCAATTTTTATTTATTAATTTTTATATATTTAATTGGAGTTATTTATAATGAGTAAAGAAAAAGCTAAAAAACCAGCAAAAATGACGTTAAAAGAAAAGCGAAAAATACGTAAAGAGAAAACAAAGACAACCGAAAAGTAAAGAGTTGTCACTTTACATATAACGTTTCATGGAAACCTTAATAAAGTCCAAAGCTCGGCATTATAAAAATGTCGGGCTTTTATCGTTTAAATATATTAATAAAAAAGGCCTCAATAAAGACCTTTGTTATAGATGAAGTTTAAATAAATCTGAATTAGCTACTGTATTGTTGGCACGGTAATAATTGATACAGAGCCTAGCGGATCTACGTTATAGTCTTCACTCGGTTCGCCTTCGTCAGCGGTGATGATTAATTTACCATCGGGACTGAAAGTTACCATATCTGGCAGTGCTCCGACCGCAGATATCATTTCAAGCTCATAACTACTCGTGTTAAACATAGCAACAACGCCAGTATCAGTTTTCACGCCTGACTCGATCGCAGCGGCAAGTTTTCCGTTTGATACTGCGACAGAATTAACACCTGCACCGTAATAGCTAATATCAATTGCGCCAAGTGTTGCAATGTTATTTGGGTTAGCAAAATCAATCACTTCAATACGAGGAGCGTTAAGCAAGCTGCCGTTATTTACTACGAATAAACGTTTTGTTTGTGCATCATAAGCCGTGATCTCTGCGGCGCCTTCACCACCTTCAATTAACAAGCGTGATGCAAAATCAAACTTGCCTTCGTTGTTTTCACTATAGACGGTGATATTACCACTGTCTTCGTTTGCAACTACCAGCTGCGCTTTTGACGTTGGGCTTTGATCAGCGGTTATAAATAACACCCCTTCTGGCGCATCATCACCTTGGGTAACGAGCATTTGCACAAAACTTACGGCATTAACATCACTAATATCATATACTGCAACCGCATCAGCACGCTCTAAAGCAATAAATGCATAGCGCTTATTGGCAACCATACCTGTTGTTACACTCTCAGGCTCAGTGCCTTTCGCATCACTGCGACCATCTGGGTAAACGCCGGCTTTATTAGCTTCAAAGGCAAGTGATGAACCACTATCAAACACCTGCTCACCGGTATCACCATTGAAGATTGAGAATGAACGTGCACCAAAACTATAGAGTTTATTATGACTTGATGCTGCAGTATCAGAATCAACATATTGCGATACTAATAAACGCCCTAATTCGACGTTGTTTTGTAATATACTTACGTCTGTAAATACCGACTCATCAAGCACGATATCTGCAACTTTCTCACCTTCAGCGAAGTTGCTAAACCAGTCACGTATATCCCCCTCGTTGGCAGTTAAAACGTAATCTATGCCATCTTGTGTAAATGTTGCGATGCCATCAGGTTGATACATACCCACTACGTTTGCGCGAGTTTGTAGTTTGATCATATTATCTTTATCACTGGCATCGATTTCATTGCCAGCCATACCATAATCTTTAAAGCCCAGCGGAAAAATATCAGTGATAGTTTTCGTGGTTAAGTCTATTTTTGCAAGGCCGTTATTCTCTTGCAATGACACCCATGCAGTGCTTGAATCAGCTGATACGGCGACATACTCAGGCTCAACGTCTGCAGCTAAATCTGCACCTTTACCAAATACTCGGAAGCCTTTGCTTTCAAGAGCCGCTTCTTGATCATTAAATGATGTGAAATTTAATGTAGTTGCAGCACCCACATGCATAGGAGTTTTGAAGTTTTTACGTCCAGGGCTGGCATAAAGTTGTGGCGCATTCTCATCAACAAGCTCTATAAATTCCATACCATCAGGAAAACGGCCATAACTATTAACATGGAAATCGCCATAACTGACTTGTTGATGCACTTGGCCTTGGTATTTTAGTTTAATGGTTTCGCCTTTGCCTAAGCCAAAGTCTTCATTATTATTTAAAATAGCCGTTGCGGGTGCACCGTTAGGTAACTGAGCACCCGTAACTAAATTCGGCAATAATACAATAAAGCCGTAGCCAGGAATTTCTGTACCTGCAGGGATAGTTAAACCCGCTTGGTTATTCGCTTCACGGTCTAAATCAACTAACTCCCACTCATTAGCTGCAAAAACAAATGGTTCAGAAGATGTGTTGTACAGCTCAACAAAATCAAAATCGGCGTCATCACGGCCTTTTGAAACCACTTCATTGATCACAATATTAGCGGCAGTTGCACCATCAACCGGCGCTGGTAATTTATTGGCAGCACCAGGCGTTGGCGCGAGCGCTTCATCTTGAGTGTGCCAATTACCACCATCTGGTAAACGCCCCCATGTAGACACATGGCTACCATCACTCCAATGTGCGCTATCTACAATTTGATTGTTGTGCACCAGTAATGCGGTGTCGCCTTTACCTAAACCAAAATCAGTATCGCCAGCAATGGCAACTAAAGTATCTGTTGGTGCATCAAATGGAATGCTAGTTTGATCTGTGGCAATCACTAAAAACCCACCTGCGGCGATGGTTGTACCTTGTGGAATTTTAATGCCCGGCTCTTTATCAATCTCAAAGCCTTTTAAATCATTTACTGCCCAATTAGCGTCACTAAAGGTAAATGCTTGTTCAGAGTTATTAAACAACTCAATAAAATCATAACCGCCTTCATTTGAACGCACCTCGTTGATCACCACTTGCCCTGCTGATGGTGTCTCAGTAATTTGGCTAAATGTTGCAGTAACCTCTTTATGGTTATTCATTGTAAGAGTTAAAGAATTCGCGCTATAGTCTGCGTTACCAATATCGCCAGACCATGAAACAAATTTATATCCTTGTGCAGCCTGAGCGTTTAGCATAACAATAGCACCTTGCTCATAATCAGCACGCTCTGGACTTATTACTACGTTTCCAGCACTTTGCTCTGTGATATTTAATATCAGTTGGTAACGCAAAGGCTCTAAATCATTATCATCATCTGCTAGATCACAGCCACTTAATAGACCTAGCATTAATAAGCTGCCTACTATCGGTTTCAATTTCATCACATTTCCTTGGTATCGTTTTAGTTTTAATTAATCACGATACCCTAAAGCGTAATATTGACAGCTAAATGTAATTATCATGTCAATGGGATGACATTGCGAACGAGAATAAACTATAAGATCATGATTTAATTTATAATTCACCTCATTCTAAATAACCAAAATTCAGACGTGCAGGTAGTAATTTCCAACTCTAACTACGTTGAATTTACTTGCCGTTGCTCTCTAACTAATAGCTGTAGTGATGTACTGAACATCAGATTGTAACTCTGCGCAATAGAAAAAATTTATAAAATGCTTAAAATTGTGAGGGACACTTTTTGGCATAAAAAGCGCAGCATAATCCGCGCTTTCAATTTACTCTGATACAGAAGGTTCAGTATTTGCTTGAGCATCGCTTACAGGAGCTTCGTCAGTTAACAAGTACTTTTCGAGCCATTGCTCTTGCTCCCAAAGCACATGCAGTAAACTCTTGCGAGCACGGTAGCCGTGAGCTTCGTAAGGTAACATCACTAAACGCGCTTCTTTACCTAAACCTTTTAGCGCAGCGTACATACGCTCGCTTTGCATCGGGAAGGTGCCGTGAGATTAAGGGTGGGTCTTCATCCCCATATAATTAAATTAACAAGCGCGGCATAAACCGCGCTTTCAATTTACTCTGATACAGAAGGTTCAGTATTTGCTTGAGCATCGCTTACAGGAGCTTCGTCACTTAACAAGTATTTATCCAGCCACTGCTCTTGTTCCCATAAAACATGTAATAAGCTTTTACGGGCACGATAACCATGGGCTTCGTAAGGTAGCATCACTAAACGCGCTTCTTTACCTAAACCTTTGAGCGCAGCGTACATACGCTCGCTTTGCATCGGGAAGGTGCCGTGAGATTAAGGGTGGGTCTTCATCCCCATATAATTAAATCAACAAGCGCGGCATAAACCGCGCTTTCAATTTACTCTGATACAGAAGGTTCAGTATTTGCTTGAGCATCGCTTACAGGAGCTTCGTCAGTTAACAAGTATTTATCCAGCCACTGCTCTTGTTCCCATAAAACATGTAATAAGCTTTTACGGGCACGATAACCATGGGCTTCGTAAGGTAGCATCACTAAACGCGCTTCTTTGCCTAAACCTTTGAGCGCAGCGTACATACGCTCGCTTTGCATTGGGAAGGTGCCAGAATTCGGGTCTTCTTGGCCGTGGATCATTAACATCGGCTCGTTAATTTTTTCAGCATGAAAAAACGGTGACATATTGGCGTATACATCCTGTGCTTGCCAAAAATCACGTTCTTCTCCTTGAAACCCAAACGGTGTCAAGGTCCTGTTATAGGCGCCACTGCGGGCAATACCGGTTTTGAATAAATCACTGTGAGCTAATAAGTTTGCTACCATAAAGGCGCCATATGAGTGGCCTGCAATGGCGATTTTATCTTTATCTGCAATGCCTTTTTCGACCAGCACATCTACCGCAGCTTTGGCACTTGCAACTAACTGCTTTCTAAATAAATCATTTGGCTCTTTACCATCAACACCGACGATTGGCATCTTCGGATCATCAAATACAGCAATACCTTTTGCGAGGTAAGGCATTGGCCCCCAATAACCTATGTAGGTAAATTCGTACGGCGATTCACGTACTTGCGATGCAACTGCTTTATCTTTATATTCCAGTGGGTATGCCCACATTAATACAGGTAATGGACCTTGCGTTTTATCGTAACCTGGAGGTAAATATAGCGTACCAGAGAGTTCAACACCGTCATCACGTTGGTAACGCACAAGTTCTTTAGTCACCCCTTTAAACGCCGGGTATGGATGCTCAAAGGTAGTGAGCTGAGTCAGAGTGTCGGCATCTAAATCGCGAATAAAGAAGTTAGGTTGTTCGGTCTTAGATTCACGAATAGTAATTAATCGCTCACCTTCATCATCAAGCATGGCACGAACTCGCTCGTAATATGGCGCTTTTGATTGCCATAAACGTTTGGTTGTATTGGTCTTAATGTCGTACTGATCTAAAAATGGCACATTCCCTTGCTCTGACGCACCATCACCGCGCAAAAATATATAACGTCCACCAACCACTTTAATAACGTTTACACCGAGATCATTTCGCTCATAAATAGCGTCGCCCGGATCTTTATAAGCATCGTTATAGCTGCGCTGTGAAAACAATACGCGGTTATTATCCGCATCGCGTGGTTGGATCACATAGGTACGTAACTGGCGATCACTAAAACGCCACTCGGTTAAAAACGCAACGTTTTCATTCGCCCACTCAATACCTGAAAAACGTCGTTCTAGTTTAGCAAATAGTTTTGGTTCACGTTTAAAAGGTGAGCGTAAACTATATAGATGATCATGATACGGCACATCGGTTTTCATATCGCCGCCATCTTGCGCCTGCGCCCAAATGAGTTCGGCACCTTGGTCATCACGCCACTGAAAATCACGACGACCCGTTCGCACACTGTCATAACCTTGTGGAATGTTGTCGGCCAGTGGCTGTTTAGACAATTGCGCTAACGTATAACCACGCATGCCAAGCACCTGCCACGTTGTCGCAAAGCGGCTATAGGGTACTTGATACGAAAATGGTTCGTCGATAGTGGCGACTAAAATATTGGTTGAATCAGGCGAGATCGAAAATGATTTAAATAATGCTGGTTTGCCAATCGATAACGCAACACCGCTCAGGGGAATATAAGTTAATTGACCTTGGCCGTAAAACTTAAACTGCAACTCATCAAACGGGCTGGTTAATAAATTTTGGTAAGTCCGTGCTGGCGCTTTTTGACCGCTACTTTGTTGAATAACCGGCACAACGCTATTTGCATCACTAACTAATTTCGGCTTGCCAAGGTTAACCGCTTGGTTAGCAACAATTGCCGTGCTATCTGGTAACCATTGATAAGGGGTAGCTGTTAGCACTGAATTAAGAGCCACAGTTGACAACTGACGTGCTTGTTTAGTTTCGGCGTTATACACCCACAATTGCGCCTGAGTTGGTTGCTCAACAATAAACGCTAAATATTCGCTATTACTTGACCATTTAGGTGAGCGGATCACCCCTTGAGGTAAATTATTAACGGTAATCACAGCGCCAGTCGCAATATGTTTAACTTGTAACGCACTAAATTTAGTGCGAGGACGTGAGCGTGAAAAGTTTGCCGGGTTTAACTTTATACCCGCCAATTTCAATTCTTCTTTTGCTAAATCATCTAATGTTTCAATACGTTTTCGCTCAAACAGCGCTAACCATTGACCATCAGCAGATAGGTAGCTACTCGGTGCTAATTTAGCATCAACCAGCGCGGCTAAATCACTTGATGGGGTTTGATACCCCTGCGCGCCATGGCTAAAATGACTAAAGCCAACACTCAATAAGAGGGCGAATAAAAGCAGCATGCTTTTCATAGTGTATCCTTGGTATTTTTTATTAATTCCTGTATATAAACATGTTTTACAACATTCATAAAGTTTTTACGATTCTACCTTCAATAACGCCGATAGATGACTTATTAGCTCAAACTGCGTTAAACTGGATCCTTCGTTCAAGCAATTGCTGACGCATACATTAAAATGAAAAAAAAACCGATAAAATAACTATTTTTGACGTTGCCAGAGAAGCACAAGTTTCTAAGTCAACGGTGTCGTTAGTGCTTACACACAGTGACAAAGTCAGTGATAAAAGCAAAGAAAAAGTATTGCATGCCATTGATAAGCTTGGCTATGTATATAATAGAGATGCGGCAGCACTGAGAAGTCGCCGTTCTAATTTAGTGGCGTTAGTTATTAATGACTTAACTAACCCTTACTCTGCGCAAATAGCGGTAGGACTTGAAAACCATATTCATACCCTTGGCATGCTGCCGATGTTAGTGAACACCGCCGAAAGTGTGGAGCGCCAAACACAAGTTGTTAAAACACTCAAAGAATATAATGTTGCCGCATTTATCATGTGCCCTGCCCCAGGAACTACCCAGCAGTGGGTTGATGAACTTATCAATAGTGGTTTCCTGGTCATTCACATTATGCGCGAAGTGCCTTTTTGTGCCGCCCCGACAATATTACCGGACAATAAAAAAGGCACTCATCTAGCCACTAGCCATATTTTACAACAAGGTATTGAGGGTATTGCTTTTATAGGTGGAACTAATGATATTTCTGATCATCATGAACGTTTAAGTGGTTTTCACAGTGCCTTAAAGCAATTTAATATCCATCAAGACAAACCAACGATCACCGCCGCCACGAACCGTCAAGGCGGGCGCGATGCCTTTGCTACGTTGTATGCGCAATACCCTGCGACTAAAGCAATTATTTGTTTTAATGATGTTATTGCATACGGTGTCGTCGAAGCCATTCGCCAACATGGTTTGATCCACTGGTAAAGATATAAAAGTAGTCGGTTTTGATGATTTAGCTGATTCATGTTTAATGTCTCCATCATTAAGCAGTGTCACCATAAATGCAGACGATATTGGTAAGCATACTTGCCAAGTACTGCAAGAATTACTTAATCAAGGCACCCCTGCGGTGCGCACTTTAGTCGATGTTCATCTGCAAGTAAGAGCTTCAAGTCAATGAAAAAAGTCTTAGTAATTGGCTATGTATGGCCAGAACCAAATTCATCAGCGGCCGGCACTCATATGATGTCGCTATTAAAAGCGTTTAAAAATGAAAATTGGGCGGTTGAATTTGCCAGTCCCGCACAAAAAACCGAGCATATGGTTAATCTGGATGACTACGGGATCAGCAGCGCAACTATTGCCCTTAATTGTGCAAGTTTTGATGAATATGTTATCAACTACGCCCCTGATATCGTCATGTTTGACCGTTTTATGATGGAAGAACAATTTGGCTGGCGAGTAGATAAACATTGCCCTAACGCAGTAAAAATCCTTGATACTGAAGATTTACAATGCTTACGCAATGCCCGCCATGAAGCGCATAAAAGCAACCGAGCATTTAATCATAGTGATTTACATTCTGACATCGCCAAACGAGAAATAGCCGCTATTTTACGCTGTGATTTAAGTTTGATTATCTCAAGTTTTGAAATGCAATTACTTGCTGATGTATTTAAAGTCGACAGTAACTTATTGCATCATCTGCCTTTTATGGTCGATTTAAGCTCACTCCCTGAACAAACTAAATCGTTTGAGCAACGCCAACACTTTATGACCATAGGTAATTTTCGCCACGCCCCAAACTGGGATGCAGTGTTGTACTTACAGCAAATTTGGCCGCTGATCCGTAAACAATTACCGCAGGCTGAGTTACATATTTATGGCTCTTACCCACCACCAAAAGCCACGGCACTCAATAACCCTAAAACTGGCTTTTTAATTAAAGGGTGGGCCACTGATGCTTATCAAGTAATGGAAAGTGCGCGTGTGTGTATCTCACCGCTGCGTTTTGGTGCTGGCATTAAAGGAAAGCTGTTAGAGGCGATGATCATGCAAACACCCAGTGTTACAACGACAATTGGTAGTGAGGGCATGCACCATGATTTACCTTGGAGTGGTGTGGTTGAAAATGAGCCACAGCAATTTGCCGATGCCGCTGTGGCACTGTATCAAAATAAAAGTTTATTTACGCAGGCACAAACAGCCGGTAATACGATATTAAAAACGCACTACGACAAACAGCTTTTATCTAATGATTTAATCATTAAAATTCAATCAATTAAAGAGCAATTTCAAGCTCACCGCGAAGCAAATTTCACAGGCCAAATGCTCAAACATCACACAATGCGCAGCACTCAATATATGGCACAGTGGATTGAAGCTAAAAACAAATAAAAAAAACTAGACAGGCGGTGATTAGTGTTTAAAATTCCCGCCAAACTAGGTAGGCAAATTTAGATGTATTGTCTATATTTTTTAACTGAATAATTTAAATTTTGGCTCAATACAAATTTGAAAACCGCAACGTTTACAGAAAAGCGCAAATTTATCGTTAAACTGGGTAAGATGCTTCATAAGTATGGTACCCCAGCTTATCGACTCGAAGCTCACTTAATGGAAGTGGCTACTTACCTTGATCTTAAATCTTCATTTGTAATGTCACCCACTTCCGTAACTTTTGTGATTTGGACAGATGGCCATGAAGATGAATATACTCACGTTGCCCGTGTTGATCCTGGTGATCACGATTTAGGGTCGTTAGCCGATACCGATGATCTGGTTAATAAAATGCTCAATGGCGAACTCACGCTACAAGAAGTTGACGTTCAACTCGACGCCATTTTTATTATGCCAAATCCGTATAATCGCTTTACCACAGGGGTTGCCTTTGCTACCTCAGGCGGCGCATTTGCAATGCTGATGGGCACCAGCTGGAATGACGTATTTTGGTCAGCGCTACTTACCTCTGTCGTTTACTTATTTGTACTGTGGTCAGCGCGTTCAAAACGCGTAGGCCATATGTTAGAGCCATTAGTGGCGATAGTCTCGGCTATTTTGGCCTGCGCTGTAAGCGTGCATTTAGACGTCGGGATTAATATTCGTTTAGTGGTATTGTCTGCGATTATTGTGTTTATACCCGGGCTGGCATTAGCACTGGGCCTAGCAGAACTTGCAGCGCGGCATTTAGTTTCTGGTACAGCGCGTGTGATGGATGCTTTTATGCTGTTGTTTAAACTGTATTTTGGTGCCTTCATCGGCATTGCGATTGGTTTTGCACTATTCGGCCAAGCCGATTTCGTACAACCTGACCCTTTACCTAAATGGACGGCTTGGTTGGCAATCTTTTTACTCTGTAGCAGCTTAATCGTTATTTTTAGAACCAAACTAAAACATGCTACATGGTCTATCGCCTCTGGCTTTATCGCTTATGGCAGCAGTATTGGCTCTGCGATGTATTTAGATTACACCTTAGGAACATTTGTAGGTGCATTTGCGGTGGGTGTATTTAGTAACCTATTTAACCGCGTAGCAAACGCTCCTGCCTCAATTGTTGCCATGCAAGGCTTGATTGTATTAGTTCCAGGTAGCAAAACTTACATAGGTCTAAACTCATTAATTGAAGGGCAAGACTTTGTGTATGCTGAGCACATCGGCCAACAAACCTTCCTAATATTTATGTCATTGGTGGCTGGATTAATCTTTGCCAACGTTGCACTCCCACCGAAAAAGAGTTTATAAAGCAATTAAGTGTCTAGCCTGCTAGGCGCTTAATTTAAAAGTAAACGTGAACCTATTGCTCTTAGTTACTTCCCTATCGTGAAATCTTAACTCGCCGTTAATGAGTTGCTAAAAAACTCTGCGATCAACTCTTCTTAAGTATCAAACCTTAAAGGGTTATAATACCAATCGACTTAAATATTTAACCATTCTAGCGAGCTAAATGGTCAGTAACTTAACACGATTGGTATAAGCACTTTCAATAAATCTAAGATAATCAGATCCGTCCTGCATCAATCTTTATAATTTTCCCACTCATTTTTAGCCACAAAAATACGCTCGTAATTAAACGTTCTAAATAAACGTCGGGTGTACTAATGCCAATAATCTTGTTCAATTACCTTTTTCCTTTCATTTTTTAATCCACTAGTTGTGAATTGTAAAAATTAAAATCAAAAAATAGATTGAGTAAACTTAATTTATTAAAAAACAAAAATAAATAATAAATTTAAACTATTGATATAAATAAATTAAAAAGCAAACTGCATCATTTTATTTTCAATTTTGTCACTTTCACAACTATTCATCCAAATTCAAGACTCTATTTTTAAAAAGGCGTTTAATAGAGGCACAAACAAAGCTGGTACAGGTTACTTTTACAAATAAAGGTAGCCATAAACTAATCTCCCTTAGTTGCCAGCTTAAGTTTGTAGACAGCGTCTTAAATGCAATTCGGATCTTAAAAGTGAATACATAGGTACGAATAACATATACACAATCTGATACAACAAAATAAAGTTTTGATTCAAGGGGAATCGAGGATGTTAAAAGTAAAAATAAATAAGCTATATTTAGCAGTTAGCGCATCACTTATTACATCGGCATTGAGCTTACCGATGGTAGCCCACGGCGCCGAGCTTAAAAGCACAGATGAAGTTGAAGTAATCCAAGTTCGTGGTATTCGTGGCAGCGTTGTTAAATCGCTAAATACTAAACGCTATTCAAATGCCATAGTCGATGCAGTAACTGCGGAAGATATCGGTAAATTCCCCGATCAAAATGTTGCAGAATCACTGCAACGCATAACTGGCGTATCAATTAGCCGTAACTTTGGTGAAGGAGAACGTGTTAGTATTCGTGGTACGAGCGAGAGCCAAAACCGCACATTATTGAATGGCCAAGCTGTTGGCTCTGCCGATTGGTGGACAAACTCTGCCGCAAGCCGTGGTTTTAACTACACGATGCTGCCCTCTGAAGTTGTATCTGGATTAGAAGTTTATAAATCACCTGAAGCCGACATCGATGAAGGTTCTATAGGTGGAACTGTTATAGTACGAACTCGTAAGCCGCTTGATTTAGAAGCGAATAAATTTGCCGGCTCAGTACTTGCTCAATACAGTGAAATTTCAGGCGAAACCGACCCACAACTCTCTGCAATGTACAACTTTAAAACTGAAGACGAAACCTTCGGTGCACTTATTTCATTGGTTCGCCAACAGCGTAATTTGCGCCGTGATGGTATTGAATCATGGAGCTGGGCAAAACGTGATATCACCTTAGAAGATGGTACTGAGTACAAAGACGTATACAGCCCAGGCGGTGGTGGTTCTGCCATGTTTTTACAAGAGCGTATCCGTACCGGTATCAATTTAGCTGTGCAGTATCAACCTACTGAGCAATTAGATTTAACCTTCAATGCCCTTGATTCGACCCTTGAAGCAAATAATGAAAATCAAAACTTTCTTTGGCTGCCTGGTTACGGTGGCTCACAATACACTGATGTCACATTAATAGAAAATGATCAAGTTGGTACTATGCTCGTTGGCGGGACTTTAGGGTTATCACCGACGGCTAATAATATTCTTGATGAGACCAAAGTACGTAACTCTGAAATCAACACTAAGTCATACGATTTAAAAGCGGATTACCAAGGTGATTTATGGTTGACCAGTGTACATGTTGGATATACCGAAGGCAGCGGCGGCTCGCAAGCTGATCGCAGTGTTGGTTGGGAAGGTAACTATATACATAGTTTCGACACCTCAAATGTAGAAGATGTGCGTACTAGCTATGGTGCAGATCCAGCTGATGGTAAAAACTGGGATCTAGGTTTTTTACGTTACGATAATAATAATGCCAAGGATGATGAAACTTACCTACAAGTTGATTTTACGCGCCCAATTGACATCGCTGTCTTTAGTAAAGTTAAGTTTGGCTTAAAGTACCGAGACCATTCACGTTTTAATACTAAACACACCACTGATAACCGCACCGATTTGGGCTGGAACTTAGCAGACTATTCGCTATCAATGCCATCAGATTATTTATCAGGCCTAGGCTCTGACGGTACACTGAGTAATTACGCAATCACCGACTCAGATAAAGTTCGCCGTGAAGGTGATGCTCTTGATTGGAACTACCGTGTACTCAAAGCGAGTACCTTTGAGGTTGAAGAAAAAATTACCGCAGGTTATATCAAAGCAGATATAGATGTTGAAGGTATGCGCGGTAACTTAGGTGTTCGTTTGGTGCAAACTCAGCAATCAACGGCAGCCTATGTAGGTGAAAGTGGCTCGGAAGTATGGACCAATGATGACCGTGACTATTTTGATATTTTACCGAGCATCAATCTAGCAATTGATTTAGATGACGATGTACTACTGCGCTTCAGTGCAGCACGTGTTATGTCGCGTCCAGATTATGCATCAATGACTCCTTCAACCTCTTATAACCTCGAAACACAGACAGGCAGCGGTGGTAACCCTGATATAGACCCATATCGTGCAACCCAGTTTGATACTGGGGTTGAATGGTATTTCAGTGACGCAGGTTTATTCTCAGCTGTTGTATTTTACAAAGATATTCAATCTTTCTTAGATGTTTCACCAAATCTTGAAATACATGAAGGTGTTGAGATCTTAGTAAACCGCCCGACTAACGGTCGTTCGGGTCGTATCCAAGGTCTTGAACTTGGTTATCAACAAGAAATCCTTGATGGTTTTGGCTTAAATGCTAACTACACATTTGTCGATGGTGAAGCAAAAGATGCAGATGGCAATGATACGATTATTCCAGGTAACTCTGAACACACAGTCAATTTAAGTACTTACTATGAAACAGAAACCTTTAGTACCCGTATTTCATATAACTTCCGTACTGGTTACAACTCAGGCCAAGGCCATGGTTATGTTGATGATTATGGTCAGGTGGATGCGAACTTTACCTATAACGTAAACGATAATCTAGCGCTTGTGTTAGAGGCAATTAATTTAACAGACGAGCATACCTTTAGCTATCAAGAAAAAGGTGTGCAACAAGCACTGACCGGTGTTTACGCGGATGGTCGTCGTTTTGTAGCCGGAGTACGTTTTAACTTTTAATATCCATTTTTGTCGAACTCCAAGCTAACACAGGTATTCGACTCTCGCCAAGGACGGCATCGCCCCTATGCCCAGGGGTTTAAAGCAGGTAGTCATTTGACTGCCTGCTTTTTTTCATGCTTAGGAAATTACCATTATTAGTAGCACAAAGGCGCTAGTAATAATAAACAAAACAAGTACAATCAATAGGTAAAAAAGTTACTCGATCAACATCGGCGAAGCATAATACGTGTCAGAAAGCACAGTTAGTCATTACAATAAACAAACAACAAGATTTTGTCGTTACAAATTCTTAATTGTATTGCTTTGCCTATTTTTTGTGTTCCAGACTAAAGCTGACTTACTGAGTGCAACTCTCGATTACCATCAGAGAAACTTCAACGATGCGAAGCGCGAATTCCAACAATTAGCCTATTTGGGTAATGCCGATGCAATTTACAATATTGCTGTTATGCATTTACATGGCCAAGGGGTTGAAAAAAATAAAGCCCAAGCCTATGCCTGGTTTAGTTTAGCGGCAGATTTTGGCTTACTTGATGCACGCGATACTGCAATGCTGATAGCCAGACAGAGTAACAATCAACAACCTCTTGATGATGCCTATAATGCACTGCTAAAACAACTCAGCTTTCAGTGGTATGACCGACAATTACGGCCAGAATTAAACGCCAGTCCAGCCCCTCATGCGAGTCCACAACGTAGCTATACTGTAGAGCCAAAATACCCAGAACATGCCTATAAAAATGGTATCGAAGGCTGGGTCTGGTTAGAGTTTGATATTGATAAAAGCGGCGCAGTAACAGATGTTTCCTTAATTGATTCATACCCTGAAAAAACCTTTGATAAAGCCATTATCAACGCAGTTAAACGTTGGAAATATCAAGGTGATAGCCAAACATTGCCCTATTACAACCGTTCTCTACTGTATCACTTTACGACCTATAAAGGTAAACAGTATGAACAAAGCTTCAAAAGCCAACAACGTGAATACAATGAAAAAATTTCAGACTTAATTGATGCCGCCGAACAAGGTAACGCCTTAGTGCAATATTATATTGCCAATTGGCTAAGTTCTGACGACTACAACGCAACTAGATTATTGAAATATCACTGGCAACAAGCAAATGCTAACAGTGAATTACTACTGCGTTCAGCTGTCAATGGCTATGCTAATTCGCAGTATCGTATTGGCGCAAATATGCTTCGCGGCGAGTACGGTAAAGTTGATCGTGAAAAAGGATTGAATTGGATTGTGCTCGCAGCACAAAGTGGCTTTGCTAATGCGCAATACCGTTTAGGCCGAGAGTTACTCAATAGCCAATATGTGGATTATGCGCCTAATAAGGCCTTAAAATGGTTAAAAGCTGCAACAGAGCAAGGCTTGTTTAGTGCCAAACGCGATCTCGCCTTATTGCTTTTTGAGTTAAAAAAGCCCGCCCAACAAGTAACTGCCGCATTAAATTCAGCACTGATAGATGATAGTGAACACCCACAATTATTACTACTAAAAGCGCGAATTCAAGCTGCTAGTAATAAACCGCAACACGCTAAAAAACTGGCTAATAGTGCTCTAAAAGAAGCGAATGCTCGTAACTGGGATCAAAGCCGAATCAAACAATTTATGGCGACACTACCTTAACTGCTTTGTGTAATAGAATATCAGTTTCAATGCCATCCACTTGACTAAATACCACTTGACGCCCGTCTGTTGAACTACTGATATTTAAATTAATATCAATGTCGTAACCATAAACACCAAGCTCTTTTATAAACACATTACGCTTTTGCTCTGTTAAATAACAATACAGCAATAATTGATGCCCTTGACGGAGTACATAATAAATACCATGTTTAAATACCGCAGGCTTAAATAACTCAAGTGATGGCAATAATTGCGCTAATGGTAATTGCTGCTCTAACACCGCTGATAGATAAGTTCGCACGTGTAAATCATGTTCTAAATACGAGCTATTAAGTTGCCACAATGGATGTTCTTCGTCTAAGGTTTCAAACTTAACGCTATCAGCAACCAATGAGTTACTCATCTGCTGAATATCATAACGCCAATCTTGCCATTGTGCCTGTTCATTCGTGCTTTGTTGCTTTTTAACTTGATAATAAATACTGTGACTATCTGGCGACCAATGCACTGCATTAAGCTGCTCAAAACCCGAAATTATTGGTACTAAGCGCCGCGAAAAAGTATTGATCAAATACACATTTTGTTGCTCGTCAGCCAATAATACGTTGTCACCATTAGGAGAAAAAAGCAGGTATTTTGGCGTAATATCACTGGGCAGAGTAGCGATCAAGTTCGCGGTTTTACGTTGTTTATGCTTAAGCCATACTTCTATATGAGTAAAGCCCGTGATCCCTCTGCGCTGTAATGAAATAAACGCGCTTTGCTGCCCGTCGGGAGATACCGCAGGTAAAATATCCATTCGTGCCGACGATGACAGTTGTACAGCATTACGGATCTGAGGCAAATCCTGAGTAAAATCGAGTTCAATTTGATACAAATTAACGCGCGCTTGTCCTTCAGCATGGGCAATATCGCCTGTTTGCGGGTTAACCGCTAAATCGGCAACAAAGCCTAGCGGTTGGTGAACTAGTTGTTCATTACCTTGATAGTCATAACGGCGTAATGCATCATCCCCGAGCCAATAATAATTGTCTTCACTGTCAAATAATAACGGCGCATGACTATGACGACTGCGCTTTATTTCAGTACGCTTAAGTGATTGTGTTAAATCAACTTCACTAACGCTAAACCAGCCTTGATCTTTTTCCAGTAACAGCATTTTATTATGCTTGTTAATATCAAAAGTGATTGGTTTAAAATCCCCTACGATTTGCTGCTCTAATAAAGTTGGCGTAGGTGTAAATGCTAAGGTATATTTTACTAGCCGTGGCTGCTCATCCTGCCAATGAGTGGTGTAAATCGTATTCTCATCAACCCAATGTAGTTTGGTTGGGCCGTGGCGTTGTTGGCAGCGGGTCAATTTAAACTCGGGACTCAAACGCCACGTTTCAATTGCGTTAGATACAGGGATCACCCGAATATCGCAGCTCAGTGGATCATATCTAAAATATGCCAGCCATTTACCATCCGGAGACCATACTGGCGCTTCTTCAGAATAACCTGAGTTTTTAATACTGTGGACAGTTTTACTTTGTTGATCATAAACCGCCAAATCAAACTGACTTTGCTGCTCGTTTGACTGGCTAAACGCTAAATATCTACCATTTGGGGAATAACGTAAAAATACTTCTGCACCAGGAGCTGAGGTGATCCGTGATTGATACTCATAATTTAAACTCGGCGCTTTAGGTGCAAGTAAATACTGACTAATAAGTGTAATGATGGTGCCAAAAATTAATCCAAGCGTAATAAATAAAACGGATGTACGTGGCGTTACTGGTGTGACTTTGTCTAATAATGTCGGGGCATCGCTTACTTGTGCTATTAATTGATAGCCAACTCGCGGGACAGTTCTAATAAAGAGCGCGGTGTTTTTATCATCCTTTAAACTTTTACGCAGTTGGGTGACCAGCTGGCTCACCGAGTTATCACTGACCACCACTTCTGGCCAAATCTTATCCATAATTATATCACGAGGAACCGCTTGGCCTTGATGCTCAAGTAATAATTTTAGCAACATCAATTGCTTTGCTTCAACCGCGCACCAACGCCCTGCCACTTTCACTTTTAAGGCAGTAAAGTCAACGAGTACATCATTAAGTAATAACTGTTTTAGCTCGGGTGTTGGCATAGTTCGTTTTTTACACACGTTAATCTATGGTTAAATAAGCCAAGAAGGCGTATTATAAGCAAGTACAGTAAATCATAACATAGCCCGCAGCTAAGCACTTATCTTATAAGTACTTAGCTGCAGCATAATTTTTAATGTCGCTTCAACTGGGTCGAATATGCCGATAAAAGCAGTCAATTTTGTTAACATGACGATTCTCTTCACACTCTGCTCATTTATGAGTATGGCAAATCCCCTGTTACCAGCGACGAAAAAAATTAGAAACAATTCAAATTAGGGGCTTTCATGACAGCGCTATCAAAACACTGCAAGATAAACGTGATAGCCAATCAATCATAGAAGCAATTAGTGCACAAGATATTGGTAAGTTCCCAGATAAAAATGTTGCCGAAGCATTGCAACGTATTACCGGAATTTCACTATCGCGTGCACAAGGTGAAGGTGAGCGTGTCGGTGTCAGGGGCACAACACCTGAGCAAAATCGTACTTTTTTGAATGGCCAAGCCATTGCCTCGGCCGATTGGTGGATCTCAACTCAGCCAAACCGAGGTTTTAACTACACATTATTACCTGCTGATTTAGTATCTTCGCTTGAAGTTTATAAAACCCCGCAAGCAGACCATAACGAGGGGTCACTCGGTGGCTCTGTCAATATAAAAACTCAGCGTCCATTGCATACCGAACGTAATCATTTTGTTGCCAACGCACAAATACAATACAATGATTTATCTGGCGAGTTTGACCCACAACTGGCTGCATTTTATAACTGGACTAATCCAGATAAAAATTTTGGTGCTCTGATAACTTTCACGCGTAATCAACGTTCATTGCGTCGTGATGGTCTTGAATCTTGGGGTTGGCATGAGCAAAACTTCCAACAAAATACAGATGGTACGCTCACAGCAAGTGACGATAACACCGCAGATATAAAAAATATTTGGACACCTGGCGGAGGTGGCTCAGCTATTTTCCAGCAACAACGTATTTTGACTAGTGCAACTGCGAATTTTGAATATCAACCAAACTTAGATTGGAATATTCAACTTAATACCTTGTATTCAGTACTTAATGCCGATAACAGTAACCAAAACTTTTTATGGCAACCCAGTAGCGTGTTTGCCAGAGGTGGCCATATCAGTGATGCTCGTATAAGTGATAACACATTAACTTACGCCCGCTATTCACAAGTGCCTGAGCAAAATGCACAAAACCTGCCTTTTAGTACTGCAATGGAAGCTATTTGGCGAGAATCTGAAATAAATACCAGCAGTGTGCATTTAATTGTCAGTCAACAAGCACACCTTTGGCAGAACCAATACCAAATTGGTTTTA
Source organism: Pseudoalteromonas sp. B160 (assembly GCF_037162485.1). Classification (NCBI taxonomy): domain Bacteria; kingdom Pseudomonadati; phylum Pseudomonadota; class Gammaproteobacteria; order Alteromonadales; family Pseudoalteromonadaceae; genus Pseudoalteromonas; species Pseudoalteromonas sp. B160. The sequence continues at coordinate 336,504 of NZ_JARLUX010000002.1, read as the reverse complement.
CCAAAGGCGGTGGTGGCTCTAAGCAAGATCACACATCGCAATTTTCCGCCAATACTGCTTTTAGCGTAAACACCACTGAGCGTAAAAATATTATTGCCAATTATGATGTTTCTCCCCTTGATGCACAGGCTTGGCAACTGACAGAAGCACGTAACGACAGCCAAGATTCCAATGATCAAGAGCTCTATTTACAAGGTGATTTTGAACGCGCAGTTGATCATTCTATCATCAGCGCGATTAAAGTAGGTGCAAAATACCGCGACCATCAACGCGATTTTATTCGTTACCGTTCATTCAATGGCGCATTTGATGGTATAGCTCAACAGCTTGATTGGACGTTAGCGGATTACCCTGCTAGTTTTCCCCATGGCTTTTTGTCCGATATTGGTGATCAATATACCCTCAGAAATTATAGCTTCGCCAATATTAGTGCGTTATCAAAAGACTTCCAAACTATCGACTTTATAAAACAACAAGAAAAAGCTAGCAGATTTGATATTCAAGAACGCACCACCGCAGGTTATGTTAAATTGATGCTAGATGGTGATGACTACCGTGCTAACCTTGGCGTAAGGCTTGTAAATACTAGGCAAGACGCTGGTGCTTATAAACGTATTGGTTCACCGGTTGAACAACAAGAAAGTTTTGCATGGCAGCAACATAATAAAAATTATGTCGATATATTACCCAGCGCCAATATCAGTATTGATTTGAATGAGAACCTGATCGCCCGTATCAGCGCCGCACGCGTAATGTCACGTCCTCAGTATAATCATTTAATGCCTTCAACTAATTACAATGTCACTCAAGCACAGGGTCAAGGAGGCAATCCTGACTTAGACCCCTATCGAGCCAATCAATTTGATTTAAGCGTTGAGTGGTATTTTAATGATGCTGCCCTCCTTTCTGTGGCGTTATTTAATAAAGATGTCGAATCATTTGTTGAATTTAAACGTACCATTGAACAACATGAAGGCATTGAAATGACCATTGACAGACCAATCAATGGCAGTGGTGGTACTATTCGCGGTGTTGAGATTGGCTATCAACAAGAGCTTATCTATGGTTTTGGCTTGATCACCAACTATACGTTTGTTGATGGCGACCGAACAGATAGCACATCAGCGCGCGACGATTATGTACCGGCACCTCAAAACACACTATTAATCTAACCAGTTATTATGAAAATGATTGGCTAAGCTCACGCTTGGCGTATAACTATCGCACACATTTTGCCACGGGTGTGGGAGAGACTATGATGGATGATTTTGGCCAACTTGATGGTAGCGTCACTTTTAAAATATCTGATAGCCTTGATTTTGTTATTGAAGCGATAAACCTCACCGATGAGATCACTTACCTTTATGAGCGTAATGAATATGCGCCAACGGGCATTTATCAAAATGGCCGTCGCTTTTATGTTGGTGTGCGCTACAGCCATTAGCCGACAATGTTTGCGTATTAATCGCATATTTTAGCATTTAAGGTACACCTTGTTATAATCCTTCGATAATTAAAACATGCGAAGGAAAATTCATGATAAAAACTAGCCTAGCACTGGCTCTTGGACTCTCAAGCTCACTGGCATTTGCAGCCACATCGCTTACTGTAGAAGATATCCCTAAAATTCAGTCAGTTATTCAAACCAGCATTAGTCCAGATGGTGACAATGTTGCATTTACCCGCTCAGTGCCACGTGAATTATACGTCGACGAGAATGGCGCCAATTACAGCGAACTCTATGTCGTCGATGATGAAGGTGTCGAGCGTCCTTTCATTACCGGCTCTGTAAGTATCAAGAGTATTCAATGGTCAAACGATAGCAAAACGATCTACTTTTTAGCAAAACTTAAAGACGACAAGTTTACCGCGTTATATCAAATTCCAGTGGATGGTGGTCAAGCGCAAAAAGTACTATCGCTTAAAGACACATCAATTTCTAGCTATCAGTTAAGCCCGAATAACAAACAACTCGCTATTTTAGCTATGCCAGCGGCTGATAAATCTGAAAAAGAGCTAAAAAAATTAGGCTTTATGGCTGAGGTGTATGAGCTAGGCTTAAAAGATAAACAACTATTTATTGTCGATTTAGCCAAAACAGATAAACCTCTGACACCAACAGCGCTTAACGTTGCGAACTATGTAAGTGATGTAAACTGGGCCGCAAAAGGCGATAAGTTATTAGTAAAAACCCAGCCTACAGCGCTAATTGACGACAAATACACTAAATCACAATGGCACTTATTTGATATTGCGACTAATCAAGTGACGATGTCGTTTGCTACTGAAGGTAAATTAGACAGTGCTGAACTGTCTCATGATGGTCGTTACATCGCAATTCTAGGTGCCGAAGATAAGCATGATCCAGCAGCTGGTCGTTTATTTTTAGCTGACACAAAAACAGGTGAAGTAAGTGATTGGTTACCTAATTTCATGGGTCATATCGTTGATTTTGAATGGTCACATAAACGCAACACGCTTAATTTTATTGCCAATGTAGGTACGCAAAGTTTTGTCGCTAGCATTAAAACCGGCTCTAATAAATACAAAAAAATTATTAATGAAGGCCAATTTATTGCATCAAATCTGAGTATTTCTGATTCAGATAAAACCTTAGCGCTACGTGCAAACACTGCAAAGCACCCAAATGAAGTATTCATTATTCGTGGTTCTAAAGCACAACGTTTAACGGATTCAAACAACTGGTTGAATGACAAACGTTTTGCTAAGCAAGAAACTATTTCACTTAAGGCTCGCGACGGTGTTGAGATTGATGGCATATTAGTCTACCCATTAGATTATGATAAAGGCACGCGCTATCCATTGATCATGTCAGTGCACGGTGGCCCTGAAAGCCATGACAAAGACGGTTGGGTAACAAACTACTCGCGCCCAGGTCAAATGGGGGCTGCACGTGGTTATGCTGTCTTTTACCCAAATTACCGTGGCTCTACAGGTAAAGGCGTTGATTATTCAAAGCTTGGTCAAAACGACTATGCAGGTAAAGAGTTTGACGACTTAATTGACTTTAAACAGCATCTTGTTGAAATGGGCTTAGTTGATACTAAACGTGTTGGTATTACGGGTGGCTCTTATGGTGGTTATGCATCAGCATGGGCCGCAACAAAATTAACTGAACACTTTGCTGCGAGCGTAATGTTTGTAGGTGTTACCAACCAACTATCTAAATTTGGAACTACTGATATTTCCAACGAAATGAATCTTGTGCATGCACGTTCATACCCATGGGATAAATGGCAGTGGTATTTAGAGCGCAGCCCTATTTACTGGGCTGGCCAGTCTAAAACACCATTACTGATCATGCATGGTAAAGATGATCCTCGTGTACACCCTGCACAATCAATGGAACTGTACCGTTATATGAAAGTACAAGGCAAAGATGTACGCCTTGTATACTATCCAGGCGAAGGTCATGGTAACCGTAAAGTAGCCGCGCAATATGATTACAGTTTACGTTTAATGCGTTGGATGGATAACTATTTAATTGACGGCAAAAAAGACATGCCAGCATTCGAGATTGACCATGCAGGCAAGTTAAAAGCGGTAAAAGACGCCAATAAATAACTCTCTTATTTTGTGTAAATATGCTTTTAGGCCAACATTCATGTTGGCCTTTTTGCTTTTGAATAACAATGTATATGGATGTAATATAAAGACCTAACTCGGTAATTTTTACAAGAAAACATCCTAACAAGCTAAAATATAAAAATTAAATCAATATATTACAACAACTTAAAAGTTGGCTTCTGTCTTGCAATATTCATTGTAATTAATGAGTAAAGCAAGGAAAACCCATGAATATTTTTGAAGCACTTCGTAATGATCACGATAAACAACGTTCGCTTGTCGATGCGCTGATAAAAACCCAGGGGAGTCACCGAATAGACAGTCTCTTATGGATAATTTAAAACATGAGTTAGTAGAACATGCTAAATTTGAAGAGCGTTATTTCTACAATCCTTTGATGTTTGATGATTTAACCCATGAAAAAGCCCGTCATAGTATTGCAGAGCATCATGAACTTGATGAATTGATTGAGCAACTTGAAGAAACTGATATGAGCTCACCAGCGTGGCTTGTGACCGCTAAAAAATTACATCATCTTGTACATCATCATCTTGCTGAAGAAGAACATGAAGTATTTCAACTAGCCGGTAAAGCGCTAACCGAAAGTCAAAAAGAAAGTCTAGCCGAAAAGTATAATGATGCGATGAGTTAACTGCTATATGTGCCCGCTTTAATTTATAAAGCTCTCTAAATAGCTACAACTCTATACCATTTGCATTTATTAGGCACCTCTAACACGGTCAATACTTGGCTAAGCAAATACTCTTAAATTAACTAAGCCCGGCATCAAACGCTGGGTTTTTTAATGCTCATGCTCCATCCCCACCTTTATTTAATATGAAAATCATTCATTGAATGTATATATTTCGCAATTGAATATACAACTGATAATTGTTATCATACCCACCTTGGTTACTTATTAGATTAATAATCTTTATTCTTGTCATGAAGGAAGTACAATGAAATCCCGCCCGCTTTATCTGGCCTCACTGATCAGTGCATTATTAACATCAACAACACTTATTGCTGATGATGACACAGCTGAAAATATGGAAGTGATGGTTGTCACCGCTTCTGGTTATGAGCAAAAATTAATAGATGCACCTGCAAGTGTCTCAGTTGTCTCTCGCGAAGATCTACAAAATAAGCCATTTACTAGCCTTGCTGATGCGCTTCGTGATATCGAAGGTATCGATGTTGGTGCCGGACAAGATAAAAACGGTAATATTAGTATTACCATGCGTGGTTTACCCGCAAGCTATACTCTAGTGCTTATTGATGGCCGCCGTCAAAGTGACGTAGGTAATATAGGCCCAAACAACTTTGGTAACAGCCAATTTATGTATATGCCGCCACTTGAGGCTATCGAGCGAATTGAAGTCGTTCGTGGCCCAATGTCCACTTTATATGGCGCTGATGCAATCGGTGGTGTAATCAATATTATCACTCGTAAAAATCTTGATAGCACCCATGGTAGCGTCACGGTAAGCAGTAATATCCAACAAGACGATCAATACGGTAACGATAATAAAGTCGATATATATTTGACCGGACCAAGCGGCGTTGAGGGTTTAACTTACGGGATCCGTGGTAGTTTTTATGACCGTCAAGAAAGTGAGCCAACTTACAGCGAAAGTTTACCACTTCCAGATGGCAGCATGTGGGTTGATGATGGTAGTTTTGGCGATAAAAAAATCGTTGCAGCACGTAACTGGAATACCGGCGCAACAATAAACTACCTGATCAATAATCAGAATGAAATCACCTTTGAGTACGACATAGCCAAACAGCGTTACGATAACACCGAAGGTCAAACGGGTACGTTAGATAGCCCAGTCAGTTTATGGCGTGTTAGCAAAGGCATTGTACAGCCACGCGTTGGTTATACTCCATATCAACGCGTTGAACGTGAGCAATTTGTATTTGCACATGTTGGTCGATACGATGTTGGTACGCTGACCAGCAGCATTACCCAAAGCAGCAGTGAAAACTTTGGTCGCTCATTACCTCTTAATGTACAAGAGCGTTTAGGTGTGCAGGCCATTTGGGACCAAGCAGTACAAGATCAAGGCATCGACAAGCCAGAACTAACGGATGCAATTTACGCTCAACTTGATGAGACTTTTTTACCACGCCCAATGCGTACACTAAAACTTGATAACTTAATTATTGATACTAAGTTTGAATCAAATATAGATAACCACTATTTTGTAGTAGGCGCACAATATTTTGATGCCGAAATGGAAGATGGTGTATTTGGTATGTACGGGGATGGCTTCCGTGAAGGTACGACTCAAGATCATCGTCAAACAGCTGTATTTGCTGAAGATAACTGGGAAATTACCACAAATCTAACTGCAACTTTCGGCGCTCGTTATGATCATCATAATATCTTTGGCTCACAAGTTAGTCCTCGCGCTTATTTAGCCTACTCTCCTGCTGATGAATGGACTTTCAAAGGTGGTATCAGCACAGGTTACAAAACCCCTGAGCCAAACCAACTATTCTCTGGTATTACAGGTTTTGGTGGCCAAGGTACTAAACCTTTTGTTGGCACGCCAGACTTACAACCAGAAACCAGTGTAAACTACGAAATGGCTGCTTACTTTAATGGCAGTGATAGTTTTAGTGGTAACGTAACGGTGTTTTACAATGATTTTAAAGACAAAATCATTAACCAAGATAACTTACCAAACTGTGAAGTGGCCATAGCTGATGAACCTTGTGTTGAAATTGGCGAAGGTTGGGCTGGCATCGGTAGCACCACCTTTACGCAAGCTGCTAACGTAGATAAATCAGCTACTCGTGGTGTTGAAATTGCTGCTAATTGGCAGATTATTGAACAGTTGTCACTACGTGGGAACTTTACTTACACCGATAGTGAAGTGAAAAGTGGCCGTGATGAAGGACTACCTTTAGTTAATACACCTAAAAATATGTATAACTTAACGCTTGCATGGCAACCATTGGATGATTTGAGTATTTCACTTATTTCTGAAATCCGCAGCGATCGTTACCGTGGTACGGCAAATGTGTCTGGTCCACAGGGCCCTGAAACACAAAAGCTCTACTACAAAGCCTATGATCTATATCATTTAGCAGCAAGTTATAAAATTAATGATAGCCTAGCATTAAATGCCCGTATTAATAATCTGTTAGATGACGACTTATCAAGCCGTACTTGCTTATTAGCAACCTCAGAGGAAGAGTACGAATGTACATCTGATTACAATACCACCCAAAAAGCACGCAGCTTGTGGGTATCAATGAGTTACAGTTTCTAGAATAAGAAGCTATAAAAATAAAGCCCAGCAACAATGCTGGGCTTTTTTTATTACGATTTAACCGTGCCTTTTATACTTCATCACCCAACACAGATTCGTGGCCGAAGCAGCTTAAAGCGTATACTCAATAAGGGTTACCGATGAATAAGCAAAGGAAGCCTTAACTTATAGTATTAAATTTTAGAGTTTATTCGCTTAGTATGTGAAGATATGTTTTGACAGATTTAATTTAAATCATTGAGGGATCTTATGTATAGAATATGGCTATTAAGTTTATGTTTTGTCTTCGGTATTGCAAATGCACAAGCGCCGCAACCACTGAGCTATGACGCATTATTAAGCAACTATAATTACGATTTTGACGTTGACTATTTTAACCTTGACTCACAAGGGCTGTCGTTAAAAATGGCGTATATTTACTTACCTGCAAAGGCTGGTAAACCCGTTATGACTTTAATGCATGGTAAAAACTTTAACGCTCATTACTGGACTGAAACTGCACTATTGCTACAAAAACTCGGTTATGGCGTGCTGATACCTGACCAAATTGGTTTTGGAAAATCATCTAAACCACGAGATTATCAGTTCTCTTTTGCAGCCTTAGCTAGTCACACCCATGCTTTAATGAGCCAACTTAATATAAATAAATCAATTGTATTGGGTCATTCTATGGGCGGCATGCTGGCAAGTCGCTTTGCGCTTATGTATCCACAAACAACCCAACAATTAATTTTACTCAACCCTATTGGCCTTGAAAATTACCTGCAATTTGTTGATTACAAAGACACTAACTTTTTTTATAAAAATGAGTTAGCTAAAACACCTGCCGGGGTAAAAGCATACCAGCAAAAAAATTACTATGACGGAAAATGGAATAACCAATTTGCTGCTCTGACGAATTTTATCACCGGACAAATTCAAGGCCCAGATAAAGAGCTAGTAGCGTGGGTTAACGCAAAAACATACGACATGATTTTTACTCAACCCGTTATCACCGAGTTTAAAAACTTCACTATGCCTGTTTCACTAATTATAGGTACAAGAGACAGAACAGGACCTGGCCGTAACTGGAAGAAACAAGGAGTAGATTATGAACTTGGCCGCTACGATCAATTAGGTAAATCAGCCGCGGCATTAATTCCTCACAGCCAACTATTTGAACTGACTGATTTAGGTCATTTACCCCATATTGAAGATTTTAAGCGCTTTAAAGCTGTATTGTTAAAAGTCTTAGAAGCAGGCTCAAAGCCACTAGAGTAATATTTAGGCAGTTCAGCTGTTAAAGTTATTAACTGCTGGTTTGATTACTCAACGCTGACCTTTGAAAACCAATTAATAAACATAAATGCCTACTATTAGATACCTTTGAGCGATAACAGAAAAATATTGTTAATTAGCATGTGGATTCACTTTTAATATTTTGATGGCACTAAAAAATAACAACTCACTGATATTATTAGACTAAAACTCTATCTCCATTAATATATTGCTATTCTGAAGTTATTTAAAAATTAAATAACTTTTCAGTTTAAAACTAAAAAAGCAGGTAATGTAAACTTAAAGTTAAAAAAATAAGCAGTCTGTTGTTGACCAAATTACAACCTTAGCATACTCTATGTAAGCGCTTACAACACACACACTGATAAATGTAAGCGCTTACAACTTCGTTCGTAGACACAATAACAACCACAACGAAGTACTTTTAAATTTTTGTCGATACTGGGGTTCAACTAATGAACATGACAACAACCAAAGTAAGCCGCCTTGTTGCGGCAATATCCATGACCATGCTATTTGGCTGTGGTGGAAGTGCTGAGACAAAATCTGACTTCACAAAAGTCGATCCACAAAAGCCGGTTTCTGATTGGCAAATGGTTTGGAGTGACGAATTTGATGGCGCAAGTATTGATTCTAACAAGTGGAACTTTGAATTAAATTGTGCCGGTGGTGGTAACAACGAAAAACAATGTTACACCGACAGTGAACAAAATGCCTTCATTAAAGACGGTGTACTAAACATAGTCGCCTTACCGGCCGATGAAGGTGCCGAAAAGCCTTATACATCGGCACGTTTGAACACCCGCTACAACGCTGATTTTACTTATGGTCGTTTTGAAATGCGTGCAAAGTTGCCTTCAGGGCAAGGTAGCTGGCCTGCTTTTTGGATGATGCCAACTAATGAAGTATATGGTACATGGCCGCGCTCTGGCGAAATTGATATTTTAGAAGCGGTAAATTTAAAAACAGTTGCTGAAGATGGCACCGTTGAAGCTAATATTCATGGCACACTTCACTATGGTCGTGAATGGCCTAACAACTCGAACTCTGGTAAAGCGTACACATTTGCAGAGGGGATGAACCCTGCTGACGATTTTCATACTTACGCTATTGAATGGCAAGAGGGCGAAATTCGTTGGTACGTAGATGACTACTTATATGCCACACAACGTCGTTCTGAAGTTCGTTATAACTCAAAAGACGAAGCTGTTGGCCTAAAACATAAAGGCTGGTTTGCTGAATACTTTGAACAAGGTAATGGCGAGCTTACAACACATTGGGATAATGCCCCCTTTGATAAAGACTTTTACCTTATTTTAAATAACGCCGTTGGTGGTGATTGGCCGGAAAACGTAAATAACTTAGGCGTTGACGCTGCAGCATTTGCAGAGGGTCAAAGCTTTGAGATTGATTACGTACGCGTTTATCAATGTGCAGCTAATACTGACACAGGTAAAGGCTGTGAGACAGTACGCCCAGGTTACGACAACTTAGAAGATGCACTTGTTGAAGGTAAAGCGCCTGTACCTACTCCACCAAGTGATGGTGTTGCAAAAAACCTTGATATTTTTAATGGTAGCTTAGACGCAAACTGGATCGCTTGGGATTGTTGTGGCGGAACCACACCAGAAACCATTACCGACGCTGACAAAGGCGACGTAGTTAAATTTAATATCAACGATAATAACGGTACAGTATTAGGTTTTTCAACCCGTGGCGGTCACTTCCCTGATGGCTTTGCAGGGTCATCGTCTCCATTTGATGCTTCTTTACTGCTTGATTTAAATGGTCGTGTATCATTTGATATGAAAGTAGTGACTCCTCCAACATCTTCAACTACTTGGTTATTAAAGGCTGAAGCCGGTGATGGCGGCCCTAATACGGGCGACGTCCCACTTAGCGAAAGTAATGAAGGTGTAACACCTGTTACTGGCCAATGGCAGACCTATACGTTTCCACTTTCTTTACTACAAGAAAGAGGCCTCGATATAAGTGCTATTGATGTATTAATGGTATTTCCTACATGGCAAACAGGTGGCGGTGCCGAGTACTTAATTACCAATGTAACTATTGAAGGTGACTTACCAAAAGTCGATCTTTTCAGTGATGAACAAAACCTAGATTGGCCAATGTGGGATTGTTGTGGTGGTTCAAAACCGGTTGAAGTAATGGATGATGAAGAACACGGTTTAACGGCTGAGTTTACTATTGGCGCAACAGCAACAGTAATGGGCTTTAATAGCCGCACAGCTGCAGGCGGAAGCGGTGAAGCATTCGATGCTACTTCGATATTAGAAAACGGTGTAATAGCGTTTGAGTTAAAGGTGATCTCAAAACCAAATAATCTTGATTCAGTTTGGAATTTCAAAGTTGAGTCTGATAACGGTAGCTCTGCTGTCGAAATTCCATTAACTGACAGCGTCGAAAGTGTAGAACCTACTATTGGTGAATGGCAAACATATACCTTTACCCTTGCTGATTTAGCGGGTGCAGGTTTAGATGTTAGTGCATTAGATGTGGTGATGATTTATCCAACTTGGGACACAGGTGAAGGCGCTGTTTATCGTGTAGATAACGCATTCATTGGCATTCCATAACTAAGAATCACTTTATGGTAGGTGCGTATAAGCACCTACTTACCGTAAAAAATTTAGTAAAAGCAGAGCAATTATGAACACAAATAAGTTTAAAAAAAGCCAAATAGCGGCTTCTGTGTCACTTATCATCGCTGCAAGCACATTTAACTTCGCTTATGCTGCGCAAGAAAATACTGCCGAACCTGAACTAGAAGTTATTGAAGTAAAAGGTATTCGTGGCTCTCTCATTCGTTCAATGGACGTAAAACGCGATGCATCAGGCGTGGTAGATGCCATTTCTGCTGAAGAAATGGGTAAATTCCCAGATACTAACTTAGCAGAATCACTACAGCGTATTACGGGTGTATCGGTGAGTCGTTCAAACGGTGAAGGTAGCCAAATTACCGTACGTGGTTTTGGCCCATCATTTAATCTTGTAACACTTAACGGCCGTCAAATGGCGGGCACTGGCTTTACACGTTCATTTAATTTTGAGAACTTATCATCTGAAGGCGTTAGTTCATTAGAAGTTATGAAAACAGCGCGTGCTGATACACCAACAGGTGGCCTTGGTGCAACTGTAAATATTGTTACCGCTAAGCCTCTACAAAAGCCGGGTCAGCGCTTTTCATTGATGGCTAAAGGCATTCACGATACATCGGTAGAAGAAGGTGATGAAGTAACACCTGAAATTGCAGGTATTTACAGCAATACTTTTGCTGACGAAATGTTTGGTTTTTCAGCTAACTTTTCATACCACCGCCGTGATTTTCAGCGCCAAGCAGCCAATGTACGCTCTTGGTTAGTTAACCCTAACCTATCGGTTGATGCTGAAAACATAATTGATAACCGTCCAATGGATGCTGACGGTAATCCAGCTAAGCAGTTTTTCGATCCAAATGCTGGGGATAATGGTGAATTTGTATCTGCCGCTTTCTTCCCACAAGAAGTCAGCTTTTCAAAAGATGATATTCAGCGTGAACGTTTGAATGCGCAAGCCACTTTTCAGTTTGCACCAACAGATAACTTAACGTTTACACTAGATCACACAATCTCAAATGCAACAACAGGTAATAACTCACTATCGTGGGGTATTTGGAACGGCTCATTTGGTGGTAATGGTAATGCCTATGAGCTAGATGAAAATGGCACCGCTATTTACTATAACTCAGCTGGTGATGATGCCTCATTCACGGCATTTCGTGAAACTGCCGAGGTAGACTCAAAAGCAACCGGTATTAATGTTGAATGGTTAGCAACAGAAAACCTTAGTTTTAACTTTGATGCGCATACTTCAAAAACCACCACTGATAACGGTAAAGATCCTGGCTTAAACTCTAATGCCCGTATTATTTTGGGATCAGCAGAGCTATCTACTAAAGAATACTTTTTCCGCGAAGGCGATGTACCAGGTTTTAATATTAATTGGAACAACGGCACACAAGAAGTAAGTCCAAATCAAATTGGTTCTAACTTCAGTATTTTTACCAGAACACCAGGTGAGTCAGAAGTTTCTCAAGTACAATTAGACGGTAAATTATTTACTTATACAGATATTGGTCTTGAAACCGTTAAATTTGGTGCGGCTTACACTAAACAAACACTCAGTGGTTGGGGCGGCTCTAATAACGCCAATGCACCTGGCTTTAACAACGGTACATTCGCTGAAATTTTCCCAGATGCGATGTTCGAAAGGGTTGATTTAAGCGGATTCCTTGACGAATTTTCATTTGGTCCTAACGGCGTAGCGCCAGGTTATGCTTACACTTATGACCTTGATGAAGCATTTGCTCGTCAAAGTGCTTATTTGACCGAAGACGTAATTGGTAGTGATTATTACCGAATTGGTAGCTTTGATAACTTCCCAACTAACGAAGTAGAAGAAGAAACCATTAGTGTTTACCTTTCTAGCAACTGGGTATTTAACGTTAGCGACTACGACGTATTTGTAAACTTAGGTCTTCGTTATGAAGAAACTGATATTGTCAGCCCAGCAAAAAGTCGTGTAGCGGAACAAGTTTACTGGGCAGGCGGTTCAGAGTGGTTAACTCAATTTGCCGCTGGTGGCGAATTAGTTGAAGTAGACTATGAAGGACAATACGACTTACTACTTCCTATGATTGATATTAAAGTCGATCTTACGGATGACTTAGTAACCCGCGCATCATGGGGACAAACAATCACCAGACCAACTCTTGGCGATATGTTAGGTAACTTGGCTTTAACACCATCACCTAAATTAAATTCAAGAAGTGGTAGCCGTGGTAATCCAAACTTAGAGCCATTTAAATCAACTAATCTAGATTTAAGCCTTGAGTATTATTACAGCGAAGGCAGTTACGCTGCTGTCGGTCTATTTTGGAAAGACGTAGATAATTGGATTGATAACACCCAGGTAAAAACTACCTTTGAAGGTTTACATGATGTGTATTTAGGTGAACGTTGGAACAATGCAGTAGCCGCCATTGAAGGTCGTGGAGATCAAGCAACTGACACTGCAATTTACAATGAAATTGTAGCTAATGGCGTAGGCATTGGTGAAAACAACCGTATATTACCAGATCCAGCGACTGATCCGCTGATTGAATGGACCATCAATTCACCTGAAAACGTTGGTTCACGTAAAGTAAACGGTTTTGAATTTGCTGTTCAGCACTTGTTTGGCGACTCAGGCTTTGGTGCAGGCTTTAATGCCACCGTTGTTGATGGTGATGTAGAGTACGATAACTACTACCTTGCCTCTCAAGCAGTATTAGCTGGTTTAAGTGACTCTGCAAACATACAAGGCTTTTACGAAAAAGATGGCTTATCGGTGAAAATTACCGGTGCATGGCGTGATGAGTACTTAATTGCGCAAGGTTTACCTGACTCAGGTGCTACGGCTCCTCCACAATACGCAGAAGAGTACTTACAGTGGGATATTAGTGTGAACTACGAAGTTAACGAAAGCACAACGGTATTCTTTGAAGGTGTGAACTTAACCAACGAAACCGAGCGTTCATTCAGTCGTTTCGAAAGCCAGTTCTTAAGTGCGGCTCAATATGGCCCTCGTTATGCCTTTGGCGTTAGATACTCTATGGGCAATTAATACATTGCCCAAATACAGTTTTTGATTACCCCTTATAGTTGAAAAGTCAAAGCCGCTCACTGAGCGGCTTTTTTTATAACTGTTTAATTTTTTCTAATAGCTTATCGGTTGTCCAATCAATATCGTTATAGGCAATATCGGGCTTATAGTAATCGCCCTTTCCTCTTGCTCTATCAACATACACTTTATTAGGGATAATAACTTTACCTAACCCTGAGGGTAACTCGGCTAGTCGAACATCCATATACAATGAGTCAGCACTGCTTGGCGCGCCAAATAACTGAGTGTTTGAAAACTGCTTAAATACATCAATGGCGCCAAGACAGGCACTTGCACACTGTGGCGGCACAATAACAAAAACCTGTGTTTTAAAGTCACTCACTAGCGATGTATTTTCGCTTTGATTTGATTTGCTTTGCTTTGCTTCTATATAAAATGGCTTATTGTTTTCAAGTGACTTTACCATACCTGCAGCTATTTCTTTAATCTCTTTATGGACTTCAGGTTGATCTTTCACCACTTCAATTAACGATTTAACATAGTTAGTATTATCTTTTGACGCTCTCCACCAAACTCGGCTATTTTGTGAGTAGTTATCCATTTTTTGTTCAACAACTTGCTCACCCCACAACGCTTTTGCAAGCTTTAAGCTCCAATAAGACGAGCCACCTTGGTTATGACGAAGATCTAAAACCACCGTTTTTGCACTGAGTAACTTAGAACGTTGATCAGTCACTTTTTTATACAGGTTATTATAATCATGAGTTTGCTTATCGTTATTTGCAAAACTGGGCATAGCAATCCACGCTATGTTTTGCGCAGGCCAAGTTAAATCGGTTGTAAGCTCATCCCCATTATAGGCATGTGTTAAATGCTTACTTACACTCTTTGGCCGAACAGACCAATCAAGAGTTTTACTGTAAGCTTGCCCATTGGCTTTAACAAATTGACATTCTTTTAGAGGTGTTAAAAATGGGTTGCCCTCATCAATTAGTAACCGCCAACCTTGCTGCCACCAATGCCCAGGTTGTGTAACCTGTCCATGAAATTTAAACACTCTTTGTCGCATTAAAGTCTCGGTATTTTGCCCATCGCAACCACTTATCACATCACCTTTATTTATATTATCTGTTTCACTGTAATATACTTTTAATGCATCACCCCGCCAAACGGCACTAAAACCAGGCCAACGACGAGCAGGTCGTTCAACGCTTGAAAACACACCTGCATGACCATCTTGTAGCACAGTACTAAAACGCGCAATTGCCGCAATATGAACCTGCGGCCCGCTCGCTTTGGCAGACAGTGCAAGTGCCTCTGCTTTTGCTTGCTTTAATAGTTCAGGAAAGGCTGGGTTGTTAACATCAAACATACCAGGGTGGTTTTGTACCGATATGCCGTAAGCGGCTTCAATATCACGCTCACTAACACTGCGCCATTGTTCTGGGGTTTGAGGAGAAACCGGTAATTCAGCCACACTTAAGGTAGGCGCAATTAATAAAGCGCATAATAAAGTACGATTAACTATTGTTGTTTTTATTTTCATGAAAATCCTTTTTAATGCGATCAATTACTTTAGATCCACCAAGGGTGATCAACCCCCGATCTCAAGCAAGTAAAAAACTACCAGTTTATTTTAAAGCAATAACTTATCAGAACAACTTAACCCGAAGCCAGTCGAAGTTCAACTAACTGCAGCCTAGGTCACTATTTCTTATCAATATTTACTAGTAAAGCAAACTAGCTTTGCTAGTATAAGGTAATTATTATTTTTATGTCTCACTTATGCGCAATACTACCGTGAAAATAAGGAATAGCTTCCTCTTCCCAAGCTCCCGCTTCCTCAGGTTCAACGGTATCATATTAGCTTTTATTACTCTGCTATTGAGCGGCGCAGCTTTCGCTGAAGATAACTGTTATTTAACAGCTATTGCAAACAATGTATCAACCCCGTTATTGCAAAGTGTTGCATCAGACATAAGACTAGTAAAAGGGGTTAACCAATTTGAATTAGTATGTACACTAAGTAAAAGTGGTGTATTCACTTTTACTCGCCCTGCACTTAAGAGCTTTTCGTGGCAACAAGATGGCGCATTAAAAGCTCCCTTAAAAACAAATCAAATGGCTGTTTTAATGGAGCAAGGCAGCTTTCACGCACAGCTCACTGTAACAGTAACAAATAGCTACACCCCTCGCTTTACGTGGTTAAATACACAGCAGTTTATTGAAAGAGTTCAGTTATATAATTTAATTTTCGGAGTGTTTTATGGCTTGTGTGCCACACTTATTTTTTATGTACTAATAATAGGTTATGGTATTAAAGATGCTATTTTCAAACAGTATGGTGCATACCTTTTTTGTATTGCTAGCTTTATCTTTTTACAAGAAGGTCAACCCTATTTATTTGCTCAAAATCAGTTTTCCGAGCTTATTAGAAACCTTTATTCATTAAGTATTGGTTTAACTGTTGTGAGTGCGACTTGGTTTATGTGTGCAATATTAGCATTGCCGCAATATTGGCCAAAAGTGAGTCACTTATTAAAAATTGCCGCTTTGTGTGTACTTACCTTGTGCTTACAAAGAGTAGCTTTAGATTTACCCGCTATTGCTAATCTCACCTCAGCGATTACAGGCTACTTGTCATTATTGATTGTAATGAGTATTTTTATACTCTCAGCCGTGCAAGCTAAGCAAGGTGTGAATGAGGCAGGCTTAGTTTTTATAGCCTTAAGTTGTGTATTTATTAGCATGACTTTTAGAATATTACTCACCGAATACAGCCCTTTTATTCAACGTTATGGGTTTGTGATTGCTTTTACTCTTGAGTCATTACTACTGGCCATCGCCGTGGCCAAGCGCTTACAAAGACTCAGTTATGCAAAAAAACAGGCTGAACGACACGCTAATTACGACCCCCTTTGTCATATACATAATCGTCGCGGTTGGAGCTTAAAAGCAAACGACTTATTAACTCAACATGCTCAACATGCTCAACAAGGCGGTATCCTGTGTTTTTTATATATAGACTTAGACCGCTTTAAAGCAATAAATGATAGCTATGGCCATGATGTTGGCGATAAAGTGTTAAGCAAAGTAGCGCAATTGATTAATAATCATATGCGCAGTGAAGATGCTGTTGGACGCTTAGGTGGTGATGAGTTTGTTGTAATGGCCTTATTTTCCAATAACGAAAATATTAATCAACGCGTCACTACTTTTGAACAAAAGTTAAATGCGCTTAGCTTAAAGCACCAAGGCAACACCATCGCTATTTACGCAAGCGTAGGGCAAATAAACTATAGCGAAGCGCCTAAAAATTTAGATGAGGTTTTAAAAGCCGGTGATGAAGCAATGTATCAAAAAAAGTCATTACGAAAAGCGCAGGCTAAGCAAACCTACACAAGAGAAAACGCCTAAAGTAATCGTTTAGGCGCATAATCATTACTCGTCTTTTTTGAATAAGACTTCTGGGTTTACCATAGTTTTCATTTCTAAAACATTGCCGTTTGGATCTTCAATAAAAAACGTCTCTTGTTCAAATTCATTACCAACAAAACGACGGTATGGTTTATCTAAATATTCGAGACCAGCAGCCGCAATGCGCGTTTTTAAAGCTTGAAATTGATCTTCTGATAGATGAATGCCAAAGTGAGGGACTGCCACCGCGCCCATATCAACATCATGATGTACCGTTGGTAAGCGCTCTTCGCTTTGGTGAAGCGTTAACTCGTTACCCCAAAAATCAATGTCTACCCATCGCCCTGCTTCACTATTGCCCGTTTTACAGCCAAGTACGTCACAATAAAATGTTTTCGCTTTTTCGAGATCACCTGCCGGTATTGCCAAGTGCAAACAGTTGGACATAAATTACCTTCATTAATAACTTTTAACATATGAAATATGCTGCATTATACATAAATTGCAATTTATATAACATTAACAACATCTGTTTTGTGCTATTAAATGCGAGAGCTATGGTTTGTGATGTGCGCGCTAAAAGTAAATTTTTATTATTAAAATTCGTCAATCCAAAATTATTAATTCCTATCATGGTATCAGCAGCTTTGATAGGCCTTATTGTCTAGTTTATGTCATTCCCGAAGAGTCATAGTAGCAATACTTATTTATCAATATACGCCTAGCCGACAGCTTTGCCATTGGCTTTCTTGCAAGCTCTGTCATCATATTTTATGGTTATTACATCGAGCACAGTGTTGATGACTTTACTGGCGCTTTAGGAATGTGTGTATTCTTCATCCGTGTATATCTGCAGCGTATTTATTTTTATTAGGGGCGCCAAATCCTTAGTAACCTGAATTTTTTCTAAATAGTCTAATAAAATCTTAACGATATCCCAAAACAAAAAATAACAGGCCTTTTTTTGATCAGTTATAGCTTCCCTTACGTAATGTTCACACAGCTATAACACTGTAACATTCAATTAAAGGAAAAATTATGAATAAAGTATTTAAGCTATGCGCAGTCATACTTCCCTTGTTACTGATCCAAGGCTGTAATGACGATGATAACGTACCTGTAAGTACTGACCCACAACCAATTACTACCATTTTTGATGCTGCACAAAGTTCTGATGATTTCACTACACTCGTTGCAGCTTTAGAAGCAACAGGTCTTGACGAGACTCTTGATGATGCAACGAATAGTTACACAGTATTTGCTCCCACCGATGCGGCTTTTGCATTACTAGGTGAAGACAAAATCAACGCTTTATTAGCTGATACTGACAAGCTTAGTTCAATATTAACCTATCATGTTTTATCAGGTAGTGTTGATGCACAAACAGCAATTAGCCTCGCAGGCACAACGGTTGCAACTGTCAATGGTCAAAATATTGCTCTATCTTTAAATGGCGATACGCTGTTAGTAAACACAAGCACCGTTACCATGACTGATATTGAAACTGATAACGGTATTATCCACGTCATTGATGCTGTTTTAATGCCTAAAGAAGTTTCTGAAACTGCGCCAACGAAAAATATTGTTGAAACAGCGCAACAAGCTGGTAATTTTAGTACGTTACTCACAGCGCTTGATGTTGCGGGTTTAACAGCTGCATTGTCGGATAATTCAAAAGAGTATACTGTATTTGCCCCAACAGACGCTGCATTTGAAGCTGTTGGTAGCAAAATGATAAACACCCTATTAGCTAATCCTGATGTACTCGGCAATATTCTAAAACAACATGTGTTAACTGGCTCTATTGATTCAGTAACCGCAATGTCTCTAAACGGTCAATCAGCTGAAACACTGCTTGGTAATACTTTACCTATTTCAATTAACGCAGACACCAATATCTTGATGTTTGGCGGCGCTAATGTGGTAATAACTGATATAAAAACAACTAATGGCATTGTTCACGTAATTGACTCTGTGATTGTTGCTGACGTTGCCCTACCAGAGAGTTTTGGCACAATTGCGGATGTTGCAAGTGAAAATGGCAGCTTTACTACATTACTCGCTGCACTCTCAGCAACAGGTTTAGACGCATTGGTTAGCGATCCAACCAGCACATTCACGGTATTTGCACCTACTGACGCAGCATTTGCTGCCCTTGGTCAAGACACTATTGACGCTTTATTGGCAGATACCGACACGCTTCGTGATATTTTACTTTACCATGTAGTAGCAGATGCAAATGTACTATCTGATGCAGCAGCCACCATTGCAAACAGCGAGAACAACAAAGTTGAAATGGCAAATGGTGATATGGCTGCTTTATCGTATGTAGACAGCTCACTGTTTATTAATGATGCGGCGGTAACTACAGCGAATGTAACTGCTGACAACGGCGTTATTCATGTATTAAACAAAGTGATTATGCCACCCGCTGAAGTAGGCACACCGACCAAAACTATTGCAACAGTTGCCACAGAAACATCTGCATTATCTACACTAGTAACTGCACTGCAAGCAGCAGGGTTAGTGGATACGTTTAACGATACCACTAAATCGTTTACGGTATTCGCACCAACAAATGCGGCATTTAGTAAAATTCCTACCGCTGATTTAAATGCTTTATTAGCTGACACTACTGCACTTACTGGCGTACTTACTCAACATGTATTAGCTGCCCAAGTAGGTAGTACTGATGCGTTTGCTGCTAACGGTAAAATGGTCACTACACTTGCTGAGAATATGCTAAGCGTAAACGTGGTAGATTTTACCAGTACCGAAAATACAGCAACAGACAGCGTAGCTTATGATGCAACTAATAATCGTTTAATAACGGGTATGGCCGATGCAATGCCAGGTAAAACGGTGTATGTATTTGATAACGACTTAGGTGAAGCAATGAGCGTATGTGAAGCAACTTGTGCAACAACGTGGCCACCCGTGTTAGGCACTGCGGCGTCTATCGAAAATATTCCGGGTTTATCCTTGATTGCTCGCTCAGATGACAGCATGCAAGTAGCTTACCTTGGCCGCCCTTTATATACCTTCTCAGGTGATACGGCAGCCGGTCAGAGTAATGGTCAAGCTGTGAACGATATTTGGTGGCAAGTAAGCTTACCGGCTACATCACTACAAGTAGCTGGCAGCAATGTAACAACCACTGATATTTACACTAGCAATGGCGTTGTACACTTAATTGATACAGTGATCACAACGGCCAAATAATTAAATTTTACTGTGAGATAAGCCAGGAGTGATGCTATTTGCTCCTGGCTTTTTTATATAAAAAATAGGCTTACTTATTACTACTTTGAGAGCTTGTTGGGTAACCAAATACTACTTTTAATTTAGCTTTTAACCCGTTTGCCCTGTAGGTACTTTTAAATAAATACTGCCACTGATGAAAGGTAATTTTGATCGGGTTATTACTGTTTAGTTGGCCAATAATGCCGTATTTACAGGGTTTGTTTTCATCTTCTTCGACGTAAGTGCCAAATAATTTATCCCAAATAATTAAAACACCAGCGAAGTTTTTATCTAAGTAGCCATTATTTATAGCGTGGTGCACCCGATGATGCGATGGGGTATTAAATAATGCTTCAAACCAACCGAGCTTTTTTACCACTTGAGTGTGTACAAAAAATTGATAAGCCAAATTAAGTGCCACCACAGCAAAAACAATCACAGGCTCAAAGCCTATTAATATCATCGGCAACCAAAATAGCCACATTCCCGCCAGCGGATACATTAAACTTTGCCTAAATGCCGTGGTAAAGTTCATTTTAGTAGAACTATGATGCACTACATGAGCGGCCCATAACCAATGAATATGGTGTGATGCACGATGAAACCAATAGTATAAAAAGTCTTGCAGTAAAAAAGCGCCTAATACAGTAAATACTGTCAATTCAATATCAAATAGTCGAAACTGATACAGCCAATAAAAAAACGGCATTAATAATAATAACGCAATGGCATCAGCTCCTTGATGTAATAAAGCAAGTAACGCGTTGGCTAAGCTGTCTTTTATATCGTAGTAACGTCTAAATTTTATAAACTCAAACCCTACAAACAGCAAAAAAATAGGGCTCAGTGCCAATAAAATAATTTCAATGCTCATGGCGTTTCTCCTGAAAATAGCTGGCTATTTTTTTAAGTGCTTGGCTAACATCTTTTTTTATAAAAAAAGCCAGTATAAAATTGGGTAACCACAAAGGCGCAATGCAACGAATATGGTAGCTGATCTCGGTGAGTGATGGCTGAGCATTATTGGCTTTTAAGTAAATATCACCACGGTGCTGTGCAACGGGTTTATCCCCTAAAATACGGTAACTAATGTGGCTATTATCGGCCGTTATTATTTGCTCTTTAAATGTTGTACCTTGCATTTTTATTTGTCTAATAGTGCCTTTTCCGCCACTTATTTCACCCGAGTCTTGCGGTGTTAACACTTTAAACTGCGCATTAAAAAAGCGCCCCAAATCAGCATGCGCTAATAATAAGGTGCGTAATTGTTCAGGCGTTGCTGCCACACTATGTTTAACATTTATCTCAATCATTGTGCGCCCCCTATTATTTTTATAGATCTCTAGCATATAAAAATATTGCATGGCAAACTTGCGATTAGATGACTATTTTTTAGCTTTAGGCGACAAATGAAAACCTTAGCCGATCATTACTTTTCTAGCTGTTTGGATTATCTTCAAAGCAAAAAATTAGATAGCCAAGAGATACTAACTACCATTGAATTTGATG
Organism: Pseudoalteromonas sp. B160; assembly: GCF_037162485.1. Classification (NCBI taxonomy): domain Bacteria; kingdom Pseudomonadati; phylum Pseudomonadota; class Gammaproteobacteria; order Alteromonadales; family Pseudoalteromonadaceae; genus Pseudoalteromonas; species Pseudoalteromonas sp. B160. The sequence continues at coordinate 314,521 of NZ_JARLUX010000002.1, read as the reverse complement.
AATATACAAATAAGCAAACACAACAATTAGCACCACGTATTAGCTTAAAAAGCTACAATGCGCTGCTTAGTTATGCACAGCAAACGCTAAACGACTCCTTATTTGGGTTTGAGTTAGGAAAACAAATACGTACCGCTGATTTTGGTGTACTTGGGTATTTAATTGAATCGAGTACTAATCTAGCCAGTGCCATTACTGCATTACTGAGTTACGACAGTTTAGTGGCCAACATAGGGCGTGCTGAGTTTGAACAGCAACGAACACTTTGCAAGGTAACCTGGTTAGCAGACCCACAGTGCAGCCCACAGGCCGTATTACGAAATATGACCGCGTGGGTAAGTGTTATACGCCAACTACTTAATCCTCAGCTTTCGCCTAGTTGCGTTTATTTTACAGCACGTTTTTCAGATAGTGAGTTGCAACAATTAGCGCAATGGTTTAATTGCCCAGTAAAAGCTGGCGCTAACTTTAATCAAGTAGAGTTTCCAAGTAGTTACTTAACCCTGCCTTTTAAAACCGATAACTCCCAGATTAACGCTGTGCTTAAGCAAATGTCAGAGCAACAGCTATCCCAGTTTAAAAGTCAGCAATTATTAACAGAAAAAATTAATCATATTTTAATGGCTAAATACGATTTGCAGGACTGCTCACTGATCAGAACGGCTAGTGCTTTAAATATGACCCCGCGCACAGTGCAACGCCACCTAAAGCAAGAAAACACCAATTTTGGTGATCTTCTTGAGCAAGAGCAAAAAACGCCGTTTGTTAACTTATATTCCTCATTATTCGCTCAGCAGTATTGCAACTATGTTGGGGTTTAATGATCAAAGCTCTTTTAATCGTGCCTTTAGGCGCTGGTATCATTGCTCACCTCGCCAATTCATAAAAAACAATAATTAAACACTTTGCTTACTCAAAAAATACATTTGTCGTATACCTTCTTACTAACTTTCTTTACACTAACCTTATGGTGTTGCTTTAAAGACAATTATTTATGCGCTTGGTGTTAGCTGTTTTTGTATTGGTTTTTTATAGTGCGGTCTGTCACGCAAACCTGGTTACCTTCATCGCTGAAGATTTACCGCCTTATCATTTTATAAACCCTCAAGGTGAAACGCAGGGCGCCTTAGTAGATATCGCTAAAGCAGTATTAAAAGGTACGGCTTTAACTGCAAAATTTGAAATAATGCCGATGGCGCGTATGTTTCCACAACAACAAGCCAATCCTAATGCAATCATGCTGTCACTGTTAAAAACTCCAAACAGAAATAGCCAGTTTAAGTGGCTGGGGAAAGTGTATTTTGCAGATGCATACCTAGTAAGTTTACGTAGTCATAACGATGAAGTGATTCACTTAAACTTTGCCAAAAAATACAAAGTAGCCACTATTCGCGGTTATTCTGCACAGGCTTATCTAGAAGCTCAAGGCTTTACTGAAAATGAGAATCTAGTCTTAGTGAGTTACTACCAGCAGCTATGGAAAATGCTGTATAAAAATCGTATCGATTTTGTGGTGACTAACACCCTCACACTTGAAAACGAGTTAAAGCGAACAGGGCTCGACCCAAGCTTAATTACTAAGCGTATACATTTAGATGAGCTACCTTCTTCTCTTCACTTTGCAGCAAGTAAGCAGCTTAACCCGCAAACAGCGAAAATTATTACTGATAGATTAAACGCGATAAAAGAAAGCGGTGAATACCAACAAATTTTAAATAAATGGCAACTCCCTATTCCAACGCGCCTTTAGTATCGAGTAGGTAAAACACCCTGTGTTAAGTAATTTTTTAATGAAGTAAATAAAGGTGAAGGTAAGTTATTAATATCGCACCAACGCCACTGTAAACATTTGTTAGGCTCTTTATTTACAGGCTCGCCACCTTCATACTTTGCCTGCACATATAAAGTAATATAATGCTTGTTCTCAGCGCTAAAAATATCGTTGGTAAAATCGAGTTTACGAATATTAGTAACAGTAAGCCCAGTCTCTTCAGCGACTTCACGCACTGCACATTGCTCTACCGTTTCACCAAATTCTAAATGCCCCCCAGGGGTTGCCCAGGTATTTGCACCATGTGCGCCTAACCGTTCACCGAGTAAAATTTTATTATCATGCATTACTATCACTGCAACGCCTACTCTGACAACTTGACTCATTATTACCACATTAAATAGTTCATCATTTTTATATGTTACCTCATTTAAATCATCAAACTAGTCGTTAGTTCGTTATAAACCATAGCGTTAGCTAAAAACCACACAATCCGTTTATTATTTAACCGACCATAGTCGAATATCACTCCTGATAAAAAGCGCTTAGTTTTAAGGTCTGTTGATCTTTCAAGCTTTAATTTGCAAAGGTCAACAGACCCTAAATAAAGTTATATTAAATTTTGCTCAGGAGCCTTTATGTCAGGTGAATACAAACAACATTACAACGAGTTTAAACAAAACCCGGCAGCGTTTTGGTTATCGCAAAGTAAACGCCTCCCTTGGTACCAGGCTCCCGAAACAGCTTACACACAAGATGAAAACGGTTTATATCACTGGTATGCCGATGGCCAACTTAATAGCTGCTTTTTAGCCGTAGATCAGCATGTTATTGCCGGCCATGGCGATGAAACAGCGTTAATTTATGACTCACCCGTAACCAATACCGCGCGCAGCTACAGCTACTTTGAACTGCAACAAGAAGTCGCTAAATTCGCAGGATTAATGCAGTCTTTAGGCGTAACAAAAGGCGACCGCGTGGTTATTTATATGCCCATGATCCCCGAGGCCGTAATTGGCATGTTAGCCTGCGCTCGCATCGGCGCTATTCATTCGGTCGTTTTTGGCGGGTTTGCAGCACATGAGCTTGCCGTAAGAATTGATGACGCCAAGCCTAAGTTAGTACTCAGTGCCTCTTGCGGTGTAGAAGTGAATACCGTAATTGAATACAAAGAGTTACTTGATAACGCCCTCGAATCAGCCTCGTATAAAGTAGAACATTGTATTATTTATCAGCGAGAGCAAGTAACTGCACCACTTATGCCTGAGCGTGATATTGACTGGGCTGTTGCAATGCAAACAGCTACTGGCGTTGATCCTGTTCCGGTAAGTGGCGATCACCCGCTTTATATTTTATACACTTCAGGCACAACGGGTACTCCCAAAGGGGTTGTTCGTGAAAATGGCGGCCATGCCGTTGCCATGCATTACAGCATGGAAACCGTATACGGAATGAAACCTGGTGACGTGTTTTGGGCCGCTTCGGATATTGGTTGGGTTGTAGGCCATTCGTACATAGTGTATGCCCCGCTTATGTACCGCTGCGCCACTATTTTATTTGAAGGTAAACCAATAAGAACCCCGGATGCCAGTGCATTTTGGCGTGTGGTTGAACAGTATAAAGTAACGGCTTTATTTAGCGCACCAACGGCCTTTAGAGCGATAAAAAAAGAAGACCCCAATGCCGATGGGTTTAAACAATACGATACTTCAAGTCTGAAACGCTTGTTTTTAGCAGGCGAGCGCTTAGATCCCCCCACCTACGATTGGCTCAAAGAAAAAACAGGCCTACCTGTGCTTGATCATTGGTGGCAAACCGAAACTGGTTGGGCGATAGCCTGTAATCCTGTCGGCATTGAGCACCTACCTACAAAAGCAGGCAGTTCAACGGTTGCGACTCCTGGGTTTGACGTACGTATTTTAGATATGAATGGTGACGAATGCGCCCCCAATGAACAAGGTGCAGTCGTTATTAAACTGCCTTTACCGCCAGGATGTTTACCCACTATTTGGCAAAATACCGAACGCTTTAAAGCCGGTTATTTAAGTGAATATGAAGGCTATTATCTTTCTGGCGACGGCGGTTATATTGATGATGATGGCTACCTATTTATTATGGGCCGCACCGATGATGTGATTAATGTCGCGGGACATCGTTTATCAACCGGTGAAATGGAAGAAATTGTAGCCGCTCATCCCGCGGTTGCTGAGTGTGCCGTATTTGGTGTTAATGATGCGCTCAAGGGTCAAAACCCCATGGCCATGGTAGTGTTAAAAAATGATTTTCATGGCTCGCATAAAGAAGTAGAGCAGCAATTGGTGCAAACCGTGCGTAATCAAATCGGCGCTATTGCGTGTCTTAAAAATATTATGTGTGTAGAGCGCTTACCAAAAACACGCTCAGGTAAAATTTTACGCAAAAACTTACGTCAACTTATTGATGGTGAAGAACTGCAAATTCCATCAACCATTGACGATCCGAGTATTTTTGAGGAGTTAACTCTGCAACTTGCTGAAAATAAAATATAAATATTATTTTTAAAACGTCTATTTAAGCGCGGCTTAAATAGACTTTTCTCGCCCCATCTGCTTAACTAGATTTCATTAAATAGATGAAACTCACGCAAATAAATCTCTTGGGAATATAAATGACTGAAATACGATCGCAGCTGCGAGAATTTTTACTGCAATGGTTTAGTCTTTATTTTCCTGGGAGTGCGCATTTATGGTACAACATATTAGTACTGTGCTGGGTTGGCTTATTTGCGCTCATATTGCACCTCATCTTAAGGTCAGTTTCAAAACGACTACTTAAAGGCCGCTTTAGTGATAAAGTTGTTCAAACCGATACCCACACGCCTGCCGACTTAGCGCTTAAATTAACACGTAATATTTCCTTTGTTTTACAAGGTGCTGTGGTTGTTATACAAGCAAGGCTCTGGGTTCCCGAAGGAACGGCTTTTTTACATATCATTGAGATGTTTACTGATCAGTGGATCATTTTATTTGCACTACTTTCGCTGTTCTCTTTGCTCAATATTTTTCAAGCGATATCTGACAGGCAACCCATTGCAGCTCACTTTCCATTACGTGGTTTTTTACAAACAATTAAACTGATCGCCAGCGTATTAACCGGTATTTTAGCGATTTCATTATTAATGAATAAATCCCCGTTAATATTACTCAGTGGTTTAGGTGCGCTATCGGCTGTACTGCTACTGGTGTTTAAAGACGCTATTTTAGGGCTGGTGGCCGGTATTCAGCTCTCAGCAAACAATATGCTTGCGGTTGGTGATTGGTTAGAAATGCCCAAATACGGCGCAGATGGCGATGTGATTGATATAGCCTTGACCACAGTTAAAGTAAGAAATTGGGATAAAACTATTACCACTATCCCAACTTATGCGCTAATTTCTGACTCATTTAAAAACTGGCGCGGTATGTCAGAATCCGGTGGCAGGCGCATAAAACGGAGTATTCACATAGAAATGAGCAGTGTGCGCTTTTTAGATGAGCAAGAGATCACCGCGCTGAAAAAAGCAGATTTATTAAGCCACTACCTCGAAATTACCCTACCGGCTATTAACGAGCAAAATACCACGAAAAAAATAGATATGAGCTGTACGTTAAATGGTCGCCGGCTCACTAATGTTGGCACATTTCGTCATTATTTAGTCGCGCTATTAAAACATCACCCACATATTCATCAGGGAATGACACTGATGGTAAGGCAGCTAGAGCCAACTAAAAATGGCTTACCCATTGAGATTTATGCATTTACCAATACAACTAATTGGGGTGAGTATGAAAATATTCAGTCAGATATATTTGACCATATATTAGCGATATTACCCGCCTTTTCGTTACGTGCCCATGAGGCACCAACAGGGAACGATATTCGTCAACTAATTAAATAGTCACTAAATCCGTTTTAATTGCGCTATTAACCACTGGTGAATATCGCTGTTATTTGAACGTGGATGCCATGCAGCAATCACCTTAAATGGCGGTGGTAATAATTCAACTTCAAGCTGTTTCACTTTGGCGTTTGGCAGTAAACGCGATGGGTAAAAAGCAATTAAGTCAGTACTGCAAAGCAAATCGGGGACAAATGAAAAGCCAGGCACTGACATAACAATATTGCGCGCATAGCCCTTATCAGCAAACCATTGGTCGTGAGAGCCTCGTAAGTTAGCGCGGGACGCCGAAACCACTAATTGAGGGTGTGCCGCCACTTCAGCAAGATTCAATGTCGATGAAGAAAACACCGTGTCTTTCCCTGCAATACAAATATGTTGTTCTTCAAATAATGTGTCATAGATTAAGTTTGCAGGGATAAATTCAGGAAAACTAATTAATAAATCCAGCTCTCCTGCACTTATTAATTGATTAACATTATCAGAGGCAAAGTCACGAATAATCAGCTTTAATCCTGGCGCTTCGCGTCTTGTTATTTCTAATAATTGTGGCAAAAGAGCTGCTATAGCGTAATCAGTCGCACTTATTGTAAATACGCCCTTGTAGCTACTTGGGGTAAATTGTTTAGGTATTAATAACGCTTCTACCTGAGTTAATATTTGATTAACGGGCTTCTCTAGTGCAATTGCTTTAGGTGTTGCAACCATTGTATTGCCTTGGCGAATAAAAAGCCGATCGTCAAATAAGTCTCGCAATTTTCGCAGCTGCTCACTAATAGCCTGCTGGGTTAAGCCCATTTTGCGCGCCACATCCGACACATTTTTTAGTTTAAGTAATGCACTCAATATTCGTAATTGTTTTATATCAAGCCGAGATATACCATTCATAATTGTATCTTAAACAAAAAAGCATTGTTTCAAATTGTACCTTTTAATCCCTATGCTCACCAGCATTGTAATTGGCGCTAAACAGCATTATTAATTTAAAAGGTATTAAAATGAGTCAACCAAGTAAAAATATCGACAGTCTATTTTCATCAATCAATTTAGGTCCACACACGCTTAAAAACCGTATTGTAATGCCGCCACTTACACGTTCACGTAGCACGGTCCCTGGCAATATCCCCAACGAGGTGATGGCCACATATTATGCACAGCGTGCTAGTGCTGGTTTTATGGTTACCGAAGGCACTCAAATTGAACCAAGAGGACAAGGGTATGCCTGGACACCGGGCATTCATTCTAATCAACAAATAACTGGTTGGAAAAAAGTAACTGATGCAGTACATGCAGAAGGTGGAATTATTTTTGCCCAACTTTGGCATGTTGGCCGCGTTTCACACACCAGCTTACAGCCTAATGAAGCCAAACCTATTGCTCCCTCAGCTCTAACAGCTGATAGCGTTAAAGTCTTTATTGAAACAGGACTGGCTCAAGGCGCTTTAGCCGATCCAAGTGAACCACAAGCTTTAACAACCGATGAAGTAAAAGAGCTTGTTGGCATGTATGCACAAGCTGCCCGTAATGCGCTAGAAGCGGGGTTTGATGGCGTAGAACTGCATTGTGCTAATGGGTATTTAGTAAATCAGTTTATTTCTGAGCACACCAATAAACGAGATGATGAATACGGCGGCTCTCTTACTAATCGCCTGCGCTTTTTAAAAGAAATTGTCGCGGCAGTAAGTGACGTAGTAGGCCCGGAGCGCTTAGGGGTTAGATTTGCGCCCTTATTTAGCAGTACTGATGAAACCCGTGTTTATTTAGGGTTAGTAGAATCAAACCCGCACCATACCTACATTGAAGCAATTAAAGTACTTGAACAAGCCGGTATTGCCTACCTCTCAATTGCAGAAGCTGACTGGGACAATGCCCCTGATTTACCAGAACAATTTTATCAAGCAGTCAGAGCTGAATTTTCTGGGCGTATTATTTACGCTGGTAAGTACACCGTTGAAAAAGCAGTGGCGATGTTAGCTAAGGGCTACGGTGATTTATTTGCTTTTGGTCGCCCTTTTATCGCAAACCCTGATTTACCAGCGCGCATAAAAAATCAATGGCCATTAAATGAAGCCGATGCAGCCACCATGTATGGCGGCACTGAGCAAGGTTACAGTGACTATCCTTGCTACAAAAATGATTGATAAAAATAACGGAGTAAGAGGCAGTTTAAGTTAAAAATAAATGACCCAAACATGCAGCCCATGTTTGGGTCATTACAGGGTATTACTGCTTTTTATCTATCACCATTTTTAGTTCATTTAATGCAGCAACCGAAAAACCCCGATCATAAAAGTAAATAATCTTACCGCTACCATCAATTAATACGATGCGGCTATTATTCGGATTTTCGTTACCAGTGAACGCTTGTACTGCATCACCATCTTTGTAAATAGTGATCACCCCGCCCCACAGTTCTTTAGGAATGCCTTTTCTCATACCGCTATCAATAAAAGTACTAAACATACGCGGCACCATGCCTTGAATTGTGGGTAACTCATAAGCGGTGACGTTTATGCCACTCATATCCAAGCCAATAAGCCAGCGATCAATATCAAATTGACTATCTTGTTTATACCCAATTAACAGTAATGTCTGTGCGTTGTTAAAGTCTGTAGGGATAGTAAATTGCTGTTGCTCCAAGCTTTCACCACTGATAGTTGGAAACTGTTTACCGACTAAGTTCTGATTTGGGTATTGACTCGAACACCCACTTAAAAAATAAAAAACATTAAACCAACAACTGATCGCAACATCTCTGTTCTCACTATTAATTAATAAACGATTAGGAAAAATTCTTTTGAATACAAATTTTTGATACGAATAAACACGCTATTAAGATCTAAATAACAACCAAAGAAGTCCATTCATACTGTTTTTTATCATTGCTTAATTTAGCATTTATTATTAGCACCTTTAAATAGAAGCTTAACGGTTATATTTGTGTGCAATAGTATTTTTTATACTCAAATATTATTAGCACATATCAATTTGTTCTATAGCATATCAAAAGTGTATTTTCGTAACCCGATACAAAACGCTAAAGTGCCGCGCTTATTCACAGCTTTAAAGAGGATGCTATGTCGCTTGCTGTTTTATTAATGCTGGCATTATTTGTCGGTTTACTGTTTGCGATTTATCTTTTTTCGCAAAAAAGTAAAACCTTATCTCGCACTGTTTTATTTGGCTTAGTTGTTGGTAGTGCTTTTGGTTTAGCCTTACAATTTTTATTTTCCCACTCCCAGAGTCTATTAATGACGTTTTAAGTTGGGTAAGTGTTGTTGGTAAAGGCTATGTTGGGCTATTAAAAATGATCATCATGCCATTGGTATTGGTGTTTATGATTGCCGCCGTGGTGAAACTAGAAAACCAAGGCTCTTTGGGCAAAATATCGTTCATTAGTATTGCTGTTTTACTCTTTACTACGGCAATTGCAGCCTTAATTGGTATTGCCGTAACCTATGGCTTTAATTTAAGTATTGAAGGCTTAGTTTCGGGAACCCGTGAGGCAGCAAAAATGAGCACGCTAGAGGGTAAAGCAGCTAATGTAGCTGATTTAAGTGTACCACAAATGCTATTGAGCTTTATTCCAGAAAATCCATTTGCTGATTTAAGTAACCAACGCTCAACCTCTATAATTGCCGTCGTTATTTTTGGTGTCCTTGTGGGGATTGCCGCACGCAAGGTGATGCTTGAACGTAGCGAACTAGCAGATCCAATTCGCAACGGTGTTAACGCCTTACAAGCCATAGTAATGAACTTAGTAAGAATGGTGATAGCGCTAACGCCTTATGGCGTCGCAGGGTTAATGGCAAGCGTTGTGGCAAACTCAAGTAGCAATGATATTGTTAATTTACTGGCGTTTATTGTGGCTTCCTATGTCGCTATATTATTAATGTTTATTGCTCATGGTTTATTACTTAGCCTAGTTGGTGTGAACCCTAAGAGTTACTTTGAAAAAATTTGGCCAGTACTGACCTTTGCATTTAGCTCGCGTAGTTCAGCAGCCTCTATTCCTATGAATGTGGATGTACAAGTTAACCAGCTAAAAGTGCCGCCTGCTATAGCTAACTTATCGGCTTCTTTTGGCGCCACTATTGGCCAAAATGGCTGTGCCGGTATTTACCCAGCCATGCTGGCAATGATAGTAGCGCCCAGTGTAGGAATTGATCCGCTGACATTCGAATTTATTTTACCGTTAATTGGCATTGTTGTTATAAGCTCTTTTGGTATTGCCGGAGTAGGTGGTGGCGCAACGTTTGCTGCATTGGTTGTATTACCAACCATGGGCTTACCGGTTGAGATAGTCGCGTTACTGATCTCAATCGAGCCATTAATAGACATGGCACGCACCGCATTAAACGTATCAGGGTCAATGACCTCAGGTGTTATAACGAGTAAATTAATTAAAGTGCACTAGATTTTTTGTAGTCGCCCAGCTTTGGCTGGGCTTTTTTATCTGTATTACTCTCTCCGTCTTAAGTAAAAACAATCCATTTATCTAATCACTACAACAAAATCAATCACATTTATAGATTGTAGTAATCGCTTTATTTCGCACACACATTTCAGCCCGATGCTATATTCTTTTCATTGCTTTGTTATTCAGGCTTGATTAAGCCTCACTTGAGCAAACAAATTTACAACTCAATAATTTTTAAAGCGATTGAGATCTCTGTTTAAAGTAGTAATACGCTTTGTATAACGAAATTCGTTAACTTTAAGGAAGCTGACAATGAAAAACCGTTCATTCAATAAAAAAGCGCTTGTTGGATTTATAAGTATGGCACTTATATCTGGCACCGCTGTTAGCCAAGAAAAACCACAAATGTCAAAGCCACAAGGTGCTGTTGGCATGGGTGAAGCTAAAATGGGCGCAACCAGAACAAACCAGTTTTGGTGGCCAGATCAACTTAACCTTTCACCTCTGCGTGATCATGATGAACGCTCAAACCCTTACGGTGCCGACTTTAATTATGCCAAGGCATTTAATAGCCTAGATTTAGACACAGTAAAAAGTGATATTGATGCCCTACTAACACAATCTCAAGATTGGTGGCCGGCGGATTTTGGTAACTATGGGCCATTTTTTATCCGTATGACATGGCACAGCGCAGGTACTTACCGTACGCTTGATGGCCGCGGCGGTGCTGGTGGCGGTCAACAACGTTTTGAACCACTCAACAGCTGGCCAGACAACGTAAGCCTAGATAAAGCGCGTCGCCTACTTTGGCCTATTAAACAAAAATACGGAGAAGCACTTTCATGGTCAGACTTAATCGTATTAGCCGGTAACGTTGCTCTAGAAAACATGGGATTTGAAACCTATGGTTTTGCCGGCGGCCGAACTGACGACTGGGAACCAGACATGGTTTACTGGGGTCCAGAAGTAGAAATGCTTGCCAGCGACCGTGAAGATGACAGCGGCAAATTAGAACGCCCATTGGGTGCAACTCACATGGGTTTAATTTACGTAAATCCTGAAGGCCCAAAAGGCGTACCTGATCCAATCGGTTCAGCTAAAAATATTCGTGTGGCGTTTTCTCGCATGGCCATGAACGACGAGGAAACTCTTGCACTTATCGCAGGTGGCCACACCTTTGGTAAAATGCATGGTGCGCACAAACCTAAAGATTGTGTGGGTGCAGAGCCCGCAGCAGCAGGCATTGAAGAACAAGGGTTAGGCTGGAAAAACAAATGTGGTAAAGGCCACTCTGAAGATACCGTATCAAGTGGTTTAGAAGGCGCATGGACACAAGCTCCTACTCGCTGGTCATCACTGTACCTTAGCAATCTACTTAACTTTGAGTGGAAACAAACTCGCAGCCCAGCGGGTGCCATTCAGTGGATCCCAACGGATGAATCGTTACATAACGTTGTACCTGACGCTCATATTAAAGGTAAGTTTAACGCACCAGTAATGACCACGGCCGACTTAGCGTTAAAATTTGATCCTGAATACCGCAAAATTGCTGAACGCTTTTTAAACGACCCTAAAGAGTATCAACTAGCATTTGCTAAAGCATGGTACAAATTGACTCACCGAGATATGGGGCCACCACGTAACTTCTTAGGTAAAGAAGTTCCTAAAGAAGACTTAATTTGGCAAGATCCTATTTCAGCAGAGACTCAATCAAACATTGATGCTGGCGCAGTAAAAGAGCTTAAAGCCAGCATTTTAGATTCAGGTCTTAGCGTATCAGAGCTAGTACGTGTTGCATGGGCATCTGCTGCAAGCTACCGTCATTCCGATATGCGCGGTGGTGCCAACGGTGCACGCATTGCGCTTGCTCCACAAAAGGATTGGGCGGTAAATAATCCGGCCGAAACTGCAAAAGTACTTAAAGTATTAAAAGCGATTCAAGCCGACTTTAATGATAGTTTCTTTAGTAAAAGCCAAGTATCACTGGCCGACCTGATTGTGTTAGCTGGTAATGCAGCGATTGAAAAAGCAGCGAAAGATGCAGGCTACACAGTAGACGTACCTTTTAATGCTGGCCGTGGCGATGCTACGCAAGCTCAAACTGACGTTAATGCATTTAGTTTATTAGAGCTGCCTGCCGATGGCTTTAGAAACTACTTTGATGCTGAACAAAGCTACAAATCGCCAACTGAAATGCTAATAGATAAAGCAGATCAACTTGATCTAACAGTGGCTGAAATGACGGTATTAGTAGGCGGATTACGCGCATTAAATGCTAACTATCAAGGTACTGATTATGGTGTATTTACTGATAAACCAGGGACATTAAACAATGATTACTTTGTAAATCTACTTGATATGTCTACGGTATGGAAAAAATCGGCTACCCCAGGTATTTACCAAGGCTTTGACCGTAAATCTGGAGAACAAAAATGGAATGCCACCTCGATTGACCTTATTTTTGGCTCAAATTCAGAGCTTCGCGCGGTCGCTGAAGTATATGCATTCGATACCTCTAAGCAAAAATTTGTTGAAGATTTTATTGCGGCATGGACTAAAGTAATGAACTTAGACCGTTAATAACCATTAAGTAATGCAACCATAGCGCTGCAATTAATTGCAGCGCTTTTTATGTTGGTTAGTCATACTCTTTTATATATTACTGCATTGCTTTGCAGCTAAACATACTGCCCAAACCTTGCTGAGTGTAAGTGCCTATAAAGATAGTCAATAAGCTTCGTCATCACTAAAAACCGTCACTGAAAGCTCTTCATCTATATTTTCAAAAACCAAAAAATTAATAGGCTTACAACAGACTTGGCAGTCCTCAATATATTGTTGATCAACATCTGCCGGATCGAGCAGCACGTCAATATTCTCACCACAATAAGGACATGCTATCGTTTTTTCAGTTAATTGATTCATTGCTATAACCTCACATATTACTTGCTATATCCATTATCATTAGACATATAGTATCAAGGTGCATTTCTTTGTGCAGGCTCTTTGTTGAATTTCTTTGCTGGAGCAATCAGCATACTATATTCACTGCTAGCTGCCCCATCACCTCACCTGATTAAAGGTTTGGTAACAATAATCCAACCAAAGTGCTTAGCCTACCTTAGGTAATAAAATGATTGCTCATTTTATAAAGCTCCTAAGCAAAGTTTAAACCTCCAGCAACCTGGTCATCTTCATTTACAGCAATTTTCGATAATTTGATAATCTTTAATTTCTACTTTTTTGCTAAATTATTTAGTAGTTTTATAAGTTGATAGCTCTAAACGTAGTTTAGTATTTTTTAGATGACAGTAAGAGGTTGGTTTTGGTGGCTTTAAAAAAGTTAACCAATGAGTTTAGGAGGCGTAAGATTAGTTCCTATAAAGGATAATCCTACGTTCTCCCCACATAAAAGGCGCTCTATCAGAGCTTGACGAGATCTTTTATGTGATTATTAGTGTATATTTATTGCGCAGACTCACTTAAAAGCATTAATGTGTTTGAAATTAATGAAAAATCACCTAGCTCACCATGACCTGGGACTACTATCTGTGCAGAGTTATACTCCTGGCTAATATGTTTCATTCCCTGAAGCCATGAACCAATATCACTATGTGCAGTATTGCCTAAAGAGGTTGCTCCTTTAGCGCGAACGGCACAACCACCAAACAGAATTTTTTCTTGTGGTAACCAAATCATCAAGTTGTCCATTGCATGACCTGGACCTGGGTAAATAACATCAATTTTTCCTAAACTAACCATGCTTCCAGGTGAAATAATTGCTTCTAAAGATTGATCTGGTACTGGCAAGCCATACTCAGTAGCAAATTTTTGCGTTAGAGGATGCGAATAAACTGGAATTCCTTTTGATTTTAAAGCATCCGTACCCGCAATCCGATCACCATGAGCATGAGTTACTATTGATGTTTTAATCGGTAGTTTAATCTTCGTTCTAATTTGCTCCATGAGTTCTAACGTAGCAAGCTCTCCCCAAGCAGTATCCACTAAAACAACGCCTTCCCCATCTTGAACTATTAATCCACTTGAAGGAAATTTTACTCCATTTGGGTATGTATAATATGAGGTATGAACCCACACTCCTGAAGCGATCTTTTTTATTTCAACATCAGCACTTGCAAACGCCGACATTGAGATCGTAGAAAATAAAATTATTAAAGTTAGATGTATGATTCTTCTCATACTTTTCCTCAGCTGTTCAAAAAATAGTAAAATAATCGCACATAGTACTGCCGATAACATACTTACACTCAAAGTGTTTTAACAAACAACTTAATTCATTGCTATATTAGACTCATTAAATTTAAGGGGTTGGGTAAAACGAAAAAGCAACAGGCATAAATATCTTTGCCTAAGACAGTGCATATCTAGCCTCACAAAACTTAGGACATTAAAAGGTGTTTGCATAAATATATTCAAATTCATCATCTTTTTCATAAAATACGACATCCCAAAGGGATCCTTTTGCTCCGCCTCGCTTTTTGCAAACTCAATATTTTTGAGCATATAAGAGCTCAAAATATCTAAATGACTTCAAGGAATTTGGATTTAATTTTTAGCAGCTTAGATTGCACTCCAGCCTCTATAAAAACCTAACGAGCCTGAAGAATAATTCGTTTTTAATTTATTTTTTATTGATGTACTAACCACAGTCGAATTCCTATTTTGATTCAATCGGTTACTTCTATTTCACGAAAAATATAAAAAGAGGACTTGGTGTTGTTTTAATTGGCATTTTGGAAGGTATTACAGGTGTTTGAGGATATAAAGCGCAGTGCTTTAGAAAAGTAAAAAAGCGCTGCAACAATACAGCGCTTTCATTACTCATAAAAATTATTTGTTTAAGCTTAACCGCTTTATTTAAAAGAAGCCGAGCGGATCTTCGCTGTAGCTTACTAATAAATTTTTAGTTTGTTGGTAATGGTCAAGCGCAAGCTTGTGGGTTTCGCGGCCGATGCCTGATTTTTTATAACCACCAAACGCAGCGTGTGCAGGATACATATGGTAACAGTTGGTCCATACACGGCCTGCTTCTATTTTGCGGCCAAAGTGATAAGCACGGTTCATGTTGCGGCTCCATACCCCTGCGCCTAGACCAAATTCAGAGCTATTAGCCAGTTCGAGTGCTTCGGCTTCGTCTTTAAAGGTCGACATTGAAATCACCGGGCCAAAAATTTCTTCTTGGAATACCCGCATATCGTTAGTGCCTTTTAACAGCGTTGGCTGAATGTAATAACCGCCATTTAGCTCATCTGTTAGTTGCTCTACATTGCCGCCAGTAAGTACTTGTGCGCCTTCTTTTTTGCCAATTTCAATATAGCTGAGAATCTTATCAAACTGTGCTTTAGACGCTTGTGCGCCTACCATGGTTTCACTATCAAGCGGGTTACCGCGTTTAATTTTTAATGTGCGCTCTAAAATACGCTCAATAAACTGCTCGTAAATATCTTCTTGAATAAATAGTCGCGATGGGCAAGTACACACTTCACCTTGGTTAAAGTACGCAAGTACTGCGCCTTCAATGGCTTTACTTAGGAAGGAATCGTCTTTTTCCATTACATCGTTAAAGAAAATATTCGGTGATTTACCACCGAGCTCAACCGTTGATGGAATAATGTTATCAGCGGCACATTTTAAAATGTGTGAGCCAACAGGAGTTGAGCCGGTAAAAGCAATTTTAGCTATACGCGTGCTGGTTGCCAGCGCTTCGCCCGCTTCTTTACCGTAGCCATTTACTACATTAAGCACGCCTGCAGGCAATAAATCACCAATAATTTCCATCAACACTAAAATAGATACTGGTGTTTGTTCAGCCGGTTTGAGTATCACACAGTTACCTGCGGCAAGCGCTGGTGCGAGTTTCCATGCGGCCATTAGAATTGGGAAGTTCCACGGAATGATTTGTCCAACAACGCCCAGTGGCTCATGAAAATGATACGCGACTGTGGTTTCGTCTATCTCGCCAATACTGCCCTCTTGGGCGCGAATACAACCGGCAAAATAACGAAAATGATCTGCCGCCAGTGGGATATCTGCCGCCAATGTTTCGCGAATGGCTTTACCGTTATCCCACGTTTCTGCAACTGCAAGAAGCTCAAGGTTTTGCTCTATCCGATCAGCTATTTTTAATAATATATTGCTACGAGCCGTTACTGAAGTTGTACCCCAAGCAGCTTTTGCAGCGTGGGCTTTATCAAGGGCAAGTTCAATATCCGCTTTATCAGAGCGTGGTACTTTACAAAATACTTTACCATTAACGGGGCTAATATTATCAAAGTACTGACCATTTACAGGCTCGACCCACTGTCCGCCAATGTAATTACCGTACTGGGATTTAAAGTTAATAAGTGCGCCGTCGCTGCCAGGATTTGCATAGATCATTGTGTGTGTCCTTTATTCAAAATGTTGCTTTTTAAATTTAATCAAATTGACTAAGTTTGACGGGAGATTGTTGTTTATTTATCCGTCACCTGTTGACATTAGCTTATAAGAAGCATAAAAACTTGATTAGCTGTCCAAAAAACATGTCTGTGCGTCCAAACTCTGTTGGTCGTGTTTAAAGGAAATAAAATGAATACCACGTTATTGACTGAAAAACTGACTAAAAAGCGCCAAGCGGTTGATGTACTGATCGAAAATAAAATTACTTTTGCCTCAGACAACGCCGAGCTGAGCATTTACGACACCTACCAAGACGCACAAAAAGTAGCACTGCATTCCAGCGAACTGCTATTTTGCGGCATGATCAGCGGTAAAAAAGTGATGCACGTTGCTGACAGTAACTACCATGAAGAGTTTTTACCCCAGCAATCATTTGTATTAGCACCCGAACAAGGGGTTTTAATCGACTTCCCAGAAGCATCAATGAAGCAACCTACCACCTGTTTGGCTATCGAAATTAGCCGCGATAAAATCAGCCAAGTAGCTGACGCGCTAAATATGCAGCAGCAAATAAGCAGCGATGATTTTTTTCATTACATTCCAAAGCTGGTGCATACCCAACACAATCAACAAACCCAACAATTACTTGAACGGATGATTGGGTTATTTAGCGAAAACGAGCAAGATCGTCATTATCTAATTGATCTATCAGTAAATGAGTTAATCACTCGATTATTACAACAACAAAGCCGCGATTTAATGCTCGCCAATTGCCAACAAACTATTGCATGCCCATTAACCGATGCCCTGCATTTTATTAAAGAACATCTTAATCAAACTTTAGATATCGATACTTTATGTAAAATAGCCTGCATGAGCCGTAGTAAATTTTACCAGCAATTCAAGCTCGCCTTTGGGCAAAGTCCGGCCATGTGGCAACAACAGCTAAGATTAAAGAAATCTCGCCAACTTCTACAATCAGGACAACAAATAAGTCAAGTTTGCTACGATCTTGGCTTTACCAACCCCAGTCACTTTAGCCGTTTGTTTAAGCAAAAATTTGGTGTTTCACCTAAACAATGCAAGCATTAATATTCATCTATTAAGAATTTTTAACTAAATTAAAAGTTTTTATTGACTCGAACGCAATTGCAGATTATTTTCCCGCTGATGTTTTTATCGGCATAACAATAGCGGCATGCATCCCCTGCACCGTCTGGCGCCAAGCCAACGCATTTTACTGTGTCGCAATTGTGCTAAACCCACCGCGAAACCTAACAGTGACTTCTGCGTGCAAAAGCAGTGACTTGGAATATCAGCCGTTGGGCTAACATTCTTTGTTTTTGTTAAGCAGTTTGAGCCAATTACTCAAATGCTTTTTATTTTGTGAATACTTAAATGCTCGAACCTTCTGCGTTAAGTCTTGTGCCGCCAGTTGTAGTGGTGGTTTTGGCGATCGTGCTACGTCGTCCTATTTTATCTTTGCTGATCGGTGCCCTTGTTGGCCTTGCTATGCTAAATCCTGTTGAAATGCTTAGCAACTTTGCTGCGGCATCATTAAAAGTAATGGTAGATGAAACAATCGGCTGGCTTATTTTAGTGTGTGGTGGCTTTGGTGCGTTAATCGCATTACTAGTGCGAACCGGTGGTGCAGCAGCATTTGGTAGTTTTGCGCTGCGTTTTTGTAAAGGCCCACGCTCATCTTTACTCATGACCTTTTTACTTGGTATCGTTATTTTTATTGATGACTACCTCAATGCGCTTACCGTGGGTGAAACCATGAAACGCATTACCGATAAATTCAAAATTAGCCGTGAGATGCTTGCTTACGTAGTTGACTCTACCGCAGCGCCAATTTGCGTATTAGTACCACTGTCTACATGGGCAGTATTTTTGGTGGCTTATTGGTTGATAACAACATCGCCGTCGAAGGCCAAGGTATTGCCGTGTATATTCAAGCAATCCCCTATATGCTGTATGCATGGTTTGCCGTGTTACTTGTGCCATTAGTGGTACTTGGTGTTATCCCTTTATTTGGGCCGATGAAAAAAGCCCAATTACAGGCAATGCAAGAACAACCGCAAGTAGATCCTGCACAGTACAACGAAGTGCAAACTGCCGATGAATACGCAGTAAAAGCCGTTGAAGAAAGCTTTGAAAGCGCAGACAGCCACGGCAAACTGTACAACTTTTTACTGCCTATTTTATTGCTCGTTGCGTTCACTGTGTATTTTGACATTGATGTATACAAAGGGTTATTAGCGACATTCGCCGTGACGCTTCCATTTTATATGCTGCAAAAGCTAATGCCATTTGCCGAAATGATTGAAAAAATGCTCGATGGTTTTAAAAGCATGTTGCCAGCAATAGGAACTGTGATCGCCGCATTTATTTTTAAAGATGTGTGCGACCAACTACTATTACCACAGTTTGTAATTGATTCCTTAAGCCCATTCATGACCGCAGGCTATTTACCTGCAGTGGTGTTTTTAGCAATGGCAATTTTGGCGTTTGCTACAGGCTCAAGCTGGGGTATTTTTGCGGTAACAATTCCTATTGTGATGCCTCTGGCAGTCGCGGTTGATGCAAATATACCGCTGGTGATTGGTGCGCTGTTATCTGCCTCATCATTTGGTAGCCAAGCATGTTTTTACTCAGATTCAACTGTCCTTGCAGCCCAAGGTTCAGGCTGTAACTTAATGAGTCACGCAATTACTCAATTGCCCTATACACTCATCGCAGCTGCCTGTGCATTTGTCGGGTTTTTAGTGATTGCTTAAGGTGCATAAATCTAAAAAAATCGATTACAGTTTCCTGTAATCGATTTTAACGTTTTGCGTTTTTATCTAAATTATTACTAAAACTTCCCAACCGATTTCACTGAATCGGTTAGCGATGCAGCATTAATGTAACCAATCATACTTGGATTTTTACCTACTAAATCAATTACCTCTGCATCATTAGTCACTTCTTTAGGAGGCGAGCCTTTACCTGTAAAAATAAGCTTTGACCAGTATGCTTTTAACTGGCTACCTGATTTTGATAAAACATTCGCATCAAACTCTTGGCGTGCTGTAGAGGCTTCCTCTTGATTCAATGGAACAGCTTGATTGCCATCAGAAAATGATTTGGCCTTGCCTAAAAAGAGCTTTGAAATCTCAGATTGATCAAAACTACTATTATTTGTAGGATGAACAACAACAACTACTTCCGCGTTTACTGAATAACAACTAAGCAATAAAAGTGGTAAAAGTATCTTTTTTAACAACATCATAGCGTATTCCTTAAAATACCAAGTCAATGCCAAGTGTGATCGACTCACTATCACCTGCAACAGCTAAATCAAATGATTTATCATTCACTTTATCAAACTGGACTTTAAAAGCCGCTGAAGAATGAAAATCCCAGCGTATTCCGACTGACGTTGTATTGTGCTGTTCACCATCATCGGCATCTTCTTTAAATTGAGAGTAAGAAACATAAGGAGTAATTGTGTCTAAACGGTAACCTAGCGTAATCATTGAAGTGTCAAGGTTGCCATTCAAATCCAACCGGTTTAACTCTGTTAATATAAATAAACTTTCAAAGTCTAAGTTAACTGCAACACCATAAAACTTACCTGTACGGCTAGTTTCACCGTCAAATAATACTCGCTCACCACTACGGTAGCGCTCATTTTTGTAAGTCATATGGGTTAATCTAACTTCGAACCACTCTTTATTTAATTGCAATACCCCACCTAACATATCACGCCAAATTTCACGTGTTGGCTCTTTGAAAAAAACTCACTAAGGAGCTTATTTTCTGTATCATCCTCTTCTCCATAATAAAGATTGCCCATTACAGACCAATCACCAATTTCACCGCTGTATAGTGCATTTACGCCGTTGTAGTTAAATATTTGCCACGTATAATTATCCGCAGGCGGACGCATCCATACATAGGCGTAACCTACATCATAAAAATCCGAATAATAAAACAGGGGCAATCGTTTTTTACCTGCTTGAACAGTCCAATTTTCATTAATCTCATATGAGAGATAAGCCCATTCAATTTTTGCATCAAAATCATTAGCGCCTCGAGCAACTAGTTGGCCTGTCACCGATAGTCCATCAGCTAAATCAGCGCTAATTTGTAGCCCAAATAAGCTCTCTGGTTTAAACGAAACATCTTCGTCGTAAGACGATACTATTGGATAATCGGCCAAAAAAGTAGGTGGTATATCGTACTGCGGGACCCCACTTCCAGATAAAACTTTACCAGCATTAATACTAGTAAACCCTGATAAGTTGATCTCGCCATAAGAAGCACCTGTAAACAGGATGCAATTTACAGTTAATAACCAATACAGCTTTTTCATCATCTGCGTTACCTTATGATATTAGTCTTTTGCAATATGCATTATTAAAGTTAGACCACAGATGAAAATTTTGCCTACTATACCTAAGCTTCCGCCCCAAATTAATTACAAAATAACAACAAAATTAAAACATCAGTGATAATCGATTTAATTAATTAGTACTAAATTATTTGGAGTTCACGACCTTTTCTACCTCTTATTGTAAAAACTTTAGACTTACTCTGAGTATAAAGTTTACAGCCTCATAAATAGTTCAAAACCAGCGAACCACGTGACTTTTACCAATTTATGCGCTGCAAATAGCATTTATTTTAATTAACCTCGACTATTACTTGTATGTGCTCCCTTAAAAAGCGGATAATTGCAGCTAAATGAAAATACACTGACAAAGTCTGGCGCAAACACCTATTGGCCTTACTTATTAGTGCGCACGAAGGTGGACCAACTCAATGGAAATTAAAGTTAATTTTCTCGATAATCTTAGATTAGAAGCTAAGTTTGACGATTTCTCAGTCATTGCGGATCAACCAATCCGTTATAAAGGCGATGGCTCTGCGCCAAGTCCGTTTGACTACTTTTTAGCATCTTCGGCTTTATGTGCTGCGTACTTTATTAAAGTGTATTGTAATGCCCGTGATATCTCGACTGACGGTATTCGTGTTGCGCAAAACAACATTGTTGACCCTGAAGATCGTTATAACCAAATCTTCCAAATCCAGGTTGAACTCCCTGAAAGTATTTCAGAAAAAGACCGCACCGGCATTTTACGCTCTATTGATCGTTGTACCGTAAAGCGTGTTATTCAAACCATACCTGAATTTAAAATTGATGCCATAGAAAGCTTAGATAACGACGCGCAAGCCATGTTAATGGCAAAATCAGAAGGCAGCGAAAACACCTTTATTTTAGGTAAAGATTTACCGCTTGAGCAAACCATTGCTGATATGACTGCGATTTTGGCTGACTTAGGCATGAAGATTGAAATTTCATCATGGCGTAATATTGTACCAAACGTCTGGTCATTGCATATTCGTGATGCTGCATCACCGATGTGTTTTACCAATGGTAAAGGCGCCAGCAAAGAAAGCGCATTATGTTCAGCCCTTGGCGAGTTTATTGAGCGTTTAAACTGTAACTTTTTTTACAATGACCAGTTCCTTGGTGAAGAAATTGCCAACAGCGAATTTGTTCATTACCCGAACGAAAAATGGTTTCAGCTCACTGATGATGACTCACTACCAGAAGGTATTTTAGACGACTATACCCTGAGCATTTACAACCCTGAAGATGAGCTGTGTGGCTCGCACCTTATCGACACTAACTCTGGTAATGTTGAGCGAGGTATTTGCTCGATTCCATATGTGCGTCACTCTGACGGCGAAACTGTGTACTTTCCATCAAACTTGATTGAAAACTTGTTTTTAAGTAACGGCATGAGTGCGGGTAATAACTTTGCCGAAGCCAAAGTACAATGTTTATCTGAGATTTTTGAACGTGCTGTTAAACGCCAAATCATCGAGCAAGAACTGGTATTGCCAGACGTACCAGAAGCGATACTTGCTAAATATCCTAGTATTGTTGCCGGTATTAAAGGCTTAGAAGAGCAAGGCTTTCCGGTTGTTGTAAAAGACGCATCTCTAGGCGGGCAATTCCCTGTCATGTGCGTAACGTTAATGAACCCGAAAACCGGTGGCGTATTTGCTTCATTTGGTGCACACCCAAGTTTTGAAGTCGCCCTTGAACGTAGCTTAACAGAGCTATTACAAGGTCGCAGCTTTGAAGGTTTAAACGACGTACCTAAACCAACATTCAACAGCATGGCAGTATCTGAACCTGAAAACTTTGTTGAACACTTTATTGATTCAACCGGTAAGATCTCATGGCGCTTTTTCAGTGCTAAACACGATTATGACTTTGTGGAATGGGATTTTTCAGGTACTAACGAAGAAGAAACTGCTAGCTTATTTGGTATTTTAAAAGCCTTAGGTAAAGAAGCTTATATTGCTGAATTTTCAGATCTTGGCATCGCATGCCGTATTTTAGTGCCTGATTATTCAGAAGTTTACCCTGTCGAAGACTTAATTTGGGATAACACCAATAAAGCCCTTAAATACCGTGAAGATATTTTAAATCTGCACAGTTTAGATGAAGACCAACTTGCCGACTTAGTTGAGCGCTTAGAAGACAGCCAGCTTGATAATTACATCGATATCATCACCTTAATTGGCGTTGAGTTTGACGAAAACACCGTGTGGGGTCAGTTAACTATTCTTGAGCTTAAGCTGCTAATTTACTTAGCATTAGGCGATTTAGAAGCGACCATGGAACTGGTTGAAACCTTCTTACAGTTTAACGATAACACTGTTGAACGCGGGTTATTCTACCAAGCAATGCACGCGACTTTAGAAGTTGCGCTAAATGATGACTTAGAAATTGAAGACTACATTCACAGCTTCACCCGCATGTTTGGCCAAAAAGTAATGGATGCAGTAGTCGGCTCTATCAATGGTGATGTGATGTTCTACGGTTTAACTCCAACCAATATGCAACTTGAAGGGTTAGATCGTCATCAGCGTTTGATCGACAGCTATAAAAAACTGCATGGGGCTCGCGCTGCAAGAGCCAAATAACTATTGTCAGCGCGAGATTTGCGTAGGCGGGAGTTTATATCGCGCTGTTGCTCTTTCTGCCGGACAATAACTTCTTAAATTTAAGCACCTAGCAATGGCAGGTGCTTTATTTTTTTATAGCGCAAAGCCAACGATATACAATGGGCTAGCTCTTTAGCTGGCACGGTTTGATTAAGCTTAAACACCAAAGCACGGTTACCTTCATAGCTAAACGTATCACCATAAAGCTCTTTGAAGGTTTCAATAAGTTTAGTTTTACAGTTAAAGTAAATACAAAATTGCTCAGCTGATTTTGGTTTGTGATCAAAACGAATGGTAGTGCCTATTTTTGAAATATAACTCGGCTCTCCCCACTTGAGTGTTTCTTCAAGTTCAGTGATACCATCCTGCACAGCTACCTGCAAAATCAGACTTCTGATCTCATGTAATACAACCGCGATATTTTCAGGGTACATCGTAAATTTTTGTTTAACACTCTGATGCATTTAACGCTCCTTAAAGAGTCGTAAAATTAGGCTATTTCGTTAACTCAAGTATTTTTACTTTGTTTATCTGTGCTGAGTAAATTTTGCCCTGCCACTTCGGTTTTTTAGCAAACCATGCTGGCTTTTCTGAATGTTTCCAGATACCCGCAATCAATTAACGGCTGGCTCATACCGATAATGGCCGGTGATCTTATAACGAAACAGTACATCCTCAAGTTGCGGCCCTGCGCCTATGTTATGCACTATCAATGGGGTTTTGTTATCTGCAGTGTATGTATCTACCACGATACCGATATGCGGCAAATTGCCCGGCAGCATCCACGTGACAATATCGCCTGCTTTATAGGTCTGAGCATTATTAGTTATGGGCAGTACTGTACCGTGGCGTTTAAAAAAAGCCTGTAAATTAGGCACGCGACGATGATCAATATTACTATCGGGTTTAGTAAGCCCCCATATTCTTGTTGATGGATAGACTGAAAAATTATCGCGCATATCTTCATGAACTAACTTTTGTAAATCGATACCCAGTGCTCGGTAGCTGCGAATAATCACATCTGTGCATACTCCAATATTGGCAGGTACATCGCCATTTGGATAGGCAATGCGTTGATAAGCGCCGTCATAGCGCACGCTTTGTGTTGTTCTATCATTTGCAGCGTTTACAAAATCATCAGCAAATGAGTTGCTGCTGTAGCTACATACTGAATACAATAACAACAAAGACCAAGTTATGTATTTCATGAAACTTCCTTTTAACGTTCAGATTAAAACTTAGTTTTTAATCTTTGAAATTGAGTGTTCACTGAACATCAGCCTTATTTCAAATTCACTTCGCTTAATTTCTTTAATAATAGATTGCCTATTCATCTCCATAAACAGCCAGAGTTTAACGGCAATTTGCATCATTAGACTACTTACAAAACACACAGCCCAAAACAGTTGCTGTGCTATCTGCTCAGCATTAAAATATTGATAGACTGATAGTATAAAAATTGCCGTGAGTATAAAAGCCAACATCGTACCTAAAACTGTCCAACTGCGCATTTTTCCGCGATATATACGTGTAAACTGTTTGAATAAACCAGAATCAGTCTCTAAAACAGACTCCAAATTGTGTTGTTCAGCCTGTAAGCTCTCTTTTATTTTCTCATCTAAATTCATCACTCTCTCCAATTATTCACTCAACCATTTTACCAGCTGTGCTCTCGCTCGGTGTAAACGTGACTTAACTGTGCCAACAGCAACATTTGTTATTAAAGCAATGTCGCTAATTGACATTTGCTCTAAATAAAACAAATAAACACTGAGCCTCTCACTATCTGGCAGGTTATTTATTAATTTTGCTAAATCAATAGATTGCTCATTAAAATGTGTAGTATCTATTGATTGTTCATGCTTATCCGGCTGAAAACTTTCTATGTACTTATCTTTACGGGTGACATCAACAAACTTGTGGTATACCACTCTAAATAGCCACGCTTTAAACACGCTTGGTTCTTTTAATTTACGAATGTCTTTTGCTACCACAGTCCACGCTTCTTGCGTTATATCCTTTGCTAAGTCTTTCTGTTTACAAAGTTTCATCGCAAATAGAAAACTAGGATTATACAAATAAGTACATAATGAGTTAAAAGCTGCCTCATCCCCTTGCTGTGCGCTAATTACAGCAAGCGTTATTTGCGTCGAATTCATGCCTCTCCTTAATATCTTTTCTACAAGACGGTTTAGCAATGTAAAAGGTTCGCTGTATTTTTATTTTTTCATAAAAAAACCCAAGCAAATCGCTTGGGCTTTGATCTTTTTCAACGCTTCAATGTGCTAAATTACTTTTGCAATTTAATGCCATTAAAGTGTGCTTGTAAGTCTGTTACCAATGTTTGTTTTGGTAAATCTGCAAACGGTTTGTCGGCAAATTTGCTACCACGAAGCTGTACGTTTAAACGCGCAGCTTGTGGGTTTAACATAGTTTGCTGGTAGTAGTCTTTAATATCTGCAAGCGTGACTTTTTCAACTTCAGCGATTAACTTATCCTTTGAATCAAAATCAAAGTTTTCACGATACCAATCGCCAATAAGTGGGCCCATTTCATCGCTAAGATTTTTAGGCTGCTGTTTAAGCGACACTAATACGGCATTTTTAAGTTGAGCAAACGTTTCTTCGCTCATGTTATCAAGCTCTACTGCATATTGCATTTTGAACTCTTCAAAACGCGCTTGCATGGTTTTTACATCTTTTACTGGGGTTTGAATAAACAAGCCAATCGCTGAGTAATCTTCAATTGGCCGTGCTAAGCCACCAACCGCGTATGCTAATTGCTCTTCAGTACGTAACTTGTCAAACGCGACGGTACTAAAGTGACCTTGTAAGACTTGCGCTTGCGCTTTTTGCTTATAGCCTGCAATCGGGTGTACGGTCATATCAATAATAGCAACATCAGCCACATCAATATCTTTTTGCAATACAATCGTTTCACCTGGTTGCGGTAACCACGCTTTACTGCGCGCAAATTCAGTGCTTTTATGCGCCGCTGGTAAAACTGCCGTTAACTCTTTAGCTATCGCTTCAACATCTGATTGGTTATAATTACCATAAGTGAACACCCGCATTTCGTTATTAGCAAAGGTATGCTGTTTAAGCTGCTCAAAATCTGCAATGGTTAATGCTTTTGCCGTATTGATCAGTGCATCGGTGTCAAAGCTGCCAGTTCGTATTAATTTAGAATACTCACCAAACGCTTGATAATAAGGGAATTGTTTTTGGGCGTTTAATAAATCACGTTGGTAACGATCAAGCGCTTGAGCAAAACCTTGCTCAGTTACTTGCACATCAATATTTGTCAGTGCTTGCGCGAGTAAAACATTTTGTTTATCGGTAAAACCACTCATTGAAAGGATAAGTCCGTTACTTGCTTCAAGGCCAACACTCATACCTGCCACGGCAGCTTCGGTACTTAGCTTGCTTTGTTGTAAGTTAAATAAGTCAGACCATACTGAATAAAGTACTTTAGCTTTGATATCCGTCAAAGCATCTGGGGTATTTAAGTAAACTTCGACCAAACCTTTCGGTTGCTCGGCAAAGTTTTGACTCGCTTGACGCCATACTTTTACGCCATTTTTATCATATACCAGCTTAGGGTGTTTTTGCTCTGCAAATTGTGCTGTTTTAATCGCAAAACTCTCTGGTAATAAACGGTTTACCGTGGGTAATGCTAAGGTAAACTGACTAGGCTTACTCCAGCTGGCAATTTCAGCATCACTGATATCTTCAATGCGGTATTTACCATCGTAAAAATGCAATTGTGAATCGGTTTCTTCTTGCTGTGAGGTATACCAAATACGTAGAGTATCAGCATTGAGTTGCGCAAGTACGTTGTTGATCGCAGCTGCATCAAACTTAGCATAATAAAAAGGCGCATTAATAACGTGGTTTAGTGGATAATCTTGCATGCTACCAGTTAAATTACTGACATAGCCAAATTCATCGCCTTTTTCTAAAAATTGAAATTCATTATTAAGTGAAGTGCGAATTTCATTAAAGTATTTACTATCTACACCTTCTTTTTTGATCAAATCAATATATTGCATTATTGTTGCAACGATCGTTTCACGGTTTTTCATGCCTTCGTCTGTTAATTGCACATTAACCGTCAGCGCACCGTAATTACCATATTGGGTTGGTGCTGCCCCGGCTGAAAGTTGTGAAACCCAGCCTTTATCACGCAAAATTTGCGCCGGGCTACCTTGCATTTCATTGCTTAATAAGTATGCTACAAAACGGTTAGGTTTAACGGCAAACTCATTGCTGTTATCGGTAATAGTAAAATCTAGTTGTAACTCTTTTACGTCTTCATTCGGCGCGTAGTGAACGCGTTTTCCACCTACGTTATCAAAATCTAGCTTTGTGGTAACAGTTGGTTTGTCGATCTTTTTATCTTCAATATCAGCGAAGTATTTTTGTGCTTTCGCTTCCATTTCCGCAAGTGGTAGATTTGAAATCATTGCTACTTTCATAATGTTAGAAGAGTAGTATTTATTATAAAAATCAACGGTTTCTTTATGTAGAGAGCTACCGTCTTTATCACCTAATGTTTCAAGATTACCGATTAAAAAACGATTAGCTGGATGATCGCCCATCATTTGTCGGGCAAGCTTAAACTGACCAAAAAAATCCATCTCGCGACGCATTGACCATTCGGCGTTTACTGCGTTTTTTTCTTTATCGGTGTATTCTGGGTAAAGCTTAGGGGATTTAAAAAAGTCAGCAAAACGATCCAATGCTTCATCGTAAGCATCGTTATTTACTTCAAACATGTAATTAGTAATATCTAACCATGTATAAGCATTGTGGGCGCCGCCGTTTTTAGTCATAAAATCAGAGTAACCCTTGGTATCTGGGTAACGATCTGTGCCTAAAAATAGCATGTGCTCTAAATAATGCGCCATTCCCTGCTGGCTGATTGGATCATGTAATAAACCAACACCCACACTCAATGATGCGGCTGATTTTTCAGCAGTTGGATCCGACACTAAAATTACTTCAATCTCATTCGCAAGTTTAAGGGTTTTATATTGACGAGTATCGTTGGGACTTATTACCAGCGTATCTGAAAGTAATGACGTTTGCTGCTGTACCGCTGTGGTGGTAGTGCCGCAGCCACTTAATACTGCTAAAGCAATAGCGCTTAAAGTAATTATTTTTTTCATATTGAGAATGTGATCCATACTTATTTGTTGTTTGAATGATCGGTAAAATTCAAAACCCTTGCAATCATTTTTCTAAATACTTTGTAACACATTGTGAATTATAAAGACAAACTGCTAGGCTTAAAGCTAGGTTATTTATCAAATGAGACTCTTAATGGAAAAATATGTATTACTCGCGATGTTTTCTCAGGTACTACTCACTTTTACGGTAATGGTAGTCATGGGCCGCCGCCGTTTTAGTGCAGCGCGTAACAAAACGATTACTATGCAAGATTTTGCCACTATGCAATTAAATAATGCGGGTGATGATGTACATATTGCCGGTAGAAACTTTATTAATCAGTTTGAAATACCAGTGCTATTTTTTGTAGCCTGTTTAGCTGCTTTACAGCTCAATGCAGCGGGTTATGTATTTATTACTTTAGCCTGGGGTTTTGTGATTTCGCGCGTCATTCACAGTATTATTCATTTAGGCAGCAATAGCGTAAAACCTCGCTATTATAGCTTTTTGCTTGGCTGTTTACTGGTTTTAACTATGTGGGTGTTATTAGTAATGCGGGTATTTGCACTCTAAAGCGTTACGTTTGCTATCGGGACACATAACCCGATAGCAAGTATATACCTTTAAGCTGCGCTCCGGCGTTTAAAGCCAAGCAATAATAATGGTAGTAACCAGCTCATACTACCACTTGAGCTATCCCCATCATCAGGCTGAGTTGGAGTTGGATCGTCAATTAGCGTATTTTCTTTTGGAGATAAATTTACTGACGAATTTGGATCATTATCCAGTACCACAACACTATTGATCGACACTAAATTAGCAATAGTCAGCGTAGTATCTGCACTTGCACATTGGTCTTTAGTGAGATTAACTACCGGTATTTCACCGCAATGCACTAAAGCAGAGATCTTATCAAGCACTGCATAACTATCTGCTGTAATCTGACCAAATACGGTAAAACCGCCATTTTGCTTATCTAAATTTGCACTATTATCTTTGAGATTAAAAAACCATTGACTGGTGGCGCTATTTTTATCACCGCCGACTTTTGCCATGGCAATCGTGCCTTTTACATTCGATAGTTCTGGCTCATTCACAACAGCTGGTGACGTTGTGATCGCTTTAAAATCATCGGTAAAAGTAAAGCCTCCGCCTTGAATAATAAAGTCCTTGATTGAACGGTGGATCACGGTTTGGTTGTACGCATCACTTTGTATATAACTTAAAAAGTTCTCGACCGTTTTCGGAGTCTGTTGATCAAACAAATCGACCTTAATAGCGCCTTGTGAAGTTTGCATTTCAACTACAGTGGCATGGCTTGCAAATGAGGTTGCGGTTAACAAACCGCACAGTAATAGTTTTTTCATTATTATATCTATCCTGAAGAATGTTGTGGTTATGTGAATTTAATGCAAATAATAAAGAACTCTTGTGGAGATTACGATAGCAAAACGTACCTTTAAACAAATCAAACCGAATTGATTACATTTAAATTACATGTAATTACATTATCTTGTTATTCACTCACGTTATAAATAAATTTTGTTTAAAACGAAATCGTCTTAATAGCCGAGTTTATTTTGTTAGTATTATTTATAACAATAAAACACACACAACAGGATTAACAACTATGTCGTATGAAGAGCAACACATCTGTGATTTTGGCTTACACCAAGGAGAGGCGTACACTAAGTTACCGGCAAGCTTTTTAAACTGGATGGTGGGTAATAACCATGAAAAATCAGCATTAGCAGAACAAGAGTTACAGCGACGTCAATTAGCGGCAACTGGAAAGTTAAATTTCCAAGATGACATTAAAATAGAATAATTACGTTATTTTGCAATAAAACTAGTTTAAACTATGCGCTTAATAAATAGCACAACACTGACAACACGGGTCATATTATGCGCATATTACTTTCATTTTTCCTATTACTAAGCATTACTGCATGTAGTAATCATCAAACCTCCGTTCAACAAGCTGACACAGCAGATATTCACTATCTCACCATTTTACATACCAATGATAATCATGGCCGCTTTTGGCATAACGAAAAAGGTGAATACGGTATGGCTGCACGTAAAACCTTAATCGACCAGTTACGTGCTGATGCGCAGCAACAAGGTCACGCAGTGCTACTTCTATCTGGTGGTGATATAAATACAGGCATTCCAGAATCAGACCTGCAATTTGCAGAGCCTGATTTTAAAGGAATGTCATTAATTGGTTACGATGCGATGGCGATTGGTAATCATGAATTTGATAATCCACTGAGTGTTTTAAAACAACAGCAGCAGTGGGCAAATTTCCCGCTTCTTTCGGCTAATATAATTGATAAAAAAACCGGTAAAAATGCCTTCGAATCCTATAAGATTTTTAACAAACAGGGGCTGAAAATCGCCGTTATTGGTTTGACAACCACAGATACCGCTAAAATAGGCAACCCGCAGTATATCGGCGGCCTTGAATTTCAAGAGCCCGTTGCAGTAACCCAAGCTTTAGCTGAGAAAATCAAAGCACAATATCAACCGGATATCACGATTGCAGTAACTCATATGGGTCATTATGTTGATGCGAATTATGGCATAAATGCACCTGGCGATGTTACCCTTGCCCGCTCTTTACCGGCTCATACCCTTGATATGATCATCGGCGGTCACTCACAAGAACCTGTGTGCATGGCAAGCGAAAATAAAAATGACGATAACTTTAAACCTGGTATGACATGTAAACCAGACCAACAAAATGGTACGTGGATAATGCAAGCTCATGAATGGGGTAAATATGTCGGCAAAGCCGAGTTTAAACAAGAAAACGGCGTATTAACCTTATTAGATTATAAATTATTGCCAGTTAACTTATACGTTGATAAAACGCAAGCTGATGGTTCAATTAAGCCTGAGCTTGCCAACGAATACATCAAACCAGACGCTGCCTTAAAAACATTTTTAGCTGATTACCAAGCCAAAGGTGCAAAACAAATTGAAGGTGAAATTGGTTATGTTGATGCAAAGCTTGAGGGCGATCGCAATAAAGTTCGTTATCAACAAACCAACTTATCGCGCGTTATTGTGCAAGCACAAATGAATGTTGTTGGCGCCGATTTTGGTATCATCAGTGGCGGTGGCGTACGTGATAGTATTGCTGCAGGTGCAGTTAGTTATAAAGATATTTTAAAAGTACACCCTTTTAAAAATCGCATCGCGTATATTGATTGGCAAGGCCAAGAGCTTTGGGATTACCTTGAGACTGTAACTAGTTTCCCACCGGATTCTGGTGCTTATTTGCAATACCACAAATTAAGCTTCGAGCGTAACGATAATGCGCTGACTAAAGTGATGATCAACGGCAAAGCTTTGGATAAAAACAAAACCTATCGCATGAGCATTAATAGCTACAATGCATCTGGCGGTGACGGCTACCCGATACTGATAAATCATAAAGGATTTGTCAGCACTGACGAAACAGATGCACAGGCATTAAAACGCTTCTTTATTGAAAATAGTCCAGTCAAAGCCATTGAATTTGCTCCTAAATAATCAGAGCTTACCTCACACAGTTTAAGTATTAGCAGTGTGAGGTTTTTATTCTGAACTAACTCACTAACCAGGTTAAGGTTATTTGCCTATCACCTCTATATCATCTGCTTTGATATTCGATAAACCATAACTATGTAACCGTGACCGAGAGCCTTCACCATGTGCCTTAGGAGGGTAATATATTTCCTTCAGCTGTGAGTGTTCAATAAGTACCTCATCCAATGCAGCCCTAATTTCACTCAAGGTTTTTTCTAGACTGTTAGTAAAATTAGGCCGTTTACGAATAGTATGGCCAAGTTGTGTTAATCGGTAAAAATACTTATTAGCAAGTTCAATTAACTCATCCGGCACATCTTTGTTTTGATTAAGTGTCACGTCCGGATTCTCAACGCAAAACTCGATTAAAGCCAAGTAAAAACACAGTGGTTTGTTAGCTAAGCCAGCTTTTATCTCAGCGTTATCATTAATAGCCAAAACCTTATCTTGCAAATCAATCACTAGTTTCACTTGTACATTAATCAGTGGAAGTTGCTCTACTTGTTCTTTTAATGCTAAGTGTTTCAGCGATGTTCGGTTAATAAGTTCAGCCCACTTAGAAAATAAAAAAGCCAATAATAACAATACAATAAAGGTATAAATATCGCTTGTATGCCACCAGCGCGTCTCAATTAAAAATGTAATCGCAACTTTTTGATCACTTGTTTCAAGATACTCTATCCGACTTTCGCGGCCATTATTTGTTAATGCCAGTGAGACATCATTGATGGTATTAACTTGAATGGGCTGTTGTATCAATTGCATATTCAAACGTTGTAGATAACCAACAATAGCATCATGATTACCCGAGTGTTTCAAAAAACGATTTGATAAGTCTAACCGAGGTAAATCTAGTGCAATTCGGTTTTCAATATCAGCCATTATTAAATCGTTATGTTGCGCCTGTTGCAGATAACTAGAGAGTTTAAACGTCAATAGCGCCGCACTAAAAATAAGCAGTGTCACGCCAAACAAGCGCTTATTATTCATCACGTTGCTCTCCTAAGAATTCAGCTTTACCCGCTGAACAATGCCAGTATGGTTCAACATGATTAAAATAAGTCGACACTTGCTGCTTAGATAATTGGATTAATTGAGATTGGATAGCGCACAGCAAATCAGTGTTCTCATGCTGCATTTTAAAGTACCAACGTGTGCCTATTACATTATCGCTGATTGGAGTTATATAATTTTTAGAAAAATGCGCCTGATCTGCTTCCTTCCAAAAAGAGGCTATTAAATCAACCTGTCCATTGGCTAATAACTCCCTAAGCTCATTATGTGAACTGGCGTAAGTAATTTTTAAATTTTCAAGGTTGATCCCTAAATCTTTAAACTTTTGTTTAGGTAGTATATGCCCCGATCGGCTTGTAGGATAATCAAGTAAGCCAATCCGTTTCCCAAAAAGTATTGCTTGTTAATTTTTGGCTTTTCTTTAGCTGAAATAAAAACGCAGTATAACTTGGAAAGCCAACCACAGGCTGGTAGTTATAGGTCGATTCAGCTTTGAAGGCTGACATAATGTTGTTTTTTGCTAAAATTAAATCAGCAATACCTTTACCAATGAACTCAATGCTATCGGCAGTACGGTAACCCCATAAAGCGATCACTTCGCCATATTGTTTTGCTACAACGGGATCTTCACACAGGTTTTGTATTAAAGAACGAGCGACCTTTTGCGACGAGGCATAGACAATTAATTGCGATTGGTTTTCTGTTGCCCTCGTCTGACAACGACTAGATGTTTCAATTAAAGGCTTCAAGGTACCCGTTGATGTAACCACACTCAGCTGGCCACTGAGCCAAACCAACAAAAAAAACAGTAACAAAACAGTAACAAAGAAGCTGTGTTGCAAAAGCAGCTGTTTAATTTTCAAAAGTTCAACAATCCAAAACGATTCATCCTCCTATTTGACCAATTTAAATTACTTATTACAACAAGTAATTTTACCCAAAACAGTTAAGCTTATGAATTAAAAGAACTATCAATGGGAAATTATGAATTTCTTTGAGTCCTTCCTATTTATCTCAAAATCAGGACAATTCGCGCCATAGAAGAGGCCGCTCTTGCCAAATAAGATCATTGAGGAAAACACAAATGTTACGCAAAATTACACATGGATTTAGTTATCTTTTAGTCGGCGCAGTACTTTTATCATCACAAAATGTATTGGCTTGGGGACAAAATGGCCACAGAATAGTCGGTAAAATTGCCGAAAATCACATAACAGACGCAACTAAAGCAGAGCTTAAAGCACTTTTAGAAGGGCAAAGCCTAGCGCAAATTGCTACTTGGGCTGATGAAATGCGCTCTGATCCGAGTCCTTTTTGGCAAAAAAATCTTCTCGTTGGCATTACATTAACGCGCCAAGCAACTCATCTACATTTACTCACAACCACGATGAAAACTTAAATAAAGATAATGTAAGCAACATTCTTGAAGGGATGTATTTTGCCATCGATACACTACAAAACAAAAACAGCTCAATAGATGCCAAACGTTTTAGCTTACGCTTTCTTGTTCATTTAGTTGGCGATAGCCATCAGCCGTTTCATGCCGGACGTGCAGAAGACAGAGGTGGTAACCGTGTTAACGTTACCTTTTTTGGCCAGCCAACCAACCTGCACTCATTGTGGGACACTAAATTAATCGAAAATGAGAACCTATCATTCACTGAATTCGCGCAGTTTATTGATACTGATAATGCAGAAATAATTACCGAGTACCTAGCCAGTTCACCAGAGCAATGGGTAACAGAGTCACACAATTTAGCTGACAAACTATACAAGCTAAATAATGACGAGATTGGCTTTAGCTACATTTACGAAAATACACCGATTATTAAAACTCGCTTACAACAAGCCGGTATTCGATTAGCAGGATTATTAAATACGTTATTTGATAGTTCAGCAAAACCGTTAGCAAAGGCACTTAAGATGTCAGCTAACACAAACAAGTAATAAACCTTAACTTTCCACGGGAATCAACAAAATGAATAAGCTTCGCCTTTCGAAATTAACTGGGGCTGTGATCCTAGCCTTAGGTGTTTCTACAAGCGTAATGGCAGCAGATACCTCATCCGCTATGCGTGGTAAAATTACTACACCTTCTGGCACTGCAGCTGCAAATGTGAAAATTAAAGTTATTCACCAACCAACTGGCACTGTAAGCGAATTAACAACCAATGAAAGCGGTACCTTTATTGCCAATGGTTTACGTGTTGGCGGCCCTTACACTGTGTTTATTGATTCAGACCAATTTACCGATACCATGCTTGAAAATATATATTTAGAACTGGGCGATACATATCGTCTTAATTCTCAGCTTCAAGCAGCTAACATCGAAAAAATTGAAGTATCAGGCTATAAAATTATTCAGCAATCTGGTGGTTCAAGCAGTACCTTTGGCGAAGATACAATCAGTAACATGCCAAGCTTTAACCGTGACATTAAAGATATTGCCCGTCTAAATCCTTTAGCAAGTATCAATGGTAATGGCGAGTTAACTTTTGCGGGGAGCAACCCTCGTACTAACGGTCTAACTGTTGATGGTATCGGTCAAAACGATGACTTTGGTTTAAATTTTGGTGGCTACCCGACGTCTCAACCTCCTGTTTCACTTGACGCAATAGAGCAAGTTTCAGTTGACGTATCGCCTTTTTCAGCTTCTAAAGGTAACTTTGGCGGCGGTACAATAAACGCCGTAACAAAGTCTGGTACTAATGAATTCAAATTTTCAGGTTTCTATGAAACATCTACACCGGATATGGCCGGCGATGTTCAAACAATTAACGAAGAAGATACTGATAAAGCCGGTTATAAAACTTATTCAACGAATAAAGTAAAACCGATTCAAACTGAACAACGTTTTGGTTTTAATGTCGGTGGCGCAGTTATTAAAGATGAACTATTTTACTTTGTAAACTACGCACAGTGGTCAAGTGAACAGGATTTAGATTATGGCTTTGAAGATTCAGGTGCAGCGAATGAATTCAATACCTCGGAAGAAAACTTTAATCGCTTTATTGCTATTTTAAATGACGAATATGGTTTAACAGACTCATTAGCAGGGGCTCTTGAAGACACCAATAAAAATTTATTGGTTAAGCTTAGTTGGAATGCCAGTGATGAGCATCGCCTAGATTTCACGTATCAATGGCAAGATGATCAAGATGAGCGTAACTTTAGTAAAGGTGGTAATAATATTGTATTGAAGTCAAATACATATGCTTATGCAACTAAATTTAATAACTTTGCTACTAAGCTTTACTCTGATTGGACTGAAGACTTTTCAACAGAAATTGGTATTGCCTATAAAGATGTAACCTCTGACAGTGTTACTCGCTCAAATTTAGGCAGTATTTCAGTAAATGAAGATGGTCGAAATGGTCCATCTTATAGCTTTGGTACTGACCAATATCGTCATGCCAACAGATCTGAAACTGAAAACTTAACCCTGACACTTGATGCAACTTATCTAATGGACGAGCACGAGATAAACTTTGGTGCTCAATATGAATCACTTCGTTTATATAACCTCTTTGCTGAGAACTCATTAGGTACATGGAAGTTTGATAGCCTAGAAAGTTTTGCAAACCGCGAAGTAGGTGCTTATGATTTCTCTTATCAAAATGCGTACACTAATAATTCAGCAGATACCGCCTATGATGTAACTCGTAGTCAATTAGCTTTATATATTGAAGATACCTTTTATTTAAATGATGACCTAGAAGTGACAGCGGGCCTTCGCTATGAGCGCTTATCATCTGATGATAAACCAACTCTTAATGAAAGCTTTCTAAACACCTATGGTTATAGTAATCAAGAAAACCTAGATGGTTTAGATATTATTCTACCTCGAGTTGGCTTTAAGTATTATGCAACTGAAGCATTAACTATCAACGGTGGAATTGGTCGTTTCCAAGGTGGCATTCCAAATGTCTGGTATAACAACTCATTTCAAAAAGATGGTATTACCCTCGTTTCTGCACCAAATAGTGTAATAAACGACTACTACCAAAATAACCCAGCAGATATCACTCAGGTCCCTGATGTTATTAAAAATTCGTTAGAGAAAGGCGCTGGGAGCACCGCTTACATTGATCCTGACTTCAAGCTACCTTCAAGTATTCGTGCCCAAGTTGGCTTTGAATATGAGTTTGATTCTGAACTATTAGGAAATGGCTTTAAATGGCAGGCCGAAATTGCTTACCACAAAAAAGAAAATGAAGCTGTATGGCATAATACCTCTATCCGTCCTATCGGTTTAGCTGCTGACGGAGAGCGTGTAATTAATGAAACCATCTACAGTGGTGCATTGAAAGATAATGTTGATATTGCAATGACTAATTCAACCGACGATGGTCGCTCTATCATTATCTCTACTGGTATTGCTAAAGAATGGGATAACGGTTTATTTGTTTCTGCAAGTTATGCTCATCAAGATGTTACTGAGTCTTCTGTTGGATCAGCGTCGCAAGTTGAAGGTAACTATAAGCATAATATTACGGCTAATCGTAATCAAGATGTGGCAGCACGTGGCTTTTATGAAGTTGAGCACAGTTTCAAAATTAACTTAGGCTACAATGCTGAGTTTATTGCCGGTTATGCGACTAAATTTAATATGTATTTTGAACGCCGTTCTGGTCGTCCATTTAGTTATACAATGAATATGTATAAAGATGCTCACTTAGGCGACACAAGTTCTTTATTTAGCAACAGTGCTTATTTGGCCTATATTCCAACGGGTGCTGATGATGCGAATGTCAATTGGGCTGATTCTGAAATGAATTGGGCACAATTAGCAGAGCGTTTAGATCGCGCAGGTATCTCTCAACGCGGCGGCATTATCGGTAAAAATACTGGAACGCAGCCTTGGGTTACCACCATGGACATCAGCATTAAACAAGAAATTCCTGGCTTTGCTAACGGCCATAGTGGCGAGCTATACCTAATGATTGATAATTTCGCTAACCTACTTAATAGCGATTGGGGTATAGAAAAGCGCTTAGGCTATTCAGACCAATCAATTTATGATTTTGGTGGTCTTGATGACCAAGGACGCTATATTATTGATAATAGCTTCGGTGGCGCTGATGTAAGAAACTATAGCCAAATAACGAGCTCATCAACATGGCAAGCTAAGATTGGTATCAGCTACAAGTTCTAATTTTTAAAACTCTATGTAAAACCCGCTTTTAGCGGGTTTTTTTATGCATAAAGCACTGGGTTTCATACTTTTGTCATATTTAATGAGTAGATTGACTCATGGGTACTAAATTGCTCGAAAAACCGCAGTTTTGTTCTAAACTACTTTTATTACAAATTTATGTGCAATGTAACTTATTTGTAATGAAATAATAGGGTACAATTTAGCTGCTTGGAAAATCCGAGCAAATTAATACCAAAACTAAAAATATTACACCTTACACGGGAAATTAATAATGAAAATTCAACTACGCAAAACAGCACTTTCACTTGCTATCGCAGCTTGTGTTGGCGTAAGTGGCGCAGCGTTTGCAAATGAAACTGCATCATCTGTAAAAGGCCAAATCACAGGTCCAAATGGCAACCCAGCCACTGGTACTCAAATTACTATTATCCACTTACCTTCTGGTTCAACAAAAACAACAACAGTAAATGAACAAGGTAACTTCTCTACAAAAGGTTTACGCGTAGGCGGCCCATATAAAATCATTGTTGATTCTGATAAATATGAAGATACTCAACTTGATGATGTTTATTTAACACTTGGTCAAACTTACCCAGTAACTGTTGCACTTCGCTCGCAACAAATGGAACAAATCGTTGTTAGTGGCGCGCCAATTAGCGCTCAATCAGGCAGCACAGGTCCAGCTGCTTATTTCACTTTAGATGATTTAGAAAACAAACCAGCTATTAAC
The DNA here is from genome assembly GCF_037162485.1 of Pseudoalteromonas sp. B160. NCBI lineage: Bacteria > Pseudomonadati > Pseudomonadota > Gammaproteobacteria > Alteromonadales > Pseudoalteromonadaceae > Pseudoalteromonas > Pseudoalteromonas sp. B160. The sequence goes on along the minus strand of NZ_JARLUX010000002.1, from coordinate 275,355 downwards.
CGTGACTTAAAAGATATTATTCGCGCTGATCCACGTATCTATATCGATGAAACAAACGCTGGTGCTATCAATTGTGGCGGCGGTAACCCACGTTTTAACAGCTTAACTGTTGACGGCGTTCGTATGAACGATAACTTTGGCTTAAACTCAAGTGGTTACCCTACTGAAAGAATGCCTTTCTCGTTTGATTCAATTGCACAAGTTGCAGTAGAACTTGCACCATTTGATGTTCAATATGGTGGTTTTACTTCATGTAACATTAACGCCGTAACAAAGTCAGGTACCAACGAAATCACTGGTGGTTTCTTCTATGATTATACCAATGACTCAATGTCAGGTGACTCAATTGAAGGCGAGAAACAAGAGCTTGGTGATTACTCAGAAAAACGTTACGGCTTTAACGTAGGCCTTCCTCTTATTGAAGATAAGCTATTCTTATTCACTTCTTATGAGAAGCTTGAAGGCGCACAAATTTTTAATTATACGCCATTTGCTAACGGTCGAATTGATCAAGCAACTATTGATCGCGTTACCCAAATTGCTATCGATAAATATAATTATGACCCAGGTACTATGGTACCTAGCATGCCAGTTGAAGATGAAAAAATCTTAGTTAAGCTAGATTGGAATATTAACGAAGCTCACCGTGCAAGCTTTGTTTATAACTATAACGACGGCTTCAGCCTAGCCCAGTCAGACGCAGATTCTAGCGAAATCGCTTTATCTAATCATTTTTATGAGCGTGGTGCTGAGCTACAATCTTACGTAGCATCAGTATATTCAGATTGGACTGATAACTTTTCAACTGAAGTTCGCGTAGGTTACTCAAAACTTGATAATCGTCAAAATTCACTTGATGCAGCATCTGGTTTTGGTGAGTTTAGAATCGATACTGGTGATATTGATATTTACATGGGTCCTGATGACTCTCGCCAAGCGAACAAACTTAAGTATGATAATTTATCACTTAAATTAGGTGGTACATATTACCTTGAAGACCATGAGCTATCATTTGGCTATGAGCGTGAAGAGCTTGATGTTTTCAACTTATTTGTACAGCATAATGAAGGTGAATACCGTTTTGGTTCTATTGAAGAGTTTGAAAGCGGCTTTGTAGACAGAATTTACTATGGTAACGCTTCAAGCCAAAATCCTGATGATGCCGCGGGTGAATTCAAATATGCACTGAATACAGTGTATTTCCAAGATAAGTTTGCACTTATTGATTATGATGTAACATTTACTGCAGGTCTTCGTTATGACTGGTATACCAGTGATGATACACCAACTTATAATGCTAACTTTGAAGAACGTTATGGCTATTCAAATAGCCAAAATCTTGATGGGGTTGACTTACTTCAACCACGCTTAGGTGTTAACTGGATATATAATGATCAGTTAGAATTGCGCGGCGGTATTGGCTTATATTCAGGTGGTAACCCTAACGTATGGATTTCTAACAGCTATTCAAACGATGGTGTTCGTAATGTTCAAGTTAATCAAAGAAATATCCAAATCCTTGGTCCTGATGCAATAGCATTCAATGGCGCAGGTCAACCTGGTTACGATATTCCACAAGGCTTATATGATAAAGTAGGCCAAGGTGGTGCTGATGCTGATGTAAATGTGACGGATCCTAACTTTGAAATTCCATCAGAATGGAAATTCTCACTAGGTGGTACTTATATCACTGAAAGCGATTATGTGTTTAATGTTGACTACCTTTATACCGATAAGCAAGATTCAGCCATTGTTAAAAACTTAGCATATGAAAAAACTGGTGTAGCGCCAGATGGTCGCCCAATTTACAATGGTGGTTCAGACTTCTTGTTAACCAATGTTAAAGGCGATGATGCTTACTCGCATATTCTGTCTCTTGCAATGAACAAGTCATTTGATAATGGCATCGATTTTGCTATTTCTTATGCATATACAGTGTCTAAAGATGTTAACCCGATGACTAGCTCTGTAGCATTTTCTAACTATCATTACGTTGCGGTGTCTGATTCTGAAAACCCAGGTGTGGCAACATCTAACTATGAAATTCCGCACCGCTTTACGATGAGTTTAGCGTATAGCCATGAGTTATTTGATGGTTACGAGACTAAGTTCAACCTATTTGGTCAAGCACAACAAACAACACCTTACTCATATGGATTTGACTCAAGATCAGGTGGTATGGGATACAACGATGCTGCTCGTCAATTATTGTATGTACCAACACTTGACGACAGCCAAGTTGTTTATGGTGCAGATTTTGATCAAGCAGCCTTTAATGAGTGGGTTGAAAGCGAAGGCCTAACTCGCGGTAAAATCAATAACCGTAACAGCATTGATGGTGATTGGTGGGTTACGTTCGATTTCAAAGTTGAGCAAGAATTTATGGGCTTTACTGATGATCAAAAAGGCTCAGCATACTTTGTTATCAAAAACATCGGTAACATGCTAAATGACGATTGGGGCGTGCTGAAAAGCGGCAGCGCATTACAAAACGCTGTAACGACTGAAATTGTTAATGGTCAATACGTTTACACCAGCTTTAATGATCCAGCAGGTGCAAGTGTAGAAACTAAGCCGTCACTTTGGGAAATGCGTGTAGGTGTTAAATACACATTCTAATTTGCTAAAGTAACTTACAAATTAAATTAATTTTAAAGCCCATCTTTTGATGGGCTTTTTGTTTTATTCATCTAATTTACTAGTTAACTTATCTAAACAACTAAGCAAGGTTTGATACTCGGCTTGAGTTAAAACATCCAACAGATTCTTCTCCCACGCTAAAGCAGCTGGGGCTAATTGCTGATACAAGCCCAACCCTTGCTCACTCAACGCTAACAAGCTGGCGCGTTTATCTGCTGGATCGATTAAACTCACTACATAGTGTTTATCTATCAATGCCTTAATTGCCCGCGATACCGTGGATTTATCCATTGCTGCTTGCTCGCACAATGCTTTCGCGTTGCTTTGTCCAAACTGGGCTAAATTAAACAAAATACGCCACTGAGGAATGCTTAAATCACTTTGCTGTTGATACACGGGTGCAAACTGTTCACTCATTTTACTGGCTAAGTTAGCCAGACGATAAGGTAAAAATGTCTCTAAATCGAGTGCCATAACGGCTATGTCCTCTTAATTTACAATCATGTTTAAGTGTCCATAAATATGTACAGTGACAAAAAGCACGATGTTTGAATTTAGTCTCACTTGAGAGTATCTTACAGTAAAACATAAAGGAGTCGAGTGATGACCAGCGAATTAAAATATATGACAGGATTTGGCAATGAGTTTGAAACCGAAGCTCTGCCTGGCGCATTGCCTATTGGGCAGTTTAGCCCGCAAAAAGTAAAATACGATTTATACGCTGAACAATTTAGTACCACCGCATTTACCGCGCCGCGTGCTGATAACCGCCGCACTTGGATGTACCGTATTCGCCCATCGGTTGTCCAAGGTGATTACAGCGCAATTGATAACGGTTTAATTCGCACCGCCCCAATTACCGAAGTCCCGACTCCACCTACTATGCTTCGTTGGGATCCAATTGATATTCCAACCACGCCAACCGATTTCATTGATGGTTTGATCACTATGGCTGCAAACGGCAGCGCCAATGGCCAAACAGGAATTGGCATCCATGTTTATGTAGCGAATAAATCAATGACTGATCGTTATTTTTATAATGCCGACGGCGAAATGTTATTTGTGCCGCAGCAAGGTCAGTTACTGCTGAAAACAGAATGTGGTAATTTAACGATTAAAGCGGGTGAAATCGCAGTGATCCCGCGTGGCATTAAATTCCAAGTCATTTTGCTCTGTGATACTGCTCGTGGTTATATCTGTGAAAATTATGGTCATGCTTATGTGTTAGCTGAGCGCGGCCCAGTGGGAGCCAACGGCTACGCTAACGACCGTGATTTTCAATACCCTGTTGCTGCCTTTGAAGATAAAGAAGGTGAGTTTGAGTTGGTTGCTAAGTTCAACGGTAATATGTTCCGCTGTGATATAGGCCACTCCCCTTTAGATGTTGTAGCCTGGACGGGCAATAGTGCACCCTATAAATATGATTTAGCACGTTTTAATGTAATGAATACAGTGAGCTTTGATCATCCGGATCCGTCTATTTTCACAGTACTGACATCCCCATCAGGCACAGAAGGCGTTGCTAATATTGATTTTGCAATTTTTCCTCCACGCTGGATGGTGGCAGAGAACACTTTTCGCCCACCCTATTATCACCGCAATATTATGAGTGAATTTATGGGCTTAATTGAAGGCGTGTACGACGCCAAAGAGCACGGTTTTGTACCAGGAGGCATGAGTTTACATAATTGTATGTCACCGCATGGCCCAGAAGCTGATGTATTTGAAAAGGCCTCTAACGCAGAGCTTGAACCGCAACGCTACGAAAATACCCTCGCGTTTATGTTTGAATCACGTTACGTTATTTCACCAACAAAATACGCATTAGAAGGCAAAGAGCGCCAACCTAACTACACTGACTGCTGGCGTACTATTAAAAAACACTACAATGGCCCACAAGGATAATTGAACCATGAAACTTTATACATATTTTCGTTCATCTGCCGCATATCGCGTGCGTATTGCGCTTAATTTAAAAAATATTCAGCATGAGTTAGTAACTGTTAACTTACTAAAATCTGAGCAACAAGCACCTGAATACCTAGATAAAAACCCGCAAGGGTTATTACCTGCGCTGGAAACCAATGACGGTGTACTCGCACAATCGATGGCAATTTTAGAATACCTTGAAGAAACACACCCCGACACACCACTATTATTTGGTGATGCCTGGCAAAAAGCCCAGATCCGTAATTTATGTTATGCCATTGCCTGCGATATTCATCCTATTGATAACCTACGGGTACTGAAATATTTAAGCGGTGAACTTGGTGCTGACGATGCAATCAAAAATACCTGGTATCGTCATTGGGTAGAGGTTGGTTTTGAAAAAATTGAACAGCTACTTGATCATACAAATGAATATTGTGTGGGTGATAAACCTAGCCTTGCTGATGTGTGTTTAGTGCCGCAAGTATTTAATGCTTATCGTTTTAACGTTGATATGACTGCGTATCCGAAAATAGCAGCCATTTATGAACGTTGTAACAAGCTTGATGCATTTATTGATGCTGCACCACAAAACCAACCGGATGCAGCCTGATATTTTTTAATTACCCAACGCACTGTGTAGCACGGTTACGTGCTCTATCAGATCTAAGCCCAGATCGGTTAAGTAACCGCCATCTGGGCTATCTATAATACCTTTATCAAACAATCGTTGTGCTGCGCTTAATAAGCTTTCATCAGCATCACTATGTAACTTAATACCTTGCATTTTACTGGTTAATGGAAATTTTGCTAACAGTGTAAATTCGTCAATCATCGTTTGTTTAAATTGCATGTGCTCACCTTGTCTTTAGAAAATTATTTTTGTGGATTTTACCCTAACACATTTTATGGCCAAGTCACCCTAAAACCCTAAGTGGGCTGGTTTAAACGCATTTAATTGCAACTGAAACTAGTATTTTGGGATAACTTAGGTATAAGCTTAGTGTAGTTATTTTTTAATGCAAAGGCTAAATATGCGAATTATAACGATTATAGGCATCTGTTTTATCAGTGTAATTTACTCGGCTAATAGTTTCAGTAATAATCAAAAACCAGCCTTGTTTCTTGACGCAAAAAATATAGTTAGCGAGCAACAACTCTGTTGGTTTGAAGATCAACGCTACAGCGAAGGTGCGATTATTATAATGGCTAATGTGCGGGTGATTTGTGCAGCAAAAAACCCTCATCACAATAATAGCGCGTTAAATTGGTTAATGCTCAACGAGCAAAATGAAATTATTTACCCAACCGCTCCTAAAACAATTCGCGTTAATTAATAGAATTGGTATCAACGCACAGTTACGTTACAATAGCAGCGACTTTTATCAAGCAATAGTGAATTATGAATCAGCAAGCAAACAACCCGTTACATGGCATTACACTCGAACAAATAGTAGTAAAACTCGAGCAAACACTTGGCTGGAAAGCGATGGGTGAGCATGTTGATATTCGCTGTTTTAAATCAGACCCAAGTGTAAAATCGAGCCTAAAATTTTTACGTAAAACACCTTGGGCTCGTACCAAGGTCGAGCAGTTATACCTCGATAACTGTGTCGATGCACAACCGCAAAACAGTGGCTTTGTGTGGCCTAGTATTAAAAAGAAGTAACAGCCATTGCGCGTTATAGCTTATAACGCGCAACAAGTTCAGTTACTCGACCTGCTCTGCACAGATCACCGCCAGTGATTGCGGAGTAATTTCAATGATCAATTTATCAGCACTTTTAACTTCACCATCAAGTACATATTTTATTTCCTGAGTCGCCGATATTGCAACGCGGCGCGCATTGGTATGATGTGAATTAATCGCAAAATGTGCTTGGGTAATACTGCTAAATACCAGCTCAGCAATACTTAATACATTGGCTGATGCGTCTTGGTTTGGAGTGAGCCAATTAACATCGAGCAAGCCATCATAGTGATCAGGCTGTCCCCCACCTTGCGCTAGTAAAGTAGTAAAAGGTGCAGCATTAGCGACAATTAAACTATTGGTATGTATTTGCTGCGGCTCGTTATCATCTAGCTGTACTGTGAAATCTTGGGCTTTTTGTTCGCCTAAAGCTTGCCAGAAGCCCTGTAAATATGCGAACTGACCAAGCTCGTTTTTAGTATCCCGATCGGCTTTTTCAATCATGTGTTGTTCAAAGCCAATCCCTGCTAACAGCAGCATTAACTCACCATTGCAATATGCTGTATCCATTTGCTTGGTTTGCCCTTCAATAATCAAATCACATGCTACTTCCACAGGGATCAACTTTGACTTAATTCCCATTAAAACATGTGCTAGAGCATTGGCCGTGCCAAATGGGATAATACCTAATTTACAGTCTGTGTTTACCAAAACACTTGCCACTTCTGCCACTGTGCCATCGCCTCCGCAGGCGATGATCATATCTGGCTTATCAGCTATCGCTTGTTTAGCCAACACAATCCCATTTTTCTCGACTGATGTGATCATCACTTTTAAGTTATAATAAGCAGATAAACGCGCAACAATTAAATGCTCTTTTTGCTGCCATAACTTAGTGCCGGAAACTGGATTAGCAATTAATACCGCTTTATTTTTGATTAATAACTCACCCTTTCTATGGCGTTTAACTAGTTGACGTAGTTGGTGTTTATTTAAATTAGCGGTTTCGCGTGTTTCTTTTATTTGCGCAAGCACTTGATGTACATCAGCCTCCTTATTTTGACTGAGTAAATAAGCCGCCATCACAAACACCGATCGACCACGACCCAACGCACAATGCACCACCACTCGACGATTATCTTTAATATGATGGGCAATCCAGTTAATCGCTTGATTAAGCTGCGAACGTGTTGGGACTCGATGATCAAGCACAGGGATATTTAAATAGTTTATGTTTTCTTGTGTTGATGACCATTCAAGTCCATCAAATTCACAGGTTACATCTAAAATCGCGGTAATACCGTTATCTTTTAAAGTATCTATATCTGAAGGGAATAAGCGACAGGCTAAAAATAAGTGTTCGTTAATTTGTTGTAATGGCGGTACTTTATCGTGCTTTCGGCTCCACGCGTTATAAACTTGTGCCCCCAATAAAAAAGGTATGAAAGCCCAACGAATGTAAAACGGGATAACACCGTTTTCTCGTTTACGAAAAATTTTTGCAATATTAAAAAAATAGGCACCGCTTACCAGTAATAAAGATAAAGCCGTCCAATAGAATAGCAGCGAAAAATAGCTAGGACTAACCTGCCACCCCATAATGATAAATACAATTGCCAATAATAAGTAACTTATTGCGGCCCACATAAACGCTCCTTTTGTCGTTAGTTATACCCAAATAGAAATGCAATCTATGCGCCACTAATAAAATTTCACAGAAATAAATATTCATATATATTTCATAGCATTAAGATATCAACTGATTAGTTTAGTGATACTTGCTGTGTTTACATACGTTATTTTTACACACCTTTGCAGCTAACTTACACAGTTGAAAGTATAGATTATTAAATAACTTAGACCATAAAAAAGCCTAGGTTATAAATAACCTAGGCTTTTTATAAAAACATATCGTTTAACTTTACACGTCGATTTTGGTTAACCAGCCATGGGTGTCTGGTGCTTTACCCCATTGAATATCGTTAAGGGCTTGGCGCAAACGCATTGTCGTTGGCCCTGCTTCACCACTGCCCACTTTGTATTCTTTATCATTATGAATAAAAGTACCCACTGGGGTTAATACCGCAGCAGTGCCAGATAAAGCAGCTTCAGTACCCGGTTTTGCAGCACGCTCAAGTAATTCAGTGACTGTAAAATTGCGCTCGGATACTGTCATACCTAAATCTTTAGCGATGGTTAAAATACTGCTGCGCGTCACGCCATGTAAAAAGGTGCTGTCTAGCGCTTTAGTAATAATTTCATTACCATCAATTAAAATAAAGTTTGCGGCACCAGTTTCTTGTACATCACCGCCTGGACAGAATAGAATTTGGTCGGCTTGATGTTGCAAGCGTGCTGCCGTAATGGGTGCTAATGCGCTAGCGTAGTTACCACCGCTTTTGATCATACCCATGTGTGGGGCACAGCGCATACCATCTTCTTCTAACAATACTCGCAGCGCAGTCGCGCCACCAGCAAAGTAATCACCAACAGGTGATAATAGCACATACAATAATGAACTTAATGACGGCACAGCCGCTTTACCAATTGCAGCTTCAGTACCGATATGAGTTGGACGAATATACATAGAGCCCGGTGGTAACGGCGTTTCATCAGCATACTGGCGAACAATATCAATGATCATTTTTTCAAGCTTGGCTCCATCAACTTCAGGTAAGCTTAATAAATGCGAGCTTTGTTTCATGCGGGCAATGTTAGCGTCCATGCGGAAAATATAGACTGAGCCGTCTTCATGGCGAAATGCTTTTAACCCCTCAAAACATGTACTTGAATAGTGAAGAACATGTGCACCAGCATGAAGTTCAATTTTATCTGACGGAACAACAGAGCTTTCGCTCCAAGCGTTATCAGTAAAACGTGCTTGAATCATCTGCGGCATAAATACGGTACCGAATGCGGCCATTTTAATCTCTCTTATGTGGTCTACTTTTACCCCATTGTATGACATTCATGCACTGTTTAACCATAACTAAAACAAGGCATTTATTGGAAGTAACAGGATTTTTTGCAATTTCGTAAGTATTTAACTTTGGTAGGTCCTATTATTCTGCTTTGCGGCGTCATTCCAGCTCTCTAAACGATGAATGTAGGACTGCAGTCTCAGATATAAAACTGATCGCCGCAACTTGATAAGCCGTATTTTGCTGCTAGGCTAACTGGTGGAAAAGCATGAAAATAATAGTAAGCACCCATCATTTAGTTGGTTTTTTGCATCCAATTTACATCCTGAAACGTTTACCAACTGACAATAAAAATAGGAACTTTATGGAAACCGACGAATTATTACCTCTACTAAGTGCAACCGCACAGGGCAATAAACAGGCATTTGCTAAATTGTATAATGCCACAAGTGCAAAGCTGTTTGCGATCAGCTTAAAAATGTTAAGCAATCGTGCACATGCTGAAGAAGCGCTACAAGATGCATTTGTGAAAATTTGGCACAATGCATCTGATTATCAAGTAACTAAAGGCACTGTCATCAGCTGGATGATCAGCATTGTTCGTTATCGTAGCTTAGACTCTTTGCGCTATCATAAAGTCCGTAAAGAGCAAGCCCTAGATGACGACTCAGCAATCTCAGATGATTTAACTGACTCACCTTTAGCTATTGATTACGAAGATAAAAGTAAACTCGTTGATTGTATAGAGCAACTAGATGAACAGCAAAAACAGGCGATCCACTTAGCCTACTACAAAGGCTTGACTCACAGTGAGTTAGTTGATCATATTGATACTCCGCTTGGCACAGTAAAAAGCTGGATCAGACGCGGCCTGCAACAGTTGCAAAGGTGCTTAACGTTATGAATTATGACAATCAAAAACTCATCGATATGTTGGCGGCTGAATACGTGTTAGGAACATTAAAAGGCTCTGCTCGCAAACGCTTTCAACGTTTGATGCTCTCATCAAATCGTGTTCGAGAGGCGACCTGGATGTGGGAGCAACATTTAAATAATTTAGCCAGCTCAATTAAATCTGTGCCGCCAGATAGCCATGTTTGGGAAGCAATTTCACAACGTATTGACCCACAGCAAGTAGTATCGAACAATGTTATTCAACCTAAAACTGGTATTTGGCAAGCGTGGTCGTTAATTGCTACCGCAGCCTGTGTAGTATTAGCTTTGATTATTTGGCAGCCACAAACGCCTGTAGGGCAAAACACTCAGCAAATTGCACTGTTTAAAGATGCCAGCGAAAAACCATTATGGTTTATTGATATCAACGAGCAAGGCTTATCAATAAAAGCCAGCGAGCAGCTTACGGCAAGGACGGATAAAGATTATGAGCTGTGGATGATTTTAAAAGGGCAAGATATACCAATATCATTAGGGCTACTTCCTAAAGATGGCGTTAAATCAATATTGAAAGACGCACGTTTTAACGCGCAAGATATTGCCCTGTTAGCAATTAGTATAGAGCCAATAGGTGGCTCACCAAACGGCTTACCTAGCGAAGTACTTTACACTACTGAATTAATTTTATTGTAGTAAAACAATAAAAGATAGTTGAAAACCAGCGCAAGCTGGTTTTTTATTGTTTTAAAATCAAAACAATACAAATAAAAAGACATTTTATTAACTTTATTTACGTTTCTTTGCATCTAATTACGACCACCATGCGTTATTAACTATGACCACTATTTATTAAAACTAAAGGACAAAGTCATGAAAGCTTTAACTCCGTCAATATTAGCAGTTGTAGTATGCAGTACCTTAGTAAGCGCCCCATCAGAGGCGTCAAGTCACCGTGAAGCTCCAAATATCAGTCGTTTCCCGACTTTAGATTCAACAGATTTTTATGCATTTAACAGTTATGAACAAGGCCGTGGTGATTATGTCACCCTGATTGCAAACTATATTCCACTGCAAGATGGCTATGGTGGACCTAACTATTTTGCCATGGATCCTGATGCAACCTACAGCATCCATATTGATAACGATGGCGATGCGATTGAAGATATTAGTTTCGCCTTTAACTTCAAAAGTATGCTGCCTAATGACAATCAAGGCGTTGCATTAACCATTGGCCCTGAAGGCAACCAACGTACTGTTGCTGTACCACTTAAAAATGTTGGTGGTGTTGCAGCTGGCAATAATGCCGCAGTTAACTTTAGCGAATCATACACTATGACGATGATCGCAGGTGATCAGCGTACAGGTAGCAAAACCATGCTAACTAATACCATGACCAGCAGTAATGAATTCCACAAGCCACTTGATTATATTGGCGATAAAACGTTTTCATCAATGGATGGCTATAAAAGCTACGCAGCGCAATTTGTATATCAAGTAGCGATCCCGGGCTGTGACGGTATGGCAAAAGTATTTGTTGGCCAACGTAAAGATCCATTCGTGGTGAACCTAGGCAAAACCTTTGACTTAGTGAACTATGTGCCGGTAGAAGGCGACAGTGCGCCGGGCGCAGGTGATGGCGAGGGCTTCCCTGGAGGCATTACACAATCGGCAGATAATGATGACTTAGCAGATAAAAATGTGACCGCAATTGCTATTGAAGTACCTAAAAGCTGTGTAGTTGGTAATGGCAATGGCACTATTGGCACATGGACTACAGCTAGCTTACCACAGGCGCGTATTTTAAACCCAAATGCTAAATTTGCTAACAATGCGGTAAACGGTGGTGCGCTTACTCAAGTATCTCGTTTAGGTAATCCACTTGTTAATGAGCTGGTAATTGGTTTAAAAGACAAAGATACCTTCTCAAGTTCACAGCCTAAAGACGATGGTCAATTTATTGATTATGTTACCCACCCATCTTTACCAGAGCTATTAAATATTCTGTTCAAAGATGCGGTTAACACCACCTTAGGGGCAAATCTAGCGACCCTTGCACCAACGAATTTTCCACGTAATGACTTAGTAACTGCATTTTTAACTGGTTTCCCAGGCGTTAATCAATTGGCCACTGTTACAGGCGCTGAAATGCTGCGTCTAAATACCAATATCGCTGCAAAAGCACAAGCAGATCAATCAGCATTCGGTGTTGCTGGCGATGATTTAGCGGGTTTCCCAAATGGCCGTCGTCCTGGTGATGATGTAGTTGATATTGCGCTACGTGTGGTAATGGGTCGCTTATGCTATCCAATTCCAGTAAATGGTACAAATACTGATTTAGGCCTGTGCACATCTGATGATGCCAGTGTAGGTAACGTACCATTTACTGATGGTGCACCAGTGAACGCTACGATGATGGATGCAAGCTTCCCATATCTAGCAACTCCACTTGCAGGGTCTAAATAAGGAGAACACTCATGCAACATTTTAAATTATCACATCTTGGGTTATTGCTTGCTGCGCTTACACTCAGCGGCTGTAGCAATGATGACGACCATAACACCGTCGAGATACCACCGATGGTAAATAAAGCACCCATAGCAACAGCTGATATGGTAACCACACAAACCGAAGTTGTAATTGAAGACATGCTACAAGGTTCTGATCCTGAAGGAGATACTCTTACCTTCAGTCTGGTTACTGAGCCAATGCTAGGCATGGTAGTGGTTAATAGTGATGGTAGTTACACCTATACGCCGAACCTTGAAACGACTGGCTCTGATAGCTTTACCTTTGCAGTCAGTGATGGGGTAAACAGCCAAGTTACCGCAATGGTTGATATCACTATTGAAGCACTTGAAGTCGATTTTGCACAACTAGGCCGTGCAGCATTTAACCAAGCGGCTACCGATAAGCCACTGAGTGTGAACGGCCGTACATTCACAAATGCGGATGAAAATGCCACATTTGACGATTTGTTAGGTAACAACTAAATCACACAATAAAACTTGCAGGCCATGGATGGCCTTTTTAAGGAGAATGCTATGATCACCCGTGCTTTTACTTACCTTTGTTTATTGATCTCTGTTAATGCAGGGGCTGAACCTTATACGCCAGCAGATGACGAGATCATCGCAAAAGCCCGCACAATAAATACCGCACACCTTAATCAAGACGAATTAATGACGTTACTGATAAATAGCCAACAAGTAGGTCAAACTGAGCTTCGCCAAGGCTTATTAAAAAACCAGTTACAGCAGCGCTATGCGCAATCTCCCACACCACAAATTGGCTACATGTATGCACGCGTTTTACAACGTGAACATCAATTTTCAGCAGCCTTAGCAATCACCGATGCAGTACTAAAACGCGATCCTAACCATGTTAACACCCATCTATTACGCGCCAATATGCTAATGATTCAAGGTGACTTTAAAGCCGCCAAACAACAATGCTTAAAACTCTTGGCTCTAACAGCAATGGATGTAATTAATACCTGTACATTTGATGTACTAAGCCAAGACGGTCAATTAGCACAAAGTTATCAAAGTTTAGCAAACAGTATTACAAGTAATAAACAAAGCGATAATACCCGCCATGTATTGGCTGAAATGGCACTGAGACTCAATAAACCCGATGAAGCGCTCGCTCATATCCAGTCATTGCCATTAAAAACAGCCCCCGTCAGCCTTGTAGTGTTATGGGCAGATATTTATTTAGCGCAAGGGAATTATCAAAAAGTGCTTAACACTTTGCCCGCACTGGTAAATGAAAAACAAAATTTAGAGGATGCCTTGTTGCTGCGCTTAGCAATTGCAGAGCAACACTACAACGATACCTCGCTGAAACAATGGCAAAATTTAATGGCGCAAAGAGTGGCGCTGCGTGAATTACGCCAAGACAGTTTCCATGCCAGTGATTTAGCTCACTATTATTTAGACATCAATAAACAGCCAGAAAAAGCCCTATACTGGGCAAAAATAAATTGGCAACAAGCCAAGCTTAATGCCGATCAGCAACTACTTACACGTGCACAAGGAGCCTCTTTATGAACGCATTTGTAACTGCGTTTTTTTGTAACCTGTGTTTATTTTTCATGTTGCAAGGAACAGCTCAAGCACACCAATTAAGTACCAGCTATATTAATTTAAACGCAATTGATGACAGCCATTTTACAGGTAGTTGGCAAATCAACGTTGCCGATTTAGAGCAACAGGTGGCGTTTGATTTAAACCAAGATGGGGCTATCGCATGGCATGAGATCAGTGCAAAACATAGCGCCATAAGTGATTTTGTCCTGACCTCACTGACGGTAACATCAGCGGACGAGCAAGTATGTACGCTTACCAGCGACGCTCCGTTGCAGCTTGATAGTCATTTTAATCAACCCTATGTGGTTGTTAAATTGCAATTATCCTGCCCAGCTCTGGACACGAACCACAGCGCCATAGCATTTCATTATCAGGCATTTTTCGATACTGATGCCAATCATAAAGCAATTGTCACTATCAATGAACAAACTCGCGTGATGAGTAAAAATAATGCCCTTCAAACTTTTGATTTTACTAAAAGCAATTACCTCACCACTTTTAATCAATATGTTTACCAAGGAGTGCTGCATATTTGGCTCGGACTTGACCATATCTTATTTTTAATTGCATTGTTGCTTACCTGTGTATTAGTAAAAAAATCAGCAAAATGGCAAGGTGTAGAATCAAAAGTCACGATCTTCAAACACACCGCATGGATAGTTACCGCATTTACTTTGGCGCATTCAATCACTCTGACCGCCACTGCAATGCAATTAGTTACACCTAACAGTCGCTGGGTAGAATTGGGAATCGCTATATCGGTGTTGTTTGCAGCTCTTAACAATATTTGGCCATTAGTTGTGCGTTTAGGTTGGGTCACATTCGCCTTTGGTTTATTGCATGGCATGGGCTTTGCGAGTGTATTAGGTGAATTAGGGCTATCCAGTGACTATCAATTACTCAGCGTGCTAGCATTTAATTTAGGTGTAGAGATAGGCCAACTGGCTATATTAGCAGTTACATTACCAGTCCTTATTTGGGCAAGAAACTATCACTGGTATCAAAAATGGGTGATGCCTGCAGGCTCACTCGCCATCGCAATAATCGCGGTACAGTGGTCAATGGAGCGGATTTGAGGTTATTGATTTATAGCTGAAATCAACAGATTAATTGTAAAATTCAATGTGTAAGTTGCTATCATTGAATCCTTATAGGATCATCTCTATGTACAAAACGTTGAGATATTAAACAATGGCCCTAGGAGTAAGGGAAATATATGCAGTGGTTAAAACCAATGCCATTGGTTGGGCACTTTATAACGCTTGAGGTGTTAAGCTTACATCATATTGATGAATTAAAACATGCGGTGCTTGATGGAGAGTCTTGGAAATTATGGTATGCCAATGTTCCTTCGCCAGAACAAATGCACAGTTATGTTGAACGGGCAATTATTGAAGCCAAAAACGGCAATAGCGCCTTCGCCGTAAGGTGTAATAGTAGCCATAAAATAGTTGGCACAACTCGATTCTATAACGTAGACGCACAGCATAAGCGCGCATTACTAGGCTACACATGGTATGCCAAGGCTGTACGAAGAAGTCCTGTAAATACTGAATGTAAACTTTTGATGTTGAAGTATTTATTTGATACTCACAATGCCATTGCAGTTGAGTTTAGAACACACTTTTTTAATCAACAGTCGCGAAAGGCAATTGCAAGGCTAGGCGCTAAACAAGATGGTATTTTACGCAGCCATCAAATAACAAGTGATGGATCGATTCGCGATACTGTTGTTTATTCAATTATTGCATCAGAGTGGCCAGCCGTGAAGAATCATTTACTGAATAAACTAAAATATACTTAACTTATAATTTAAAGTATTGCGCTTTAAGCCAAAAATTAACTCAGCAAAGAAGATTAAACGACACCTCTTTGCGGTTAAGGGCTCGGCTCTAATTAGAACGGTACAAGCAACACCCGTATTGCCGGGCGAAGCGCTAATAATAGCGTGGCTTTATCAACATGTGGATTAAGCGTTTTACGTATGGTGATCCCATTTATCATTGCAAACATCACTTCGATACGGCTTTCAAGTTCAGTTGCACTAAGGTCTTTTATCAAACTGCGTTCACTCAATAAAAGATTTCGCATTTTCTCTCTGGCGTAACAATCAGACTTTCGCAACTGCTCTGCCACTTTATCGTTGCGCGCAGCTTCAGCGAACATCTCTAAATCCAGTGCACCTTGGTTTACATCAGTATGATGATCCACTGCGTGGTCTAAACCATCGAGTAGAATCGTTACTAAGTCACCAGGTTGATCTTCATACTCCTGAAAAATAGAGAACAGTTTTTCCATATCCTGTTCTATAATCGATTCAATGATCGCTTCTTTACTGGCAAAGTAATTGTAAATATGTCCTGCGCTCATCCCTGCGGTCTTTGAGATCTCGGCCATTCCTGCGCCATGATAGCCTTTTTCGTCTAAAACAATCGGCCGCAGCACTAAGCACTTGCTCACGGCGTGCTTGCACAAGTGCAGGGTCGGTTTGTCTTTTAGATTTTTCTTTCATAGTAACTCCGAAAAGCGCTGCTTTTCTTTAACCTAATAATTATCACTAGCTTATATGCCCTTTGACATCAACTTTGTCAGTTGCCACAAAAACTTAATAAACTAGTGATAAACTATACAGTGGTGCAGCCTAGCGGCTATTCACTCTGTTGAGCCGACCGTTGCCAACCGCCTCCAACCGCTTTATACAAACTAATTTGGCTCGTAATATAGGCTTTTTTACCGCTAATGAGTTGTTGCCCTGCACTGTACCAATTACGCTGTGCATCCAGCACTTGTAAATAGCTATCGGCGCCTTTTTCAAAGCGAGCTTCAGAGAGTGTAAACGACACTTGATTACTGTTATACAGATCTTCAAGCGCACTTAGCTGCTGCATATAGCCTTCCCTATCGGCAAGCGCATCAGAGACTTCTTTAAATGCCTGTTGAATCGTTTGTTCATAGGTTGTTAGCGCAATCTGTTGCTGAGTTTGCGCAACATCTAAGTTTGCTTGATTACGACCCATATTAAATATCGGTATCGTGATCGATGGCATAAAGCTCCAAGTGCCAGTGCCACTTGAAAACAAATTATCTAGATCACTCGACGCACTCCCGGCATTAGCCGTTAAGCTAATACTTGGAAAAAATGCCGCCTTTGCAACACCGATATTAGCGTTAGCAGCTAATAACTGAAACTCTGCTGCTTTAATATCAGGACGTTGTTCAAGTAACTCGGATGGTAAGCCTACAGGCACGGTCGGGAAATTTAGTACTTCATCTAAACTCTCAACAGGTAACAACTGCGCTGAAACCGGCTGACCTACTAATAAATCAAGGGCATTTTTATCACGCTTTAACAAGCGCTGATAGTTAGCAATATCAACTTTTGCGGTGGCTACAGTGCTCTCAATTTGTGCCAACGTTAACTTTGATGCCGCGCCAAGTGCATAGCTTTTTTCGGTTAACGCCAGTGATGCCTGCTGACTTTTTAGGGTTTGCGTAGCAAGCGCTAACTGCTCTTTATCAGCAGCGTAATTTAGCCACGCACTTACCAACTCAGAAATTAAGCTAATTTTTACACTCGTTTGAGTTTGCTCTGACGCGTACAAAGTTTGCAGAGCTTGATCAGATTGATTACGAATTTTGCCCCATATATCGAGCTCATACGCGGTCATTCCCACGGTAGCTTTGTAGCTCTCGCTAATTTGTGCATTACCGGTTGACGTTAAGTCTCCCGGTAAGCGCTGACGCGTGCCCGACACAGCAAAATCGATTGACGGATATAAGGCAGAGTCTTCTATTTGATAAAGCGCACGAACTTGCTGCACATTAAGTGCGGCAAGTTTAAGGTCTTTATTATGAACTAATGTTTGCTCAATCAAGTGTTGCAGTTTTTCATTCGCAAAAAACTGCTGCCATCTTAAATCAGCTGTATTACCTTGCTCACTCTGTATTGCGTAGCTATCAGGCACCGGCAACACGATATCTTCACGCGGAGGTGCCATTTGGCAAGCACTGAGCACAAATACGCTTAAACTCGCTAAGCTTAACGTTTTGAATGTCATTATGATTGCTCCTGTGACGTTGTTTTAGTTTTGCCTGAGAATGCTCTGCGAACTAAAACAAAAAATAAAGGTACAAAAATAACAACCAGTGACGAGGCGGCAAGTGTTCCACCAATAATTGAAATACCTAATGCATTTTGTGCACCTGAGCCTGCACTTGAGGCGATAGCTAACGGAAGCACACCACACACAAATGCCATTGAAGTCATTAAAATAGGACGTAAGCGAAGTCGCACAGCCGCAATGGCCGAGTCTACTACACTCAAGCCTTCATCCATTTTATGAATCGCAAACTCAACGATTAAAATGGCATTTTTTGACGCTAATCCTATGGTGGTTAATAAACCCACTTGTAAGTAAATATCGTTTGATAAATTACCCATAAAGGCGGCCATAATCGCACCAAAAATACCCAGTGGCACAATCATCATTACTGCAAATGGTACTGACCAACTTTCATAAAGCGCAGCTAAACATAAAAATACAAATAACAGTGATAATCCATATAACAACGGCGCTTGACCGCCACTTGATCGCTCTTGATATGAAATACCTGTCCATTCAGAAGCAATACCTTGTGGTAACTGCTTAACTAAACGCTCCATTTCATCCATGGCTTGGCCTGTACTGTAGCCTGGTGCTGCACTGCCTTGAATTTCCATTGCTGAAAAGCCGTTATACCGCTCCAAACGAGGCGAACCATAAGACCAGTAAGAACTAGCAAATGCTGAAAATGGCACCATATCGCCGTTTGTATTACGCACATACCATTTATTTAAGTCCTCAGGCACCATTCGCGCATCGGCTTGACCTTGCAGGTATACTTTTTTAACGCGACCACGATCGATAAAGTCATTCACATAACTACTACCCCACGCCGTCGAAAGTGTACTATTAATATTACCTTGCGACACACCCAGCGCTTCTGCTTTTGCAAGGTCAATATCCAGCTGTAACTCAGGCATATCTTCTTGCCCATTAGGGCGAACGCCTGCAAGTATTGGACTTTGACTCGCCATACCTAATAACTGATTACGCGCTTTTAATAGCTCATCATGGCCTAAACCAACACGGTCTTGTAAAAACATATTAAAACCATTTGCGGTACCGAGTTCAACAATCGCTGGAGGTGGAAAAGCAAATACAAATGCCTCTTTAATCGTTGAAAAATACCCCATGCCTTTTCCTGCAACGGCTCCCACTGATAGGTCGTCACGTTGGCGCTCATCCCAGTGCTTTAAGCTAACAAAACCAATTGCTGAGTTTTGCCCAGAGCCTGCAAAACTAAAACCCGTTACCGTAAAAATTGAACTAACAGCTTCAGATTGATCTTCTAAATAGTGGTTTTCAACTTTTTTAACCACTTCAAGCGTTTGCTCTGTAGTAGAGCCTGCAGGAAGCATTACTTGGTTAAACAAAATACCTTGGTCTTCATCAGGTAAAAATGCCGTTGGTAAGCTTGAAAAAATAGCCACCATGCCAGCTACAATTAATGCATAGCTTAGTAAGTAACGCTTGGAATGTTTAATCATACGACCAACAAAACCTTGCGCACCTTTATTGGTTTTATCAAAACCACGATTAAAGCCTGAGAAAAAACGACCAATAATGCTACCATCAGTATGTACATGACTAGGCTTTAATAACGTAGCACACAGTGCGGGAGTTAAAATAAGCGCAACCAGTACCGACAGCCCCATCGCCGACACTAAGGTAATAGAGAACTGACGATAAATAACCCCAGTAGAGCCACTAAAGAATGCCATCGGAATAAATACAGCCGACAGCACCATAGCAATACCTACCAGCGCCCCTTTAATTTCATCCATCGATTTTCGCGTTGCTTCAACCGCAGAAAGTTTTTCTTCGGTCATTAAACGTTCAACGTTTTCTACAACAACAATCGCATCATCTACGAGTAAACCAATGGCCAATACCATCGCAAACATCGTGAGGGTATTAATTGAATACCCGAAAGTAAATAGAATACCAAACGTACCTAACAATACGACAGGTACCGCAATGGTTGGGATAATAGTTGCTCTGAAGTTTTGTAAAAATAAGTACATTACAACAAATACCAAAACAACCGCTTCTATTAGGGTGTGCACTACTTTTTCGATTGATAATGCAACAAAAGGAGTGGTGTCATAAGGAACAACCGCCTCTAAGCCCTGTGGAAAAAATGGTTTAAGTTCTTCAAGTGCATCTTTTACACCTTGCGCTGTATCCAAGGCGTTCGCTCCACTGGCTAGCTTCACGCCTAAACCAGATGCTGGTTTGCCGTTGAAGCGCGCAACCACGCCGTAGTTTTCACCACCAAGCTCTACTTTTGCGACATCGACTAAGCGAACTACAGAGCCATCACTGTTAGTTTTAACTAAAATATCTTCAAACTGCTTAGGTGTTTGTAATCGACTTTGCGCGGTAACGGTCGCATTAAGCTGTTGACCTGCTATCGCCGGCATTCCACCAAGTTGACCTGCAGATACCTGTGCATTTTGCGCTTTTATCGCCGCAGATATATCCGCTGGTGTTAGTTTATAGCTTTGTAACTTAGCCGGATCGAGCCAAATACGCATTGCATATTGAGAGCCAAACAATTGTACTTCGCCCACCCCATCAACACGCGCTACAATATCTTGCACGTTTGATGACACATAATCACCGATGTCAATATTGGTCATACTTCCATCTTGCGACACAAAACCCACTACCAGTAAAAAGCTAGATGATGACTTAGCAACAACAACACCTTGGCGTTGTACTTCTTCAGGTAACAACGGCGTAGCTGTTGCTAGCTTATTTTGTACTTGTACTTGTGCAATATCAGGGTCAGTTTCTGCATCAAACGTCAGTGTCAGTGTTGCTGTACCACTGGATTCAGAAGTTGATGACATATACAACAAGCCATCTAAACCTTTCATTTTTTGTTCAATAACTTGGGTTACTGAATCTTCAAGTGTGCGTGCTGACGCACCAGGATAACTTGCGCTAATAGTAATGGCTGGCGGCGCAATTGAAGGATACTGCGCTACAGGCAAGCTCCTTATTGCAAGTATTCCAGCCAACATAACAACAATGGCCAGAACCCATGCAAAAATTGGCCTATCGATAAAAAATCTCGACATTAAAATACTCCGTTATTGAGTTTTAGTAGCTGACTCGGCAGGCACTGCATTAACAGGTGCGCCCGGTGCTATTTTTTGTAAACCTTCAACAATTAGTTGATCGCCGTCGTTCAAGCCACTTGTCACTAACCAGTTAGCACCTACTGTACGGTCAGTTTTTAATACTCGCGCTTCAACAGTATTATCTTTACTCACCACCATAGCTGTAGGCTCACCTTTGCTATTACGACTAACACCGCGTTGCGGCACTAAAATAGCATTAGACTTAACACCTTCAACAACCACAGCTCTGACGTACATACCTGGTAATAGTAGCTTTTCAGGGTTTGGAAATTTGGCGCGTAACGTTACTGAGCCAGTACCTGGATCTACAGTTACTTCAGAAAACTGCAAAGTGCCAGTGTGCGGATACACAGAGCCATCTTCCATAGTGAGTTCAACCTTTGATTGCGCAGTAAGATCTTTATCAAGCTCACCATTAGCAATCGCTTTTTTCAAACGAGTCAACTCACTACTTGACTGGGTAAGGTCAATATAAATTGGGTCAAGCTGAGTGACGGTTGCTAATACGGTTGCTTGATTAGCACTTACCAAAGCACCTACGGTCACGTTCGATTTGCCAATTTGACCACTAATAGGTGATGAAACCTTACTATAGTTAAGATTGATCTGTGCGGTTTTAAGCTGCGCTTGAGCTGTTAATAAATCAGCCTGCGCGCCTTTATAACTTGCGTCTGCTTCATCAAAATCTTGTTGACTGACTGCTTTTATTGCTAGTAACTCAGCATAACGATCTGATTTAGCTTTTGCATTAGCAATGCTTGCTTGTACCTTACTAATAGCAGCTTTACTACTTGCTACTTGCGCATCGAATGTAGCTGGGTCGATTTGATATAAAGCCTGACCTTTTTTGACTTCAGCACCTTGAGTGAATAAACGTGATTGAATGATACCGCTTACCTGAGGACGAATTTGCGCCACTTGAGACGCAGTTACTCGCCCTGGAAGCTCCTTAGTAAGTGTTAATGGTTGGCTTTTTAATGTAATTACGCCAACAGGAGCTGGCTGCGCAGCAGGCGCATTCGCCTGCTGAGTTTGATCGCAACCGGATAAAGCAACTGCACTTGCCAAAGCGGTGACAGTAAAAAGAACGACGCGAGAACGCTGCATGTTAACTACCCTTAATTTAGAATGAACGATCATTCTAAATTAAATTATTACATTTTCCAATGTTAATTGAGAATTATTTTTAAAAGATCTAAGAGCATGTAAAGTGATGTAAAAAGACTTGACGGTGAGCTAAAAAACAGAACAACTCGATTGCTAATTGCAGGTACAAAAAGAGTTAATTTTATCTTTAATGAGCATAACAATGCAGCTGCAGTAAATATTAAAAATAGTCATTTTGTACGTCTGGAACGAAAAGCGACACAGCAAGCAGATGTTCAATCATCGGTTGTGAGATTTGAGGGGAAATGGGTAGCTAATATATCCAAATTGGTGTTGTTGACAATTTAACACATTACTTTGTCATTTAAAGAAGAGCTACTGTGAGTAACAGTAGCTCTACATCAAAGCATCATTGAATCGTCGTAATATTAACGCTAAGTCGTTCAATTGCACAGCCATAACTGCTTGGACTTATTCTCTGATACTGGGTATTTTTGCTGGCATTTAAAGTCACTATAAACTCATCTTGCTGACCTACTGCTGACTGCTCATTAGTTAAACACATTGCCTGAGTAAGCGAGCGCAATTTAGCATCGGTGAGTATGTTATTGAAACGCTGCATTGGCAAAGGTGGTATTTTGATTGCAGGCAAAGCACTGTCTATAGTACGTTGGCTTAATTGGTACCCTTGGGGTGTTACATCTATAATTGCACCAGCTGGCCAAAATGAATAATCAAAACTGTATTTATCTTTGCCCTTATTTAAATGCACTACCCCATGCTTACCTAACACTGTCACAATCGTACTCAGTTGTGATTTTATGATCACCAAGGCTGTCGTTTCATCAACACCAAAGCCATACTGTTGCCCTGTTTTTGCAAGCAATGTCGCTAAACGCACAGTGCGATTTCGCTCACTAAAATGGGTGTCAACTATACCTGCACTAAAGCTGCCCAGCCCACCATTAGTTTGATAGGTTAATGTATCTGCGCTTAGCCCTTGATTACAATCATCTTCACAACGTTCACTCGGTGCAGAAACTGCGTGCGCACCATCGCGCAATGCAGCTAAACTAGTGCCATTAGTGATCATCGCAACACTACCAAACTGGTTACTGCCACCACTTTGAATGGCTGTGCCTGCACTTGTACCTACCAATAGCGGACGTGAACGTATAGCATTGGTCCATGGATACGGCTTGCCCGTATCATCAAATAACACTTTTCGAGTTAAACTTTGATCGCCACCATTGAGCATAATACCTGTTGCAGATTCGATTTTTGCAACTAAATTATCAACACCCGCGTCGCATAGTTGTTGCTCAGCTTGAATACGGTCAGGATAGATTTTGTGGCGATTAAACACCTGCATGTTTTGCTGGCGAAATTGCGCTAGCTTTTCACATTGCCCAGTTGTGATTGCTTGCGCTAATGCCGGAGTTAATGCCAGCCATGAACTTTTAATACGATCAAAATCCAGTAAGCCTTCGTAAAAGTCAGCCGATTCATAAGGGTCGCGACTCGATGCTGTGATAGCTAATAAGCTCGGCTGTTTACTATTTACTTTAGCTGTTGCAGAAATAAAATTAACTATATCATTAGCAGCCGGCTCATTATTTTGTTTACTTTGCACCGTTTCTTTTATGCGCTGGCCTTTAGCATCAACAACCGCCACTTCCAGCATATCAGTGACAAAGTTATATTCTCGATCAGTTAAATTATTGAGCGAGCGGCTATCTAAATCCCGCCAAGCCCATAGCAAAGACCCTTTATCGATAAGATTAGGCTGTTGCTTGGCAATTTTTGATAAAACCCGCAAGGTTTCATTGCGGTTATTAGTACTATCATCAGGCCATTGGCTTTTTATTTCTTTTAGTGCTTTGCCCGTCAATTGAAATTGATTCGCTTTTTTTCCTATTAATGATGTTTTTTCAATGCAATTTTTAGGACTTAAACTTGAACAAGTCGTTAATGCGCCACCAATTAACAGCAAGGTTTGCTCAGTTTGATTTGCAGATATATTCGCCGAAAAAGCGGTCATTACCAGTGTAAAAGCAGCAAAAAAACCACATTTAGGGCTCTTTGCAAGATGTTCCCGAAAGTTTTCCATAATGTTATACTCATGTAAAAAATGATAAAAAATAGCTTGCAGTAAAACTTTATGCTTGCTATAAAAATAAGGAACTTTTAAATCGCGAGTAAGCTAGCACCCAAATACTAGCTTTGTCAAAAACCTTTTGGATTGGAATTATGTTTAAAAACGCAACATCGCTGTGTACATATTTCTACTCTCCTCACTACCTTTCGGAGTGGTTTGACGAGTAGCCACTGCCTCACATTCTCTGTGAGGGGCTAACTGTGTCTATCGATCACGGCCCTGTCTAAATAATCAAAAAATAAGCACTGTACAGTACACCTGTGCTTAAAATAAAGACAAAGGTAAACCAATATGTTTCGTCAATTAACAATTGCAACGGCAATAAGCGCAGTGCTTTGCCCAACTTTTTTGTATGCGCAAGAAAACACTAAAGCTGAAAACATTGAGCGAGTAGAAGTCACCGGATCACGTTTAAAAGGCGTCGATCTTGAAGGAACGATTCCACTAACGGTATTAGACCAAGATGCCATCAAACGCTCTGGCGCCAACACGATTCACGAATTACTAAAGGATTTATCCGTGTTCAAAGGTGGTAGCGGCACTTTTTCCACTTCAGAAAGCGGTGGCACGTCCACCTCAACACCTGCGGGACAATCTGCGGCAAGCCTACGTGGCATGGGCCCATCAGCCACATTAACACTGATTAATGGTCGCCGTGTTGCGCCCAGTTCATTTGCCGCTGGCACGGAAAACTTTGTCGATGTGAACTCAATTCCACTTGCAGCTATCGAGCGTATTGATATTCTTGCAACCGGTGCATCAGCGGTTTACGGTGCAGATGCCGTAGCAGGTGTAATTAACTATATTTTAAAAGATGACTTTGAAGGCGCTGAAGTAAACGCATCCTACGCAAATAGCTTTAACAGCCATGACGAAGGTAAAAAACAGCTTAACCTAGTATACGGTACAAACATTGGTGAGAGTAACTTAACGGTTTTTGCCGATATTTTTGACCGTAACGCATTTAAAGCAACCGATCGAGATTTCACTGCATCATCACCACTGGTGAATAGTTATTCGTACTTACCAAAACTTGAAAACGCGCCAAATATTTATTATTACAGCTCGCGTGATGGGAATGAATTGCCATCGCCAAATTGCCAGACTGAATTAGTTACAACTGAACTTGGTGAACAGATTTGTGCCTATTACCCAAATCAAGACGATTATCTGGATACGCCATTTGAGAGTCTATCGACTGGCTTTATGTTCAATAGCAGCTTAGGCGGTCTTGATTGGCATACTGACTTTTTCTATAGCCAAACAAAGGCAAAAGCGTACTCGTCACCCTCACCGATTAATCAAATAAATGATGAAGATGGCCCTTTCATTTTAGAAGATGCGCTGTTCATTTATGATAATGCAGATGGCAGTAATGATTTGATGGATCAGTTGTATATTGACCCATTTGATACGCAAGCTGGCCGCGAAGTTTATGGCTTTGGCTTTGATGCGCGTTTTAATGCCCCACGTACTGTCGAAGTAGAAACTAAAAACTTCCGCTTAGTGAGTAGCCTTGCAGGTGATGTTGGTGACTGGAGCTGGGAGTCAGGCGTGACCTTTTCTCGCTCAAGCTCTGAGCAAGAAGCCATTGATGGTGTTTACAATCGCTATCAATTTCATGCTGCTATTACTGGTGAGCTATGCTCAGATGGTACATTAGCAAGCTACGACGGCACGAACCTTAACTGTGTATCTGGCGATTTACTGCCATTTTATAATCCATTTGTGCAAGGCGATGCCGCCAACGATGCGGTTTTAGCAACGGCACAGGCACGTCCAACACGCAGTGGCGAAAGCACCGTATACGGCTGGGATGCAAACTTTAACGGTGAACTATTCACCTTTAATGATTTGCCCGCTTATGCATCATTTGGTGTTGAAGCCCGCCGTGAAGAATTAACTGATATTCCATCACTTGACTCACAAGCACGCCCTGAAAACGGCTACTTAGTGGATGTATTTGGTTTTGGCTCGAGCTTGTCAGCGGCTGATCGCACTCAATACGCGGCGTTCGCAGAAATAAGTGTATCATTGACCGATCAAGTTGAGCTACAGGCGGCAGGACGTTACGATCATTATGACGATTTTGGCGGCACCTTTAATCCAAAAATAGGCTTAAGCTATCGTCCTACCGACTCGTTAGTGTTACGTGGCTCATGGTCTACGTCATTCCGTGCCCCTTCACTTACACAAGCTGGTGTTAAGTTAAGAACTACCCAATCAACCTTCGATTGCGGTGCTAACCAAGCAGTATCTGATCTTTATTGTATGGGCCAAGGAACAGAGGTAAGTGTTAACTCACTCGAGCTTGGTAATAAAAATCTTAAAGCAGAAGAATCTGAAGCTATTAGTGTTGGTTTTGCTTGGAGCCCAAGCGCTGATACTAACCTAACCGTTGATTACTGGCAGTTTGATCACGAAGAAGTGATTGATACTAATATGACTGCGGTGCTAGATCGTGCTATTACTGATGCATCACTGCGCCATTGCGGTATTGTCCCAGAAGGTCAACAAGGTATCTCTTACGATAATGAGCTATGTGATATCAGTGACAATAGTGGTTTAAGTATCGAGCAAGATGGTGCCAACCTAAATGAAATTTTAGATAACTATATTACCGAGTTTAACCCACGTGATGATGAACTATTTTTACCATTATTTCGTGACCATGTTATCCCACTTGAAAATACCGGCACACAAACATTAGCAGGGATTGATATTAAGTTTGATCACCGTTTTAGGCTTTCAGGTGGCGATTTAACTTTTGCATTTGATGGCACGCACTATCTTGAATTTGAGCGCAATAAACCAGGCTCTGATGCCATTGAAAAGTTAGTTGGCACGTATCGCTACCCTGAAAACATCGGTCGTATGTCAATCGATTGGGAAGCTCAAAGCTACTACCTAAACCTTGGCGCAAATTACACCAGCAGCTATGATGATGACATTGAAGGACTTAGAGGCCGTGAAATTGATGAACTGGAAAGTTTAGGTAAACTTGACTCACAAGGTAATCATCAAGTTGACGATTGGCTCGTATGGGATTTATCTGCAGGTTACTACGTAAATAAAGCCCTTACCTTAAGAGCGCGCATTGATAATATTTTTGACAAAGAGCCGCCACAGCTATACGGCTCAAGTCGTGGTTTTGATTCTATAAACCATAATGCTTATGGCGCGCGTTATACATTTAGTGTCAGCTATCGTTTCTAAAAATTATACGCGCAGCACTAGTCGCTGTGCGTAACACCATCCAAATTGTACTAAGTGGCTTTGCTTTGTAGAGTAAGGTCACTTATTCAAATAAACTTCGTGTTAAAATAAGCAGGTGTGCGGCTTAGTCTAAGCAACCTATTTCTTTGCGAAAAGTGAAATTATGAAAAACAAACAATTTACTATGCCTGATGCAAGTATCATCTTGTTATCAGTTGCATTAATTGCCTACTTGGCAACCTTGTTTATTACTCCTGGGATGTTTAACGCCCAAAAAGATAGCCACAGTGTTGAACTTTCTCAATACCAAACAGTGGCTGTAAGCGAGCAAACGCCGCTGTTTGCTGAAGGCGGTGAAATTGGCCTGGCAAATGTGTTGTTTGAAGGTTTAGTATCGGGTGACAAGTACGGCGCAACCATCGGTGTCATGGCATTTATATTAATTACCGGCGGCGCGTTCGGTATCATTATGAAAACAGGCGCAATTAATAACGGTATTATGGCGCTTATCAATAAAACTCAGCGAGTTGAATGGCTGTTTCTACCATTATTATTTGTGTTATTTTCGTTAGGTGGCGCAGTATTTGGTATGGGCGAAGAAGCCATTGCTTTTTGTATTGTCTTACTACCGATCATGAAACAGCTCGGCTATGATGCCAAAGTAACGGTTTTAACTACGTATGTTGCCACACAAATTGGCTTTGCAACGTCTTGGATGAATCCTTTTAGTATTGCAATTGCACAATCTATTGCTGAAATACCAGTTTTTTCTGGTGCTGGCTTTAGAATGATCGCATGGGTTGTGTTTACACTATTTGGTTTATTTTTTACTATACGTTATGCCAACTCGATCAGAACCATTAACACCGCGCAAAGCGACTCCCATACTGATATAAAATTAGATACCGCCGATAAACTTATCTTGATTACTTTTATAACGGGTATTACTTGGGTTGTGTGGGGTGTGATGGCGCGCCAATACTATATTCCAGAGCTCGCAGCACAGTTTTTTTGTATTGGTGTGATCAGTGCTTTTATAGCCAGTATTTTTAATAAACAAACAGCCAACCAAAGTGCAGATGCATTTAAACATGGTGCACAAGAATTGTTGCCCGCAGCTATGTTAGTCGCTCTTGCCAAAGGGGTGGTATTATTACTTGGCGGCAGTGATTTAAATGCACCGTCAACCTTAAATACATTACTTTATCATAGTGCTAGTAGTATCGCTGCGGTACCAGACTTTGTTGCGGCATGGGGAATGTTATTATTTCAAAGTGTGTTTAACTTTTTTGTTTCTTCAGGGTCCGGCCAAGCCGCTATCACTATGCCACTGATGTCTCCATTAGGCGATTTACTCAATGTCTCACGACAAATTGTGGTATTAGCTTTTCAGTTTGGCGATGGCTTAACGAATATATTCATTCCAACCTCAGCCAGCTTGATCGGTTGCTTAGGTATTGTAAAGCTTGATTGGAGCGAATGGGCAGCCTTTATTTGGCGTTTCACTTTAGCATTATTTACTTTAGCAAGCGGCTTCATATTTCTTGCTTATTTTATCAATTATCAATAAAAAGACTTCACTATGTTGACATTAATTCGAGGTGCAAACCTTTATACTCCAAGCCCTCAAGGGCAGATGGATGTACTCATCGCTGGTTCTAAAGTGATTGATTTTCGAACCGAGATCAAACTAGAAAGTAATACCGAAGTAAAGATTATCGATGGCCGAGGAAACATTCTAGTACCAGGCTTTGTTGACTCTCTGGTCCATATTACAGGCGGTGGCGGCGAAGCAGGTTTTACTAGTCGAACGCCAGAAATGAACTTAACTGATGCCACCTTAGCAGGTATTACAACCGTTATTGCAGCGCTGGGCACTGACTCAAGCAGTCGCACACTAACCAACTTAGTTGCTAAAGCGAAAGGCTTAAAAGAGCTTGGTCTTAATGTATTTTGCCATACTGGCTCTTATCACTTACCCGCTAAAACACTGACGGGTAGTATTACAAATGACCTAATGTATATTGACGAGTTTATTGGCGTAGGCGAAGTGGCGATTTCAGATCACCGTAGCAGCCAACCCACCGTTCAACAACTCGCAGAGCTGGCAGCAGAAGCAAAAGTCGCCGGCATGCTAAGCGCAAAAAAAGGCACCGTGAGCATTCATGTCGGCCCTGTTAATAGTCACTTAGCGATTCTGCATGAGGTTGATAAAAATACTGATATTTCATTGAGTCAGTTTTATCCAACACACATGAATAGAAATAAAGCGCTGCTTGACGCTGGGATTTTATTTTGTGAAGCCGGCGGTACAATTGATTTTACCACCAGCACAACTGAGTATGATCTTGCCCATGGCGAATATGCTGCCGCGCAAGCGTTAGCTTACTGTTTAACACACAATGTTAAGCCAACACAATTGACTATGAGTTCAGATGGCCATGCCAGCCTGCCAATATTTGACGAGCAATTTAATTTACTCGGGCTTGAAATTGGTAAAGAAGCCTCTCTGTTAGGTGCTTTTCAACAAGCTATACGTCAATATGAGGTGAGTATAGAGCACGCATTAATGGCCATAACCACTAATCCCGCTAATGTACTGGGGATTAAAAAAGGCACTATTAGCAAAGGCTCAGACGCCGACTTAGTTTTACTTGATAGCAACACTTTAGCGCCACAACATGTATGGAGTAATGGCATTCATATGGTTGAGCACGGCTTTGCAATAATAAAAGGCGCTTTTGAATAAATAATGAGGCGCATAGCGCCTCACGTTTATTGTAAGGCTGGTTCTACCGGTAGTATTTTAGACACCAATAACTGTTCAACTCGGATCCCTTCAACATCCACAACTTCAAATTTAAAACCTGCGTATTGAATATATTCTGCTCGTTTAGGAATTCGCTTCATGGTATAAATTAAAAATCCGGCAACAGTTTCATAATGCATTTGATCTGGAAATTCATCCACACCGAGCACTTTTGCCAGCTCAACGGCTGGGGTTAAACCATCAACTAACCATGAATTTGCATCACGTGCGATAATTAATTCATCACCATTATGGGTGATCAAATCTCCCATAAAGCCTTTCATAAGATCTTTAACTGTCACAATTCCCACGACAAGTGCGTATTCATTTACCACCACTGCGAAAGGTTTTGCTGCGCCTTTAAAGGCATTTAATGCCTCTGACAAACTCAGTGTTTCTGGTAGATAAAAAATCTCTTTTTCGAGCATTTCGTCGTTAATATTCGCTGCATCGCCTTTGAGCACTTGGCGAAGAATATCTTTTGATTCAACTGAGCCAATTAATTTATCTAAATTGCCATTGCATACCAAAAAATGATTATGTGGATGATCAATGATTTTGCCCGAAATACTATCGCTGGCTTCGTTAATATCAAAGTAGACTATTTGATCTCTAGGTGACATAACACTCGATAAAAAGCGCGCTTCTAAATCAAATACATTACCAATCAAATCATATTCTTGTTGTTGTAAGCTACCATATTCTGCGCCTGCATCCATCATTGCGACTATGTCTTCGGTAGTTACAATGTCTTCACGCTCTGCCGGCACATTGAATAAGCGTAAAACAATATTAGTTACACCATTAAAAAACAATACCAACGGTGTTAATGCATACGTTACCCAACGCATAATCGTGACTACGCGAACCGCAACAGCCTCTGGTAGGATCATAGCTAAGCGTTTTGGTAATAAATCAGCAAATAAAATAAACAATGAAGTAATTGTCAAAAACGACAGTAAAAAGCTAATTTGCGCCAGTAACGGTCCTTGATAAAACAACACAAGTACACTTTCAACATAAGGTGAAAGCGCTTGTTCGCCCACTATACCGCCTAAAATAGCAATTGCATTGAGAGCAATTTGGATCATGGCAAAAAAAGCACCCGGTTGCTCTTGCAGCTTTAATACTGCAGCCGCTTTAGCATTGCCTTCGTCAGCCATGACTCTTAATTTAATTTTACGTGATGCTGCGATGGCGATTTCCGACATAGCAAATAACGCACTGATCAAGATTAATAAACCAATCCCGATTAAGTCACCCATTTATAACTCCAAAAATAAGCGCTTTTATAAGCAAAAGCAGCTGGATTATAACCCCTTTTAAAGGTTGGGCAATTTAAATTTAACTAATATTAAAAGTAATTAAATATCAGTGCATTACCAACAATAAAAGCTTACTGATACGCGTTGAATGCGTTGCTGAGTTTGGTTTGAGTTGGCTTATCTAGCGCTTTGTTACAAGCAAAATATAATGCCGGTTGCTCAATATTAAGCCTTAAAATAGGTGTTAATTTGTCAGTAACTTGCCTTTTAGCATGCTCATATTTAGCCCGTTGTTCAGGTAATACAACGATATCGATACTGCTTTGACGGCTTTGAACTATTTTAAAAATATTATCAAAACTATTCATCAGCATTAGATTTACACCTTCTTCAAAGCCCTGTGATAATAAAAAGTGATGGCTGTAGTTATCTTTTAATACCGCAATTCGGTATTGCTTTGCTTGCTCTAGGGAATTGATAACAATGTTTTTTGAATTCAATGCATACAGATAAGTATTCAACTTTGCTAATTCTGCAATCCAAATAAATTGCTTTTCACGAGGAGTTGAACGCGTCATAGAAAAAATACACGTTTGCGGATCGCGCAGTGCCATATTAAATGCAGTACTCCAACTATGCACTGAAATTGTATAATCGAGTGTTGAAGAAGCTAACACCATTTGAACTTTATCAGCGATATAGCCAACAAGCTGTTCATTTTCATCAATATATTGAGCAGGCGGAAAGTTTTCTGTAACTATGTTTAATTTAGCTACAGTTTGACTACTTAAGATTATTAATAAAAAATAACACCACTTAGCCACTCTTACCCCACCGATTATTATTTTAAGCCTCTCTTGATGTAAATTAAATATAACGGCAAATAGCTGATTTGTGAATTAAAAAAGCAGCATGCCTCAGCATGCTGCTTATATTAACTGTTATTGACTATGCGCGGTTCATGGCATTAATTAAAAATGCTGAAATTTTTGCACCTTCTCTAAGCGTTGTATCTGAACTCGATTGACCAATCAGTGAACTGTCAGTAAATGGGGCAATTTCCATCATATCAGCGCCAGTGATCGGAAATTCATCAGCCAAAGCAACCAAGATATCCAAAGCATGCTGCGGCGTTAAACCGTTCCCTTCGGGTGTGCCTGTTGCTGATGCAAACTCTTCATCGAGGGCGTCAATATCAAAGCTGACGTAGAGTTCATCAACATTATCAGCTTTAAGCTGAGCAATTACTTCTGCGGCAATTGCCGGCGCGCCTCGTTCGATGATCTCATGGGCCCAATGTTGTTTAACGCCAAAGGTAGATTCCCAGTGTTCTTTTGGCTTACCGCTTGAACGAATACCAAATTGGATCAGATGATGTGGTGCAGGTAAAAACTCTAAAATATGCGTGCACCACGAGCCAAAACATAAATCGATACCTAAACGCTCAACGAGTAAATCGGTATGCGCATCAAAGTGAATAATCGCAGTGCGTTTACCTTGCGCACGCTTTGCCTTCAAATACGCTTTAGTTAACGGGTAACTAATTGAATGATCACCACCAATACCAAAAATGCCTTTATCAGTAAACGTTGCATAAAAGCTATCGCATACATCTTCAGTGATAGACAACGGGCTGACATAATACTCACTGCTTGGATTATCATATAATGCCTGTTGGCAATTACTGATAGTCGCGTCGTTTAAATATTTATCATGCAATAAATGTGGAATAACCCTTACATCACCTAAATCAAACGACTTTGCCTGAGGCTGCTGATCAATCAATGCTGAACGTAAAAACAACGGCCCCCAGTTGGCGCCGCGTAAAATGCCACCACCACAGTCAGAGCTAATGCCTAAAGTCACCGCTTTATGCTCACTTTGACTAAGTGTATCGAGTGATGCACGCCATAGCGTATCGACATTATCTTCTTGTCCATACAGTTTCATACGCAGCGCCGCTTTACGTTCTTTTGCAGTATTAACCGTAAAAACGCCATCGCCCGGCGGACATAAACAGTGCTCAACTTTACTTTTAAATGTGTGCCATTGTGTGCTCATTGCAATTCCTTACTGTGTGCTTTTGCGTAGTTATGCAAAAGAGCGTTGTTGAAAATAAAATTAATAAAAGATTCACGCGCCGATTTTCACTCGCAATTTTATTACTCTCGCCGCTTTAGCTACATTTTAAATAACTATATAAATCTCTATAATAACAATTGGTTATACTTATTCGTCCAACAACGTATAAACTAAAATAGAGTGCCTAGTAGGATTGATATAGTGTCTATGAATACAAGTCAACTACCGGCGATGACACAAATTAAAGTCAGTTGCTTGAATATTCAAAGAGAATGAATAAATTTGATAACGGACATCCGTCCTGTACAAGGCAATGCATTGTAGTAATTATGCTAAATTGACAACAACTCTTTATAAATTAGCGTTATTAACTGACGTTAGAACAAAAGTTATAAATAAGGCCCCGCTATGGAAAAGGTATTTCACTTAGGACTCACCCGCGACGATCTACACGGTGCAAAACTTGCAATTGTACCGGGCGATCCAGATCGTGCAGCACGTATTTCAACTTTTCTCGAAAACCCAACTTGCCTCGTCCAAACCCGAGAATTTCATGCTTACTTAGGTCAACTTAACGGTAACTCTGTGGTTATTTGCTCAACCGGTATTGGTGGTCCTTCAACCTCCATTGCAGTAGAAGAGCTGGCGCAATTGGGAGTTGAAACATTCTTACGAATTGGCACAACTGGCGCTATTCAACCTCATATTAATGAAGGTGATATTTTAATCAGCCAAGCATCTGTGCGTTTAGATGGTGCGAGCCAACATTTTGCGCCATTGAACTACCCTGCGGTGTCTGACTTTTTCGCCACTCAAGCGATGGTAAATGCGTGCGGTAATTTAGGCATTGATTTTCATATTGGTATTACTGCATCAAGCGATACTTTTTACCCAGGTCA
The DNA here is from genome assembly GCF_037162485.1 of Pseudoalteromonas sp. B160. Classification (NCBI taxonomy): domain Bacteria; kingdom Pseudomonadati; phylum Pseudomonadota; class Gammaproteobacteria; order Alteromonadales; family Pseudoalteromonadaceae; genus Pseudoalteromonas; species Pseudoalteromonas sp. B160. The sequence goes on along the minus strand of NZ_JARLUX010000002.1, from coordinate 240,405 downwards.
AGAACGTTACGACACTTACTCGGGTTATGTACCAAAAGCATTTCAAGGTAGCTGTGAAGAATGGCAAAAGCTGGGCGTGATGAACTATGAAATGGAATCAGCAACCTTATTTACAATGTGTGCAGCACTGGGGCTAAAAGCAGCCTGTGTAGCTGGTGTGTTGGTTAATCGTACTCGCCAAGAAATCCCCAATGTAGATCACGGCGAGATTGAGAAAAAATCAGTCGCCGTGGTACTCGAAGCCGCTAAACTGCTGTTGGCTTAATATTTAAACTAATACTTTGTAGTACTGGCAAATCAGTGTAACTTGCCAGTACTGCTTGACTGACACTCAACTGATTTCCCTTGCCCTGCGTTTGTAGTAACTCAATCCCTTTGACAACATCTTTAGTCATTGCCAAACCGGCTAAATGCAATTGACTCACCGCACTTTGCAGTGGTGATAAGCTCGGGCTATACGCGGCATTTTCCGCATAACAACCATAAAAATTACCATTTTCGAAAGTACTAATTTTCACTGCGCTGTAATTTTCAGAGTAAGGTACATATGCAGCCAACGCATAACTTAACAACGTTTTATCCAGTTCATCAGTTACAACAAATTCATGCTGTTGTGGAGCGGGGTTAAACAAGCTATAAGAATTACCTAAATCTTGCGGACCAAATGAGTGAGGGAGTAAATCAGCCAGCTTGAATTGCTGCTGCGGTAATAAAATATCAAAGCTCTGCGCATCAGCCAACTCATTCATAAATTGACGACAATAACCACATGGCGCATCACTGATAGCAATTTTAGCTATTTTTTTCGCGCCATTGAGCCAAGCGTTATTAATTGCCGATTGCTCAGCATGAACCACTAAGCTTAATGCTTGTTGTGCAAATTCAACGTTAGCCCCAAAATAAAAATGTTGCTCACCGTGTTTATCGTAGCCAACTACAATTGCCCCAACAAAAAAATGTGAAATAGGCACAACTGCAAATTTTGCAGCAATAGGTAAACAGGCACGCAGTATAACCTCGACAGGTTGCTTATATTGCGCGCACAAAGCTGTAATATCAGCGGTATTTAAAATACCCTTGTGCTGTTTTACGTGAAGATATAACTGCTGCTGTTGTTTTTCACTGAAGCTAAAAACGCAGCTAGTTTGAGTACTTACTGTAGGCGTTAATGAAGACATAGACTAGTTTTATGATTTAATGGCTAACTAGTTTAGAAGGTTCAACGCTTAAATGCTAGGTTGATTTACTAACCAATTTTTCGCGCTGTTAAAACAATCAAAGTTTTCTGCCTTTATATCAAAGCGTTGTGCTTTTTGCAAAAACAAATCGTGCATAAAACCATCAAAACTAACGACGCGAGCAATAAAGCAACTAGCTAACCACTGAGATACTGCTGGCATAATAGTCAGCAGTTCACTTGCCGGAAATTTATGCGTTAATTCAGACACATCAACGAGTAACTTATTACTGCCGTAAATAGATACGTACTGCTGCGCGATTTGATAAAAGTTCATCACATCCTGTGCACTTGCCGTCCCTCTTAGCGTCATCATTATTAATGACGTAGATGCATCATACGTGATGCAAGTAGACACATTTGACATATTACTACTCAATTATTAATACACTTACCATTATGGCAAAACAGCCGACATTCTAGATAAAAAAACAGACAGTCAATATCTAGTAGCAAATCAGGTCTGACCAGAGCGTTAATACAGAATAAAGGATGGTTTTTTTGCTAAAATGATACCAAAAAATACCTTGTTGTAACTAAGTTATAACCTGAAACAGCTTAACGATAGGAAGTAACTGTATTCAATACATCTAAGCTGAACTAAGATTAAATAAGATGTTTAATGCGGATAAATATAACTTACTTGGTAATATATGCGCCGAACCTTACCAGCACAGCGCACTGTTAGTGCTCAATTAACTAATTAATGGACCTCTCGCTGCTAAACACAGCAAAGAAGTCCACACTTAATTATTGGATAATCAACCGGTATTACGCATACCTGCGGCAATCCCAGTCATAGTAATCATTAACGCGTTATCAATGTCACCAGAGCTGCCTTCTGCCGCTTCGCGCGAACGTTTTAACAACTCAACTTGAAGCACATTCAATGGATCCGTATACGGGTTGCGCAAACCAATAGACTCTTTTATCCAAGGTTGATCGGCAAGCAAACTTTGCTGTGGACTTAACGATTGTACCAGTGAAATAGCCTGCTTGAGCTCTTTACGCAGTTTTTCACCTAGTGGTTTGTATTGCTCTTCAACTAAAGCGTCGTCGTAATGCGCACTTAACCAACAGTCCGCTTTACTGAATACCATTTCAAGCATTTCTAGACGGGCTCTGAAAAACGGCCAGCGTTGACTCATCTCATTAAGGGTGTCTATGCCGTGTTTTTCAAGTGCAGCTTGTAAACCAGTTAGTGCCCCAAGCCATGCTGGTAGCATTAAGCGATTTTGACTCCAAGCAAAAATCCAGGGAATAGCTCGCAGGCTTTCAACACCACCATTGGGATTACGCTTTGCTGGACGCGAACCAAGCGGTAATTTTGATAATTCCTGCTCTGGTGTTGCCATTCTAAAGTACGGCACAAAGTCTTCATCAAAACGCACTACATTACGGTAATGCTCACATGACTTTTCACTGATCAACGCCATTACATCACGCCATTCATCTTTTGGCTCTGGTGGTGGTAACAAATTACTTTCAAGCACAGCACCGGCATAGATGTTTAGACTTTCCAGCGCCACATTAGGTAGGCCAAACTTAAAGCGGATCATCTCCCCTTGTTCGGTAACACGCAGGCCACCTTTGAGTGAACCTGGTGGCTGTGAACGCAAGGCTTGCGCAGCAGGTGCACCACCACGGCCAACAGTACCACCACGGCCATGGAATAATATCAGCTCAATACCACGTTGCTCTGCCAATTGTACAAGCTTATCCATTGCCTCGTATTGCGCCCACTCGGCAGCCATCATCCCAGCATCTTTGGCTGAATCTGAGTAACCTATCATAACATTCTGTATGCCCTCAGCTTGGCCTCGATACCAGTTATTATCTAGCAATTGAGTAATAACATCGCTGCCTGCATTTAAGTCATCTAAGGTTTCAAATAATGGCGCAACAGGCAGTTTAAAACTACAACCACTTTCTTTTAATAGCAGTTGTACTGCTAATACATCAGAGGCTGTGCGTGCCATTGAAATAATATATAAACCAAACGTCGACGCATCTTGCTTGGCGATTACATCAAAGGTGTCGAGGACTTCTTTTACATCAGCGCTTGGTTGCCAATGTTTAGGAATAAGCGGGCGACGAGAGTTAAGCTCGGCTAATAAAAATGCCTGCTTATCTTCTTCTTGCCATTGGTCGTAATCACCTAAACCTAAATAACGAGTGAGCTCTGAAAATACCTGACTGTGGCGTGATGAGTCTTGGCGCACATCTAGTTTAGCTAAACGAATACCAAAGCTATTAATACGACGTAACACGTCTAATAATAAGCCATTGGCTACCACCGCAATGTTACTCTTAAGCAACGAACGGTAGCATGCCTCAAGCGGCTGCTTTAACTGCTCAATGTCAGTGACGATGTCTTGTGCATCGGTGCGCTTATTCATAATTTTAGCGCCAAGATGAGCAACGGTTTCACTCACTTGCGCTTTGAGTACTTTTAATACCGCACGATACGGTTCAAAATCTTGTCCAGCGAGCTCGACTAGCTCATCACTGGCTTGTGACATAGAAAGCTCAGTGCTTAAAGTGTCGATATCGCGACTGTATAAATCCAGTGCCATCCAGCGCCCATGATCCAGCACTTGCTGCGTCACTAATGCTGTTACAAATGGATTGCCATCGCGATCGCCCCCCATCCATGAGGTAAATTCAACGGGGCTGTAATCGTTTGGTAACTCTAAATCAAGGTGCTCTTTTACTTCTTTATTAAAGTCTCGTAAAAAACGCGGAACGGCATGCCATAGGCTATTTTCGATAACTGCAAAACCCCATTTTGCTTCATCAATTGGGGTTGGACGTGAACGACGGATGTCGTCTGTATGCCATGCTTGGCTGATCAACTGTGCGATACGGTTTAATATATTTTCACGCTCATAAGGCAGGTTATCGGTACGCTCAAGAGCTGCTAAACAATCACTTAATTCAACGTGTTTGTTAATAATTGTACGGCGAGTTACTTCTGTTGGGTGTGCAGTTAAAACTAAATTGATATGCAGTTTAGCTAAACTTTCTGCGATTTCATTGGGATTTATTTTACCCTGCTGTGCGTGGCTAGCTAATGCTTTTAAAGTTTGTGTTAACGGGCTTAGCTGACAAAAACCCACGTCATTAAAACGGGAAATAGTATGAAACTGCTCTGCAACATTGGCTAAATTCAAAAAGTGATTAAAAGCACGTGCTACTGGCAGTAACTCTTCATCGGTTAAAGCATGCAGAACATTAATTAAGGTATGGCGGTCTTGCTCGTTTCCTGTGCGGGATGACTTAGCTAAAGCTCGAATTTCTTCTACTTTATCTAAAATCGCTTGTCCTTGGGCGTCTTTGATTGTTTGGCCTAATAATTGCCCTAATAAATTAACGTTCCCACGCAAGGCGGCATATTGTTCACTCATTCCTGATACTCCATTGTTGATGTTTATACCATAAAGGTACTAATAATAAGCCGTGTTCGATTTTTAAGTGTGGAGTGTAAAATGCGGTAAAAAATCGACACTTTGCTTACCTTTATATTTGTAAGACTCTATTAATATCATCCAAATGGATAATTTAACAGATCCAAGGCTTATTCTATTTCGTAACAAGACATAATAAATCGACGAATTTTGAGTAACTATGATTATTTTTTACGATGGTAATTGCCCGCTTTGTGTTAAAGAAATGGATTCACTAAAGCGTGCAGACACACACAACAAAATAATACTCGAAGATATAAATAAAGATGATTTTGAGCAGCGCTTTAAAAACATAAAACGCCACGATGCCATGGCATTTTTGCATGGCCAGCGTGATAACGGTGAAATGATTTACGGATTAGATGTCACATTTGAAGCATGGCAAACGGTTGGCCGCCATTCATGGCTAAAGCTGCTACAATTACCCATAATACGCTTTATTGCCGATCTAGGTTATCGCCTGTTTGCTAAATACCGCAGACAGATCACACGCATTTTCTGCCAATCAAGTTGTGGGATAAAATAATGATTAACACTTATATTATTTTCGGTGCAAGTAGTGAAATTGCAAATGCGTATCTAAAAGAAATTGCCAAACACGAACCACAGGCTATGGTTTTTTGTGTAAGTCGCAGCTCTATTGACACATCCGCTGTCGGTATTGCTGTTGAACAGTTTGTTTGTGACTATTCCAAAGCAAGCTTAAGTGAATTAACAAACTTACTTAAAGAGCGCGCAATATACCCAACTCAGGTAGTTATTTTTAACGGCCAATTACATTATGCGCAATCTATGCCTGAAAAAAAACTCGACGATATCGATGAGCATTATTTCAATACCTTACTCAACACCAATACTTTAACTCCCATTTTGTGCCTGCAAGCAATCACGCCGCTACTTAGCCACAAAATACCTTGTACCATAACGGCCTTAAGTGCGCGAGTAGGGAGTATTACAGACAATAACTTAGGCGGCTGGTACAGCTACCGCGCCTCAAAAGCAGCACTTAATATGTTATTTAAAACAGCTGCTATTGAACTGCAGCGACGCGCAAAACAAACCCGTTTAATTCTTTTTCATCCAGGCACAACAGATACTAATTTATCTAAGCCGTTTCAAAAAAATGTACCCGCAGGTAAGCTCTTTACACCTGAGTTTGTAGCATCACAACTTTATACTCTTTTACAACAACCTGAACAGCTCACTGAGGTAGGTCAACCCGCCTACATTGATTGGCAAGGTGAGCACATACACTGGTAAGGATAAACCATGCATTTTACAAAAGACGCCATTAATCAGTTAGATAAACACTACCGTACGCATTTAATAAACTCACTATCTGGTTTTAAAAGTGCCAACTTAATTGGTACTCAAGATAGTGCTGGCAACACCAACTTAGCAATTGTAAGCTCGGTGATTCATCTAGGTGCGCATCCACCCTTGGTCGCCATGATAATCCGCCCACATAGTGTACCTCGTCATACTTTCGAGAATATTTTAGCAACCGGTGTTTACACTATTAACCAAGTGAATAGCGAGATTGTAGAACAAGCTCACCAGACTTCTGCCCGTTACGATAAAAATGAATCTGAATTTGATGCTACAGGCCTTACAACCGAGTATCTGGCTAATTTTTCGGCTCCGTTTGTTGCTCAAAGCCGTTTAAAGTATGCAGTTAAATTTGTTGAGCATCAACACCTTGCCGTAAATGGCACTGAGTTAGTAATCGGTGAGATTATAGACTTACATGTTGAAGACTCAGCAATTTTAGAGGATGGTTTTATCGATTTAGAGTCAATCAACACCGTCACCATTAGCGGCTTAGATAGTTATCACAAAACACAGGCTATAACGCGTCTACCCTATGCTAAAAAACCTCGTTAAATAGAGCTGCTGAGCTTTGAAAATGATTGATAAGAGTGTCATATATACTTTAAATAATTAAATATCATACTTTGATACGGTTGTTAACACTGCGCTATGGAGCAAACATCAGCAGCAAGTGCAAACGTATTATATTGAAAGTCGCAACTACCTTACAATAGACTGTTTTGGTAATTGCGACCCACACTTAAAATATTATTTTAAACATTTCTAATGAGCAAGGATACGTTGCATTACAACCTATAACTGTAGGCAGAACATTGGTTCCAAAACCACCATTATTGACCGCTTGTACGTAATAACCATTAATCGATTTAAGCGCGATGTTGTCACCATTTTGAATTAATGCACCAGGGTTATTTGGTAATTCTATAGTGAACGTTTCCCATATGGATGCCGCAGTTCGGTTTGCATTAAGTGCAGCCCCACCACCTTGCTCTGCCACAAAATAGTATCCAGATGTTGTTTGGATATGTATTTCATCACCACTTAGCAAATCACCGCCATTAATATCAATTAAATTAAATTGCTCCCATGGACCAATTGCAAGACGATTTGCATTCACTGTATCCCCCCATTATTCTCAGCCACAAGGTAATATTGGCCACCTGTTTCTAGGGAGATATTGTTTAATATGGTGGGGTTACATGGTAGCGTGGTAAAAGTGAGATCTTCACCTTGCAGTGTTGCTCTAGGCGGTTTTGGATCACCATGAAACCGAAAATGATACTGCGTTCCACACTCTAAATTAACTACTTGCGCACTCACAGGGCCATTAACTCCTGCGGGTGTGACTAAAACACTAATGCCATAGTTTGTGGTTTCACCATAATCAATTATTTCACCACTTAAGCCAATAGTAGATGCCGAATAACCATTTAACTGCGCCGATGTTGTCGTAATATTGCTTGCAGGTTGTGTTGTGTACTGCGTACCAGCATGCGCAATCGATGCCGTACCAAGTAAAACCACAAATAAAAGTTTTGAAGTAATCATTGTCGAGTTCCTGTGACGTTTACGCTGCTAGGATTAACAGCCCTATAAGCGTAAACGTCGACATGAAATAAAACATTACACCTTATTACAAGTCGCATAATGATAAAAAATTTACATGACACCCACTTAAATCTAAATTCAATACATAAACTTACATGACACCCATTTAAATCTAAATTCAGCAACTGATTCCAATTCAATCCCATTATAAAGTTGCAGTCCTATATAAAGTAAAAACTTATATGACACCCACTTAAATCTAAATTCAGCAACTTATTCCAATTCAAACCCATCATAAAGTTACAATCCTATATAAACTTACATGACACCCATTTAAATCTAAATTCAACAACTGATTCCAATTCAAACCCATCATAAAGTTGCAGTCCTATATAAAGTGACTAGTATTTTTATAGAAACACAACATTGGAGGTTTTATGGCAATCGCTCGAAAAAGACAAATTAGCCTAAGTGATACTCGCTACTATCACTGTATATCTCGTTGCGTAAGAAAAGCTTATTTATGTGGCATAGACAAGCATACGGGCCAATCGTATGAGCACCGCAGAGAATGGGTTGAAGATAAAATTATAATGCTCGCTTCAATATTTTGTATTGATGTATGCGCCTATGCTGTGATGAGTAATCATACACATATCATCCTTCATGTAGATAATAATAAAGCTAACCGCCTAAATGATAAAGCCATTGCTTTACGCTGGCACAAAGCATTTAAAGGTACTTTATTAACTCAACGCTTTGTGAAAAATGAGGTGCTCTCTACTGTCGAACTGCAATTAGTAAAGTCTAGCATTGGAGAATATCGTTCAAGGCTAATGGACATTAGCTGGTTTATGCGATCACTTAATGAGTACATTGCTCGCAAAGCTAATAAAGAAGATAATTGTAAAGGTAGATTTTGGGAGGGACGCTTTAAATCTCAAGCTTTACTTGATGAGTCAGCACTAGTGGCTTGTATGGCCTATGTCGATCTAAACCCAATCCGTGCTGGAACCGCTTCATCACCTGAAAACTCAAATTATACAAGTATTAAAAAACGTATTGCAGCAGCACAAAATGCCAAACAACCTAGGTCCTTATTTCGCTTTGCAGGTTTAACGACAAAACACACTGTAAATGGTTTGCCTTTTGAACTAAACTCTTACCTAAACCTTGTTGATAAAACAGGGCGCTGCATAAGAACAGATAAAACAGGTTATATAGATCATTCTTTGCCACCGCTACTAGAGCAACTAAACATATGCCCTGAAAACTGGCTAAAAATCACCAGTAAGTTTACTAAAGTCTTTCATGGTGCTGTTGGTAAACCAGATGCAATTGACCGGTATTGTGAACACCAACACTTTAAACGACGAAGTAACCTCAAAAATTGCGAAAAACTATTAGCGTAATACCATATAAAACAACTCTTTACTTTTTATCAGCTCAAGGCTGAAGCTTGTGCTGCCAGTTATTTGCTATACTCGCCCCAAAATGAACATTTACTATTCTGAGAAGAGTTTTTTAATATCATTAGACACATAAAAACTCATGTAACTGTATTGAACTTGGGTGTCATTTTAATTTTTAAAAGTAGTGGATGTCTTTTAACTTATCTTTTAAATTAAAACTAACCTACGTTGTATCTACAAAAAGTAGTGGATGTCTTTTAACTTATCTTTTAAATTAAAACTAACCTACGTTGTATCTACAATTTACAATATCACAGCTCCAATTCGAATGGTTTGGGAGCATGAGTTAATATTTCATAGCCTGTTGGTGTAATTAAAATATCTTCTTCAAGGCGCACACCACCAAAATCAGGAATATAAATACCAGGCTCGATGGTGATCACATTGCCAACTTCTAATTGATGTTTACAGTTTATATTTATAAAAGGCTGTTCATGTAAAAATAATCCGAGCCCATGACCAAGCCCTTGTCCTGCATATTTACCAAAGCCTGAGGCGTCTAACATTTGTTGCGATACGTTTTGTAAATCAACACAATTAACACCAGGACTAAGTAAATCAATTGCCGCTTGTTGCGCAGTTACAACAGTATTGTATATTTGGGTTTGTTTTGTAGATGCTTTCCCTAACACATAACTGCGAGTCATGTCTGAGCGGTAACCGTTAACAACCGCACCAAAATCCAAAGTAATAAAATCCCCTCTTTGAGCTGGCGGTCACTTGGGCTGCCATGTGGTAAAGAGGTACGTTCAGCAAACATTAAAATGGTCGCAAATGACATCCCCTCAGAGCCTAATTTTTGCATTCTAAACTCAAGCTCTAGCGCTAAATCTCGCTCACTTACACCAGCTTTAAAAAACGGTAATGTTTGTGCCAATGCATCATCAGCAATGGCGGCGGCAGCTTTGATTTGCGTTACTTCCCATTCAGTTTTGACCATGCGCTGACGTTCAACTAGTCCTTGAATTGGTAATAATGTATGACCACTCAAATCATTCGCTACTTGCTGCCAAAGCGCCACATTAATAAATGCAGCATCAAAACCTAAACGGCTGTTAGCTGGTAAAAACCGATTAATACAATCGCCTAAACTTTCGTTATCACGGTCACGGCTGATCACTTCAAAACCATGGCACTCTGCTTGTGCTCGCTCAAAGTAGCGATAATCGGTAATTAGTACACAACTTGTTTGCGTCACTATTGCATACGCGGCATTACCACTAAAACCACTTAAATAGCGAATATTCTCATGACCTAATAGTAAAATGGCGGTTAAATTTTCGCTTGTTAATTGTTGTTTTAAAGTCTGTTGGCGCTGAAAAAGCTGACTGTTCATCGAAATATAAATCCTAGTTTTAAGGGATCGCTTGGCTCAATTAGACAATATATGTTTAGCAATTACAAATACACTTACGCAAACTACTTCGGTGAAAAGCTAATGCAGCGCAAGCACTTACAGATGTACCCGTTGAGCGCTCCTATCCTCAACAAAAATATAAATATCTAACACCTTTACTTAGTTGTCGGAATCAATAAATAACATTTGAGTCATGATTATTTTTTTGTATACAGTATATCCTTGCGTTTTTTGGCGCAATAGCGTTGATAAAAATACCGATCCGCTCCTACTCAGTTTCAAGGCTGGTTCACTTTTTAACAAGAATATGACTTATTATTGCAAAGCAGCTTACTAAATATTTTATGCTCATGATTGCCGCCAATTAGTAAAGCATCAGCCATTAAACTTTATGCATCACTACCATCGGTTTCACCTTAATCCAACAGATATCGGCTGAAAATAGCACCCATAAGTTACAAATAGCTTTGATTTCTTGAAACTAATAAATAGTAACAAATGTGTAACGAGAAATAGACTAAAAAAGAGTTAATTATTTAGGACTTTATTGATACAAAATAGTTGTTCTATTTATAATCATCATTTTAAGTTTATAGCTGCTAGATTAAAAAACTAAGTCGATAGAATAACTAATAGGGGTTAACATGCAAGATCAAGCCTTCACTATCAAAGTAATGACAGAAAAAGAAGTGGGCATTGCCATTGACTGGGCAGCGAAAGAAGGCTGGAATCCAGGCCTGCACGACGCTCATAATTATTATAAAGCTGACCCCAATGGTTTTTTAATCGGCTACCTTGGTGATGAAGCGATCGCTACAATTTCGGTTGTAAAATACGATAGCAGTTTTGCATTTTTAGGCTTTTATATTGTTAAACCTGAATATCGTGGCAAAGGTTACGGCATGCAGATTTGGCAAGCCGGTCTTGCCTACCTTAAACACTGCAATATTGGTCTTGATGGGGTGATTGAACAGCAGGATAACTATAAAAAATCAGGATTTAAACTGGCTTACCGTAATATTAGATTCGAAGGTTCTGGTGGGGGTTATGCTCCTGAGAATTTAGAAACTATAGAACTGGCAACCTTGCCCTTTGCAGATATAAAAGAATATGACAAAACATTATTTCCCGCGGATAGATCTGGCTTTACTCAAAACTGGATAAATCAACCTAACAGTAAAGCATTAGGTATTTTAGAAAATGGTCGGTTAGCTGGGTATGGCGTGATCAGAGCTTGTCGCGAAGGCTTTAAAATAGCTCCACTATACGCAAATACAGCTAAATTAGCAGAGTCTCTTTTTATAGCATTAAAAACATCAACACGTTATGACGAAACGATATACCTTGATATACCCGAAGTTAATCAAGCCGCACTAGCTTTAGCAGAACACCATAACATGAAGCCATCATTTGAAACTGCAAGAATGTACACCAAAGAAAAGCCACATTTACCTCTGGACAAAGTATTCGGTGTAACATCTTTTGAAATAGGCTAAATACTATTTAGCTATGAGTTTATCGCGCAGTGCATTGGTTTAGCCGCCAGCTAATAAAATATACATACAAACATAACATTCTAAATTTTTACTATATATTAAACAACTAACGGGTTTTTGGGCCCTTGCGCGGCTGTAGAGTTTGCCATAAAAGCGGCTATTTAAACCGTCAGTCGCGAGGTGGGTGTCATCTAAACCTGCCTCATCTAAACCGGTCTTATCTGAACCCATGGCAAATTCTAGCCCTGTTAAATAAGTTCAGCATAAATTAAACCTTAGTCGGTTAGACTTTTAATTGAGTGGCTTAGCAGTTCGGCTTTTAGTGATGCGCGCAGGTCGAACATTTCATCAATCTGCGAAACAGACAGTTACGTGGCAGTTACGCCTTTATGAGCTTCAAAAATAACCAATCCTTGAGCTTCACGCACTCGAATGCGAGTACAAAATTGCCTATTATCAAACGGCTTAGTTTTAGGTCATATTCATCGTTATTTGCCGCGAAACCAAATATAAAATCTGTATTTTTATTTTAATACAATAATTTAGAGTAAACAAAAACTCCGTGAGAGTAGAGCTAATAGCCCAAAGAGTTAAAACCATCCACCACAGATTAATTTACAATCCAATTGTATGAGCCGCTTTTCAACGCAACTCGCTTGCAGTACAGCAGTGGCGCAAGCACAATAGCCAAATACAAATAAAGGAGAGCACCATGACAATATTTGGTATTGGTACCCAAACTAAAGAGCAGGCATTAGCCAGCCTAAGTGATATGACAGGCGATTTGACGGCTATTCAAGCTGATGAACACTTAGCACGTATCGCTAATGCACAAATCTATATGCAAGCGAATGGCATTGATGCGATTTATCTAAACGCAGGCACTAACCTTGCCTATTTTACAGGCATGCGTTGGTATGCAAGCGAGCGACTGGTAGGTGCTATCTTACCTGCCAAGGGCGACTTACAATACATTGCCCCGTATTTTGAAATTGGCTCACTTAATGGTTTTAAAGTAATTGATGGACCAATTCGTGGCTGGCAAGAGCACGAAAATCCCTATGCATTATTTGTAAATATAATCACCGAAATGGGCATTGCAGCCAATGGTACTGTGGGAATTGACGAAAGCGCACAATTCTTTATTTTTGACGGTATCAATAAAGCGCAAACAGGCTTAAACCTAGTCAATGCACAACCTGTGACCGCTCATTGTCGAATGCATAAATCAGCCAACGAGCTGGCACTGATGCAACGCGCTATGGATATGACGTTAGCGGTTCACCAAGCAACTGCAAGTATGTTACACGAAGGAATCAGCACCACCGAAGTTGAAGCGTTTATCAAGCAAGCACACCAAAAAGTAGGTGCTCCAGGTAACTATTTTTGCATCGTATTATTTGGCGTTGCAACCTCGTTCCCACATGGTGTGAAAGACCCGCAAATTCTTAAAAAAGGCGATATGGTACTGATTGATACTGGCTGTAAAGTACATGATTATTTATCAGATATTACCCGCACCTATGTGTTTGGTGAGGCCACAGAGCGCCAACGCCAGTTTTGGGATTACGAAAAAGCCGCGCAAATCGCCGCCTTCAACGCCGCTAAAATCGGTGCTCCTTGTGAGGCCGTTGATGCTGCAGCACGCAGTTATTTAGCCGCACAAGATTTAGGTCCTGAATATCAAACCCCAGGTTGTCCGCATCGCACCGGTCACGGTATTGGTTTAGACATTCATGAATGGCCTTATTTAGTTGGTGGTAACAAAACCCCGCTCGCAGCAGGCATGTGTTTTAGTAACGAACCTATGCTAGTTGTACCCGATGAATTTGGCGTTCGCTTAGAGGATCATTTTTACATGACCGACAACGGCCCTAAGTGGTTTACCGAGCCAGCTCACAGTATTGACGACCCATTTGGTTTAGCAGGTTAATTTAACTTAAATTAGCTTATCCCTAAAGCTGCACGGTAAGCCCCCTGCCATGTAGCTTTATAAAAACTAACAATAGCCCCCTTGAATTTACTCCCCCTCGCCTGCATATCCCTGTTACATTTTGTAAAAAATAGGCTCACTGATGAAAAAGCTTAAAATCGACATAGTTTCAGACGTTATGTGCCCATGGTGCATTATTGGTTATAAAAACCTTGAAACAGCCCTTGCGCAATTAAGTGACGAATTTACAGCTGAGATCAGCTGGAAGCCATTCGAACTAAATCCTGATATGCCCGTTGCAGGCCAAGATTTAAATGAGCATTTAGCGCAAAAATACGGTCTCACTGAAGAGCAAGGTGACGAAAACCGTAAACGTATTTTAGAGATGGGCGAGCAAGCAGGCTTTGACTTTAATTTTGACGGCAAACGGATCATGATCAATAGTTTTGATTTACATCGTTTACTGACATGGGCTGCCACTGAAGGCAAGCAAACTGAATTAAAACTGGCATTTTTTAAAGCACACTTTACTGATTTAGTTTATTTAAATGAGCAAGATACGCTGCTTGATGTAGTGCAAAGCGTTGGCCTTGATAGAGCCCGCGCAAAAGAAATTTTAGACTCTGGTGAGTATTTCCAAGAGGTTCGTAGCGAGCAAAGTGCGCTACAACAGATGGGCATTACCTCAGTGCCAACTTTTATCATTAACGAGCAATACGCCCTCACTGGCGGCCAGCCAAGCGACGCATTTGTGCAAGCCTTTAAACAAATCGCCGAGCAAGAAGCACAGCAGTAAAATAAAAAGCCATGTAACAACTATTGGGGGTCACTTCAACTAAGTTAAGTGGCTTTTTACCTTATGTGCCAATCTTAGGGTGCTGTTGAATCAGTGAGTTCTAAATCAAATACTGCACTGACTGATGCCGAAAAAACAATATTTTCCTGCAAGTACTTACCAGGGCTTGTAAATTGCTGAGTCCGATTACCGCTCACTACAATTCGATCAATAGCTTGATTTTCGCCATACCGATTAAAACTATTATTGGCAGCCGAGTTGATACTATAAATACTCCCAAGCTTAGTACCAAATGCCTTGGCTAATGAGCTGGCTTTCTCTTTTGCATCATTCACAGCCATCGCATTGACTTGTGCTTTTAAAGCCTTCGCTGCTGATGATTTTAGCTCTATACTTTTAATTGCATCAATTTTTACGCTCAGTGCAAAATCCAGGAGTGCATTCAAGCGCTTAATATCCGTTGATGTTACTTTAATACTGCGGTTAGCTGTATAGCCTTCCAATTGCTGTTTATCGCTCTCGGTATACGAATAGCTCGGCTGCGTGTTAATGCTTGAAGCAGAAACATTTTTCTCATCAATATTAAACTTAGAGAGGCCAGCTAAAAAACTATTGATCCGATTATCAACATCCTTTTTCGCATCTAAACTAGAGACTTGTAAACTTTCCACCTCGAGGTTAATCACAGCAATATCAGGCTTTGCTTTTAACTGCGCCTCCCTGGTGACTACAATATGTCGGTTATCTGGCAAAGCCGTATTTGCATTGACAAATGAGGCAAAAGCTAAGAACGCAAAAAGACTAACGTAATTCATAATATCCCTTTCAAAAAAACCAGTAAATACGTAAGAGCATGGCAACCTTACAGCGTTTCTTTATCAATTACTTTAATATTGTAAAACTCACTATCGCTTGGCTCTTCGAAATATTGAGTAACGTGATTAAACACAGCTTCAGTGTCAAATGCAGCTCTATTTGGTTGTTCAATGCATCGCTCGGGCAATTTGCTGAAGGCATAACTCATTCGATACTTTTAAGTAAGTAAACTCAATATTAGCTTGTATTTCAGTAGCTAAACTTTTTAACCATGCTCGCTGTTTTTTTGTATTAGCAGGGAAGTCCATAACCACAGTCGCGCCAGCTTGCAGAATATTTTGAACATGAACTTTGAGTAAAGACCTCAATAAACCAGAGTAGTTAATATAATCTTCAAACGACTTGATTTGGTCAGGGTAAAGTGTAGCCAACCAGTCATCTTCACTGATAAGCACGGCATTACGTTCAAGAGCTATTTTTTTAGCTTCGGTTGATTTACCTGCCCCCATTTTGCCACAGAATAACAGTAAAGATCCCGCTACCACCATGAACCGTTCTCCTTGTTGTATTTTGGTTTCTATGCAAATAACTTAACACAAGCTGTAAAGATATAGCACTGTATTAAGTATCACATGAGTCTTAAAAGTTAAGCTAATTTTAAGATGGGTGTCTGCGAAAATAAGCTAATTTTAAGTTGGGTGTCTGCGTAAATATTGTGTTATTACACAACCCAATTTAAAGACACCCACTTTAAACTAATGACTGTTTTTTCTTGAACCAGCTAACTATAAGCATGGCTCTTCCCTGTTACATTCCTTTACAGACTTGCGTGCCTATTTTTATTGTGATTTTACAAGTCGTGGTATTCTTCACAAAAAGTAGCGTCTATATTTTCGCTGCACTAATTATAAAAATGGAGAACGTATGAGTAATTCTTTTAAAGTGCCGCATACTTTAATTTTACTGCTGGGTATGATGGTCACTGCGTTAGTTGCTACGTGGCTAGTACCGCAGGGATTTTTTGATACTACATTATCTGATTCTGGCCGAGAAATGGTGATTGCCGGCACCTATCAAACTGTTGCAGAACGTCATTATTTGACCCCATGGGATTTATTAACCGCTATTCCGCGTGCTTTTGCCGCTGCGCAAGATGTGATCTTTTTTGTATTGATTGTTGGCGGCGTACTTGCCATTGCCCGTGCTACCGGCACGGTTGATGCGTTGATTGGTCGTTTACTTGAACGCCATGGTAGACAACCACAACGACTTATTTTTATGGTGGTATTTTGCTTTGCCTTAGCATCGAGCAGCATTGGTACTGCGGGAGAATACATTCCGTTTGTGCTGATTTTAGTCGCTTTATGTAAAGCCATGCGCCTTGATGCAATGACTGCGGTCGGTATGATTGTGGCAGGTTACGGGATTGGTTATGGGGTATCGGCGTTTAACCCGTTTACGGTGTTAATTGCTCAGCAAATTGCTGAAATTCCAGTGTATTCTGGCTTATGGTTACGTTTGGCGATATTCGTGCCGTTTGTATTAATTGGCTTTCACCATGTGTGGCAATACACTAAAAAAGTCGCAAACGATCCAAGTAAATCCATGATGCTTGATGTACCTTGCCCTTTAGGCGATAAAGCAACACCGCAGTATCCTGTACTTGCGCTGCGCCATAAACTAATTTTAGGCAGTTTTATCATCACTCTTGCTGTCGCTGTGTGGGGTATTGCCACTAAAGGTTGGTACTTATACGAGCTAGGCGGTGTATTTATTGCCTGGGGTGCGATTGTTGCTGTACTGGGGCGCTTATCAGCAGATGAAACTGCCAACCGTTTTATTGAAGGGGTCTCAGACCTCGTAACTACCGCTATTTTAATTGGTGTGGCCCGTGGTATTGCCTTGATACTGGAAGATGGGCAAATTTTGCATAGTTTAGTGCATGGTATGTCGCTACCACTTTCGTATGTGAACGCCGAGATCTCAGCCATTGGAATGTTAGTCATTCAAGCAATGCTCAATACCTTTATTCCATCAGGATCTGGGCAAGCGTATGTAACTATGCCGCTGATGGCCCCACTGGGCGATTTAGTCGGCGTGCCACGCCAAGTGGCTGTACTTGCATATCAATTTGGCGATGGCTTTTCAAATATGATCATCCCAACTAATGCAGTCTTAATGGGGATTTTAGGGATGGCGGGCGTACCTTACGGCCATTGGTTCCGCTTTTGTTTACCATTGTTACTTAAGTTAATGTTAGCCGCATCAATTGTATTAGTGCTTGCAGTAATGTTTGGTTACGGCTTAGATGTACAACCAAGTGCCGTTGGCAGCTAAAGTTACTGGATGCTTAAACGTAAAAACCACCTTTGTAGGTGGTTTTTACGTTTAAATCAAAGTCACTCGTTTTTCTAGCTAACTTTACTCTCGCTAACTTTATTTACTCTTACGTTCTATACAGCACTTTGATAACATGCCAGCCAAATTTGGTTTTAACTAAATGTGGCTCTAAGATCTCAGCACTAAAAGCGACTTTATCAAACTGTGGAACCATTTGGCCGCGTTTAAACTCGCCTAAATCACCGCCTTTTTTACCTGACGGGCAGGTTGAATGCTTTTTAGCGAGCACTTGAAACTTAGCGCCTTTTTTTAATTGCTTGATGATATCTTCAGCAAGTTCTTTATGCTTAACCAAAATATGTAATGCGTGTGCAGTGCTGGCCATTATTTGTCTCTACTCAATTTAACTGCGGCGATTTTAACACAACATTTAATGCCTTATAAGTAATGCTGATCATAGTCACTGTTTGGTATACGACAGTAATCGTACTTGCCAAATAAGCGATATCGATTAAACGCAATGCGATCGTACGCCCAGTTACGTAGGCATTTGGGAATTATTCGCAATATTTTAGCTATCTGCCAAGGCCAACCAAGCTGCGTAACAATATTAATAAATGCATCACTTTGCGTAATACATTGATTATTTTCAACATAAATCATAGTTTTATAATTATCTGTTGCATAGTTAAAGTAACTTAGTATCGCTTGGCCTTTTAAAGACTGCACACTGCATAGTTTAAAATGCAACTGCTTGTCGTGTTTAATAATAAAATTGCACCACGCGCTGCATAGCTTACACTGCCCGTCGAATAAAATGATTTTATTGTGTTGTATTAATTGTTGCGCATTCAATGTTGGCATAAACCGCTCTTATCTTGAATAAGTAAAATGATCTAAACAGGCGCAAGTAGATGCCATAAAGATTACGTTATGGCATGAAATTATTTACTTGACGCTGCAAGAGACCAACGCCAAATCCGACGAATACTCCACCACTGACCTTATTAAGTATCGTCCCCCTTTTTTGCGAGGATAGCTTTGATTTTGCATAAGTAGCACAGAATGCATAGATAGTATTTATTACTATTACTAAACAGCTAAAAGTCACAGCAAGCAGAATATTTAACTCTTCTTTAGATTATAGCTGTGAAACACAAACCATATCCGAGTTGCTATTTTACTACAATTACCTAGTAAATTTTGCCTTTGTATTGTCAACGCATTTAAAAAGTGTGGCAAGTTTAATTAAAGAAAGCATGCGTATTTTATCACTTCATAAATGTACTTGTCTTTTCATCATAATCCTTTTTATCAGCCAAAGACGACTTGCTAGCCTAGGCATGTAATTATTGTTTCCTAGTGCAAAAAATAAATTTGAATTAGTAGCAAGTAACCTGTCGATAGACTCTGTGCTACTGTAAATTCAATTGAAGCAAAGAAAAATGTATTTTTTTGTTACTTTCGCTCATAAACCAACCGCTCTTGCGGTTAAGGTTTATATCGACAAATCATTACAACCGCCCTAATACAAACAAATGCTTTATAAACAAAGATAAAATGGGCATTCAAAGGCTAATTTAGGTATATTGCTTTTAGTCATTTTTATGGATATGATAATGGCTATCATTTACAATTACCTTTCGGATCCTCTATTATGAAAGCAGTATTTAAATCAGCTACCACCTTAGGTGTGAGCCTTCTCTTAGTATCAGCATTTGTTGCGCAACCTGCATTTGCTAATGGCCCTATTGGCGAACATGTAAATCACTTACAAGCAAATATCAAAGATTACTCAGAAGAAGTTGAATGGATGATCGGCAAAGTCGATACCATAGTAAGCGACTATGAAAGCAAAGGCGTAAAAGCAGTAAAAAGCGATGACCTAATCGAGTATTGGGAATCAGTGAAGTTTCACAGCGCGATTGAAACAAATTTTGTGCCGGTATATGCGTCAATCTGGCAAGGTATTTATGGCGTAAAAATGGCCATTGATAATAACAAGCCGGCGACTGAAGCTCGTAAAGAACAACAAGCGATGAATGCTGCCTTGTGGCAAGGTCTTGGCGCAGTTAAACTAGCGGCGCAATTTCAACAAAAAGGTTTGCTTGCAAACGTTAAAGCAACTGCAACCACAAGCATGACTCAAAGTGCTACAATCGATGAAATTAAACATAAACTTGATCGTGTCATTGCCAAATATGCAGAGCGTTTAAGTGATGAAGCAACCAGCATTGTGCACGATACTTACCTTCACCTATTTGAAGGTGTTGAAGGCACACTTATCGAACAAGATGCCAAACTTGTTGAAATATTAGAAAAAGATTTTAACGTGACACTGCCAAAAGCAATTTCAGATAACAAAAGTGTTGATGAAGTACGCGATGTGGTAAGTAGCATGCACACTAAATTAGACCGCGCCAAGGTATTACTCGAAAAAGCCGAAAAAGCACGTAAGGATGTATTTTAAGTGAAGCGTAGGACCTTTATACAAGGCCTAGCTGCGTTTGGGGCAATCGGTGCATTACCATTGCCTCTTTCTCGCGCACTAGCTGCCAACATAGCAAACCCAGTTTCTGTTGATGACTTACCTAAACTTGAAGGTGAGCTGACCTTATACCTAGGTCGTGGTGAAGGTGGTTTGTATGAAAATGTGCTACAAGCAATTCAAGACAGAAACCCCAACTTTAAACTAGGCATTCGTCGTGGTCCTACAGCAGCTTTAGCCAATACCATTGTTGCTGAAGCAAAAGCAGGGGTGCGTAGAGCCGATTTGTTTTGGGCTGTTGATTCTGGCGCTATTGGCTTGGTTTCAGATGCCGGCCTTGCACAACCTATTCCGAGTGATCTATCAGCGCAGTTGCAACCACAGTTTCGCTATAAAGATTGGGCCCCTGTCACCGGTCGTGTGCGCACCATACCCTATAACACTTCGCGTTTGACCAAAGAGCAAATTCCAACCAGTATTATGGACATTGCTGATAGTGACTTAAGCATTGGCTGGGCACCTGCGTATGCATCGTTTCAATCATTTGTAACGGCAATGCGTATTCTCGAAGGTGACGATAAAACAGCGAAATGGCTGAAAAAGATTAAGAAGCGTGCTAAAACCTATGCCGGTGAGTTGGGTGTAGTAATGGCCGTTGAACGTGGTGAAGTGGATATTGGTTTTGCTAATCACTATTACACCTTACGTTTAAAATCAGGCAAACCAGATGCCAAACTTGATTTAGCATTTACCCAACAAGATGCTGGCTGTTTAGTCAATGCATCAGGTATTTTGGCATTGAACGACGACCCTCTTGCCACTCACTTTATGCGCTATTTATTAAGCATCGAAGTGCAAGGTTACTTGGCTCGTGAAGCCTATGAAATTCCGCTGGTAAATGGTGTCCCTCTACCTGAAGGGTTACCATCTTTAGCCAATATTTCACCACCCAAAGTGGACTTAACACAGTTAGCTGATCTTCGGCCAACCATAGCTTTGATGCGAAATAGCGGCGTACTGTAATGCGACTACCAGCTTCTTACCCAATGGCGCTGCTTGCAGCGCTTATTGTTTTATCTCCTATCTTTATTTTAATAACGCTGGCCACTGATGCCAGCTCTTTGTTTGATAATCATAATTTAAGTATTCTCGGCAATACTTTGTCCTTGATGGTATTAACGGTCATTGGTTCTATTTTAATCGGAGTACCGTTAGCATTTATCAGCGCTTATGTGCGTTTACCGTTTAAAAAAGTATGGCTGGTGTTTTTTGCCGCGCCTCTAGCCATTCCCAGTTACATTGGTGCATTTACGCTTTATGCGGCTTTTGGCTCCGGCGGAGAGATACATAATCTACTTGGTATTGAACTGCCATCGATGGATGGACTCAGCGGCGCAGCTATTGTCATGACTCTTTACACATTTCCATTTGTAATGATGACTACCCGCTCATCTTTACTTAGTCTTGATGCAAGCATGGTTAATGCGGCCCGCACCTTAGGTATGTCGATGACCGAAAGTGTATTTAAAGTCATCTTACCCCGTGTAGTAAATGGCATTGCCGCAGGTTCGTTATTGGTCGCCCTGTATACTTTGTCTGACTTTGGCACACCTGCAATGATGCGCCTTGATACCTTTACCCGGGTTATTTATGTCGAGTACAATGCTTTTGAGTTAAGTCGTGCGGCAATGTTATCGTTACAGTTGTTGGTGATTGTGGGCTTTTTACTGTTGATTGAGTCACAAATTAAAACGGCTAGCGAACGCCATGGCCGGCCATTAATTTTGTTTCCTAGTAAGTGGCAACTAGCGGCTATGTTTGCCACTTTTGCGCCTATTTTATTATTAGCCATTGGCTTACCTCTGGCGATATTTTCGCTGTGGTTAGCGCGTGATGGCTTTAGCTCATTTGATTTTAGCATCGCGTGGAATTCAGCGTATGCCTCAGCCATTGCTGCAGTGGTTGCGGTGATTGTAGCTATCCCTGTTGCCCATGCTGCACTTAGCGGTAAAGCGGGTCGTATCATGGAGCGTGTTACTTACTTTGGTTTTGGTATTCCAGGTATTGTAATGGGCACCGCGCTAGTTTACGGTGGTTTGCAATTGCCGTTTTTATATCAAACATTAGGGCTGTTGATCATTGCCTATATGCTGCGTTTTTTACCCTTAGCGGTAGGCTCTGTGCGCACTAGCACTGAGCACCTTGATCCAAGTTTAGTTAAATCTGCGCGGGTCTTAGGCGCCAGTCCGCGCGAAGCATTTACCCGCATAACTTTACCACTCACAATGCGTGGGATCATAGCCGGTGCCGCTTTAGTATTTTTAGAATCCATGCGTGAATTAGAAGCAACCTTATTACTTGGCCCAACTGGTTTTGAAACACTATCGACTTATTTATGGCGTGTTTATGAGGCGGGCTATTTTGGTCGTGCTGCTATTCCTGGGTTATTGTTAGTACTGATTTCTGCGTGCGGTTTAGCTATTATGATGTCTGGCGAAAAACGTAACCAACTCGAACATTGAGGATTTAAATACAAATGCTATCTGTAAGCCAGTTGTCTATAGATTATGGCAGTAACCGTGTAGTAAGCGACCTAAATTTGTTGCTTGGTGAAAGTGAAATTCTCATGCTAGTAGGCCCTACGGGCTGTGGTAAAAGCACAATTTTACAAGCGCTCGCCGGACTAATCCCTATTAGCGAAGGTGAAATTAACTTAGGTAAATGGCAGGCTACCCCAAAATTGACTGTGCCGCCTGAAAAACGCAGCGTAGGTATGGTATTTCAAGACTTTGCGTTATTCCCTCATTTAACCGTTGAGCAAAACATTGGCTTTCGTTTAAAAGATACCGCCGTTGCTGATCATTGGATAGCCCTTCTGGGTCTTGATGATTTTCGTCATAAAAAGCCAGCCACCCTTTCAGGCGGTCAAAAACAACGAGTTGCACTAGCACGTACCCTTGCCCACCAACCTGACTTTGTGTTACTTGATGAGCCGCTTTCAAACCTTGATGCGGCACTAAAAGATATGCTGCGCTGGGATATCCGAAATGCCCTGAAAAAAGCTGGCGTGCCTGCAATTTGGGTGACTCATGATCAAGAAGAAGCTTTATCAATAGGCGATCGTGTGGGTGTGCTCAAGGCCGGAAAAATCCAGCAACTTGATACTCCTGAGCGTTGTTTTAGTGTGCCCAACAATCGCTTTGTTGCACGTTTTTTAGGTGAAGCAAGTTTCATTAGCGGTTTTTTTGAGAATAATCAAGCAACTACAGCCATCGGCAATGTGCCCGCTCTAGCCGTAGATTGCCAACAAGGTGAGGTGGATGTCCTACTTCGCCCCGACGATGTAATGCTAGTACAAGGTGAGATCGGCAACAACGGTGTGGTCGTATGGGTACGCTTTGAAGGAGGGAGTCGTTTATGTGCAGTAGAGCTTGCCTGTAAAACAGTGGTTACTAGCCGCGTAAGCCACGAAGTCGTGGTATACCCTGGCGATAGCGTGCACGTATCGTTAAGTACTTCGCATCCACTCGCGGTGTATAAACGAGCAATCTAAACTCACTTTAACGCTTAAGTTACAACACTAAAAAAGCCCATCTAGATGGGCTTTGCTGTAGGTGCTTTACTTTTTTAATATGATAATTTTAACGACACCCTTGGCTATTAAAATCAACCACTAGACTTGCACCAGTACTATTGCCCGACACCTTTAAATAACCCCAATATTGGCTTTGATCACTAATATAAATACATTCGCTATTGCCGCTATTACTGGACTGAGCCTGTTCATTACTGCCATTTGGCCAGCTGCTGTTTGAATAACTTAGGCTGATGTCGCCACTGCCATTAGCGGTGGTTATCGCCACACCACTTTGACTTTGAACGTCAGCAATACTAAACCACATAGGATCGCTGTTACCCAAACAAATCACTTCACCGTCATTTAAACGGCCATTGCTACGACTACCTTGGGTAGCACATGCATCAGGTATATTACTGCTTGCTCCTGTGTATGAAGCAGTTAATTGCACATTATCAAACATGTTATAGCCACGAACCATTACTTGATAAACACCTGCTTGCGCAGGATTTATTACACATTGTTCACTATTACCACCGACATAAGGACGACAATCATAACTATCCATTGTTGGTGTAGCAGCATAACTCACATATAAATCAGCATCGCCCGTGCCACCACTTAAGCTAAACACTAAGTCGCTGGCACCTTGCGGTACATCAAAGCTGAAATACAACAGCTCATCTTGCTCGCCAGCAATAGTCATTGGTTGAGCGTTTATCAACTCGCCGTTACCAACGCTGCTATCCTCTTCAATACTAGCCAATGTTGATGCGGTTTGGCTGGCACCTTGGTTATCAACAACCGTTAACGATACGCTATATTGTCCTGATGTTGTATAAGTATGCACCGGGTTTGCTTGATTAGAACTACTGCCATCACCAAAGCTCCACTGATAACTAACAATTGAGCCGTCACTGTCAATACTGCCATTGCTCGTAAAATTGATCTCATTGTTTTGCATACCAGCATAAGGTCCATTGATGTATGCGATTGGTGGCGTATTAGTGGTTGTACCTGCAACTAAGTCATCACACCATTGTACAAACTCGTTTTCATAATTATTTGCCCACTGCACAGTTTTCGCTTTATAAGCACTCCAATTACCAATGCGTGTATCTGCAAGCATGGCATTAATTTCACTGTAATGGCGTTCGAACATAAAGCGCACAGCTAAGTAACCCCAGCGATAAATACGGTCTTGATCAAAACCGTCATAGTTAGTGGCAAATACTTGCGCTAAGGTATAACGCGAACCATCACTGATGGTATTTTTAGCGGCGTCATTGTTATCAAGATTAGCAACATATTCTGCAACGCCTTCTGACCACCACACGATATCTTCAGTTGGTGAATTAAAGTTTCCATATAAGTCAAAACGACCATCTAAGTAATGCACATATTCGTGCTCTAGATTCCACACGTAATGCTCAGCATTGGCGTAACTCGCCTCATAGGCAATAAAATTTGCTTGATTACCCACAACTGCGGGGTCACCTTCTAAATACATGCCGCCATTATTGGTGTTAATGCCAAAAATCGCACCTGCGTATTTACTATAATCATCGCTGCTATCAAATATATTTACTTGTAAAAAACTGTTGTTATCATCGGCAACTGGGGTGTTATTGGTGGCAAGTTTAGTGTGAAATAAACCTTCTTCTGCGCCCATTGCAGCACATGCAGCTGTATGTTGTGCTGCAGTCATATTTTGTGAGCGAATTTTAATAGTGCTACTACAGCTATAATTTTGCGAAAGCGCTTGCTGAGTAAGTTCATCAACAAATCCACAAATACCATAGTCATTACAATCAGCGTAATAACTGACAGAATCTGCCGCCGCAAGCCATACTGCATCACCATAGCCAAAGCTGTTATAAGTACTAAAAACCGCTTTTAAGCCAGTATCAACAGTAGCTTGAATAGCAGTGTCGGAATACTGCTTAAGGCGCGCAAGCTCACTGGCTGCATTAACAATTAAATATTGTGCGTCAGAGTCAATCATCCACTGCTTTTGGGTAAATGCATTCAGCTTAGTAACTAAATCAGTATCGCTAGCTACAGCTGTAACAAATGCATCATTCCACTGGCCTCGATAAAGTAAAGTAAAAATACCATTCACCGCACTGCGTATATTCCATTTTGCAGCATAGCTTTCGTTAAAACGCGTTAGCCACTGTTTCACCACATACAAGTAACGATGTTGCTGTTCAGCGCTGTCCATCGTAATGATCACTTCAGAAAGCGTTTTACCATGGCCGTCATTATCGTCATAAAAATGGCTGTTGTTTACAAAAGCATCTATCGCATCAATTACGGCAGGCGTAACCCAAGAGCTAAAGCTCACGTTGTCGTTGTAAAATTCCGCATAAAAACCAGCTCGTAAATATAGGAACAATGCCTCGAGTTCAATGTCACCACCGCCAGCATAAGTCTGTGAGAGTGACTTTGCATGATTAGCAACCGCATACATATTATCAGAACTAAATACTAGGCTCTGAGTTGATGCTGATGCACTAAATAGTTCATTAACACAGCCACTACCTTGATTTTTAAGCTCAGTAATAATGCTCGTTGAACTAGCATTAGCCAGTGCATTTAAATCGCAGCTGACTGTTGCAGCTTGGCTACGCATCATTAACATACTAAATTTTTGGGGTTGTGATTGCAGCTGTGCTATTGGTGCTTTTTCATTATGGCCGTGTTCAACGCCATGATGATGCACACGTTCAACAATCGCAGCTTGTGGCTTGAATACGCGCTGATGGGTCGTATTAGCAAGCGCCATAGAGCTTGCTCCTAATAACGGTAACGCCAAAATCAATCTATTCATTTTCATAATTTACCTTTGATAAATTTTATTATTTCAATCCAGAACGGGTTATCAAGGACGCAATTTGCAACATATAATCGCCATTACATACAATATACTTTGCCTAAAACTAAAAAATTTTTAATTCATTAGTTGTAGCAAAATAGAAAACAACAGCACTTTATCATCAAAAAGGGTACATATGTAAAGATATAAATGATAAGGCGACTTTGTGAAAAATCACCCAAACAGTAACGTGTGAGTTAGTAAGCTAGCAGATATAAAAAAGCCAGTACTTTATTATTAATAACAACCACTTTCTAGTTCATTCTTGTTCCTAATACCTAATTACGTAACTTGCTATACACGCTACAATATAATTAACACTTTGATTTAGCGTGAAATATGGTAATTTATTAGTGAATCGCGTTCACTATCATGAGAAGTCGTATGACCCAAAAAAACATTGGACATTAAAAAGCATCGCCAAAGAATTAGGCGTTTCTAACGCCACCGTTTCAAATGCATTTAATCGTCCAGATCAACTATCAAAAAGTCGTCGCGAGTCTATTTTATTGGCGTGTAAAGAGCTTGGCTATTTTGGACCCAATAAAGCAGCGCAATCATTACGCCGTGGTAAATTTAATATTGTTGCGCTGGTATTACCTGACAGTATTGAGTATATGGTGTCGGATCCTGTGGCCAGTAGTTTTATGCGTGGTGTGGCTTCTATCCTTGAAAAAAACAATATTAACTTATTATTATTTTCGGGAAATAGTCAAAACCTTAACAGCGTATTAGATTTTGTTGATGGCTTTATTTGTTATGGTCGTCCGCGCAATCAATCACTTGTAGATCAATTAAAAATTGTACCCAAACATGTGGTTACCGTTGATTTTGATATTGATCGTAATGCCTCAGTAAACATAGATAACGAACAAGCTAGTTATGAAGTGGCTAAACACGTATTAAAAAGCAGTGCTGATCAGGTCGCTATATTGGGACTGCGGTTATTAGATGAAAATGTATTGTGTCGTGTATATGAGCATCATGAATGCGAAGCCGGTCAATCAATTGCACATCAAAGATTACGAGGTTATCAAAAAGCATTAAGCGAAGTTAACATTACCTTAGGTGACGATAGAACTTGGAATATTCCAGAAAGTAGCGAACGTTATGCGAGCATCGCAGCAAAAGAGGCGCTCAACTGCATACCTAGACCCAATGTATTACTTTGTATGAGTGATCTTATTGCCCTCGCGGCAATTCGCGAAGCAGTTAAAATAGGTATAAAAATACCCCAAGAATTGCGAATTGTTGGATTTGATGGCATTGATGAAGCGCAGCGCTCTATGCCAACATTAACAACAATTCATCAAAATAGTGAAGAAAAAGGATCGTTAGCAGCTAATTTATTTATTAGCAAAGAAGAGCAAAAAGCACTTATCAACTACCAATTACAGTTAGGTCATAGTGGCTGATAAGTGACTGATTGTAAGGTTTAATTTAGTTTAACAAATCATTTAGTGAGGTGAGTATTTGCTCATTCCCAGTGCGTTCAATTATTAACGCTTCGCGACGTGCAAAATTAACTTTTAGGACAATTTCACTGTCGTTTAATAGCCACTTTAAAGCACAACTATTGTCATCACCTTCAACACTAAACTCACCTGCAAAGGCACTGTGAGTATTACGTATCTCAATTAATTTTAGTAATCCCTGTACAACAGGCTTTGCAAGAGACTGCGCAATGATATCAGCATCTAAATATGGACGATTAATATCACGACCTACATTTGATTTTGCTAGTAACGCCATATCATTTTCAGCTGCGAATAAGCCACCGTAGTAAACTTGTGGTACGCCGGTGCAAAAAATTGAATCGCGCGCGCAACTAAATAGTCAAAATCATTTGCACCTAACGCATTGTAATAAGTGCAATTTACTTGGTACAAGTCGACATTACTGGCAGCAGCCCCAGTTGCTTGGCGGCTTTGGTTATTGCTATTTGCATGAATAGTTTCAACTAGATTATCAATTTGCGCTGCATTTAATAATCCTGGCTTATCACCCATTGGACCCGCATCAATAATACCAATGCCATCGTGGGTATCGAGTACTGTTAAGCAATTACGTGGTGAAATATTTAACCACTTTACAAGTGCATCACTATTATTGGTAAATAAGCTGTGCAAAATCAATGGTGGTAATGCAAAGTCATAAACCATATTGACCCGCTTTGCGACGTCAACTTGAGTTTGATAATGGCTGTGAATTTCAGCAATTGTTTCCATACCCAATGCATTAGCTTGCGCCGATAACTTATCTAAATAATCAAACGTTTCATCTAGCATAAAGCAGTTTGTGCCAGCTTGCTTAATCGCGTAACCCGCCGCATCTAAACGAATAATATTAACGTTATTAGCAGAGAACTTTGTTAATACATTATTTAAATACGCAACGCCCGCAGCAACTTTAACATTAATGTCGATTTGATTATCGGTAAACGTGGTCCAAAAATCATACGTTTGACCATCGCCACATGGCATTGGAGTAAAACAACTGCCAGGGCGCGGGCGATAAATCGCTTTTTGCTCGGCGTCACTCATACCATTTGGAAAGACATCTTCTTTAGTTAAAAATAAATCCCAAAACGGTGATGCTTTACCTTTTGCTAGTACATCCTGAAACTGAAAGGATTGCGCCGATACGTGGTTCACAATCAAATCGGCCATCAGATCATAGTCTGCTCCTAACACTTGAATGTCTTGCCAAGTACCGATCCGTTCATCCACGGCACTATGATCAATAGGGTCAAAGCCTGCATCACTACCATCAATTGGATTGTAGAATGGCAATAGGTGGACACCTCCGAACACGCCGTGTAATGGACCATTTAAAAGTGCGGTCAATGCGTTGATATCTTGGCCAGTGATTCGATCAGCATATGTGATCAATTGAACTTTATTCTTCATCATTGTGTGATTACCATGTTGAAACTTAATCGATTAAGATATATCTTTAACTAGCAAGTAAGAATTTACAAGTAATTTTTAATAATTTTACATACAAAAATCGTGGCTCACGTAATACTACAATAAGTAACTAACTGACTTACTAAGTGTTAACTGAGCATTTAACGAGGAAAAAGTACATGACAAAATCACACACACACGTAAGCAGCGATCCGTTGCAACAAATACGCTGGCTTACATATATGATGTTTTTTATGTTTGCCATGACTTCTGATGCGGTGGGCATGATCATACCTGAACTTATTAAAGAGTTTGGTTTAAGCATGACCCAAGCAAGCGCGTTCCATTATGCACCTATGGCGCTAATTGCTTTTAGTGGATTGTTTTTAGGTTTTTTAGCAGACAGTTTAGGGCGTAAAACAACCATCATGCTAGGCCTTTTAATATTTTCGGCGAGCTGTTTCTTGTTTGCGTTTAGCACCAGCTTTACCTTCTTTTTATTGCTACTTTGCTGCATAGGCTTAGCCATTGGTTTATTTAAAACGGGTGCGCTTGCGTTACTTGGTGATATTTCACATAGTAACGAAGATCACACTAAAACGATGAATAAGGTAGAAGGCTTTTTTGGCATAGGCGCCATTGTAGGGCCAGCTCTAGTAGGCGTCTTACTGGTGCAAAATGTAAGCTGGACTTACCTGTACATTATTGCAGGTGTAATGTGTTTAATTCTCGCTTTACTAGCGTGGCGTGCAGACTACCCAGCCGTTGTAAAAACCACAGCAAAGCCCACCTCGCTTGCCACCACCATGAAAATGATCAAAAATCCGTATGCGCTAGGTTTTTCTCTGGCAATTGCCCTTTACGTGGCCACGGAGGTTGCTATTTATGTATGGATGCCTACGCTGTTAAAAGATTACACTGGCTCTTGGCCACTACTTGCAACCTATGCATTGACAATATTTTTTGTACTGCGTGCCGCAGGGCGATTTATTGCCGTATGGTTACTAAACCGCTATAGCTGGCAAGGTGTTATGGCCTATTTAAGCTTAGGCATTGCGCTGTGTTATGTCGGTACATTATTCGGTGGCGTTGATTGGGCTGTGGGTTTATTGCCGCTTTCGGGGTTATTTATGTCGATGGTTTATCCGACTTTAAACTCTAAAGGTATATCCTGCTTTGCAGTGCAACAGCACGGTGCTGTGGCGGGCGTGATATTATTTTTTACCGCACTTTCGGCGGCTTTAGCACCCTTGTTCATGGGTATGATCAGCGATTACTTTGGCCATGTGCGTTACGGTTTTTATTTAGCTACGGGCTTTGCTGTCATTTTATTTTTAGCTATGCTGTTTAATTATTTTAAAGATCCATCAGCAACGGCTTTACAGCAAGATAACCCTGTAACTGAGTAAACCTATATTCTAAGACAATAAAAAATACTTTATAAATCAATGAATGAATAAAAAAAGAGCAAATTAAGCACAAAATAATTTGCTTCTTGTAAAATATTTGTTATTTTTACTTAATCGATTAAGTAAAAATACAAATCCAATTGGGTTCAACATAACGAGGCGTAACCATGACAACACACAACACACCTTTATATTTAATCAGTGCATTAGCACTTGCAGTAAGCCAAGGCGTACATGCGCAACAACAAGATCAAAATTCTCAAGTACAAGCTAACAAAGGTCTTGAAACAATCGTTGTAACTGGTGTACCACGTCGTACAACGATTATGGCATCAAGCGTATCAGTCAGTAGCTTGTCGCTTGAACAGGTTGAAGTGTCTACACCTCGCTCAACCGCTGAGGCGTTTAGAATCATTCCGGGTATTCGCGCAGAATCGACCGGTGGTGAAGGTAACGCAAACATTGCTGTGCGTGGTTTACCTGTGGCATCTGGCGGTGCGAAATTTTTACAATTACAAGAAGACGGTTTACCTGTACTGCAATACGGTGATATCGCTTTTGGTAACGCTGATATTTTTATGCGCTTAGATAATACCGTACAAACAATCGAATCAATTCGTGGCGGCTCAGCATCGACGGCTGCAAGTAATGCACCTGGTGGCATTATTAACTTTATTTCTAAAAATGGTGAAAACGAATCAGGCAGCGTATCAACTACTCTGGGCCTCGATTACGATAGCGTTCGTACAGACTTTGAATACGGTACTTACCTAAGCGATAGTGTACGTTTTCATGTCGGTGGCTTTGTTCGCCAAGGTGAAGGTCCACGCGAAACAGGTTACACATCAAATAAAGGCGGGCAAATTAAAGCCAACCTAACCAAAGATTTTGAAAACGGCTATGTTCGAATTTATTACAAGCATTTAGATGATAAAAGCGTAGGTTACTTACCGATGCCAATGTATGCAAATGGCGATTCTATCCCTGGGTTTGACGCACAATCGGATACACCACACTCGGCATTATTTACAAAAACAGTGCGTCTAAACGGCGAAAACCAAATTAGCAGTGGCGATATTCGCGACGGTATGAACCCTAAAGTTGACTCAATTGGCTTCGAAGCAGTATTTGACTTAGATAATGATTGGCGTATCGAAAACCGTTTTCGTAAATCATCTGTAAGCGGTAACTTTAATTCACTTATTCCTGCTGAAGTAGGCAGTTCAACGTCGATTGCAGAAAGTATTGGCGGCGCAGGTGCAACACTCAGCAATGCAAATACTGGGGCTGCATTTAATGACAATTTAGCAATGCGCATTCATACGTTTGACGTCACAATGAACGACTTTGACTCTATTGTGAACGACTTTAAATTGACTAAATCGCTCGATGACGACACCAGCATTACGTTTGGTTACTACGCATCAACGCAAAACATTGCCATGTCGTGGTTATGGAACTCTTATCTAATGGAGCTTAAGGGCGATAACGCAGCCTTATTAAATGTCACAGCTGCCGATGGTACTGAGTTTTCTGAAAATGGTTTATACGCATACGGAACACCTTTTGGGGTAACTGTTGTCAGCGTGATTACGACACAGAATACGACACTCGCGCCCCGTACGTTGCATTTTCTACAAAACTTGGCGATGTAAGTATTGATGCAAGTGCCCGTTACGATAGTGGCGAAGCTCGCGGTAATTACGCAGGTGCAGTAACCTCTACAGTTGATATGAATCGTGATGGTGAAATATCCGTTCCTGAACAAAATGTTGCAGGCATTGATATTACTAATGCCAGCCCAGTTAACTACGACTGGAACTACACATCTTATTCAATTGGTGCTAACTATCAAATTGACCCAAGTCTGGCAACATTTGCTCGTATCAGTAAAGGCGGACGAGCGAATGCTGACCGACTTTTATTTGGTAAAGTACGTGCAGATGGCTCTGTTGCGAAAGAAGATGCTGTAGATGAAGTTAATCAATATGAGTTTGGGGTTAAAAAACGTTTTGATTCCTTCTCTGTATTTGCAACTGCTTTTTATGCAGAAACTGAAGAGCAAAATTTTGAAGCTACATCACAAACCTTTTTCGACCGTGAATACGAAGCCAAAGGGATTGAGATTGAATCAACTTACTTCATCGATGCGTGGGATTTTCGCGGTAACTTAACCTGGACCGATGCTGAAATCGTTAAAGATGCACTAACACCGGAAGTAGAAGGTAATACGCCTCGACGCCAAGCAGATTTAATTTACTCACTAATGGCGCGTTATAGCTACGAGAAAGGTGCAGCTGGTGTAAGCTTTATTGGTACTACCGATGCATACGCTCAAGACAACAACGACCTTAAATTTGATGGTTACACCCAAGTAAATGGCTTTGTAAGCTACGATTTATCTGAAAACCTTAGCATCGCGCTTAATGTAAATAACCTATTTGATACAGTCGGTATTACTGAAGCCGAAGAAGGTTCTATCCCAGATAATAATATTATTCGTGCCCGCACTATTAACGGCCGTACAACGTCACTAACACTTAAATACCTATTTAATTAACCGAGCTTTAGTATTTTTAAGCGCTGAATAATGTATTTTCAGCGCTTGATCTCCTAACATCTATTTACCTTGAAAGACTCTCCCACTACTTTTGACCTAGCCCTTGCTAGGTTTTTTAGGATTTACAATATGACCAAATTACTTAGCCTTGGCGAGCTGCTTATTGATATGCTGCCGCAAGATTCTCAAAACAGTGCTTATTTGCCCATTGCTGGCGGCGCTCCTGCCAATGTAGCGGTAGGTTATGCCAAACTGGGCGGCAAAGCGGCTTTTTGTGGCGGTATGGGCGATGACTATTTTGCTAAACAATTAAGTAAATCGCTTGCGCAATATAAGGTAAGTACAGAGTACTTATTTACAATTAAAGACTCTCAAACGGCCGTGGTTATTGTCAGTTTGGATGAAACCGGTGAACGCAGCTTTAATTTTTATCGCCACAATACCGCCGATTTACTGTTAACGAGTGAGCATTTAAACCATATCAAATGGGATGAATTGAGTACCCTACACTTTTGTTCCAACACGTTAACTAATTTAACCATTGCGCGCACCACGATCAATGCTTTAAAGCTGGCTAAAAAGAACCATAAGCTAGTCAGCTTTGATGTGAATTTACGCTATAGCTTGTGGCAAAATAGCAATGACATTGAGCAAAATGTACACGCGTGTTACGCCTATTGCGATATTGTTAAGCTATCGCGTGATGAGCTGAACTTTTTAGCTGAGCAAACACAGCAAGCACCTGATGATTATTTACAATCTATTTTAGATACAGGTGTTAAATTGGTATTTTTAACCGATGGCCCTGCACCGGCAACGGTTTACCATAACGTATTTACATTTACTGAAGCTGCACCAATTATTACGGCGGTTGATACCACCAGTGCGGGCGATGCGTTTATTGCCAGGGTTTTGTATTATTTAAATCATAATGATGAAAATATATTGCTCACGGATAAACTCAACAATCAGCAAATAGTAAAACGCGCTTTAAATTTCGGCCTTCGCTGTGGCTCTAAAGCCTGCTTAGCCAAGGGGGCTTTTCCAGCATTACCTACACTTCAAGAGGTATAATACCAATCCGCAATAATACTTAATAATTTTACGGGGCTAAACGTGTCGCTATCTGCGTTAAAAAATTCTCATTTAGAACAACTAAATAGCAAATTTTTTGCCTAGCTATCAACACGTTTTTCCAGCCTCAAAATAGATCACTTAATTAAGCGAATTGGTATAAAATACTTTAAAAATAAAGGCCGATTATGGCCTTTATTTAAGCATCTACTTCTTCATCATTACTTTTTAACCATTCTAAAGCCGCAGTGGCGTTCTCAAAATATTGAATTTCACCTGATACAAACCAACTGCCTAATTTAGCGATGGTTGATTGCCAGTCTTTGTTGCCGTATATGGCTATTTTTTTAAACTCTTTGTTGTGTTTTAAGCCAAGTTTTAAATCATCCCATGCGGCTCTAAGTTCCCAGCCATCAAGCTCAGTTCCATCTATGAGTACATTAACAATAGGATGTTTAACTTCGCCAAGCGCAGAGTCTATCATCGGCGTAATCACTTCATAATCTTTGTGAGTGAGTGTGCCTATGGCTTTTAAGGTTAAAAAAACTCGCAACCAGAGCGCTCAATACCAATAGATAAGCCGTGTGTTAAATTTACCATAACCCGAACTCCGCAATAAAATGAGCATTGAGTATAGGTGATAGCTTAGTAACCAATAGTGAAGTAGATCAAAAAACAGGCACATATACTTTTATTGTGCCTATTTTAATTAAATGCTTAATTATGCATTTTTAAGCCGTGCTATTTGGTTTTCAACATCTGTTAAATGATCGATTTTAAGCCAAACTCTGGCTCCTTCACTGCCTGCTATTGCTTTAATTTCGCTGTTAGGCGGCACTCTTAACCAGCTGTGTTTTACTAATGTATCGCCCTGCTCTTCAAGCGAGCCTTCAAGAACTAAAAGCTCGCCCCCACCCAAGGCGTTTAACGATATTTCACTGTTAGGTGCAAATGCTAAAATACTCACCTCTTCAAAGGCGTCTTTATAAAGAGGAGCTACATTTACATCACTAAACTCAGGGTGAGGAACACCGTGCATGGTATTAGTTTGCAAGCGAACATGCTCTCTGTCCTCTGGCTGAAACTGCCATAATTTTACAAATATAACGCACCCGTTTTCAGAGCTTGGTGTATGTTTTGACTCAGGCGGATTACGAATATAAGAACCCTTGGGGAAATCACCATGTTCATCTTGAAAAACACCTTCAAGCACAATAAATTCTTCACCGCCGGTATGTGTATGGGCAGAAAAATGGCTGTTTGGCGCATAACGTACAATGCTGGTTGCGCGTGCAACCTCATCGCCCACTCTATCAAGTGGACGCCTATCAACACCCGCCATCGGTGAGGCTATCCATTCTAACGATTCGCTATGCACAACAACACGTTCGCTAAAATCAGCTGCAATTTTCATAAGTAGCTCCACATTATAAATTGATAACTAAGCGACAATGCTTGGACGTTGAGAGACCTTTTGTTGCCATGCAATTAAATGTGATAGCTCACTAGGAATAGCAATTTTCGCAAATCCTGCAAACACCAGACCGGCGTACAAAGTAATATCTGCAACACTAAAATTCTCACCGGCAACATAAGCAGAATTGGCTAACACTGTATTAAAATAAACAAAGCCTTGGCGCGCTTTTTCACCTTGCTTTTCTCCCCAAGCAACATTTTGATAGGTTTCAAGTGCTGGGCCTAAGCCATCCGTTGCATGATGAAAGTAACTGGCTACAGCATCAAGGACCATTGACTCCGCACGCTTTTGCACCATATTAATCACCGCGCGTTCTTTTGCCTCAACACCGGTTAATGAAGGGCCAGCAAAAGAACTATCAATGTATTCAGTAATCGCGGTGCATTCTGCTATATATGTCCCGTCATCTAGCTCTAAAACAGGCACGCCTGCTAAGGGGTTTTTAGCTAAAAAGGCTTCAGTACGATGCTCACCATTTAATAAATCAACAGCAACAAATTCTACTTTGTCAGTCGCATTTTTTTCAGCAAGTGCAATACGTACACGTAATGGATTAGGAAAGTTTTCTACGTCATAAATTTTCATAATTATCTCTTTATATTTTTAACCACAGTTTGAACTAATATTGGCAAGATTAAATTACCTACCTACTGATAGGTAATTTATATTAAGATCTCGATCTTTGCAAACTAAAAATAAAAGAGCTTGAAAATAACTACCTACTGGTTGATAATTTTTTGCAGCGATATGAAGGAAGTTTTAAAATGACAAAAAAAGCAGCCCTGTTAAAAGCAGCAGAAAATAAGGTTAGACTTGGTGGCTATAGCAATTTTAGCTTTAGAGAGTTGGCGAATGAAATTGGTATTAAAAGTGCGAGTGTGCATTATCATTTTCCGACCAAAGCTGATTTAGGTGCTGAACTCGCGCATCAATACACTGATGCCTTTATCGCTGTGCTTGGCGAACCGGAGGCACATAAAGCAAACGGTAAAAATCCAATCGATATTTACACGCAATTATTTAGAAATGCGTTAGTGATGGATAAAAAAATGTGTTTATGTGGCTTACTTGGCGCACAAAGTGACAGCCTTCCTGATAAAGTGCGCGATGAAGTAAAACGCTTTTTCATTAAAAATTTAGTCTGGTTAACTCAAGCACATAAAATAAATGGAGAGCTTAATCCTGAACGTGCTGCGATTAAAACAGTGAGTTTATTAGAGGGCGCAATGATGATCAGCAACACCCTTGATGATATTCGCTACTTTGAGCAAGCTACTTTTTAACGGCTAATAGTTTGCCTGAACGGTTAGTGATCAAAAAGTTGATAAAGCTATTAACTAAATTACAACTCGATTAAACATAAAAAAGCGAGCCTTCACAAGGCTCGCTTTTACATTATTAAGATTACGATTTATTAAACTGCACGCACTTTATGCTTTGAATGCACTATCGCTAGTACTATAAAGCCTATTACCGCCACTGCTGCACCAATCGGTTTACCTAAATCACTTGATAAGTTTAACCCTATTGCCGCAGTCATTATGTATGACAAGGTCACTGCTGTAGCGATGACTGCAGGTACACTGGCAATCCAGTGAAATGTTCCACGGTCAAATAAGTACTTGGTCGCAAGCCATAACACACTCGTAGAAAGCAGCATATTTGAGAATGCGAAGTAGCGCCAAATCACAGAGAAATCAAGCTTAGTCATAAAGTAGGCAATCGTTAAAATAGGGATTGCTAGCAATAAACGATTACGCAAACTTTGCGGAATACTAAACGCATCAACCACTGTTAAACGAAGTGAACGAAACGCCGTATCGCCTGAGGTAATTGGGAATACTGCTACTGCAATAATCGCCATAATACCACCAAACACACCTAAATAACTGTTTGCTATATGGTTAACCACCAAACCTGGGCCGCCTAAATCAAGCATTGCTTTCAAACCTGCATAGCCTTCTGGGAAAGCAGCAATACCCGCTAATGCCCATACACAACCAACAATACCTTCACACATCATTGCGCCATAATAAACTGGACGAACGTATTTTTCGTTAGTTAGGCAACGTGCAATAATTGGTGCTTGCGTAGAATGAAAACCACTAATAGCACCACAAGTTATGGTAATAAACAATAACGGCCACGTAGGTAATCCATCTGGATTTGGAGTTAAAAAGTCATGGGCATGATCAGCTTCAAAATACGCTAAAAAATCACCAGCTACCGGTAAATGCGGCGCATTAATTAACAGTGATACAGCAATTGCAACCGTCATCACAATCATTAATAAACCAAAAACAGGGTAAAATTTAGTAATGATTTTATCAATTGGCAGTAAAGTAGCTAAAAAGTAATAAGCCAAAATAGCCAAAACCCAAAAGGTATTATTGGCAAATATAGTATCTTTAAATACGTCTAAGTTACTTAATAATCCAGCGGGGCTCATTATGAATACCACGCCGACAAAAAACAGTAACATCGCCGTAAATATTAACATAAAGCCTTTAAATACAACGTTATAATATTTACCTGCAATTTCTGGTAAGCTTTTGCCATCCTCTTTGATACTCATAACACCTGAGTAAAAGTCGTGTACAGCTCCACCTAATACATTACCGAGTACGATCCAGACCAAAGCAATTGGTCCATATAGAGCACCGAGAATAGGGCCAAATATTGGGCCTACCCCTGCAATATTTAAAAACTGAATTAAAAACGCACGAACAGGATGAATTGCAACATAGTCAACACCTTCGCTAAAACGTTTTTGTGGTGTATCAATGGTGGCGTCCATACCAGCTTGTTTTTCTACAAAGGGACTGTAGAACTTGTAACCTAATATTAAAATAGTCAGGCAGATAAAAAAGATGATCATAAGCACGTTTCTCTTTTTGTAATATAGAGCGCGTTGTCAGTCGCCCCGAATTTCAAACTATGGGTAATCGTTGAACGTTAGCAGAGCCTGTTAAAATCCACAATACGACTATCTGATAATATTATTAGATGTTTGAAGTGCAGAGTTTAACTATCAGGAACAATATAGTAGGCAATAAAAAAGCCTTGCAGGGGAACAGCAAGGCTTGGGACTTCACGGGGAATTATTTAAATGTTAAGTGCACTTATTCAAATGTCACTGTTACGATATTTGAACATACATCTGCTGTAACACAAACTTGGTAATCATAGGCTGGCAAAGTTGCATTACGTAAGAAGTCACGGTGACGGCCGTTATCAGTCGTTGTTCCTACAAACTCACCATTGCGATATACATTAAGTGATTGAGCACCCACTTGCTCCCAGCTAAGATCAACACGCATAGTGTTTAAGCGGGTTTTATTCGCGCGGGTTAAACTCAACGCAATTGCAACATCACTCACAACCACGGTCTGTACTGACGAATCAGTATTACCTTCACTATCGGTTACAGTTAATGTTACTTGGTAGTTACCTGATTGCGCATAAGCGTGAACTGGATTTGCATCTGTTGAAGTTGCACCATCACCAAAGTCCCAGCTCCATTGTGTAATATCGTTATTTGCATCGCTGCTTGAATCCGTAAACGAGACTGTTAAAGCTTGTGCATCATAGTCAAAATCAGCTTGTGGTGGCTGCGGGGTTACCTCACCAATTGCACTAAATGTAAGTGACCAATTATTCAGTGTGCCAGTATCTGCCGCATAGGTATCTTCAACATGTAATACCCAATCACCCGTTGCCACTTCGCCATTAAAATCAGCTAAAGAGTAGCTTTGTACTATATCCTCTGCGCTACCGCCTGACTGACTATGCAATGTAGAACTTGTTCCTCTAGGCGAGGTTAACGTAACGATTAAATCACCAATGTAAGTATGTGAAATATCAATACTCGCTTGAGTTGCAAAAACAGTCAGTGGATCATTTACGGTGATCACAGAATCAACACCGTCAACATTGTTATCGGGGATTGCTACTGCGGTATCATTCGTATAGGTAAAATCATTTAAGCCAACAGGATCAACTAATAAGCTTACTGACTTCTGCTTAGCCAACTCGCCAGAAGATGCATTTACGCTAAAGTCATAGCGCCCCCATTGTGTTGACTCTTGAGTTGGCACACTAAGTATCACCACATCACCAGGCGTTGCAGTGTTTGCTGATAAACTAGCACCAGCTAAATCGCCAATTAATTCAAGGTCTACAACCCCTTGCCACTGGGCAATTGAGCCAATTTCAAATGTATATGTTGCCGTTTCACCGGCAGTGATCTGCTGAGCTGTTGGTGTAACAGATAGTTTAAAGCTTGGTGTAGGGTCTGCCTGCTCAAGAGCTTGATTAGCGTTTAAGCGTTTGCCCGATACGGTCTTCCCTGCCAGTTGTGCATTATCATCGCCACTATCCATAAGCAGCTGTTTAAGCTCACTTGTTGATAAGTCAGGATTGAGTGATAGTACCAAAGCAGCGACACCCGCAACATGCGGTGTGGCCATTGATGTACCAGAGTAAGTGGCATAACCATTACCCGGTACGGTTGATAAAATAGCGCTCCCTGGTGCGCCTAAATCAACACTGGTTAAACCCCACTGTGAAAAGTCTGACATATTATCGTTACGATCAGTGCTGGCCACTGACAACACGCTTTCATGCTCATAATTGGATGGATAATGTGGATTTTGATCATTATCAACGGCGTCATTACCTGCAGCGGCAACAAATAAAATGTCAGCTTGTTCGCTGGCGGTTATCGCATCAGCAAGCGCTTGGCTAAAGCCACCACCGCCCCAACTATTATTTAGTACGCGAACATTTACACCCGCATTTTTCAGACTCACCATATAGTCAATACACTTAATAGCGTCGGATGTAGAGCCACTGCCTGATGCATCTAAGAACTTACAACCAACAATCGCCGCTTCATGATTAACACCCACAACACCATTATTGTTATTACCTGCAGCGCCGATTGTCCCTGAGACATGCGTACCGTGACCTTGGTCATCCATTGGGTCGCCAACATTTGTAATGGCATTAATACCATGGACGTCATCAATGTAGCCATTACCATCATTATCGATGCCATCGCCTGCGATTTCATTCGGGTTTATCCACATATTTGCCGTTAAATCACTATGACTGTGATCTACACCAGTATCGATAACGCCCACAACGACATCTTTGCCACCTGTTGTAATTGACCATGCTTCGAGTGCATCTATATCCGCATCGGCCGTCCCACCAGATTGGCCTTCATTGTGTAACCCCCACAACTTTGAAAAATCAGGGTCATTGGGAGCCGTAGCAATACTCACGCGATAATCTGGCTCAACATATTCAACCGCTGCATGTGTTTGCAGTAATTTAATTGCTTGCTTGGTGCTCATGCCAGTTACTTCAAACTTAGCTAAACGACCAGATAAAATCGACGAATAGTTATCATCAACACCATCTTTATTTAAATCACTCACTTTAGCTTTTACTAAACTGCGGGCTTGACTACGCATTGCCACAGAAGTGCCTTTTTTATACATAACAAGCAATGAGTCTTGAGAAGCTCGTGCTGAAGGCTCTGCAGCAATGGTTGTTACTTGTGCTGCAGCTAAACATGGCAAAATAGCCAAGCTTAAAATAGATAATTTAGTTTTCATATTTTGTATCCATAGTTAGAAATATTAACTTAGCTTTGCTGCTAAGTTTCGCTAACTTCACTACTTTTGAAATATCACTGGCAAGCACCATAAATGACAGAGAAAACCTAAACCAGACAAGAAAAATTCAATAAATTACTAAAAAACCAGTCTTTAACACTGTTTTTAACGGTCAATTTATTAACAACACAATCGTTTTTATGAGTAATTAGCGCTCAGTAGATGCCTTACTCGCCTCATCTTTTATTACCAGATTATTCAACATTCCAAGCTGAATACGGTGGAAAACAAGTAAGCAGTTGAAAAGAAAGTAGATTAAAAATCATAAAAAGAGATGATTTCGAATATTACGTTTACACAATAAAGTTAACCGTCAATTGGTAGCAGTGCGTAAGTAAAAAAGCATTAATTGCATAAAACACAACACTGCATATCAATATAATTCTTCACTCACTTTTGTATGAGTGAGCTTTTTGCTCTTGATATCACAAAACTTAAATCGGCAAGGCATGCCGAACAAACTATGCAGAACATTAAGGTATCCACAACCCATTAATGACTGCTCTAATAATTATAAGTTAAGGAAAAATCATGAAGTTAAATAAATCTTTATTGACATGTGCAATCGCAGTTGCATTAAGTTCAAGCTTTGTTGCACACGCAAATATCGACGATAAAAACCAATCAACCTCTGTATTAGCAAGTCAAGTGTCAACTACTGCGGTAGGCAATGTCCTCACTATTGAACAAACATCATTGCAAGGTATGGGTAACGATGTAATGGTCACGCAACAAGGTGATGGCCTTGAAGCAAACGTAACAAGTTTAGGCGATAACAACAGCATTAATGTTGATCAAAAACAAATTCAAAACTTGTCTTTAACGTACGTAATAGGCGATAACAACACCCTAAGTCACAGCCAAGATGGTGAAGTTAATGGCGCTCTATCAGACATAACAGGCGATGATAACTCAGTCAATGTTGCGCAGTTTGGCACGGGCTTTTTTGGTATTAATAACGAAGCGATTAACGTAGTTCAAGGTGATGCTAACGACATTGCAGTTACTCAGCAAGATGGCGGCCATTGGTTTTATAATTTGGATTTGCAAGGTAATAGCAACAAAATTAGCGCATCTCAAGCAGGCCTTTTAAATGAAGCAACGCTGGCAACTATTAGTGGTGACGAAAACACCATTGAAGTTACTCAAAACGGCTTGTTTAACGCTTTTACACTTACTGAACTCGTTGGTAATACGAATGAAGTAGTAATAGCACAAGAAGGTAATTTCAACGGCGTTACGGTTGCTTCTGTTCGCGGCGATGAAAACAGCTTAGACATCGAACAAGCGGGTGATTCAAATACTGCGACTTTTGCAAGTGTTGAAGGAAACGAAAACACCCTATCAATCGACCAAGAAGGTAATACCAA
Source organism: Pseudoalteromonas sp. B160 (assembly GCF_037162485.1). NCBI lineage: Bacteria > Pseudomonadati > Pseudomonadota > Gammaproteobacteria > Alteromonadales > Pseudoalteromonadaceae > Pseudoalteromonas > Pseudoalteromonas sp. B160. The sequence continues at coordinate 197,185 of NZ_JARLUX010000002.1, read as the reverse complement.
TACCTTCACATCTGAGTTATTTGCCGGTAATGACAATCAAGTTTCGGTTGATCAACAACAAGATAATAATCAAGTTGGGGCTGATGTATTAGGTGATAACAATGAACTCACTGTTATGCAAAATGGCTCAATGAACGAGACCTACTTGGGCACAATTGGCGCTGACAATGAATTCTCAAGCGTTCAAATTGGTAACGAAAACAGCGCTCACATCGCTAATTTTAATGGTCAAGGCAACGACGTTGATTTAGCTCAAGCCGGTGACATGAATACCGCTTTAATTCAATCTTCGTACCCTGACACATCGCTTACTTCAAACGATAATGACATTAATATCAGTCAATTAGGCAGCACAAATGAAGCAACATTAACCTTTGCAAGTGTGCTAAATAGTAATAACAATAGCGTTGATTTTAGCCAAAGTGGCGATCTGAATGCGATTGATTTAGTTATGGAAGGCAGCAACCATTCTATTGATATTTCGCAGCAAGGCGATATGAATATGGTAGCAGGTATCGATACGGGTGCATTTATCGTTGGTGGTGACAACATCAACTTCACAGTCACACAAGTAGGCAATGGCAACTTAGTTGAAGGTGCTATTACCGCTTCTAACACTTCAGTCGTGATCACCCAAGTGGGCGATTACAACACAGCAACTGTGACCCAAGAATAAGGATATTGGGGGGCACGTCCCCCCATATTAAACATGACATTAGTTAGAACGCTTATTACCGCGCTAAGCCTGCTTTTTTTAACTACCTTTAGCCACTTATCTCAAGGCGCTGACGAATTAGAAATAGATGGCCTAGTGCTCGATCGCAGCATTAGTCGCTTTGGTCACCAGTTTTATTTTGAATTTTCAAACCTTTGGCGCGACCTACCCTCAACCGCTGGTTTTAATATAGAAATAAAAGAGACCGTATTTCCTCGGGCTGGCACAAAACTGACCTTAGTAATGAATAATCAAATTGTATATGTAACCTATTTAGGGCGTCGCTTGGAGCCTATTGATGAGCGTGTAGAACACGCTTTATACAGTGTTATGGATGCGATGGCGCGCTCTAATTTACATAAAGCTTCGCCCGATATGGCAAAAAATGGATGGTAAAATGGCCCCCGACTCAAGAAAATATATAACAACAACTATAATGATATTACTCCCCTTATCGGTATCTGCAACAGAGCTTGTGTATACCCCCATTAATCCAAGTTTCGGAGGTAGTCCACTCAATGCCAGTATGCTATTAAATAAAGCGCAAGCGCAAAATAAACATAAAGCACCAATAATTGAACAAAGCTACGCTGAGAAATTTCAAGATTCTCTAGAACGTACCTACTTAAACCGCATGGTAAGAGAGATCACTGATATTGCCTTTGGTGAAGATATAGATGAAAGTATTTTTAACCAAGATTCAATTTTTTTAAGTGGTGATTACGAAATTCAAGTGATCACCAGTACCGTAGATTCAATTACAGTGCGAATAACCAACACCACTGACAACAGTGTCGTGGTCATTGAAGTACCGAGGTTTAGCTAAATGAAAGCGCTATTTATTGCAGTACTTACCCTGGCATTATCCGCATGCAGTAGCATGGGCAATTTGATCCCACCTTCGCAACAGTTGGCCGCAAGTTTAACCCCCACTGAAACCTTTAAAGCACTTCAACAGTTACCAACACCTGCTGGCAGTATCGCCGTATCGGTATATTCTTTTCGTGATCAAACGGGCCAATATAAACCGCAAGGCAATGTTAGTTCATTTTCAACCGCCGTCACTCAAGGGGCTAATTCCATCTTAATACAAGCGCTACACGAATCTGATTGGTTTATTCCGGTTGAACGTGAAGGTTTGCAAAATATTCTGACTGAAAGAAAAATTATTCGTGCCGCCCAAGCCGAACAGCCAAATGCTGTTGAATTACCACCACTGACCACCGCTAAAATCATTTTAGAAGGCGGTATAATTAGCTACGACACCAATGTAAAAACCGGTGGTTTTGGCATGGAATATTTTGGCATCGGCGCGTCAGAACTCTACCGCGAAGATGCTATCTCTATTTACTTACGTGCCGTAGACGTGCGTACTGGGCAAGTATTATTGTCCGTAGCCACCAGCAAAAAAGTGCTCAGCCAAGAAATGCGCGCAGGGTTTTTCCGTTATGTTAGTTATAAACGTTTAGCCGAAGCCGAAGCGGGTTTTAGTGATAACGAACCGATGAGTATTTGCGTAACCCAAGCAATTGAAAAAGCCCTCAGTGATCTAGTCATCAAAGGCATTGATAAAGGCATATGGGCAACAAAGCGTAGTTGATAATTAACGTCTATCAACGCTGGCATAACGATTCTGATTTCTGGTTAGCTTATTCTATAGCTAACCATGAGATACAAAAATAGCAATAACAGGTGTTATATCTGTATACCAGCACCGATATAGCACCAATCAAAAACCAACGTAATGTATGAAGAGTATTAGGGCTGCAATTACCGATTGAGTATTATATAAACAAAGGTTATGCGTACTCTCTGATCTGTTTGGCAAAAGCAGCGAGCTCACTGTCGTCGGCTCTTTCACAATAGTGAGAATATAAATTTCAAAAACATACCTGTTCTCCCCTCCCTCTAGCGCAGAGTCTAAAATAAGAGCAACTTTTTAGTGGCTACAATCAGCTTTGCAAGTACTTCATCAGATTGCGCAAAAGCATAACGACTAAGGTGCTGCTTAGGAATAACCACAGTTGCTCCTTTTGTATTTGGATAGATAGTCAGAAATACTAAATGCTTTCATCCTCCCAAACAGGGTCACAAGGTGCTTTACCTGAAACAATATCACAAAATATGCAGTTACTGATGCTCCATCCTACTGGTTATAATTGGGTGCATATTATGGTTGATCTGTTAGTCATGCAACGGTAATCGTACCGCCATATATCGCTGTGCCCAATTAGATAGCTCAATACGATTTCGTGAATTTGTTTTTTTAAATGCGCTATAAAGGTGTGTTTTTACGGTGTGATCACTGATATTTAACCGCTCTGCGATACTATGGTTATTCGCACCTTGCGCAAGTAAATAAACCACTGATTTTTCTCGTTTAGTCAGGCTTTTTAACACTTGATGTTCACTACCAGCATCACTGCTAGGTTGATGATCATAATGACTTACCATCGCGAGCACTTCATTAAATGTAGAAGAAATAATCTTGCGACTGAACCAGAGCTCATCATTAATGATCCGCATTAATCCGGTAAATACGTCCTCAGGAAGGTCATTGTTATAAAAGACTCCCTTAAAATTATTAAGTAACAAGTTTTTTTCACAAATAGCGTCAGAATGCGCATTAAACACAATCACAGGTTTCACTTTGGCTAAGGCTAATAAGTCTGCTGGTATTAAGTTTTGCCAATTGCAGCCGCTGCTATCAATTAAGAAAAGATCAAACTCATTGCGGTTGTCATTATGGGGTAGACTGTCGTCCATTTTTACTTTACTAAAAAATGCATCTAACGTTTTAATTAAGTATGGATAACACTGCGAACGGACAGGCATTTTAAAAACGGTTTTGATAAATACTGAGGTTGGTTGAATCATTGCATCTCGTCCTTGAAACATTTTGTTTACAATACCTAAAACAACTCCAATGTTCAACCTATTTCACTCAAATCTATTGATTTATAAAGAGAATAAAAAATTTAGACGTCTAGATGCTTGACTATCAAGCACCTTTTAACTAATCCATTTTAGCTATAAAAATGATTTAAATCAAAACTTTATTATTAACTTATGGTTTGATTAAATAATAAAATCGTGAGGTTATAAACCAAAGCCTTGCTGCACTTTGTACTCGCCAGCTCTAGCCTATTTAAAGCCCAATAAAAACTGTACTTTTTTAGAGTAGACAGTGGTCAGTATTAAAAGTACTTTCTAGCACCAGTGAGCATTTGTGGCTATCCCATAGCAGGGAAGTCTCATTGAGGGATGTAATCTTCCTCGTTTTAAAAAGTCACTCATAAGCTTATTATTACAAAGCCAGCAACGACTAAAATCTCAACCATAATCACACGCGGTTCTAATATTTCTATAGTAACTAGCTCGTTGGTGCTCAGGATGTAATTAGGCATACTTTAAATCTTCACGCAATGATTCTGGCCTCTGTGATCCTTTGCTTAGCTGGAAGCTTGGTTGATACGAATGTAAAAATGCTACGTTACTAATTCTGTTAATTTCGCTCTTGTGAGTAGTTTAACGCGAAAGTAAGAGCCACATGCCAATGGTCCTAAAACAAGACGTTTCAGTATCTGTTTATTAAATGTCGGTAGCCAAGGAGTAGATATTTACTTTATTTGCTTCAAACTTGGTGGTAATGTAAATGGAATGTGACTATATGCAGTGCACCATCGTTTTTACGGTGTTGCTAATGATGAAAATGTTCAACAAAAAGATTTAGACTTTAACGCATTGTTTTAAACTATTTCTAAAGGCACTGCAGGTAATTGGAACACCGTATCAAATGATTTTAACAGCGATATAATTTTATCTTTGCTGTTGATTTGATGAGTACAAGTTTATGCATTGTTTATAATGAAGCGAAAAAACACCACATTGAATTGCAAAATGACAACCATAACTGACGAGTTTTATAATAAATTTAAATAAAGTGGCAAAAAAATAGGATACATCAAGCCAAATTCCACACTAAAAAAATAACTATTAACTATCGAGGGAATGATGAGAAAAACCTAATTATTTATTCTGCAATACTTATGCTGTGTGCGTGTGGGGTCGACTCCCACATCAGAAGCAGCCATCCCTGCTGGAAATGGCACTAGTGAGCCAATAAAATCAACGGATAATTTACCAATCCCCAATAACAGAGAATTAAGTAATTATAATATTCTAATTATTGGTAATAGCCATGTAGCCGGTATTGAATCTTTACTAACAGAAATATTTTCTCATGGTGACGCCAATAAAACGGTAAATATTGACACTCGCAATGGAGCATTTCTCGACACGATCGTTAATAACGAAAGCATTATTGAAACAATACAAAATAAACAATGGACCCATGTTATTTTACAAGGGCAAAAATACTCTCAAAGCCAGTCGGAATTTTATCCTATCGATGCCACTGTAACTTGGATACAACGAGCAAAAGCGATAGGTGCCACGCCAATTCTTTTTCCTGAACATCCACTGGCAGGAAAGCCACAAGATGCAATTTACGTACACGGTATTCATGTAGATATTGCTAAAGAGCAACATAGTTGTGTGGCCCCTGTAGGGTTAGCATGGAATCAAGCCTTCGAAATATCGCCTGAGTTAACCATTCATCAGGCTGACGGGAATCATGCAACAATGTTAGGTAAGTTGCTTTCCTCATTGGTGTTGTATGAAACCATAACAGGGAAGTCAGCCGATTTATTAACGTTTAGCGATACCTTACCAGGAGATGCAATAACACAAGCATTATTTGGCCAGGTAGCATCACAAGCGATTATTGACAATATCCCCTGTAATTTTTAAAACCTTAGCTACATCATGCTTTTATACTATTGAAAAGTATGAATATAGCTGGCCGTAACCATGTATATACTCATGAAAAGCTTTTATTTCACGCTAAAAAGAGAGCAGCAACATCGCTAAATATCTTTGCTTAATTGGCTGATAACAATCACTCTTAGCTGTTTTGTAGGAGTGTATTAGCAGACGATTACTCTCTCCTTTAAACCGCTATTCCATGTTCTGTATAAGGAACAAACTTATAATGACACCTATCTTCAATGCTAATAACAAAGATGGGGGTTATATTGCATCTGATTTATCAAAAGAATGAAAATTTAGATGTCTGATGCATAACGACTAAACAATTTTAAAGCCAATCCTTGGCTATTACGTTATTTTATTAAGTGATAAAATCGAGAAGTAACTCCATTGGTCCAGCCAAAGCCTTGCTGCACTTTGTACTCGCCACCTCCAGCTCTATTTTCAGGCTCATAAACATTGTATTTTTCGAGTAGACAGTGGTCGGTTTTAAAACTGTTTTCTATCATCTGTAACCAATTGCTCATGATGGTGTTTGCATCTGCAACAAAGCCATACTGGTGAAATCCGTGTACAGCAAACCACTGCAGTGGTGCCCAGCCATTAGGGCTATCCCATTGCTGGGAAGTCTCATTGAGGGTTGTTACTAATCCGCCTGGTTTTAAAAAGTCACTCATAAGCTTATTTTTAACCAACACCGCCTGCTCTTCGCTAGCACAATTGACAAATAATGGGACGGTGGCGGCAAGCGACAGCACTGTAGATTGTTGCTGGATTTGATAATTAAAATCAACAAAAAACCCCATATCAGTACTGAATAAATACTGATTAATTGCCGCACGTCTTTGAGCTGCTTGTTGCTCAAAATACTGTTGCTTATTTGTATTGTTTAATACCGCAAAGTAATGACCCAGCTGTTTTTCAAGGTAATAAAGTAAACTATTGAGGTCCACAGGAATAATATCCGTGGTTTGAATACTGGTAAGCTTATTATTACCCAGCCAGCGACTACTAAAATCCCAACCAGACTCGCACGCAGCTCTAATATTTCTATAGTAATTAGCTCTTTGCTGTTCAGGAAGTAATGAGGCATCATGCAAATCTTCACGCAGTGATTCTGGCCGTGGTGTTGCTTGATCATCCCAGTAACGGTTAAGTAATGCACCATTTGCCATTTTTACTACACGCTTATGGCTTGATATTTGCTCACTCAGTAGCTCTGCCCCCTGCATCCAAAATGTATATTCTTGCTCAAGGGCAACAACGCAATCAGTTAACCATGCAAAGTCACTATTTTTACAGTATTTTGCTTGCCAAATTAAATCAACTATCAGCGCTAGAATAGGAGGCTGCGAGCGAGAACTATAGTAACTGCGGTTGCCATTGGGAATACAACCATTACGATTTTGCAGATCAATAAAATTAGCAAGCATGGCTTCGATACTGTCTATATCGCCAATATCTTGCAAACCTAACGCAGTAAAATAACTATCCCAATAATATATTTCTTGAAAGCGCCCACCCGGTACTATGTAGCTGTGTTTAAGTGGTAATAAAGAGCTGGCTTTAGCTGTGTCTGCATTGCGATGCAAATACGGCCATAAATTGGCAATATAGCTTTGCACACTATCGCTGTTGCTTTGCTGAGTTGGGAGCTGTGTTGATTCAAACGTAAAATGCTGTGCTACAAATTCTGTTAACTGTGGTGTAGTAAGTGGTTTAACGCGTAAGTAAAGGTCGCATGCTAACTGCCAACTATCATTAGCAATCGCATCAGCAAAAGTTTTACTGTCACTAAATATAGCCGCCAGTTGCACATCTAAAAATAATTGGCTATTTACAAAGTTCATATCGTTCCTTTTTCTGGCACTGCGCCTAAGTTTACTGTCATTTTTTTAAATAAAGTTACACTGATCAACAACAAGCTAATTGGGATCAAGGTAAGATAAAAGGCATGTTGGCCACTAAATTTATCAAAGATGAAGCCGGTAATTACTGAACCAGTGGTGCCGCCTAATGCTGAAAAAACCACGATAAGTCCGGTCATAGCTGCCTGCTGGTGAGCGGCTAACGCACTGAGCATCACAGAGTTAAGTAATGGGTAAAGAGGAGCCATAAAAAAGCCAATGAGCGGCAGCATGTATGCTGCAAAAGGCACATCAAATACACTCGTTACTTGGCTGCCATCAATTTCATGAGTCAGCGGTAAAACTAGTAGCACCAGCACGGCCATAGCAACCAAACAACTTAACAACAAACTATACCAGCCAATAACGCGTAATATCTGCCCCGCCACTAGTCTACCTAGCGCCAGTGCTGCGGCAAACACACTGGCCAGTTGAATACTAATATCAACTGGCAGCTTAAGTACTTGATTATTAAAAGTAGGTAACCAAGTCCCTACCCCTTGCTCAATCAACACATACAAAAATGCACTGATAATAAATATAACCACTAGAGGTTTATAAGTGAGTGTTAGCATGTCAATAAAAGCAGCTAATTGACTGGTACGTAATGTTGCTTTTTGCGGAACTTTTATTGGCGCTATAAGCACTGTAATAAAAGCCATACCCGCTAACAAAGCCAGCAAATAATACACGTTCAACCATGCTGTATTTTGCGCATTACTACTATCAATAAACCATGAGAACACCCAATAGCCAGATAACACCCCAAGCATAAAAATACCTTCAATGGTGTTAAGCAATGCTGAGTGCTGATTGGCGTTATCAGTGACTTGGCCAATAACCGAGTAAACGGATACTTTCATAATCGCAAAGCTGCAACCAATCACAGCAAACAATACTTTGAACGCATAAAACTGTGCAATTGAGGGCATTAACAAGCACATTAAGGCAACCAGCCCCAACGCTATAAGCATGGCCAGTTTATAGCCAAGTCGAGGAATAAATGATGCAACAACAAAAGAAACTATTGCTATGGTAAGGTCTTTATAGCCTTCTAAAACAGAAGCTTGCGTTTTTGTTATGTCAAAACTATTGATGGCTTGTAAAATTACGGTGCCAACACTATTGAGTAAAATAGCGAACACGAAATAGCTACACGCCAACGCTATGGTTATTCTTATTGGGTTCATACACGTTAACCTGATGTTGATTTCTTTTAGCATAGTGTAGCGCAAAATAAAATGCAAACGTTTGCATTTTATTTATAAATTGAGTTAACTCACCCTACAGTTTATCCTTTGCTAGATTGACGATTAATTAATTCTATTTCAACAACTTGCGATTCAGCTGACTGGCCTTGTAACTGCGCTAATAATTTTTCAACCAGTAATACTGAGGCTCGCTGAGTGTTTTGTTTAATGCTCGAAAGTGATGGGTGACTCACATCTGCCATGGCAATATCATCAAAACCAACTAACGCAACATCGTTAGGAATACTGATATAGCGCTCTTTTAACGCTTTCATAGCGCCTAGTGCCACCATATCGCTGCACGCCATAATGCCGTCGAAACATAAACCTTTCGCGACTAGTAATTGGTTGATCCCATGGTATGCTGCGCTACTAGTAATATCGATAGACACTACGTGTGCTATAGCGTTAGCCGTATTTAGAGCCGCTAAATAGCCACGGTAACGTTCGCCAATTTCAGCATGTCCTGGGTCTCCCAAAAATACAATATTTTTAGCACCACCTGCTAATAAGTGTTCAGTCGCAAGACGACCCCCAACAAAGTTATCACTGCCTACAATGGGATAATTACTGGGAGTTTTTGGGTCACCCCAAACAACTAAGGGCACGCCTGCATTAGCGGCGGCTTCAATGTTTGCCGGATCTTTGCCTTGCCCAACCACAATAATGCCATCAGCCCGACGGCTATTGATAAAGTAATTAGCCCAGTCATCACCGGCCATAAATGAGTTTGAGAGTAGAAGTTCTAGCCCTTGTTTATTCAACGCGAGGTTTATCTCTCCGACTACCTTAAGCAAAAAGGGTCGTTAATTGATTGCTCAGTGCCACTGTCGAAATTTATGATCACTGCTACAACATTGGTTTTTTGTGAGCGAAGGCGGCTCGCAGCCGTATTTAAACTGAAGTTATGTTGCTTTGCTAACTGCTTTAATTTATCTCTAGTTTCTTTTTTTATCAATGGGTTATCATTTAACGCACGAGAAACAGTCGAGGTTGATACTCCAGCAAGCTTGGCTAGATCCGCTAACTTTAGTTGTTTGTTATTCATTGCTAAGTACGAAGCCTTCCTTAAATCGTGAAGTTGCAATATACCATCATTATTAAAATTAGGCTGCGCCAAGGCCTAAATTTAGTCATAAACATAACCGTGTATAAAAATAATACAGAAAGTTAAAAAAACAATTGCAAACGTTTGCATAAAGTTCTAAGGTTTAAAAGAACACAGCATTAACATTTCATTAAATTAGTTAGTGCTTTGTTATTTATAGTTTTTTAAATAACGAACAAAAAATGGGAATACCAACATGACAACAACACACACACCAAGCAAACTTGCTTGCGCTATTATTTTAGCGCTATCCAGTCAAACCGTGCTTGCAGATCAACCAGCAACAAGCGCGCAAACAACCACAGATAAAAAAGTTGAACGCATTGTAGTTTCTGGTACACCTGCAGGTATGGGCGTTCGTAAAATTGATGCCAGCTATGCTGTGACAAATATTGATGCTGAGCAAATAATTAAACTATCACCAAAAAGTACTGCGGACTTATTTAAAGCAGTTCCCGGTGTGTGGGTTGAAAGCTCGGGTGGTGAATCTGGCGCTAATGTATTTGTTCGTGGTTTTCCTGGTGGTGGTGATGCGCCATTTTTAACCCTAAGCCTTGAAGGTTCTCCTATTTACCCAGCACCAACATTATCGTTTTTAGAAAACTCATCATTATTTAGAATCGACGAAGCCATTGAAACCATGGAAGCATTACGTGGTGGTCCAAACCCAGTGGTTTCTAACGGCCAGCCGGGCTTAACCACTAACTTTCGTTTAAAGCGTGGCAGCGAAGATACCCAAGGCTTATTTAAATACACCACCTCTGATTACGATTTGCAACGTGTTGATGCTGTAGTAAGTGGTGAAATCAGCGACGACCTATATTTTATGGTAGGCGGCTATGTTAAAAGCTCACCGGGTATTCGTGATGCAGGCTTTACTTCTGAAAAAGGCAGCCAATTTACAATTAACATAACTAAAGAGTTAGACAATGGCGAGCTTAACTTTTATACCCGTCAAACAGACGATCATGGCGCATGGTACTTACCAACACCACTCAATGTTAATGGCATTGATGCTGAATATACCCAACTTGGCACACTTAACCGTCAAGCGACCATTTTTACCGGCCCAAATGCGCAAGCACACGACATTGACCTAGGTGATGGCCGAGGATGGGATGGCCATGTATCCGGCGGTAGTATTAAACTTGAATTTGATAATGGCTGGCAATTTATTGATCGTTTTAACATTACCAAAGGCGATGCTAATACATTTGGTCTAGTACCCAATGGCTCAGCAACGACGGTTGGTGAAGTGGCCGACAATGGCCAAACTGCATTTGGTGCGGTGACTGACACCGAATACGCTAGTGACACCGCGATTCAGCAGCTGGGTCGCTGGGTAGTATTAAAAGAAATAAGCTCGTTTACTAACGACTTAGCTTTTTCAAAACAATTTGGTGACGTATCAGCCACTTTTGGTTATTACACAGCAAGCACATCTGCGAGCGATTGGTGGAGCTTAGGTAATACGGCGTATCATGTGCTGGAAGCCGGTGGTGAATTATTAAATGGTATTGAATGTAACCAAAACACTGATGGGTGTGGTTTTAATTACGATATCAGCTCAACAGGCGATGCACGCACCAATGCCCTTTACTTTACAGGCCAATATAAATTTGCAGATGCATTTACACTTGATTTAGGTGTACGTAAAGAAAACCATGATGTGCAGTACAGTGTTGATGAAGACCTTGACGGTATTATCACTAAAGCTGTTGATTACGATGAAAGTAAAACCTCATGGACAACCGGTTTAAACTATTCAATTAATGATGACATGGGCGTATTTGCTCGCGTTAACCGTGGTTATAAAATGCCATATTTTGATGACTTTAGAGATAATTTTGGCGCATACCAAGGGGGTGAAAAACTAATTAAAGAAGTCACTCAAGCTGAACTTGGCTATAAACTGATCACTCAAAGCACTGACTTTTTTGCCACTTTATTTACCAACGAAGTCAAAGGCGATACCTTTGTAAGTCGCCCGGGTGTGCCAGCTGAAATTTTAACCAACGAAGCGTATGGTGTTGAACTTGATTACAACTTTAATCATGAATCTGGCTTTTCTGTTAATTTAAATACCACATTACAACAAACCGAAATCACTGAAAGTCCAGAAAATAAAGGCAATGAAGCACAGCGCCAGCCTAAATGGCAAGTACGTGTAACACCAAGCTATGACTTTGAAGTAGACGGCATGTACGCCACACTCTATGGTACTGTGTCAGCAGTAGATGACCGCTTTGGTAATAATGAAAACACCGTGACACTTGATGGCTACGAAAAAGTTGACTTAGGTTTTATCCTTGAGCCAATGGAAGGGATCAAACTGCAATTAGCAATTGATAACTTAACCAACGAGCAAGGTATTACCGAAGGCGACCCACGTAATGCTGACGCGCCCAATGGCCGTTACATTATGCCTCGTACAACACGCTTAAGCGTAAGCTACGAATTCTAACCCCCATCTCCCTGGATCAATACCCAAAGCCGTGGTGGTTAATACACTGCGGCTTTTTTAAATCACGTTTTGAGCAAAAATCGGCTCTTGCGACTCGCTCTCTTGGCGCTTTAAATAACTAAATATTATTAAAAAAGTCATAGCAATGCTTGCCGCAATAAGCGAGCCTAGAGTGGCAAAACGAAAACTAAACCACTGCGCAATTAAACCGGTACTGGCAGTGCCAAGCATGACCCCTACTTTAATAGCATTGCCATAAAAAGCAGAGGTAAAACCAATTCGTGATGGCAGTTGCTCTTGCAAAATAGTCAAGCCGATACCCGCAAAGATCCCATAAAAAATAGCATTTACACCTTGCAGTACAAAGAATTGCCATACTTGATCGGAAAAAAATACGCCAATATAGAACAAAATAGCGCAACTAAAAGCAAAACCTAACAAGCCTGTTTTAGTGATGCGTTTACTGAGCTTTGCGCTATACAACATCACAGGGATCTCGATTAATGCCACCATGCCCATAAATATTCCAGGCATATTATTGGCAAAGCCCAGTTCATTAATTGTATAAAGCGGTAAGGCACTGGCGTACATAATATTGCCAATTGAGCCAAAGGTTATAGCAGCACCTAAAGCCCAAAACGATTGATTGATCGGCTGATTTGGCTCAGCTTTCTTAGCTCTGTCGTTAGCATTAACACTGGGCAAAAACTTCATTGCAAAAATTAATGCCAACAACGCAAACGTAGCTGCGGTATAAAATGAGCGACTAAAGGCAACTCCTGATGCAATTAAATAGCCAAGCGGCGGGCCTGCGACCCATGCAAATGAAATAGCCGCTCTAAGGCGAGTATTAAACTGGGTGATATCAATATGATCTTGCTCATCAGCCCACTGGCGAGCAATAGTCATAACTTGCGGTATCGCGGCATTGCCCATCGACAGCAAGAGTACTCCGGCAGCAAATACCTGCCAAAAAGACGTTGCGTTAGCGAATATGATTAACGCCATCCCCATGCCAGAGACCGCAATCATAAACATCTTTTTAGCGCTCACGCCCTTATCGGCCAATCCACCTAACCATTGGCTAAAGAGAATGCCCATCAAAGTGACACCTGTAGTGTATACACCCAAATATATAGGTGGACTTTGTAAGCCTTCAACAATAAACAAACTCATTAGTGGATTAACAAATGCGCCTATTAAGCCCGTTAATAAGCTTAACAAGATAAATACCACACCATATTGTTTGAATATCGACTTCAAAAAACACCATACAGACACTAAAAATAAGCCGCGCATTATACGTGGCTTTAAGTAATATTAAAATACAAATCGGGTTATTTAATAATCACGACTATTTAAAATTCGCACATTTAATCAGCCACTAAGCTAAGCATAAAACCAAGCCACGGTTTGCAAATTATAGCTTTTAGTTCACTTAAACGTCTAAAAACAGCGAATTGATAAATGCAATATGCTGCTCCTCAACCTGTTGTTTCAATGCTCGAATAAAATCCATTGCTGTCGCAGGCCGATTTGGATAAGCATACTCTTGCCATACTGACTTAAGTGCATTAGTTATCGCTTTATCGCCTACTTTAGACCTTAGTTTTGCAAACACGATGGTGGCTTTTGAGTATTGATCATAATTTTTTGTTGAATCAATCAACGCCATTTTAGCGGTAATATCCATGCGCGATGCCTGCTCATAACGCTTTGTTTCATAATCAACTAATGCGTTCATAGCGGTTTTACCGTAGCGTTTTTCTAACACGACTAATTCGATATATTTAGCCATCGATTCCATTAAAAAGGCACTATCTGCAGGCACACTATTACCTATATCATGGCCAAACCACTGATGCGCGGTTTCATGCACTGCACGGCGATAACGCTGATCAAAGCCAGCACCAACGCTTGGACGAGCCCTAAACCCAACTTTATCCTCAATTAATATAATTTGTGGTAAAGCATACCCAGTGCCACCAAATGGGGGAGCTGCAATTAAGCTTAATTGCTTGGCTTTATACGCAACAATATTATTTTTAAACCAATCAAGTGTGTCCATCATTGCTTGAAAGTTAACGGCAATTGCATCTGAACGCTCAATCGGCTCTTGTTTTTTTGCAAATACTTGTAAAGTAACACCATCATGTTTTTTAGTTTCAGCATTAAAAGGCACTGACAGCCAAGCTGGTAAGTTATTAATTGCAGACACTGTTTTAAACTTAAATATTTCACGACCCTGTTCACGTTGATGCGTAATTTGCTTGCCCTGTGTCACAACTTGGTACCCCGTTGCCGTTGATACTGTGCTCGACATCGTTATACGCTCATAGTGTGCTGGTCTATTTTGCCCTTTAGTAACTAACGCTGAAGCTAAAGGGCGAGGCTTTTGTTGCAAACCATATTGAGCTCGTAAGCTTGTATCTGTTAACTCATAGTTGATTTGATAGCCAATGGTTGGCAGCACCGGAACTGCTCGAATATAACTAAATTCAGGCGTAATTATTTGATGTCCACCAGCAGGCCACAATTTCGCTTGATGTACTTCAAATTGTGTTGTTAATTGTCGTGTTTCATGTGGTTTTATTGCAACGTCAAACTCATATACAGCCTGATTTAAGTCAGGATAAAAAGCGATTTGGGTCGCACCTTTAATCTTCACCTTCGCCCACTTATAAAACCCAGCTCTGCCGACTAAAATTTGCTTAATGGCCATTGGATGAGAGTTTTTTAAGGTGTAAGCCAGATCAAACTTTGCAAACTGTTGATGCGGGTAAAAATCAATTTTTGCATCAATATGACTAACCTGAGGTTGCAACTTATGCTGCCAGCCTGCAAAGGTTTTTTCATAATCCGCTTTAAAGGCCTCACGTTTATGTGAATTGGTAAGGGGCTTTTCATCAACTAAACGTAGGTGTAATTGCACAAATAAACCAACACAGAGCAACACAGGCATTATTAGCCATGCATCTTTTCGTACAACCGCACGCCTATCAAGCCCTGCACCGCGGTGACTAAATACGCACGTTAGCAATATAAAACTTACACAGGCAAACAACCACACCTGTATATAAGGCCAATAACTGCTAATACTGGCCCGATAATCCCAAAATTCACTCGGTGGCTGCAATGGCGTCCAAGCTAGGCTCCAAAATGTGTGTGTGAATCCTAAATAAGTCATAACTGGTGTAAATTTGAGTATTAGCATTACAAAAACAACCAGCCCTGAAATCAGTATTGAACGACACAAATTAAACACACACACCGTTACCCATGCAATCATCATTAGGGGCAGTGCCGTTAAACACAGAACATATACATGATCGTACGCGTCATATTGGCTATGAATAAACCATTGTGACAAAGAAGCACCAACAAAGCTCATCGTTGAAAAAATAATAACCAGGGTAGCCAATACCAATAATTGACTATATAAAATAGTGGCCGTTTTGATCGGCGTAGCAGCAATTAGCTCAGCCATGTTAAAGCGCCGTGCATAGCAACTGATTTGCCAGCTCCAAAGCACCATCAGCAAACACCCAAACAGTATTTGCATATCAAAAGCATAGTGACTAATTGCATCGATGCTGGTTGCGCTGATTACACTCAATGGCTCAGCATAAGCAGAAGAAGAGGCTACATTATTAAACACCATGGCTGGCCAAGCTAATAAAATTAACAGTGTTATTGGATGCTTTAAAACATTGAAAAGCGCTACTTTATAGCATGCGATAAATATCGGCAGTTCATGGTTTTTTGCAGCCACAGGTTGGTACGAAGCACTTGCTACTATAACGGATTGTAGATTACTCACTGCATTTTTTACCCGCTTATTGAACGAGTTAAACACATTACTCGCTGCCGCCGTACTAAAGTAGATAGCGGTTGTGAGTAACAGTATCAGCACCCGATTAATGGCTATAACCCAGCCCTGAGGCTCAACAAAGCTACCTATAATTGCAGTGTATGCGAAAGGATCTAACCATATAAACAGTTGATAACTAGTTTCACTGATAATACTACTTCCCGCCAATATGGGATTACCCGTGACACTTGCAAGCAGTAAGTAGCCAATCCATAAAACTGCAAATACAACATAGTTCACCAGAGGGCTGCTGAATTTTTGACAAAACCAGAATGCAATTACACCAAGCAAACAACTATTAGGAAGCAGCACAAAAAGACTATTAACAGCCAGTTGATTAATGATTTGCCAGTCAAACCCTTTGCTGTGTACTTGCATAACCATCATTACTAGCATACTGATAAGCACAATCACAAACACACACAACACCAACGTTCCCACACGTAGCAATGCGCTTTGTTTAAACGTGATAGGTGTCACTGCCACCAGCTCTTGCATATTGTGTATTTGATCACGTAAAAAATGTCGGTGCAAGCGCACCTGTAAGTAAAGCTAGTTGTATCATTTGCAGTGCAACTAGATGTAATTTAAATTGATTTATAGCGTCGCTGCCTTCGACGGCTAAACCTGATGACAATGTAAACGCAAATAAAGGGGCAGTTACAAAGCAAAGCCAAAGCAAAGGCTGGCGAAGTACATAACGTAGTTCGTTGATCAGTAGCATGTGTTACTACCTCGCAATTTCAACTCATAAAAATAGCTATCTTGCAGTGTCACTTCGCCAGGTCTTGCACGCTCAGCGGGAGCCGTTGTGGCATAAACTCGAAATGAAGGCTTGCCGTATCGATAACTTTGGCTTAATACAAAGCTCTCTTGCGGTAACACACTAGGAAGGCTCTCCAGTAGCCATACACAACCATGCAATGGCTTAATGAGTGCTGCCACTTCACCACTTTGAATTAACCGACCTTGGTTGATCATCGCGACAAAATGACACTGATTTTCTATGTCTTCTACTATGTGGGTAGATAACAACACCAAGCGCTGTTTACTAATCGTCACCAATAAATTATTGAGACTTTCGCGCTCAGCAGGGTCAAGCCCTGCGGTTGGTTCATCTAGAATAATCAGCTTAGGGGAGCCTAGCAACGCTTGAGCAATACCAAAGCGTTGTTTCATCCCACCAGAAAAGTGGCTCACCTTTTTGTTTGCAAACTGAGATAAATTTAATAGCGCCAAGAGCTCACTTATTTGCTGCTGTCGGTCTTTTTTATTGAGGCCCTTTAAAATTGCGATATGCTCTAGCAAAGCAATACAACTCATATTTGGATAAACACCAAACTGTTGCGGTAAATAGCCAAGCTGCTTGCGCATCTCATCAGGGTGTTGCAACACATCTAAACCGTCAAAGTTCACCTGACCAGTATCAACGCTTTGCAAACACGCAAGCGTGCGCATTAAGCTTGATTTACCCGCCCCATTTGGCCCAAGTAATCCCACCATACCGGTTGGTAAAGTAATAGATATATCACTTAATGCTTGGGTACCATCTGCATATTTTTTATTAATATTTGTAAGTGTTAGCATCGTTATGTTCCTTAATTGATTAATAATCACATTAAGAAAGCACCGCACAATAAGCTACATAGCAATGATCAACACATTGAATTAAAGGATGAAAGCAAATATTTTGCAGTTGTCATTAAAAAACGACCTTTGATCATTATTTTGCTGAACTAAGTGAAGTAATTCATTTAAACTTAATAACATATATCATTAAGCACGATGAACATGGAGTGTAGTATGCAGGCAGCTATTTCAGCGCGGTGGCAACGATTAAACTTACATTATGTGGTTGTTTTACTACCCGTTATTGCTGCAATAATGCTAGAAGCACACATTCGCTATCTATCATTAAAGCAAGACTCAGCCGAGCTCTACACGCTAATTAATGGGCAACTATTTTTAGAGTGCTTGCCTTTTTTAGCTGCTCACGCTTTAGCATTTAAATTGCCACTTAAACGCTCAGTTGTAGTGTGGCTATTAGGCTTTGTTGCGTATCCTTCTCTTGTCTACCTGGTAAATATAATGTCTTCTGCGTTTGCTAATTGGCAATACCTCGACGCACAATGCTGGATACTCTCTGCATTCGCGAGTCTTATTTGGCTAATGTTAAAGCGAGTGAGTAGCGCAAAAAACTCATTAACTTCAAAGTGGTTTAACTCATTAACATCTCTCGATAATATGGTTATTTTAGTATTAGTATCGTGGTCTTTAATTATGGCTGGCGTACTTAATACGCATACAAACCCGATGCTAAATCAACCTTTAGACCTGATCCTTGACATAAGCAAAGTATTTACCCAATTTAATCAATTCCTAACTTACTTTTGGCAGCTAAGCGTATACACAGCTATCATTTTTTGTTTGTACTTATTTAACCGATACATATTGATCCGCCAAATATTAACAAACCATGGTGTGTTTACTTTTCTCGCTGCATGTTTAATTTTTATTGCTTTGCTTACACCCACCCTCACTGCGGGTGTGCTTTTACTGCCCATCAATGATCTGCCTACAGAGGTTGTAAATTTAACACCAAGTGGAACTCGAAGCCTTTTTAGTAAGTATAACTACCAGTTTATGTTTTTCTTTCTTAGCGTTAGCACGCCAATTATTTTAGCCTTTGAACGCCAACAGCAGCATAATAAATTAAATGTGATTGCCAAGCAGCAAACTGAAACAGAACTGACGTTACTACAACAACAAATTAACCCGCACTTTTTATTCAACACACTAAATAACTTATATGCATTAACACTCACTAAATCAGATAATGCACCGCAGTTGGTGATGCAACTTGCCAATTTACTTCGATACACGGTCTACGAAGGTCAAAAACAACAGGTTTTCTTAACCCAAGAAATTAATTATCTTAAAGACTTTATCGAATTACAGCAGATCAGAAGTGGTGACAAGTGCCAATTTAACCTTGTTTGGCCAAGTAACCCTGGTAAATTAAAAATAGCCCCACTGCTACTCATTATTATATTAGAAAATGCTATTAAACATGGTGTAGAGCCAACATCACAGCAAACAGAAATAACCTTTGAACTCACAGTCAGTAGCAATACACTAACGCTGTATTGCGCAAACACCATCCACCAACAAAAACAACAAAATGATTCTGGCATGGGACTGAACAATTTAAAGCGAAGACTGGAACTTCTGTACCCAAATAGCTATTCTCTGATTACAAATAGTCAACATAATATTTGGCAAACTACACTCACTTTGGAGCTTTCATCATGTTAAACGCATTGATAATCGATGATGAGCCACTCGCACACCTCGTAATTCAGCATCACTTAGCTGCTCACCCTACAATTAATATTGTTGGCCAATACTATAGCGCAAAAGATGCTTTATATGACTTGGCAAAGTTAGACGTCGATTTAGTCTTTTTAGACATCAATATGCCAGAGTTATCGGGGTTAGAGTTACTCAAAGCGCTCGCTAAACCACCGCAAGTAATTATAGTCAGTGCTTATCAAGAGTATGCCTTTGAAGGCTTTGAACTCAATGTAACTGATTATTTGCTAAAGCCCGTATCGGCAGAGAGGCTTGAGCAAGCACTCAACAAAGTTATAATTCGTGAGAATCAGTTTTCAACACAGCCGCAATCAAGCATCATTCTTAAAGTTGACCGTGAAAAACGTAAGATCAACTTAGATAGTATTGAATACATTGAGGCGTATGGAAATTATGTAAGAGTTCACCTAGCTGACCAAGTGATACTTGCAACAAGCACACTTAAGCGGCTCTCAGTACAACTTGATGGCTCATTCTTGCAAACTCATAAATCATTTTTAATCAATAAAAATAAGGTTGTTGCAGTTAGTAATGACTATATTGAGCTAATCTCAGGTACGATTGTAAAAGTTGGCAAGTCATATAAAGAAGTATCACGTTCTTTGCTCTAAAATATACTGATATAAATTATCTGCGAGCTTTTTATGTTCACAAGATGGCCAGTGCACCCCCTCATACTGACAAGGCTTAATAAACAAGAAGGCATCAATAAATTCACACGTGTGACGTTCAGCGGCGGCTTTGAACTCAATGGATAATTGTTCAGCTTTTTTACCTGCACCTGCGTAAATGCTTTTATAACTTCCCACTTCATGAACCTTGGGCGGGCTTATAATGATTATCTTTGGTATTGTTTTACAGTGATAAAAGGCTTTAATGGCTAAAATTAACTCCTCAAGCGCTTTGCCAATATCGATAGCAGACAGTGCAAAACGTGCTTTTAAATCATTGGTTCCAAGCTGAATAATAACAATGTCAACGGTGTGCACTTCAAGGTAAGGTTTTAAATATTTAATCCCTGACTTATCACCATCAAAAGGCGGATTGTTCACTAAGGTTCTATTCGGCTGCCCTGCCTCGATAACCTCATGACCATCACCTAATTGTTGTAGTATACCTGGCCAGCGCTCACATGCAGCCAACCGCTTACCATCAACAGGAGAAATACCAAAGGTATTCGAATCACCAAAACACAAAATATTCATTTTAAAATGGATTCAGCGTGTAGCCTTGTTGCTGTAACTGCGCATGAGCGGTCATTGCAGAAAGCGCCATTTTCACCCCAGGAATAAGCTGCTCTGGTGCTACCTTCATATGCATTGCCGACTGCCCGCACACATACACAACCGTATTATTAGCAAGTAGCTGGGTGATCAAAGACTGGTTTTTATTATCAACATCAAAGCGGCTTTTATAAACGCTGTTTTCCAGCATATCAACGCTCGCGCTACCGTGTACGACTAAGGCCAGTTGGATGTTTTCCGGCTTTACCCCATGGGCAACATGCATATTAATAAAGCGCGCTAACGAATTAATAGGGTTATTTTGCTCGCCATGTTTTGCACCATCCCCCACATCAAAGGCAATTTTAAACTGCGCTTGGCTTAAGTTTGATACATGAGCTGGTACATTGTAAAAATAACCAAAGTCATTGATAACAGGAGTTGGCTCAGCAGCGATCGTTGTTAAGCTAGTTGCAAGAAGGCCAAAGCCTAAAAGTGAAGTTTTCATAAATCATCCTTTTTTGTTTAGCCTACCCGTATTTAACCAGCCTGTACATGTGAATGAGCTTTAAAAGTCATTCCTAAATAATTAAAGGTTTGTTTAAACATGTCTATAAAGGCGTCTGGCGCAGAGGGAGATGAGGCATTAGACAATAGTGAAAACTGTTTTTGACGTAAAGTTCTAAGCTTCGGTTTTAACGCCTCGTCATCCATGTAATCTGTGATCCTATCCATAAATGCTTTCATTTGTGGCGTGGTGTTATACCAGTACACAGGCGATGCGAACACCCAATGTTCGTAGCGAAGTAACACTTCAAACAAATTATAAAAATCATCATTGTGATACTGCTTATCGTAGCGATAAGGTGAAATAACATAATCATCTAAGCAAAAAACAATGCCGCTTTGTTGCTTACTATAGGCATTAACTTGCGCCGTAGTATTACCGTTTTTACGGCCACTTGAATAAATAATAGCGGTGTTATGCATTGGTTTTTCTTGCATTTTATTTCTCCTTTTTTATGGTTGCAAAGAGCGTAAAACCTCAAGTAAGATTGAGGTCAACCTTAAAAATTGATTTTTAATAAAAAAGAAGAAAACTATGACCGATCAACAAAAAAAGCTTGTTGAAGCTAATTTAACTGTGGGCTTTGTAGCTAAACGCAGCGGCGTAAAAGTCTCCGCGCTACACTTTTACGAAACCAAAGGCTTGATCCGCAGCTGGCGGAACAACGGCAACCAACGCCGTTATAAGCCTGATGTACTGCGCCGTGTGGCGGTCATCAAAGCAGCGCAAGCAATGGGCATTACTCTTGAGGAAATCAAACAAACCCTCGCCACTTTACCTGATAAACGAACCCCCACTAAAGAAGATTGGTCAGCATTATCAAAAAACTGGCAAGCACAACTTGATGAACGTATTGCTTTTATGCAGCGCCTACGCGACAGAGTCGACGGCTGCATCGGCTGCGGTTGCCTGTCAATGACAAAGTGCCCGATTTACAATAAAGACGATTACTTAGGCGATACCCAAAGTGGCGCAGTACTTTTGAATAATCCTCAAAAATAATCCTGCCAAAAATAACAATACGCTCAATATTAAAAACACTTAAATTCAAATAATTGCACTAAAAAGCAAGCAAGTGTTAGATTCATAATAAGGCTACAAAAAACCAAAACAGTTACACTTGTTTACATATTTTTACATTTAAGTTAAGTTAAAGTTAACAGAATGTTTACTTATTGCTAATTAAAGCTATCTTTTGGAGTGCGTTTCAAACAATAACTATCCAAAAAGGATTAAACAATGCGTAAATTAAGTACTCTAAGTTTTGCTGTTTTAGTCAGTTTATCAGCGGTGCAAACTCATGCGGCAGAACTTATGTCCGTCGACACAAGCCGCGCGATTGAAGGTAAATATATCGTTGTATTTAAAACTCCCTCCGTTTTAAATGTTCAAAGTAGTGATGCAATAGCTGACTTTGCCAGTTCACAATCAGCGAGTTTAAGTAACCTATATAACATCGATGTGGCTCAGGAATTTGGCGGCATTTTAAACGGTGTTGTTGTCAATGCGTCAGATAAAACAATTCAACAAATGCTTAGCAATCCGAATATTGACTACATTGAACAAGATCAAATGATGTCGATTAACCCTTTGGCACAAACAAACGCAAATCAACCAAATGCAATCTGGGGCTTAGACCGCATAGATCAACAAGACCTCCCTCTCAATTCAAATTACTATTATGATTTTGATGGGTCTGGCGTAACTGCGTATGTCATTGATACAGGTGTACGTATAAGCCACAATGAATTCGGCAATCGCGCATCTCACGGTTATGACTTTATAGATAACGACTCAGATGCAACAGACTGTAATGGACATGGTACGCATGTTGCCGGCACGATTGGTGGTGGTACTTACGGGGTTGCTAAAAATGTCAACATCGTAGGTGTGCGCGTACTAGGTTGTAATGGTTCAGGCTCAAACTCAGGGGTTATTGCAGGTATTAACTGGGTTAAAAATAACGCGACGGGACCTTCAGTTGCAAATATGAGTTTAGGCGGTGGCGCCTCACAAGCAACTGATGACGCAGTAAACAATGCCGTAGCAGCAGGAATAAGTTTTGTAGTAGCTGCGGGTAATGACAATAGTAATGCCTGCAATTATTCACCAGCTCGTGCAGCGAACGCCATAACTGTTGGCTCAACGACTAGCAGCGATAGTCGTTCAAGTTTTTCAAACTATGGTAACTGTTTAGATATCTACGCACCTGGTTCAAGTATTAAATCAGCATGGTATAACTCAAATACATCAACAAATACTATCAGTGGCACCTCAATGGCCTCGCCTCATGTTGCTGGTGCCGTTGCACTATACCTTGATGAAACGCCCTCTTTGAGCCCATCACAAATCGATACTATGCTCAGCCAACGAAGTACTAAAAACAAAGTGTCTGATGCGAAATCTGGCTCACCGAATGAGTTACTTTATACATTAGAAGGTGGCATTATTGTCCCCCCAGAAGAAAATGAACTGACCAATGGACAAAGCGTTAACGTATCAGGCGCTCAAGGTACAAACACTTTTTATAAGCTCGTTGTTCCTGCGGGTTCTGAATCGCTATCATTTGATACCAATGGTGGTTCAGGCGATGTTGATATGTATGTACAGGTAGGGCAAAAACCTTCAACTAGTAGCTACAACTGTAGACCATATAAAAATGGCAACACAGAAAACTGCACGTTCACTAACCCACAAGCTGGCGATTGGTGGGTAATGCTCAATGGCTACAGCCAATACAGTGGTGTAAGTTTAACTGGCACAATTGGCGGTGGCACTAGCTGTGGCAGCAATTGCTTAACAAATGGCGTGCCAATTACAGGGCTTTCTGGGGCACGAAATCAAGAACTTGTCTACACCATTGAAGTACCAGCAAATGCTTCGTTGAATATTAGTATGTCTGGAGGTACGGGCGACGCCGATTTATATGTTCGTAAAGGCGCACAAGCTACAACTAGTGTGTATGACTGCCGTCCATATGCAAATGGTAATAATGAAAGCTGTAACCTAGGCTCAGGACAAGGCGGTAAATATTACATTACACTAAGAGGGTACAATGCATTTTCTGGCGTAAGCATTGTTGCATCTTACTAATTAACTGACTCTAAAAAACTCAATAATACCAATAGTGTTAAGTTGCTGACCATTTATAACGACAGATAAATACAGTGATAACAAGGCAGAAATTTTGACATGTTGTTGCTCTACATAAAAAATGATTAACGCAGTTAGCGTTTTATTTAGCCCGCCAGAATGGTTAAATATTTAAGTCGATTGGTATAATAATATGGCCTATTTTTATAGGCCGTATTATTTATTGATACTCTCTAAAGTGCTCACATTTTTAATAAAACGGCTATAAATAGAGAATAAATAGTTCAGCTGCAAAATAATAAAAGTATTTAACTGCACGCATTAAAGCGTTCAATCCATACTTAATTTTGCCGCTGTAATAATGTTGAGTACCCGCCAACTAAACACTTTTCCATCGCGAGATTGGGGCTTGCTTGGCTTTGAAAACCAAATTGTTGATAAAGTGAATGAGCGTCTTTTGTTGCCAGTGTAAAACGGCGTAATGATTGCAATTCAGGGTGACTCATTACATGATCCATCAGCTTTTTACCCAGCCCTTGACCTCTAAATGGCTCTAACACAAATACATCCAGTAAATTTGCAAAAGTGGCTTGGTCAGTCACCACTCGTGCAAATGCCAATAGCTGTTTATTTTCAATTAATGCAAAGCACAGCGAGTGTGCGAACGCTTTTTCTAACCGTTCGCGACTAATGCCTTGACTCCAATAACTTCGCTCAGATAAAAACTCAAACGCTTGGGTAAATTGTTGTGGTGACAATTGGTGAGTAAATTTCATTTCATTTCCCTACTGAATGCTTGCATTGGAAAGAAAAACTAAAGGAATTGATGCCGCAAGAAACAGTGACATAACCCAATTAAAACGTTTAAAGATATTTGGCTTATTTAGAAATTGGCGCATGTATTTGCCAAAATTCACCCAAAACAAGCCTGAGCAAGCCGCGACAAGGTTAAAAATAATCACGCCCAAAATTGCAGAAGGCCAATAGGCACCTCCTGGTAAAGTAAGTGCAGTACAAAGTGTCATTAACACTGCATATGACTTAGGATTGATCAACTGAAAAAGCATGCCTTGAAAAAAATTTAAAGGCCTTGCTTGAGCATTATCACCTTTTAATTGAGAGCTACTAGCTATCTTGTATGCCAAATATAAAATATAACCACTGGCACAAAGCTGTAGAAAAAAATGCAGCTTTGGCTGTATTAAAAACAATTTACCTAATCCTAGTAGCATTGCCAAATGCATTATCGTCATGCCTACTCGAATACCCAATAAGTGCGGTAGGGTTTTGATCACGCCAAAATGTGTGCCTGAGTGAGTAAGCAAAATATTATTAGGCCCAGGCGTAATTGACGCCGCAAAACAAAATAAAATGAGAGCCGGAGCAAGCTCAAAAACAGTAGCTGTATTCATAATAATTAATTGTATTGATACAATATTGTAGTTGTTTAATAACTATTAATTGTCATACTTATGTAAAATCATCAATATTTTTATTGTTATGAATACAATTTACAAACCGGATCACACTCTATTTAGTAGTTTGTGCAAAACACAGCCAAAATATCGCGCATTAGCCGCTTTGATTGAGCATGCTATCGACAACAAAATGCTGGGTTTTGAGCAAAAATTACCAGCCCAACGACTTCTCGCTGACAGCCTAAGTGTTACACATGGTACGGTAACTCGTGCATATGCTTTACTTGAGCAACGAGGGTTGGTTACTGCAAAACTAGGGGCTGGTACCTTTGTAAGTAAAGTTATTGAGTTAAGTCATTTTGAGGGCGACACAGACTTTGCTTCAAGCATGCAACCGATGATGGGGCAACAACATGTTATGACCAATGCCCTGCAATCGCTGTCAAAGGATCAACGTGCATTAACAGATGTGATGATTTATAAACTCAATGGACTTACCTCACATCAATATTTTTTCAAACAATGGCTAGCGGATAAGGGCTTTGATTGCTTAAACCATCCGTTGATATTTACCCAAGGTGCTCAGCAAGGAATATTCACTACGTTAGCAACCTTGTGTGAAAGTGGCGATACTGTCATTGCAGAGTCAATGTGTTACCTGGTTTTTACCATGCGTGTCATTCGCTTAAACTTTCATTAGCGCAAGTAAACGTGCATAGCGACGGGATTGATCTTGCGCAAATTGAAGCATTGTGTAAGTCGCGTACAATCAAAGCGGTTTACATCACGCCAAACTGTCAAAATCCAACCAATATTTGCTATAGCAGTAACAATTTAAATGCCCTACTGGCGCTGAGTCGCCGATATAATTTTTTCATTATTGAAGATGACGTAAATTACTGTTTGCCAGAGTATTGGCGATTACCATTGTGGCAACAAGCACCGGATCGGGTTTTTTATATTTCAAGCTTTTCAAAATATTTTGCAGGCGGACTACGAGCCGGTTACTTATTACCTCCACGACTTTGGGAGCAACCAATTTTAAAACAAATTCATAGTGAGTGTTGGGCGGTTTCCTCAATGAATTTTGAGTTAATAATGCGCGCCATTAAAAGTAACGAATTTACTTATAATCAAACTAAGCTAGCAGATGAGATACGCTATCGTATTGAACAAATAAAAAAGCTGCTTCAAACTTATGAGATAGATGCTCAGTTTGCCAGTTTAAATGTATATATTCGCTTATCCCAGTCGCAGAATATGTTTGAGTTTTGCAGCGTATTAAAAGCGCATAAGGTAATTGTAAGGACGCTAGATTCCTTTATCCCAGAAGTTCCAGCCCTAAAAGTGGATAATCCAAATGGTGTTCGCCTCACCCTAGGCGGCCCAGCAACTTGGGCTGAGTTTGACTTAGGCATCACCCGCGTTGAAGCCGCTTTACAGCAGTTTAATCAAACATTTGAGGTAGTTATTTAAATTTTATTATTCAATAAAATCGGGGAATCATTATTCCTTTGGGTGATGTGAACTCATACTTTTTTGAGGAAATATAGTGTTTAAAGTTCTGCGAGTTCTCTATTGCTTTTGCATTTAGTTTTGCATTTAGTTTTGCAAATTTATATGAAATTGACATGAATATCCTTTTGCCTACCCAAGCAGTTATTTACTGCTTGGGTTAAATTCCTTTAATTTTATTATGTTATTTAACTATAGATCTACCATCAAAAACGAAGTGAATTTTTGCCACAAGGTTTTACTAAACTTGATCTCGCTTTCAGGCTTAATGTTATCTGCGTATTTCCATGGAAACTTGAAAATATCTGGCGGTGTTAGCTTTTTAATAGGTTTACCCATCAAAAGGTTATCAAGCTGCTCTTCATCATTAAACTCTTTTAAAAGCTCATCATCCGCTTTAGTCATTTCTTTTAAAAATGACTTATCTACTCGATACCAAAAGTACTTAGGTCGACCATTGGCTTTATCAAATTCAGCGGTGGTTTTATCAAACTCTCGATAATATTCAAATTGCGGGATATCTGCTAAGGGTTGGGTGACATCCATAAAGTTTTGTAATAATTCCCAATGTACAAAAGCAGAACTAATTAAGTTAGCACCTGTCCAAGCATAAAAAACATCTTTTTTAAAATGCAATAATGTAACCCCCTTAAAGGAAAGCCACTTTGCGGATTGTTTTGAACTTTATAGTGAGCATTGAACTGTTCAAAAGGTAACTTAATTTTTTGCCCATTACTGCCTTTGTCGGATGACCAAACAAGTCCTGTTTTCCGCTCGAAATTTACACGCGTATGCGTAACTTTTTTCTTACTAGTTTCCACACTGTTAAATTGAAAAGCTTTGATACCCCCCAAGCTAATAAAAATAAAAACAATGCTCTAGTCGCTTCTTCTGTATCAGCAAATAAGAATAAAAATAGCGGAATTGTAAATAAAAAGAGTAAATTAACTAAGTGAGCAACCCCCAAGAAAAGTAATAGTACGTCAGTAACTTTTCTCCCTAAACTAGATAAACTTAGGACATGCGGATCACTACCAAGAATATTTCTATAATGTTGAGCTTTCCCTGATAAATTATACTTATAATCGGAGTTTTGAGAACTGTCAAAGCAATGTCCAAACACTTTACCTCTTGGGTATATTGCTTGCTTACTTTGATAGCGGCAATACATGGTCTCTCGCTCGTCAGTCGCTATTTCATTTCTAAACTTTGCATCTTGCTTACCCCTGTAAGCTGTTTCAGCATACTGCTCAAGCATATTCTATTTCCTTTATTATCCATGCTTTATCTGGTACTTCACCGTTTTCCCAATCATTACGTTCATTTATATCAACGTAAGGCAAGGTCACATTTTTATCTAAGCGATACTGCACTTTTACTTGCCAATCAACGTCAAAGCTTAATGGCCACATTGATAAGATTGGGACAATATATTGAAACCCAGTGATGGCACGGGATTCAGTATTTTCTTTTTGGATTATTTGCCAATTATTATGGTCGTGACGAAATTTATTTTCAAAATGTAAAACTCCCTCATCCTCTATTTGATAAACTTGAACGAATACCTCTGATTGCCCTAAGGCAAAGTTTGGCGTGTCTATATCAATAGTCAATTGGCAATGAGAATCGGTGAGTTTTTTTACACCTAACGTGACACTCGGGCTCATTAATGTGCCTACCAATGCGGCATAACACTCTTTTGGTTGGGTGTGCCATTTTTTATAACTGCCTGTACAGCGCTCATCTGCATCTTTCGCAAAGGGGCCATTTTTAGTCCAAGTTTCTGATTCATTATCGGAAAAATTTAAGATGACAGCCATCTTAACTATTCAAACTGAATGTCGTTTTTATTGTTCAATTTGTGCAGCGTAAAGCCGCGCCTACGCAAATTAAAATGGCTGTTTTCTTAACTGTTTATTATGTCGCCATGTTAGCCAGCAACGTGACGGTAAACCTAGGCAACACTTATACTGCCTAGGCTTGAATTCCTTTTCTGATTGTTAAAGAGCTATGGTCAGTTAACCGATTTGATATTCTGTGTTTTTATGAAAAGCAGAAAGCTGTAGTTTTTTATGTTGACTTCCACTGCTTACAAGTCAACCATCAAAAACGAAGTGAGTTTTTGCCACAGTGTTTTGCCAAACTTAATTTCACTTTCAGGTTTAATGTTATCTGCGTATTTCCACGGTAATTTAAAAATTTCAGGTGGTGTGAGCTTTTTAATAGGTTTACCCATCAAAAGGTTATCGAGCTGCTCTTCATCATTAAATTCTTTTCTCAACTCGTCATCTGCTTTGGACATTTCTTTTAAAAAAGACTTATCAACACGATACCAAAAATACTTAGGGCGGCCATTGGCTTTATCAAATTCAGCGGTAGTTTTATCAAACTCACGGTAATATTCAAATTGTGGAATATCTGCTAAGGGTTGAGTAACATCCATAAAATTTTGTAATAATTCCCAATGTTGAAAACTGCAAGCGATCTCATTGTTGTAAGCAACATCATAACGTTGCTCTTCTTTATAATGAAGAAGAGTAAGCCCCCTGTGTGGAAATCCACTTTTGGGATTATGTGTAGCTTTATAATGAGCATTAAATTCTTCAAAGCTTAAATAAGCAAAACTCTTTGCATCGCTTTTTGGTATTTTAACTACACCTGTTTTACGATCAAAAATAACTGCTAATTTAAAATTAGATCTAAAATATGGCCATATCACCCAATTTAAAATTTTTGAAAAAAACCACACAGATAACAACACAGTGTAACTATCAAATGCTTCTGCAATATCTCCAAGAAAAAAACTAGTAATAGGAAAAGCTATCAAAAGAAACAATATTGATATGTGGAATACTCCCCAAGCGAAAGTTAAAGTGTCTATGAAACTTACAGGATTAGAAGCCAATGGTAGTTCCAGTTGGCTCTCATTTTGAGTAAGAATACTTCGATGCTGATTTGCGGCACCACTTATATTCAATTTATATTCTAATCTTTGAGAGTTATCAAAACAGTGCCCAAACACATCACCTCTAGGAAATATCGCTTGCTTACTTTGATAACGGCAATACATAGAGTCACGCTCATCAGTCGCTATTTCATCTCTAAATTTTGCATCTTGCTTACCTCTGTAAGCGGTCTCTGCATACTGCTCAAGCATATTCTATTTCCTTTATTTTCCAGGCTTTATCTGGTTGCTCACCGTTATCCCAATCATTACGCTCATCAATATCCACATAGGGCAAAGTAACATGCTTATCTAGGCGATACTGCACTTTTACTTGCCAATCAACTTCGAAATGTTTCGGCCACATAGATAATATTGGAATTATATATTTAAACCCAGTGATGGCACCGGATTCAGTATTCTCTTTTTGGATTATTTGCCAATTTTTATGATCGTGACGAAATTCATTTGCAAAATGCAAAACTCCCTCATCTTCAATTTGGTAAACTTGAACGAATAACTCTGATTGCCCTAAGGCAAAGTTTGATGTGTCTATATCTACAGTTAATTGGCAATGGGTACTGGTTAATCGCTTAACACCGAGCGTGACGCTTGGCTTCATTAATGCGCCCACTAATGCGGCATAACACTCTTTTGGTTGAGTGTGCCATTTTTCATAACTACCAGTACAGCGGTCATCAATATCTTTAGCAAACGGACCATTTTTAGTCCACGTTTCTAATTCATTATCGGTGACTAATATAGCAATAATTGCAATGATCAAACCGACTGCGATTATTGCCCACCCTAAAGGTGTAGTGAACAATGCCGCACCAAGATATAAAAACCAGCTGCATATATTTCCGTATTAGCTACCAACGTGGCGGTAAACCTAGGCAGCATATACAGCCTAGATTTGAATTCCATTTTTAATTTTTATCACAATCCTAGTTGCATGCTATATATAAAATCATCTATTAAGGTATTCCCATAAACAACTGCAGTGCTAAACGCTTTGCTTTGTATTTCCATGTCAGTTTTTCGATACGTTCTGGCTCACCTTTAAAATGCAGCCAAGGTTTGGTTATTTCTTTGTTAGGTGTCGCTCTAAGCCAATTAAAATGCGCAGCCTCTTTATTAAATTTCTGCCAAATTTCGACTTGTTGAGCAAGCGAAAAATCACTCCAAAATTTATTGGGTCTGTCATTTTGCTTATCAAATTCAGCTGTGAGTTCATCAAGGTGGCGGTAGTTTTCATACTCAGGCACATCAGGCAGTGGTTGGTTGTTATCCATAAACCGCACTACACGTTCCCAATATAAATAGCAGTTCATCGGGTTATTTGAGTTATCAGGCACCTGAACTGCTATTTTAGTCTCGGGGTATTTATCCTCATCAATATGACTAATAAAAGGTACAAACCCCATTACGCTCGGGCGTGTTGCCACAATATCAAGGTGGCACACAATATCAGCCCATTTAAAACAACAATTACCCAGCTCATCACGCTCTTCACAACCGGGTATCTCATAGGTAAAGCCGACTAACTGTTTTTTTCTGTCAAAATATATTTGCTTTTTAGGGAGGTAACTCTCTGTTATTGGTAATAAGTTAAGAAAAAACAGGTTCCAAGAAAAAGTGAGTATAGGTATCCACCATTGAAATGGCTCATTGGAATAGGTGGCCACAAAGCAACAGATCAACAAGATTAAACTCAAAGTAAATCCGATTATGATTGGGCCAAACAATATAACTCTAATTGGGCTATTTCCGCACATTTCTACTTTATATCGTTCAGGATGTTTTTGTATTTCTTTTTGCTTTCTTGCAGGTAAATTATATAAATAGCATAAGCCTTTGAATTTATCCTTGAGGCTATTTAATCTCTCAGGGTAAAAAAAACAATTAAATCGCGTTTTTTTACCCATGATATCAACGGCTAGGTAGTCATTATTTTGCATTTAATATCCTTATTGTTTAATCAACCTTGGCACTTTAAAGTGCCTCAGTTTGAATTCCTTTTCTGATTGTTAACGTATCATTGAATTTGAAACTTAAGCCGTTTCACGGAAAGCCGATAAAAAGCTGAACCAGTAAACGCTTTATTTTATATTTCCACGTTAATTGTTCTATGCGATCAGGCTCTGCCTTCCAATGCTGCCAAGGTTTCGTTATTTCGTCATTGGCTTTACCTTTTAGCCAATCAAATGGAAAAGCATCTTCTAAAATTTCGTCCCTAATTTCAATTTGCTGTTCAATTGAAAAGTCTACCCAAAAGTCTGAAGGACGATTATTATTTTTATCAAACTCTGCTGTAATTGGATCTAAATGTCGGTGTTGTTCATATACCGGCACATCGGGCAATGGCTTACTTAAATCCATAAAGCGCACATAACACTCCCATAATAAATAACAATGCACTGGATTAGCTGAAAGTTCGACAACTGAACCGGTTACTATTGTTTTAGGGTACTTCTCTTGGTCTATATGACTAATTTCTGGAAAGTAATTCATTACACCCGGCGCGCCCATTTTCGAGGTTAACCTGCAAACAATCTCTTCCCATTTAAAGCAACAGTTACCTAAGTCATCTCGTTGTTCACAACCTGGTATATCAAAAGTAAATCCGACCGTTTGGTTTTGCCTATCAAGATACATCACCCTATCAGGTATATACCTAGCAGTTATTGGTAGTAAATTTAAGAAGAATAAGTTCCAGCAAAAGGTAACAAGAGGTATCCACCACTGAAATTTTTCACCTTCATCATAAAATGGAAGTGATAAAATACTAATTAATGTAATTAAGCTTAATACAGCTCCAATGGCCATTGGACCGAATAATATGGCTTTTATAGGGTTATTACCACAAGGGACAAGCTTGTATTTTTCGCGCTGATTTTCATATAACTTGTTCGTATCAAGCCAATCATATAAAAAACACAGGCCTTTAAATTCGTGATATATACTTTTTATACTACGATATTCAAAAAAACGATTAAACCTCGTTTTCTTTGGCATTATTCCAACACCAAAGTAATTATTGTTTTGCATCAGGTTCCTTTGCTTTAATAAACCTAGGCAGCATATATCGTCTAGATTTGAATGCCTTTTATTAAAAATAAACTTAGCCTAATACTAGACATAAAATCATCTTTTAAGGTATTCCCATAAACAACTGCAGTGCTAAACGCTTTGCTTTATATTTCCATGTCAGTTTTTCGATACGTTCTGGCTCACCTTTAAAATGCAGCCAAGGTTTGGTTATTTCTTCGTTAGGCTTTCCCTCCAGCCAATCAAAGTCACAAGCTTCTTCTTTTAATTTTCGCCAAATTTCTTGTTGTTGCGAAAATGAAAAGTCGAGCCAAAAACCTACAGGTCTATTATTTTGAATATCAAACTCAGCTGTCCGTGGGTCTAAATGCCGGTGTTCTTCATATTCAGGTACATCAGGTAAAGGTTTAGTTAAATCCATGAAACGTACATTACTTTCCCAATACAAGTAACAATATGCTGGTGTTTCTCCATTATCCGCCACCGTACCTAGCATTTTAGTCTTTGGATACTTTTCTAAATCAATATGGCTAATACTCGGGAAGTAGCTTACAACTCCCGGACGCGTAGATGCAATATCAAGTCGACACACTATTTCATCCCAACTAAAGCAGCAATTACCTAATTCATCACGCTGTTCACAGTCTGGTATATTGAAAGTAAAACCCACTGTCTGCTTTAATCTATCAAAATATATTATTTTTTTAGATGTAAACCTAAATGTAACTGGTAATACATTCAAGAAAAATAAATTCCAACTAAATGTAAGTAACGGTACCCACCATTGATAAGGTTCGTCCGAGTAGGTAGCAACAACACAAGAAATGACAAATAGCAAACTTAAAGTAAACCCAATTGCCATTGGTCCAAAGAAGAGCGTTTTTATAGGATCGTTGCCACACTTAAAAGACCGATATCTTTGCGGTTGGGTTTCAACTAAATGCATGTCAGTATCTATCCAATTATACAAATAACATAAGCCTTTAAACTTTTTATATCGTTCTTTGATTTTATGAGGGTAAAAAAACAATTAAATCGCGTTTTTTTAGGCATGATATCAACGGCTAGGTAGTCATTATTTTGCATTACTTTCCTTATGCAATTGCTAATTCAAGTGAGGCATTTTCAATTGGCTTTTCAAACGCATCAAAATCTATCGGTAAAGTTAGACTTTCGTTGTAAATAAGTGTTGATGTTATTTCAACATCAAACACACTAATGTTCGGTGATTCAATTTCAAACTCATAGGTGGCTGCATTTAAGCTCAGGCTATTTTCATCAAATTCAGATAAATACTCTTTAGTGCCTTCAACCCAAGTCGCTTTTTTATAAACATTCAACGTTGTTGGATGCCGCCATGAGTATTTTACATCTAAAAGCAACTCAGATTTACCCACTATGAACATTGGCAATTCAACTTTTACCGTATAATAATTGCGACCATCAAAAAAGTAGGAGTATTAACAGTCACCTTAGGCAAAAACAATACGCTTTGGATATATTTAAAATATTGGTTTGGATCTGAGAAAGTGGGGTCATTGTGTCGCCATGTGACGATAAACCTAGGCAGCATATACCGCCTAGGTTTGAATTCCTTTTCAGATTTTTAAAGAGCAATCGCGTTTAAACACCCGCAATAATTTGCATTGCAAGGGTTTTCATCAGGCGTTTCCAATACGGGGGTTGTCTGGTTGGTTTAGGCTTTCATCTACTGGCCACTTTTCCCACGGTTTGGTGATTTCTTTATTTGCCCAGCGTTTTGGGTTGGTGATGGCACCGTCAAAGTTAAAGCGATAAATATCGTTATCAAGCTGTTCTTCTATCTGCTGCATTTGTTTGTAGCTCATTAAACGCCAGTACTTTTCAGGGCGATTATTTTGCTTATCAAAATCCCGTGTTATCGGGTCTAAATGACGAAATGGCTCGATTTCTGGTGAATCAACGAGCGGTTTGCTTAAGTCCATAAAGCGCACTACGCGCTCCCATGTATACTTACAGTAGTTTGGGTTTTGTGGGTTGTCTTTAACCCGTATTTCACTAAATGCACCATGGTGGTTTTCATAATCTTTATGGGCAATATACATAGCATGGGTCACACCATGGCCCTGTGAATGGTTCGCTTTAGAATAAAACGCTTCTATATCCTCAAACGGAAAAGTCGAATGGCCATGCTCATTTTTTTCGGCATTATCAACCGACCACGTAAAGTTCACTGTTTGGTTTTGGCGATCAAAATATATTTCACGTTTTGGCAAGATATGACGCGCCAAAATGGGGCTGAAGTTGAGAAAGAAAAAATTCCAGCAAATAGTAAATAATAGAAAAGCCCATGGGTATTCCATATTGTCCATAATAAAAACCCCAAAAATAGCCAATATAGATACAAAACTACCTGTTGCCCCTAAAAGAATAGGACCTAATGTTAACCCTAGCGTCCAATCCCCCGCATTATGAAAACCCAAGTAGCGGCTTTCATTATCCAAGCTTTGAGGCTGTACTTTTTTATTATCCTCTTTTTCTAATAAAAATCGGACAATCATTAACCCTTTAGGTGAACTATACTCATACTTTTTTGAGGAAATATAGTGTTTAAAGTTCTGCGATTTTTCTATCACTTTTGCATTTAGTTTTGCAAATTTATATGAAATTGACATTAAAATCCTTTTCTATCCAAGCAGTGACTTACTGCTTGGGTTAAATCCTATTTATTTCTTTACTTAGCTATAAATCAATCATCAAAAATGAGGTGAATTTTTGCCACAGTGTTTTACCAAACTTTATCTCGCTTTCAGCTTTTATATCATCTGCATATTTCCACGGGAACTTAAATATATCCGGCGGTGTTAGCTTTCTGATAGGTTTACCCGTCAATAAGTTATTGAGCTGTTCTTCATCATTAAATTCATTAATGAGTAATAGTTTTTCCTCATTAACTCTCTTCTTGAAATGCTTATCGACCCGATACCAAAAATACTTAGGACGGCCATTCGCTTTATCAAACTCAGCGGTTGTTTTATCAAACTCACGGTAATATTCAAATTGTGGGATATCTGCTAAGGGTTCAGTTACATCCATGAAGTTTTGTAATAATTCCCAATGAATAAATCCACTGCTTATTAAGTTTGCTCCAGTCCTATCATAAGAAAAATCTCTCTGGTAATGTAATAAAGTAATGCCTCTGTAAGGAAAGCCGCTTCCAGGATTATTTTCCACACAATAGTGAGCATTAAACTCTTCAAAAAGCAATTTATCTTGTGTGCTACTTTGTTCATTAGATATGGTTACAGAACCATCTTTACGATGAAATAAAACCCCTGAGGACACTCTAATCCGGATTGCTTTCCAAATAGTTAGATTAAATAATTTAGATCCACTCCAAAATATAAAAACAAATAAAAAAGATTCAAGCGCTAGTTCAATACGACCAAATAAAGTGAAAAAAACGGTAGAGTAAATAAAAAAAACAAAATACCTAAATGTGCTATTATCCAAAAAAAGACCAATGAATCCGTTATCTTACTCCCTTTTGTAGGCAAATTAAGAGTAAAATCATCATTTCCTAAAACTTTTCTATAATATTCAGCTTTCCCTGATAAGTTATATTTATAAGCTGAATCTTGAAAACTATCAAAGCAATGTCCAAACACTTTACCTCTTGGGTATATTGCCTGCTTACTTTGGTAACGACAATACATAGAGTCACGCTCATCAGTCGCTATTTCATCTCTAAATTTTGCATCTTGCTTACCTCTGTAAGCTGTGTCAGCATATTGCTCAAGCATATACTATTTCCTTAATTATCCATGCTTTATCTGGTTGTTCACCTTTATCCCAGTCATTACGCTCATCGATATCCACATAGGGCAAGGTCACATTTTTATCTAGGCGGTACTGCACTTTTACTTTCCAATCAACTTCAAAATGTTTCGGCCACATTGATAATATCGGAATAGTATATTTAAACCCGGTTATAGCTCCTGATTCAGTGTTTTCTTTTTGGATTATTTGCCAATTTTTATGATCGTAACGGAATTCCTGCTCAAAATGTAAAACTCCTTCATCTTCAATTTGATATACCTGAACGAGAAGTTCCGATTGACCTAAAGCAAAGTTTGGTGTGTCTACATCAATGGTTAACTGGCAATGGGAACCAGTTAGCTTTTTAACCCCTAATGTAACATTTGGACTCATCAATGTGCCTACTAATGCGGCGTAACATTCTTTTGGTTGTGTTTGCCACTTTTTGTAACTGCCAGTACAGCGGTCATCTGCGTCTTTTGCAAATGGGCCATTTTTAGTCCACGTTTCTAATTCATTATCGGTGACTAATATAGCAATAATTGCAATGATCAAGCCTACTGCGATTATTGCCCACCCTAAAGGTGTAGTGAGCAATGCCGCACCAAGATATATAAAACCAGCTATAGCGACAGCGCCACTCAATGCATGGAAAAAAGCAGCATCCATATCATTTTTTATTACAGATTTATACACATCATAAGTTGTTACAACTAATGAAATAAACAACCCAAGCGCACCTAGAGCTTTAGAGACAGCAATTGCTTTATTAGCTATAAGTATTGTACCTCCAACAAAGTTGGATAATCGACTTATGCGAAATGATGCAACTTCTACTGATAATGTCGCAAGACTATACACGAGATTTATTGAATCTAAGGCGAACTTTACATCAAACTTGTCCCCTGCCTTAAATTTTTTAATCATCTCGTTGGCATTAAACATTTCAAACGCTAACATCACCATTGGCAAGTTGTGCTCTAAAACTCTCACACCTTTGAGCTTAACAGTATCTACAGCCCCTAGTTTAAAGTCTGGGTTATCGTAATACAGCGCATATCTGTGTGTTTTAGGAACAACGACGAGATCACCATCTATTGAATCATAACGACCAATTAGATCATGATAATCTGTCCAGTTTTTAGGGTTAAAATAACCTTTGTTGCTGCCAAATGCTTTAGGGTCTTCAGCTGCTATTACATTATTTTTACTATCATAAATCGTTACTGCATTTGGTGGCGGATTTTTCACGCTTTCACGTAACATTGCACGCCTTTGCTGCCTATTGTTTTGCGTGCGCTTATAATTGGTTATGGCTATTACTGATGGGTTATCACCTAATACAGCCCCAGCTTGTTTAACATGAATATCTGCAAAGTCACTAATTCCAAGCGCCTTGTTATATGAGACCATTAAGTTTCTAATTTTTACAGTATGTGGTTTTAAAACGCCGTTTTGATATTGACTTGCAACACGCCCCCACGCACCGGTTAAATACCCCACCGCATCTTTTGCTTTACCAAAAAACTCTTTTAAACCTTTATTAGCTAATAAGCTGTCTTGCTCTTGCTTTTCTTCGATCAACTTTTTATGAATGCGCTTAAACTCTTCAAATCTAAATTTAGCTTCGCCATTATTTTTTTCTTCCGGCAACTTGTTTAATACAACACTCCCAGGCTGGTTTATATCGAAGTGCCCTTCTGGGATCATAAAGCAGTCAGATAACCAATTGCCTTGCTCAAACGTTGCTTTTAAAAAGCTTTCTATTGCGCTTGTGGCTTTATTTATATTTTTTTACGCTCGTTTTCAGCAGGTAACTTTTCTTTCCAAGGTCTAAATACACCAGTTGAAACATCGTCGATACTCAACATATTTAATACATTAGTAATAAAATTAAAGCCAAATAAATAATCTACATTTTCAAGGGCTACCCAATCATTCATTACTGGAGCTAAACCAATATAATCACTTTGCTTAGAAGTTAAAGATGAGTCGTTATTTAAGTCTTGTAAAAAATCAACAAACTCTTTTTGTGCTATTGGTAACTCCTTTAAATATTTCTCTAATTTGTCATTTGACAAGTATTGCTCTAGATATTCTTTGTCTAGATGCTTTGCTCCACTACGTAAAAACTTTGCACCAGAACTTAAGTCTGCATATCCCTCTTTTTTGGTTTTTATAGGAGTCATCGAAGTTCGATGTGGGAATATATAATGATCGCGCATCACTTTTTCATGCAAATCATCATTTAGCATCGCTTGATAAGCCAACACACCTGAATCATAATGTTTCTTATCTGTTAGCTTTTTATTCTCAAGCTGTAGCTGTAAAAAAATCACTTGGCACTTATTTAACAGAGAAAGCGCTATGCCACCTGGGTCATGTATTGTAATTTGCCCTTCACGCTCTGCTACTGCTAAATCAATTTGTTGACAGCGAGCGTTTCGTAATGAATCAGCTAATCCCTGGTCTTCAACATGTGTAGGTGAAGTGGCGTTAGCACTTTTTTGTCTTGGATCATCTTTGTACAGTCCGCCGAGGCTCACAATATACAGCCATGACCATTGGGCGATGGAAAAAGCAACTTGTACCGTGGGGTCACTAAGTGAACCTGGCTCACAGTTTAAACCATTTGTTTTCTTAGGCAGCAAGATTGTTTGGGTAACTAAACCCGAATATGAACGCTCGTTTTTGCCAAATTCAGTTGCCAAATCAACTTCAGATAAACAACCATTGTCAACAGCTGCAATTTCACGCCATAAATAACCATTAACGAATATATAGTAAAAGCCGTTTAAGTTACTAACAGGTCGTTCGTCTTCTCCTAACACTTGAAATTGCGCAGGTTTAGCTTTGTTTTTATCAAGGGACGCCTCGGTAAAAACGGTTGGTTTTACCGAAATAAATTGCGCTTTATTGTCATCACTTGGCGGATTATCTAAAGTATAAGGTTGTGTATAGCCGAAAGGTATATATGAACTCCCACATTCACCCTTTATCTCCGAATCTAATTTAATTAATCCCATATTAAGCACCTGCTGTAAAATTAATTGACGCGTTTTTGCCACTGATATTTTGCTTATCTGCGATTGGCACTTTTTGCTCATTTGCTCCTTGGGTTGCTTTTATTGCACCAAGCGATGCGTCATTACTATCAACCCCTTTTACTAAAATACTTGCTCCGTGCGTTGTACCAGCATCACCCAAACTATCCCTCACTTGCACACTCAACCCTCTTGGTGCGGGGCCGCCGGATTGCATAAGTGGCGCAGGTGGGGTGTTTTTAGAATTAGAGATCATCGGGTCACCTTGGCGTACAGCGGGTTTACCTTCAATTAATACATTAAACGAGCCCATGATAAATTCAGCTTCACCGTCGTTTTTCTTACTCGCGACGCCTTTTTTATCACCAGGGGAGTCACCTGAGCTTTGTGAAAAAGTGCTATTTATATTAGCGGCGCCATTGCCATTGACTTTTACTGAGCTGGCAACATCTGTAACGTCACTTGATTGCGCTTTATTTGCGTATGGAATTGGTACAACGCTAGTCCCAATTGTGGTTAAGCAGACATCCACCGTCATAAGTTTACCGCCACTATCTTGATGTACAGCGGTGCGACCATTTATCAGCACATTTTGCCCCGATACAGCTTGTACTTGTGGTGCTTGTGAAGCTGTATCTTTAATAAGCTGCTCTTGGTTACCGGCTTGCCAACCTAAATGCGTTGATACTAAATCTAAGAATGCTTGCGCGTTACT
Source organism: Pseudoalteromonas sp. B160 (assembly GCF_037162485.1). NCBI lineage: Bacteria > Pseudomonadati > Pseudomonadota > Gammaproteobacteria > Alteromonadales > Pseudoalteromonadaceae > Pseudoalteromonas > Pseudoalteromonas sp. B160. Next base: position 156,299 of record NZ_JARLUX010000002.1, on the reverse strand, counting down.
AACGGGTTTATTTACATCCATATTAGTTTGCGGTTCATTCCATGGCAGCCTAGGTTCGTTTTTTTGGCTATCCCATTGTGGCGGTGGAATAATATAATCAGGTATAAAAATATTTACCATTTCACCGAGGGTTTTCTCGCGGTATTTTGGCCTGGCAATCTCAGCTAAAAAGGCGGCGTCACCACTGGCTTTATCTTCAAAAATAGCGATACCGTTAGCTTTACCTAGCGCACCATTACTGCGGGCGCTATTGTTAAGCCCAAGCAATGTTGAGTTGTTATGTCGCCATGTTACTGAGCCACCGGTGCGCACATCAGCGCTCAGCGCATCAATATCATATTGTACGCTGCCTGTTTGTTTGCCTGCTGCGGCGTTAATATAAGGCATTATTTTTCACTCCTTGAAATTTTGACTAGCTGCTCATTAGGTGCATTAAAAATAACAAATACCTGCTCAAGTGAGCGCGTAAGCGGGTTGCATAAATAGCTTTGTGCTAGTGTAAGTGCCGCTAATGAGTTTGCATTACCTTGATGGCCTATCGTCGTTGCTAACTCTGCACACTCAATGAGCGGCTGGCCTTTTTTGTACAATTTTTGTGTGTAAGCAAACCATTTTTTTTGCCAAGTAAGTGATTGTTCGCCCACAAATAAATAACGGTCTTGGCTGGTGCAATTGGCCTGTGCTAATTGAGCCGTCATTTGGCCGTCATATAATTGCGCGGTAAGCTTGCCTTGCGGGTGTATTAACAGTGCATATCCACCTTCGCCATATATAACGCCTGGTGGGCCGTTTAATACTTGCACGGTGCAGCGTTTAGCTTGTTCACTCACATATTGATAGCTATTACATGAATCCACAGCGATTACTAAGGTGTCGTTGTTTATGGTGGTTAAGTCACATGTTGGCATCTGTGAATAGGCGGGTATTTGTTCTGCAATACACTCTTGGAGTAGCTCAGCGAGTGTTTCATCGCTTATCAGTGGCTGTTCAATTTCATCAACGGGCAGTAAAAATACAATTTGGCTAATGCGGTTTGTTTGCCTTAACGTGGCTATATCAACTTGCTCAAGTAGGTGCGAGAGCATTAATAAACAGCGCGTGACTCTATCGAGTTGCGCAAGTTCGTCTATTTCAACAAAAATATACGGCGCATCTAAACTAATATCACATCGAATTAATGCTTTACTTGGTTTAGAAAAAAGCATTTTATTAGCCACTGCAGTATACAAGCTGCTTGATGTACAGCCGGCAGCATTAATATGATAAAGACTGTCAAAAGTAAGTTGTTTCATATTAATTTTCTTTACCGCTATTTTGTTCTGAGGCAACGAGTATTTGACTATTTGCGCCTACTTTTTCAAGACTAATATGACCGCGCCAAAGCAGAGAAAAACACTGGGCGTCGGAATCAATTACTAAGGTGTCGCAGCGCATGGTTAGCCGCTCGCGGGCTAGTGTATTTACCACTTCCACAATAGGTTTTTGGTACGGCAGTTCTATACGTTGTTGTTGTCCGTATTGTTGTAATGGATAAAGCCCTGTTAACTGACACGCCCAGCCTTTGCCAAACTCGGCTGCAACTTGCTGATCAATGGGCGCTGTGTTGTATAAATCTTTTGGCTGTGTTGTTTTAAACGGGTACTCTCCCGCCATAAGTGCTGTTTCGTCTATTTCTGGTAAGCGTTCAACTCGTGGCGACCAATGGCTTGGTATGGCCGAAAAGCTTGCGACCGGTGTGCTGTGGCTAGGTTTTCTAAGTAATGAGTTAGCGTATTCAACACTGGGTAACTGCTGGCCAACCGCGTGCTTATTTTTAAGTTTAAAACCACGGCCGATTGGGTTTTCTAAGAACGTGTTGCTCTCGTTATTTAGCTCTTTGCCACCAAAAGCCTGCATATAATTGAGTGCCACTGGGGTAATAATATCTGGATCTGTAGCGACTGGTCCAAGCAACGAGCGTCGCCAATAACGCGCTCCGGTTACACGTAAACGCTTTTTAAACAAAGGTTGCGAAGGCGAATCAAGACCCAGCTCAACCTCAATAACGCGCGCGTCTTTTCCTTTTGGCGGATAAGCAGTGCAATTACCATATACTTCAAAGCCATACTTAAAAGCCACCTGCTCGTTTACTTCACAAATCGGTGAGCTGTTAGGATCGCCTTGGTAATCATCAGCAATAACAATCTCAGGACCAGGTTCAATGGCTGTAACGTTGCCTTGCTCATCAAACTCAAAGCTTTGTTTTACCACCACCACTTGACCTTCAGTACTGTCTTCTAACCAGCCGCTAAACGTACTGGCTTGCCAAGGAGAAAGATTATGAAGCATGAACGTTCTCCACTTTTTCACTTAACAGTAATTGCCACTGCGATGCACTTTGCTGGACATGAAATAAACCACATGCACTTGTTAAATCAAAATGAGGGGCAATAACACGTTGTACTAAAGAGCCTGCTAATTTAGCGAGTTTTTGTGCGCTATTGGCTTTGGTAAAACTAATGCCCATTAAAAGTTGCTCACCTGCTTGCATTGCAAACGCTTGCCTTACGTGCTCGGCATCATCAAGGTTAATGCCGCTTTGCGGTTTTACTGCATTGTTATCACTGACGACTGACATTTTTTCAGCTTTGGCAAGCGGCCTATCTGTTAATGTGAGCCACGCTGCATAAGCACTTGGTTGTGTTACTGCGATGGTCATTAAATCCATTACCAATGGCAGCGCTTGTTTATAAACAAAATGACTTAATACAAACGAGCAGTGCTCTGGATTTGCTTTGCAAAATAATGCACAGGGTTCGTACCAACGCGTGTCATTAAGTAAACCCGCTAAAGCGAGTAATTGTGCTTTTTGCTGTTCATCTGCGGTTTTTGCAAACACTTTAAATAGCTTATCGCTTACATCGTCATGCCCTGCACAATAACTATTTACTAACGCAGCAAAGGCAATCTCAAAATCTTTGTGTAATACCGCTGCGAGTAATTCACTGGTTGTAAGAGGTTGTGAAAATAATAAGGTTTTAACCACGTTTTGGGGTTTTTCTTTACCCTCAAGTACACTGGTGCGTAGCGCTTTTAAATCGTTAAGCTGCCAATGCTTTAAATTATGTTGAAGTAATTCACACTGCGCTAATTGCTCACTGCCTCTTAAGCTATGAAAGTAGGCAGTAAAGTCATCAATAGCAGTAATGAATAAATCAGCCGCTATTAAACGATATACTTCACTATGTTCGCTATTTTGCTGCGCAAGTTCACACAAAGCCTGCCATGTTAACTCGCTTACTTGGGTTAAGTTTTGCGCTGAAAAATAATCCGTTGGCGCTTCGCCTGCCAACTCACTTAGGGTATATAAATGATTGAGCATTTGCGTGTCGATCACGCTAAAACGTGCCAACGAAAACGCCCCTTGCTGCAACAACTTTTGCCGGTGCTTTAACAAGGTGGTGAGGCGCTGATTATGAAGTTTTACTTTATATACAGGTGCGAACATAGTGCTAATTAAGCCTAATTGGCCAGCCAGCCAAGGTAAGGTCTTGCTCGCTGTTTGCTGTAATATCTTGCCCTTCAAGCACGATAGTGCCGTCTGCATATACCTCAACACTACCCTTGGCCGTTTGTAGGCTAACACTTTGCTGGGCTTCAATAACGATATGCCCTTGCGAATTATTAATTTGCGCGGCAGGTGCTTGATCCGCTTGCGCTAAGAGCGCCGTTACAATAAAGCCTTGTGCGCTATGTACAAGTAATACATTAGCCCCTACTTCTGCGATGCTGACATGTGCGCCTTGCGCAATAACTTGATGTTCAACATTATTAATTAATACCGCTTTTACACGGCCAAAACTGTCGACACGACTCACACACGCTAAACGTTGATCGTGATTGAATATACTTTGGATCTGAGCGCTCATAATAAACTCCTTTTCAACTAGTTATTACTAATTGCACTGCCTTTCACGGCGATATTACTGGCCGATAAAGTAATACTTGTCGCATCAATGGTTAAGTTACCACCGGCATCAATTTCAATACTCGCACCGCCTTGACTCAATTGCAGTGATCCTTGACCATCCGCTTTAATGGTAATATTTGCGCCACTACTAATTTCTATATCGCCATTGGGGGCTTGCAGTTCTAAATTGCCGTCAACCGAATATGCGCTAACATCTTGTTCACCTTGTAATTTAAGCTCTTGATCCGCTTTAAGCTCTAAGCTGCCATCGGTTGCTTCAATACGTGTGTTTGAGGTGGCTTTGAGGGTTAAATCTGCCGCCGATGTTACTGTGATATCCCCTTCGCGGGTTTGCATTTGCAAGTTATTCTCTACCCGCGTAGTAAAGTCATTGGCAACCGTAAAGGTGGCGTCGTTTTCAGCAACAAATTGCAGATTTTCTTTCGCTGATATTTTTACATCGCCATCTACAGACTTAAGCGTTGCTTGATGTGCGCCATTGGTGGCATCGAGTAATAGTTGGTTTTTATTATTTTTATTAGCAAGGCTAATTTTTTCTTCGCCTTTTTTATCATCCATTATTAAACTGTGGCCAGCTTTAGTAACGAGCTTATTCTCGGTCGGATTTTGGCTGGTAACTGGGTTAGGTGCATTTTGGTTGTATAACGCACCTAAAATAATGGGTCTGTCTAAATCGCCATTTTCGCCACAAACTAATACCTCAGTACCTTGTGTAAGCGGAAAGTGCATGCCATGACCACTGCCACCATAAGGTTGCATTAAGCGTGTTGGGCGGCTTTGTTGGCCTTCACCATCTTGATTAAATGGCAGTTTTACTACGTAATTACCATCATCATCAATTTCTTGCTCTACTAGTGCGTTAAAAGTTGCAAATACACGTCTTTCTGGAAGTAACTGTGCTTTAAACTGTTGATCCGATGGGACCAAGTACGCCTGATTTTTATAAGTTAAGCCTTTTACGTTAGCGCCATATTCCACACCTGCTTGCTGGCTACCCTTATGATCAACACGCACAACCAAATATTGGCCATTATGATCTGGATGATCATAAATAGTTAAAATCATTCCTGGTCTAAGCGCCCTGCAATCACTGTCGATAATCAATTGCTCTCGTTGACAATCAAACGCTTGCTGACGCGTTTTAGCAAGCGTATTGCCCTCGCCAGAAGTTGCATAGTTATTACCATAATGACTGTCTTCACCAAATCCTGGTTGCGAAGCGCTATTTTGCGCCGATACCTGTAAATTACCTGGTGCGCGGTAGTTATAATCGTTTAACGCAATACTTTGCGGCTGAAGTTGGGCTTGGCGACTAATTGCGAAGATTGTTTCGCTAGTACGTACTTGCCCAGATGGTGGCACATAACTTAAGTTTACTTCATCAAACAGAGCGGCAATATCTTTGCTGCTATTGCATACTTTAAAAGTGCAATCCGCGTCAGTTTGCTCAACAAAACTATAAACAAAGCCATGTTTACGCATTAAACGCGTAACAAATTCATAATCAGTTTCGTTATATTGCACTGTCATATCGAGGCTAGGGCCGCTGGCTTGCATGCTAAATTTTTGCATTGGGAAGCCCGCTTTATTAAACACACTTTTAATAATGGCAGCGGGATCCATCGCTGTAAAAACACGATTGGAATGTTGATGCTTAAGTAAAGTTAAATAAGAACTCAACACTAACGTGTAATGATAACCTTGGTGACTTTTACCATGGGCTACAAAACGACTTAGTAAACCTGAGATAGTCCGATCTGTCATAGACCACACCAAACTCAAACTGGCATCTTTACCTAGCAACGTTTGCGCAGTTAAATGTTCCTGACTCAATACTTGAATATTAAATTCATAGTCTTCACATAAGCTATCATTAATTGATGTGAAGTCAGTTACCTGCACCATGCCATCAGGTAAGCCTTGTATACTTACGCTAAAATGACTGGTATTCGCTTTATGTTCACTAAAGATGTCCATGAGTCCCATTTTCAATCCTTTTTTATCTATTAAATTAGGCGTTATCGGCAAATATTGCGGTGATTTCGTCTTGCTCATCAACCGTTAACGTTAAAATATCTGGCATATCTTCTTGCGCCATATATTCCAAAATAGACTTAGCAATTCCTGGTAAAATTTGTCGTTCAATGACTGCATTTACCATCCGAGCACCGCTGTCTGAAAGCTGGCATTGCTGAGTTAACTTACTCAATACACTTGCATCAACACGCAGTTGCATTTTATGATTTGTAGCAAGACGCTTAGCAATCGCTTCTAGTTTTAAACTAACAATTGCTTGCAGTGCATCTTGATCAAGCGCTAAATAAGGCACTACTTGCATGCGTGCAAGTAAAGCTGGTGCGAAGAATTGTAGTAACTGTGGCTTAATTAATTCACTTAACGCACCAATTGACGGCACTTGCCATGGGCTACCATCTTCATTAATCGGTGCATCCGTTGGATTGAGTGCGTCATTAATGGCTTGCTGCTGCTCAGTCGGTTGTTCTACATCATCGTCTTGCTCTGGACTCAAATCGATCACTGTTGGTGGTGTGCATGCATCAATTAGCTCTGCTGAACCTAAGTTAGACGTCATGATGATCACGGTGTTTTTGAAGTCAATTTCACGGCCTTCACCATCACGCATATTGCCGCGTTCAAATACTTGATAAAACATGTTAAGCACATCTTTATGCGCTTTTTCTACTTCATCAAGCAAAATTACTGAGTATGGGCGCTGTCTTACCGCTTCAGTTAATACACCGCCTTCACCGTAACCTACATAACCAGGAGGTGAACCTTTAAGCTGCGATACTGTATGCGACTCTTGATATTCACTCATATTGATAGTGGTTAAGAACTTCTCGCCACCAAACAATTGCTTAGCTAAACAGCGGGCTGTTTCAGTTTTACCAACACCGGAGGGTCCGGCAAGTAAAAAGACCCCTAACGGTCCTTGTTCATTACTGATCCCCGCTTTGCTGACACGTAATGCTTGCGCAATTTTTGCCATACCCGCTTGCTGTCCGATCACTTCTTGACCAATTGCCGTTTCTAAATTAATGAGGTTACTGATCTGATCTTTAACCATGGCACCAACAGGTACACCGGTCCACTGAGAAATTATTTGTGCCACTGCATCAGCGTCTACTTCGCTAAATAAGCCATTATCTTGACTGTTTTGCTCTTTTAAAGTTTGGCGCAAGCTAAGTAGTGCAGCACTGTCTTGTTCGCTTGCATTGGTTGCTTGTTTAAATTCGTTGATCTGGCTTAAAGTGGCAATTTGTGACTCACGAGCACTGGTTAATGCAGCAAGTTTATCTTGTGCAGTATTTAACTCTTGCTGTAAGTACAATAACTTATCCATATCGACAGCTAAACCTTGCTCGCTTTCACTGGCAATACTGGCAATCCGAGTTTGTAAATAATTTATATGCTCTCGCTCAGATTCAATTGCCGCAGGGTCAGTTGCAAACGACATTCTGACGCGAGCTGCTGCTGTATCAAGTACGTCAATTGCTTTATCTGGCAATTGGCGGCCTGTTATATAACGAGCTGACAATACAACAGCCGCTTCAATGGCATCATCGGTAATTTGGATATTATGATGTTGCTGATATTTATCTTTTAAACCCGCTAGCATAAGTTGCGCAGCTTGCTCCGTTGGCTCATCGACTTTGATCAGTTGAAAACGACGCTCTAATGCGGCATCACGCTCAAAGTACTTTTTATACTCACTCCAGGTGGTTGCTGCCACTGTGCGTAATTCACCTCTGGCAAGAGCGGGTTTTAATAAATTAGCCGCATCGCTCATACCGGCATCGCCACCCGCACCAATTAAGGTGTGTGCTTCATCAATAAACATAATGATCGGCGTGGTTGAGTTTTTAACTTCGTCAATTACTGTTTTTAAACGGCGCTCAAACTCGCCTTTAACACCTGCGCCAGCTTGTAATAAGCCCATGTCTAAGACTAATAAACGCACACCTTTTAATTCATCAGGTACTTGACCATCAATAATACGCTGTGCAAAACCTTCTACTACGGCGGTTTTACCGACCCCTGGATCACCCACTAAAATCGGGTTGTTTTTACGACGACGACATAACACATCCACCATCATGCGTATCTCGTCGTTTCGCCCGAGTACAGGATCAATTTTTCCTTGCTTAGCTTTTTCGGTTAAATCTTCACAATATTCATCAAGCGCGCCGCCACCTTCACTTTGGCCATTATTTTGCGTTTGCTGAGCTGTTTTTGCCTGTGGGTTTAAACGCTCGCTTGAGTTTTGACAAATTTTATCGAGGTTTTCGGCTAAAAAGCGTGAGTCAATTTTATCTAGCAACGCTGGTAATTGAAGCACAGGGCTATAAGGTAATAGCTCCGTGAGTGCATCAAGCAATGCAGCACCGTTGATCCAATCACTTTTATGCTGCACATTAGCGCTCAACCATGCGCGTTCTAACCATTCATATAAACGACGAGAAAACACCGGCTTACTTTGGTTACCCGCAGGTTGGCGATTTAAAAAGTCAAGCAACTCATGCCATACCGCATCTTGATTAATATTAAAAAAGTGAAATATTTGTTCTAAATCACCACTACTGCCCTCTTCCATCAACTTAATTAGTAAGTGTTCAGGCAGCACTTCAAAATGACTACGACTGCTAGCAAACCCTGCAGCAGACTCAAGCGCGGTCGCGGTATGGCCATTTAGCTTGTCGATAAGTTGTTTAATGCCTTTTGCATCCATTGTTTTGTCCTTAAATCTGGTTTCTTACTAATGTTGATATTGAAGATGGGTATAGCTGTGTACGGTTGTGTTTGCCGCAGCACTACCTAAATAACTGTTGTGTCCAAGTATTAACGGTGACACACCGATTGCCTGTTGCTCTACAGCTTCGTTAGCCACTTTGATTTGGCATAACCACTGCACATTACTTGGTAAGTGAGTGCTTAATAACGCCGCCATTTTTTTACCTTGCTCATGCAAAGGGTTCAAACTAATGGCAGTTTCACTGTCTACAGGGCCGATGGCAATTGTTAAAATACTGCCACTTACTAATACTTTGCTACCTAATACCGCAGAACCACCGAGTACCATCTGAGCATCATCACCAAATGTACTTGGGGCATCAATTGTTTGCCAATTAGCGCGGGTATCGTCAACATGCAGCTCTTTCACTGCAAGTGTATGTTTCAGTAATTGAGTTAAGCCTGCTGCACTGGTTTGTTTTAAGCTAGCAATGCCGCATTGTACTTTTTGATCTGTTTTTGTAGATAAAATGGCTTCAATTAAATGATCAAATTGATCTGCACCACGTCCTGCAACATTGATTTGTGACTTTTTCCACGCCTGAAAAAGTTGGCAATATAAAATATGATTAAACATATCTAAAAATTGCCGAACCCTGTCACCACTTTCGTCATCACTTGCTGCTTGCTCTAACAGGTAATGCGGCATCGGCGCATCAACCCCATACAAACCCAAGAATGACGTTGATAAACTGAGTCGCCCGCGTCCTTGGTTATCTAAGCTACACACACGTACATCGGTTGCTGGAAAGCCAAGCTCTTTATAGGGCTTAAACATCACCCGCTCACTAATGCCTTTGTCAAGTTCGTGAGGCGTTGCCCAATGCTTTTCAATTAAGCTCATCGCTTTAAATAAATTAAACTGCCAAGGCTTAGCAATTAATTGCTCAATCGGTTTGGGCAATTTAGCCCAAACGGGATGCTTTATGGCTGGTTCATGCACACTCATAATTGATAACTCTTGCCCGGCTCAATATCCCAACACCAGGTTTTATAGCTAGGAATAGCATTAACGCGAGTCTGCACACTTTCATTAATTGGTGCGTACATTAAAAAGAATTGGTGCAACATATTACAAAAATGATAAAGATCGGCATCGCACACAAACTTACTTTCATCGATATCAATTAATACATCTACGCCTTTAATAAAAATTCCACGCTTTATTTGGCTGATCGGAGTAGCCGTTATTTTTTGAATGCTCTCAATACGCAAGCGATTCTCAGCTTTTTGCGACCAATCAAATAGCACTAATAAACGTTTAAGCTCGGTTACTTGAGTTATTTGGGAAAACTTAACATTAAGTAAGCTGATCAGCTGCCAATGTTTTGGTTGATCTGGGCACGGTAAATAATTAGTAGGCCTAATAACATTCTCAACCTCGGCAATACTTGGCATATCGCGCCCGCCAATATTTAAATCACCTTCTTGCAGTAGTTGCCGAGGCCAACCTGCATTAAAAGCAGTTAAATCAACAGATAGTGTTTCTTTTTCATCATTTAGATTGAAAGGCAACTGTAAGTAATGAGTTGGCGCAGCTGCACCCACATCTTTAGTTAATACGGTAAATAGCTTTTTCTCATCTTCAAATACACTTTGATAACGAGGTGTATAATCATAGGTTTTACCACTGAGCGAGTTGCGCCCCATTACCGAATCGACGGTGTAACTGAAAATATGATCGGTACGATTTTGATCTGCGGTGATCATATAGTCGGTACGATTGGGTTCGATTCTGATTGGCTCTGCCGCTTGGGAAAATAAATTAATTGCAGGCACGCAGTTTATCAGTAGGTTTTCACGGGATAATTGGTGTCCGGGTGGTAATTTACTTGAGCCACGAAAAACTATTTCAAAGCGGTCTATATGATCTGCAAACTCAACGTCTTGCAAACCTGTAAAAGTTAAAAAGTAAAAACGATCTTTGGCATTAAAGTAATCTAGTAATAATGCATAGCCTGGATGGCTTTGCTCAGCACTCGGTAAAAGAGCCCCATCAATATTTAAATAACTGGCACTGCAACCTTTTACTTTAAGCTTTTTATTATGCTCAAAATGCGCAGGGCCAAAATCAAGTTCAGCATGTTTCTCTGCCGTTTGCAGCAGCTTAAATAAAGAGCTACATAACGGGGTATCGCCGCGTAAATAAAACTGCAAGTTTGATAAGTCATAATTTTTACGCTCACCTTGGCATACAAAACGTAAACCAATGCGCAGCTCTGCACCTAAATGTGATTCTTGATAGCGCACATGCTCAACATCGAATGGTGCTACTGTTAGATTATGCGTGGTGGTAAAAGTAATATTTTTATGATCAACAACAGCGGTATCTGCTTTTAATGTGAGACCCTTTTCAATCATGTGAGTCTTTTGCATTGCCAGCTTAGGGCTAAATTTCACTACCGTACTCGAAGGGTAATAACTAAGCAGAATAGGACATAATTGACGCAGCACTTGCTCTGACACTTCTGGTACTGATTCATCCAAGCGTTTTTGTGTGTGCGCAGTTAAATACGCCATACCTTCGAGTAAACGCTCGATATGCGGGTCGCGATCTTTTAAGGCATCAATATTTAACATGCCCGCATGCTCAGGATAATGTTGTGCAAACTGTTTACCGGCCTGCGTTAATAAACGCATTTGAGCATCAAAATATTGCTGCATTAAAATATCCTTTTCATTGAAATATTAATCACCATTTTTAGCGTGCTGCATTACATCAGCCTTACCGCCTGATTCAAACCGCGTGTTTAACTTAATACATTGGCCACTGGTTAGAAATGCTTGAATATCCAGTCGGATCACGCAATTTTCTTCACGTATTTCCATTGGAATAACATTGGCATAACGCACTCTTGGCTCATATTTCTCAATCAATTTTTTAACCTCAAACGCCAAAGTATGTTGCGAATAAGGCAAACCTTCGTAAATATCTTCAACATCGGGCAAACCATAATCAGCCAAATGCTTTAACACCCCACGGCGAGCATTAAGCAGCTCATTAAGATGGTTACAGACACTATTTTGCTCATCAGTCTGAAAACCTTGATGTCCATTACGAATGACAGGTTGAGTTAAAAAATCGAATAACGCCATGAACTTACCTCTGATAAAAGGATATGCTTGCGCATATCCTTTAAAAATTCCGACTTATCGACCTTCAGTCCAAGAGTCAGAGAACTCGATGTTGCCATCAAGGTATGTCCAAGTAATGCGCTTATAACGTAAACATACTGTTTCAAGGTGCGGATAACGCTCCTTGTCTAAGTCTTTTACGTTGTGCATTGTTGGTGAGATTGACGTAATTTTTACATCTTCCAACTTGTGGCAGAAATACTCACGCTCAGTCCCTGTGTCATCGATACGGTACCATTTAAGCTCAAGTTGCTTAAGTGTTTGACCGTTCGAGCACGCTTTATACAGATACGGTGTAGCTGCATCTACCGCTTTAGTAATTACAAACGGTTCATGCTTACGTGTACCTGTAAGTTCACCCGTGTCGTTATCTGTAGGAATGCGAAGTTCATGATCAAAGTGTAGGATCTCAATTGAACCTTCACGCTCTGCAACAGTTACAGAACCTTTGATGTCATTACCTTGGTCATCCTTTAACCACATATACGCTGGAATTGCCATTTCATTATTCTCCTTTTAGAATGAAGTGTTTCCTGTTAGTTGGCATTGGCATAAACAACCATGTTTATGCCCCCCAAAAAGCCCTCTGCTTCATGCCACTGGGGAACATGTCCCAAGTTGGATGCAACCAACTTGGGGCAATTTTTTCCATCTACATTTTTACACCAACCAGCTACTCACCAAATTGACGTATTTACACTTTAAAAGCCTGCGTTAAATGCGTTTCATCGGCGGCTTGGCAGTTCATTTTTCGCCAGGCATCTGCCCTACTAATGCCAAACGCACATCAATACCTTCCACTTGGAAATGCGGCACTATGTAAGTACTAACGCGGTAATAACCAGGGTTACCCGGAATTTCAGCAACAGTCACTTTGGCATCTTTTAATGGATGCGTTGCAATTAACGACTCATCAGGGTTATTCATTTTAGTAACTAACGCACCTAACCAATCGTTAAGCTGCTGCTCTAATTCATGGCGAGGTTTACTCGAACCTATGTTTTCACGCTGCAACACTTTTAAGTAATGCGCAATGCGCGATACTAAGAAGATATACGGTAAACGCGAGTTAATACGTGCGTTTGAGGTTGCTTCTGGCGTTTCAAGCACTTGTGGCTTTTGCGCACTATTAGCTGAGAAGAAACACGCAAAGTCTGAATTTTTATAATAACTAAGTGGAATAAACCCTTGGTTAGCAAATTCAAGCTCTTTAGTCTCTGAGATCAATACTTCTGTTGGGATCTTAGTTTCTGAGCCTTTACCTGCTTCGAATGAATGAAGTGGTAAATTCTCAACTTTACCGCCCGACTGTGGGCCACGAATGTTAACTGCCCAACCATTATCATGGAAACTGCGAATAATATTGGCGGCAAAAGCAAACGTTGCGTTACCCCATAAATAGCGCTCATGGTGTTCACTGTTTACATCTTCTTGGTAGTTAAAGTTACGCAGTGGATTAGTTTCACCATACGGTAAGCGCAATAAGAAACGTGGGAACGCTAGGCCGATATAGCGTGAATCTTCTGATTCACGGAAGTTTTTCCAACGTAAAAATTCAGCACGCTCCATGTACGAACCAATATCTTGAATTTTAGATACTTCATCAAGTGAGTCTTTCAAGAAAAACTTAGGTCCTACGCTGCCCATAAATGGGCAGTGCGCCGCAGCTGATACGCGTGAAATTTCTTGTAGTAATGAAACATCTGGCGCTGAACAATCAAACTCAAAGTTCGATACCATAGTCGATACTGGTTCGCCACCTGGGGTGTCGTAATCTGAGGTATAAACATGCTTGTACAATGCTGATTGCGTGGTATCAGGTGCTTCTTCAAAGTCATCACGCAGGGTTTCTTTATCAACGTCGAGCATTTCGATTTTGATGTTGGCATTGTTTGGCGTGCGATTAATTAAATAACGCAATGAACGCCAAGCTGATTCCATTTTTTGGAAGTTTGGATTATGTAAAATCTGGTCTAACTGCTGTGAGATAATCGTATCAACTTTCGCAATATAGTCATCTAACAACAACTTATCGATACGCGTAACTTCTTGGCCGCTGCTGCCAGCCATATCTAAAAATACATTGATTGCCGCTGTTAAACGCTCATTCGCACGGGTTTCAGCAAGGTTGCTGGCATCACGAAAAGTGTCTAATTTGATCTCATCTGCAACTGGGGCAATATCGACCAAGTTACAAAGGCTTTCGTAGGTTGATACCGGAGCTTGCTCAATTGAATGAGCTGCAACGTTTAATTGTTCTTGCATTGACATGGTAACGTCCTTATTCAGTAACTGGGTGTTTTTCGTCTTCAGAAGCAAGCGGGGCAATTTCATCCAGCTTAGCTTTTAACTCATCAAGTTCTGGCTGGTTTTGTAATACCCGCTCTAGTTCTTTACGTAATGATGAGTTATCCAAAAGATTCGATTTCAAGTCACGCAGTAAGTTACGCATTGCCATCATTTTATTTAACTCAGGTACCTGTGAAGCAACTGATTCTGGATCAAACGATTTAAACGAATCAAACTGTAAATTCACGTTGATCTCGCCATCGCCTTTGATCTTATTAGCAACTTGAAAGTTTGCCTTTGGTGCCATATCTTTTAACACTTGCTCAATATTATTTTTATTGATTGTTACGCGTTCACGCTCAGCAAGGTCTTGGGTATTTAAACCATTAGAGTAATCACCAATTACCAGCATTTTTAGTGGCAATTCGCTTTTTTGCGATGCGCCATCCGTATCAAGCTCTAAAGAGATATTGATCCGAGCTCTTGGGATCTCTTTTTGAAATGTATCTGTCATGTTTCTTCCTTTGCAGTTTGTATCAATTCCAATTAACCTCGACCCATTAGTCAGGCTCTTGTAACTAAATCCAAGCTATTGCTTGAGCCGGATTGGTTACCATCATTCGCTGACTAATTTGCTTAGCAGCTAAACTCATTTCATCACTTTCTGCCAACGACAGATTGGCGTAACATTGTTTGGCAAAACGCCATACTTCCATGCAAAAATGTTGTTGCCACTTCGCTAATTGAAAAGTTTCAATTTGCTCAAGTAATTCGGTTAAAATTGCCAAAGCGTGTTCATAATGCTCCGCTTTAAGTAACAACTTGGCTTTTAATAATTGGCTTTGTGATTGGTCAAACCCGGTAGGAGTACTTAATTGCTCAACCTTGCTAAGCGCAGCACTGAGTTGTCCTTGCACTACTTCATCAGCCAATAAGCTATAATGTTCATCAAAAATATTGCCTTGCGAATTATTGCTTGCTGGTGTTTGTGCATTGCTAATTTCAAGTAACGTTTCTTTATTGGCTGGGCTGCATAACCCTGTGCCATCGTCGTACTGTAAATGAGTTAAAAGCGGAAACTGACTAGTTAAATTAATCAATTGCTGCTCAAGCCAGTAACTTAGCTTGCCTTTATTTAATTGTTTTAACGCACTTAATACCAACATTTGTAAGTTGAGATTAAATTGCATCGCACCTTCCATAAATAAGCCTTCAGCAAGCATGAGTGCCTGCTCTGGTTGTTCACTGGCAAGTGCATTTTCAATCGGTGCAAAAGCCGCAGCTCTTGGTGCTGGTAAGCGTGTTTTACCATTTTCATTAGCCGGTATTTTCAGCCCAGACCAACGTGCAGCACGTGATAATTTAATCACCCGCTCGATGTTATTTTGTTCTTTATCAAAATTCAGTAATTCACGAATAGCTGATAAATAAGCCGTGTCACTGCTGAGATCACCAACCGTAATACTTGCAACTTGACTTACAGAGCTGTGCACTGATGATGTTGAATTTGTTGCCGGTGTACCGTCGCTTGGTGCTTGTTCAGTATCGTCTTTACTAACAACTGACGGCTCGACTGCCTTTGCAACTGGGTTGCGTTTCATTTGCTCGTCAGTCCACTCGTTTAAAGTAGATAAAGGACCTGATTCACTATCTAATAATGGTACTGAGTGTTGGTTGTAATCGGTTAATACCGCATCTAGTTCAGCCCATTGTTCTGCGGTTGCCGAATGACTTTGCGAAATCCCTTTTAGACGTTCTTGTTGCTGTAAAAACCAGGTATTTACAGCACTGCGCATGCGCTCTTTAAGTGGGTGTACGTCGTTGCTAAAATCAGCCAATATCTTATTAAACAATTTGATTGAACTAATTAACCCCTGCACCCCAAATTCACTGGTTGCAGCTAAGCATAAGTAACTAACAATACGTAAATCTTTACTCTTATTCTGTAATAAGTCAGTTGCTTGAATAAACATCACTTTAAAATCAACCTCACCAACACCCGATGAAGATGCTTTGAGACTTTTAAATGTTTCTTCGTATTTTAAATCTTCGCCACACGGCAAACCTTGCAATGGTGCAGCAAGTTCATCCAGCCAAAGTTGCCAGCTATTGTGAGTATGTGGTTGCTTTAAACTCATGCTTTACACCATCGTCTTAGTGCATCGTATACACTTACGTTATCCATATCGGCAAAATTAATACTGTAGTCACTTGGCACTTTGCTCAATGGTAAATTCGTCAAATCAATAATTTGTGTTGATTTGTCTTCATTTAACCAAATCGAGCTAAAATAGGATGCCGATACAGGACGACAAAACACCGTTAAACTAGGCGCATGATCTTCACATCCTAGTTGATAAAAGAACCACGGTTGCCAGTTGTGATCAGCAACCACAGATGCTATTAAATGCAGCCAAAACCCAGCGACCAAGGCGCTCTCATGACTAAACTGTGGCATTGGTAAACGAATACCAAATTGACTGCGTAGACAGCCTCTATTTGCAATCGACTTCAATACTGCAGATAGTTCTTCAATTAATACAGCACGCTTATGCACATCATTCATCTGGAGATGCTGCCACAGCACACTCATCGGTATCATGCGCAGTTTATCTAGCTCTTGATTTAAATTTGGTTGTTGCTTCAACGCATCAGCAACCTTGTTATAAGCATGAGCTTGTTCCGCCATCGCATCAATTGATGGCGCTTCTTTAATGCGATCATTCACACCAATTAAGTGCTCAATCACATGACTAGCATATAAAAACAAAAATGCTGGATGGCGTTTATAAGTTTCTAATCCGCTATGTATAAAAGAGCTAAAAGGGTAAAAACGGCCACTACTATCTTTACTTGGTTGTAAAATACCAAGCAAACTACTGTCTTCACTGTTCCCAGATACAAAAAACAACGATTTAACACCATTAAGTACAGCAACATTATTCGCCTTTCGACCACGATTAAGGTGAGCAAATCCTTCTTGTAACCAATGATCAAATGCCACTGATTCACGCGATGAAATATTTAACTTCACAAAATCAGGTCGTACTGGTGTTTTCCCCATATAACCGTAAGAAAACTGTTTTACTAGTAACGGCGATTTCTTTTTAGAAAATAAATTAAACATATCCGCCCCTACTGTACCGAATTATTATTCGACTGCGCATATTGCGGCGATTTCGAAAACAACGAGTTCGGTAAAGCAAACGAAGTCAGCATATATTTTGAGAAAATACCGCTATTACGCCCTGATTTTAAGGAAAACTGTACTGTTAATTGCTGTTCTGACTTATCGGTTAGTTCCCATGTAGCTAAGAACTCAGTGCCTTTTATCCATTTTACATTAGCATTATTAAGCACTTTAAGTAGCGCCCACGGACCATCTTGCTCAATCGAAATTCGATTGCCTTTATTATCTAAACCATAAAGAATCGCTTTTTCTGCAGCACCACGACCAGGCCAAGAAAAGTTACGCCACTCCTCCGGCTCATTACGATAGCGATAACCTTGCTCTGAAAAGCCTAAATAAGTTTCACGAATGCCTCTTTGTGGTACTGGCATCATCTGAAAATTAAAGCCCGCAGAATCTGCGCCACTAGTAAATAGTGAACGTGTTACTTTATTTGCTTTTGTTAAACCATCGAGTAATTCTTTACTAAAGCCAATACCAACACCATTCCACTGTTTTTCTTCCCATACGCCACGACGTACTTTCATAAAAGGTTTCAGTTGAGTGTTAGTAAAGTTCCATAATATGCCCGACTCAGTGTTTAAAAACTCCGACACATCAGCAATCGCGGCATCAGGTCCATTTAGGTTAAATGGGTACTTTCCTGCGATGCTGTTGCTGTACATTGTATAAACTTGGTTTTCCCACTCTTCATTTAACTGGCTTCGTGCTTTGGCCATAATTGTGGCTATACCCGCTTGTAAAGGCGCTTTGAAAAGAGTATCCAACGTTTCTTTTGTTTGTGGGTCTAAAGCACGTGTTTGGCTTTCAATGATGATCCATGAAGACTGCAAAGCATTGGTTTGATTATTACCTGAGAGTAAATCTTGGACAAAAATCATAGCTTGGCCATCATCTTCATTACTCGCCGCCATCGCTTTTATGTCTGAGTGGATGCTGCTTAATGAACTAATGTACTGGCCCATGTAATCAGAACTGCGCTTATTATCATCGTTTTGTGTAAAACGGCGTAAATCAGCAAAGCGAGATTCCAGCTCTGGCGCTCTAACCGTACTCATTTGTGAAAAATCAGGGCTGTTCATAGCTTGTTTAGCTAGCTTTCCTTTTGCTGCTTTTTTCTGCGCAACGTCGGCAGCACCGGCAACTAAGGTCGCAATTTTGTCATTATTCGCGGTAACGGCTGAAGGTTCGTCAGCAACCATTATGTTATTGTTCACCAGCATCATTAAATCTATCAATGGGCCATCGTTTGATGAAAGGCGAGCAAAATCAATACTTGCATCGTTTAAGTCTCTAAACGCTGGGACTTGAATACTATTTAAGAATTCGAACCAAGTATTACCGTAATCCTTAAAGTAATAAGCACGCATTGCTTTGGCTAACGACTCAGCTTGTGCTTCATCTACAGCATTTTGCCCTTCGTCATTACTGGTGCCCATAACCCAATCGCCTGAGAACACTAAACGTGAAATACGTTTAATTTCAGGATATACATATTCTTGCCAACCAGCATTGGTATATACATAAGGAATTGCATAGCTACTTTTTAATACATCACGGTTATTAGCCGACATAAACTGATTAAGCTGTAATGCTTTTTTGCGCTCAGCAAAGCTTGTTATCACTTGCTTATACAGAGGCTCAGCTTCAGGTTGAGTATTTAAACTTTCGCGCGCAGTATAAATTGCGGTTTCATTTGCTTGCCAAAAATTAATCTTCCCAGGATGCTCTAGATCAGTACCTAAATTAGCTAAGTACACATCTAACAACGCAGTTAATTGACTATAAATGGGTGTATCTTGTTGCGCTGTTAAATCAATATTAAAGTGATTACTAATAAAACTAAGTAGCTGCTGTTTAGCAAATTCATCATTTTTATGTTCGGGGTGTGTGCTTAGCATTAAATGTAATTTAAGTGCTTCGTAATAAGGTTGTCGAATACCTACGCGTGACTCCGGCTCATCAGAGTTCCAACGGCTTTCATACTGTTTTAATTGTGCTAACACCTGTTTTTCAGCAGGAAGTGTGATCAATTGGTTTAACTGGTTAAATAATACATTCGCGACACTTTGAGTTGTTTCGTCACCTTCGTAAATACCAAAAATAAAATACCAAGGTAAGCTTTTTTCATAACTTACAAGCTCCTGATAATGCTCAAATAATGCAAGTGTTGCAGCTAGCTTTTGATCCGCCTTCGCCTTATTTACATTAACTTCAACCACCGCTTTCACGCGTGCTTCGCCTTGGTTAAGCAATAACTGATTACTGGTGTATGAGGTAATCAATAACGCTGTAATCGCCGCTATTGAGGCAAGCCCCGTGGTTACAGTTAAACCTTTTAACCAACGACCTACTAAGCGCTTTTTACGATTACCCCGAGTTAAATCTTGTAGTTTAAAAACAACATCATTAAAAACGCGATTAATAAAATAGCTTTGGGTGATTGTTTCTTGTTTTTGTTCAACCACAACCGCGCCAAATTGATCGCGTACACCGTTGGTGATTCGCTCAATTGGTGTGCCCTCTTGTGTACCTGAGGTAAAATACACGCCTGCAAACCAAGGAACTTCTTGGTACGGATTCGCTTTAAATAGCAAGTTTACAAATTCGGTTAGTTTTGTTGAGGCCGATTTAAACTGATTAGGAAAATCAAGGATCAACTGTTTACGATGCTCATTTCGTTCACGGGCCACTTTACTTAAACGTTGCTGGCACAAACGTTCGTATAATTCATCCATTCTGAGCTCGAACATTTCAGCCGGATCGGTTTTTTGGTCTTCACTAATATCAAGTAAATATGCGCCCCACACTTGCTCGCGCTCTTTTTCAGATAAGTCATTAAAAAAAGGTTCAAAGCCACTAATTAAATCGGTTTTTGTGAAAGTGATATAAACAGGGAAAATAACACCTAGTTGCGTGATCAACTCTTCAATACGTTCACGGACTAACTTTACATGCTGGCGAATTTCTTCACTGTCAGAGGTTAAAACATCAGCCACACTAATTGCGACCATTACGCCATTGATAGGTAATTTTGGACGGTACTTTTTCAGTAAATTTAAAAATGATAACCACTCTTTGTTTTCTGATTGCTCAGTTGTGTAACGTCCTGCGGTGTCAATTAAGATCGCTTGATCTGAAAACCACCAATCACAGTTACGTGTGCCACCAAAACCTTGAATATGCAGTTCGCTAGAGTTTGAATACGGAAAATGTAATCCAGAGTTAGCAAATAAAGTACTTTTACCGGTCGCTGATGGACCAATGATCATATACCAAGGTAGTGCATAAAGAGCCGTATTACCACGATAGCCAGCGCCTAAGTGCGATGCTTTTAATGAGCCTAACGCTTCTTGCATTTTTTCTTTTATTTCATCAAGCTCAGCACTTGAGCCCGCATTGTGATTTGCAAGTTCAGAAGCTAACTTATCGCCAGAACGCTTAGTCCATAACCAACGAGTAAAAATAAATAAAATGAATACCGCCGTAACTGCTCCCATAGCAATCAGCTTTTTATCAGTCGTGTCTAAGCCCACCATGCGCCCAGCAAACCAAACAATGCTCAGCACTGCAATTAGACCGATCAACTGTCCTGTGGCGCGAGATGACACTAAGCCCAGTAAAAAATGCACTAGGCCACTTTTATTTACTCTTCCTTGCATGGTATTGCCTTATCGTGTCTCGTTGGTTTTATTCAATTGAGTGAGTACTTCCACCTGATTACTTATGGTTTGCGTACTCTGTGTAGCCTGCTTGTTGATCACAAAATGAAAGCCTGCAAATAGGGAAGCGATTGAGCCTAAACAAATCGACAGAATAACCCAATAAGGGACATTACGACCGACTTTCATAGCAAACCCTTCAGCAGGTACGCCATTATCAGAAAGCAGTGCATTAGGCGTGCCTTTGACATCTTCAATTTGTGCACGAATGTCAACTATCAAAGCTTTAAGCTGTTCTATTCCTTTAACTTTATAGATACCTTCAAAACCCAATTGCAAACAAATATAGTACACTTCTAACGCCGCAAATTTATTTTCACCGCCATTACGCAAAGTCGCTAAACGCTCAAAAAACTCTTCACCTGCACGGTTATTGCCAAAAAACTCTAACTGCAGCGGTCGTGACATCCAGTCCATACGAAAATGCGCTCCGGAGCTCATTACAAACTCATCACACATTGCAGTAAGAGCAAATTTTACTTCTTGCATCACACTAGTCGTCACTTGTTGGGCATAACAATTACGCTCAAACTCATCAAAACTATTTAATAACTGATCACGAAAATCGTTCAGCTCAAGATCGGTTGATTGCTTGAGCTTTAATGGCGATAACGCATTTATAACCGGTGATATACAGGCGATTAAATCTTGTTGTTGTGATTGTTGTTGCATCATTTCACCTAACTTAATTGCGTGCGACAGTAACTATTTCGATTTGCGCAGCTTGCAAACCAAATGGAATAAATAAACTTAACGACTGCTCTTCGATTATTTGCTGCCAAATGTAACCATGTGATTCAAGACGGAAATATTCATATCCACTCTTTATTGCTAATTTATTTGGCGGCCGTTGGCAGTGAGTTAGCTGAACACCTGCAAGGGCTGATGAAATCATAATATCGAGTTTTTCAGTTGCGCCAACTTTAACTTGGTCGCTAAATGTTTCAATCCACTTAGTATCCTCAGCTTCAAAATAAACCGCGAGATAGAAGTCGTTATGCTCAAAAATTGCTGAGTCAATAGTCGCAACCTGATGAATAGCATTGGAAATTTTTTCAAGTTTAAGGCCAGCCATTTTCTTAGGCACAACACCTTCAAGTAGCTTAGTTAGCAACTCATCTAACTTACCAAATACATGGCTGAGTTGTTTATGCTGATAAGGAGGGACTTGGTTTACTAAATCACTGTGTTCAAACATCGATACAGAGCTGATCAAATCAACCAATTCACAGTACAAACGCTCTGGATGAACTAATGACAAACTTTTTAAATGATCCAACCGCTTTGCTGAAGGTGCCATCGCATTAAGTAATAAAAAGCTATTCATCTCGTTTGGACCAAAGTCAGTCACTGAACCAAAGTTTTTCCTGCGACTAAGCAACACATTGACTTTCGCATTCACTAAATTTGCGGTGCGATTTAATAGCTCAGTTAAATATACCGAAGCACTGATATTTAACAGTGGTGGTACAAAGTGTTTATTAACAACAAAAGAGCCGTCTTCTGCGCGGACTATTTTCAAACACGCTAAAGTATCAAAATAAGTTTTTACATCACTATCTGTTAGTAATATAAATTTAGGGTGCGCTATCAGCACTTCACGATTACGTGCAGCATCATGATCATCATTTAACTCAATATAGTCTGCATGATAGGCACTGAGCTGACCGGTTGTTGCATAACCTTCAATATTACTAACGATTTTATTGGCAGCAATCGCGATGTAAATAATCACTTCATCTAGGTTAGGATCTAATTCCAGCTTTAATTCGTCATGTTGTTGGCGATCAAAATCAAGTAATCGACCATTTTCAAGTAACAATTTGAAGCTAGTAATTTTTAATAGCCCACGTGATAACGCTGACTCATCAATTGCAAGATGCTGGATACCAAATACCAATGGAGAAATAAGTCGCTGTCTTACAATTTGATTTTGCTCATGATACTCATCAAATAACTGAAAATGGTGTTGTGCTAATAATACACCTTCAGCCCAGACGGGTTTTACGGGGGCTTTAGTACTCATTACTGTGCCTCATCCACGTCAGGCAACTGCACTTCATTATTTGTGATCAGCACATCTAATGCAGTCGATAATTTAACCGGACCATCACCTAATTGATAATACGTTTTCCATTTGTCTCCTTGGCGATCTCTGAATAACGCAACAATTGCCACAAAACGAGCATTTTCAGCTTGTTCAAAAGCGATCGTTGTTTTTTCGGCAGGATTAATAGTGCGTTCTTCTAACGTGATCAATGAATTTGCTAATACTGATTTATCTGACTTCCAAAGTTCTTCAAACGTCGCTGTTTTAAAGCTCTGAATATCAGACAATTGATACACTCTGAGAACCACTGGAAGTGCTTCATCAAATTGATTTAAATTTAAATTATCTGTTGCTGTAATGTCTAACTCTACATTAGTGCTCATGCACGCAGTGAGTGACATTAACAGCACAGCTAAGATTACTTTATTTATTGCAAAACGCATTTAATACCTCATTAGATATTTTAAAATTGATTATTCAGTTTTTACAAAGGATCTCTTCATAAACAGGGCAAATAACCCTGTTAAAACGCACTGACGCACAATCTGACCAGCGATTGTCATTTAAAATTCTAGAAAAAAACCTGAACTTTTATTTTCTTGATTTTCAACAGCTAGAGACTTGATGACAACATGATCGATTGAAGATATTAATTTAGAATTTAAAACTATTAACTCTTGAATATAACTAGATATATTTTCATTAATTAAAATAATATTTCCATCGTTCTTTGGAGGATTATTCAAAAAGAAGAAAAACTGATCTATAACAGATTCAGAAAAAACACGATGTGCAGGAATACCTGTTTGATCAAGTAAAGAGGAGATGTTACAGGTTAGAGACCAAGCCAAGGAGTAAAGGCTATCAACCTGATTTATAAAATCTTTTTTTCTCATTTTATCATCCTTGATTTAACATAGTCAGCTTAAAGTTGCACTAAAGCGGTAATTATTCAGTCCTTAGAATTAGCGCATGATACAAACATAATTGTTAAAATGTCAACCGAATTCAGTGCGAAAATACAACTATTTCTAACTTAAAGTTGTTCCCAATAAAAGCGACCACACCATATAATTTTAAAAATGAACACATTATGAACCTATTTTCATATAATCTAAATATCGTTGATTACAAATATTTCATTGATTATCGCTAGATTAATGTGTATTTTTACACGCATTATCGACCAAGGTAGCAAAAGGACAAGGAAATGTCTAAATCACGATTATTGTTAGATATTAATAATAAAACAATGAACGTAACTCAGGTAAAGGGAATTGAACGCTTAAATAAAAGCTTTGAGTTTGACCTGATTTTCGACACCCTCACAGATGAGCCTTTAAACGATTTATTATTACAATCGGCCTTAATTACATTTGTAAATAAAGACAATTACTATCGCCACCAAGCAGGCCTCATAACACAAAGCACCGATCTTGGGTTATTCAATAAAAAACGCCGCTATCATATCGTCATTAAAGATCGATTGAGTACGCTAAAAAACACCTCAGATAGCAAAGTATTTATCGGGGTTAATTTAAAAGATGTTTTACACTACCTAGCATCACAAGCCGGATACTCTCAAGGTCAAGTAGATTTCAGAGTTACCCAACCGTTTGCTGATATGCCTCAGTGCGTACAAGCAATGGAAAGTAACTGGCAGTTTTTTCATCGTTTACTGGCTTCCCATGGTTTATTTTATTGGTTTGAAAGCAAAGACTCGGCTGAAATACTGGTGATAAGCGACAGTAATTTAAATAGTCCCTACCTTGAGCGCGGCGTTTTAGAAGTTACCAGTAGCGCTGGAATGAATAACCAACACAGAGAGCAATTTGTTGGCTTTATGCATGCTCAACTTACTGAGTCTATTTATAACAATACTGCAAACAGTGCAGCCTATGGGCAATTTAATACCATTGCCAGCAATAGCCAATCATTCTTTGAACCCTGTGCGTTATCGCAATCCGCCGCAACTAATCAAGCACAAAATTTTAGTAATGCACTAGCGAGTTTAAATAAAGTTATTAGCTTAACTGGTAACGTATGTGATTTATTTGCGGGATGTTCGATTTCATTAAGTGATAACACCGGCATTGGTAGCAGTGGTGACTTGCTCTGTATCGCAGTCGAGCACTACAGCGAGCAACCAAGTGACGAAAGTAGCCATGAGGGTTTAACTAAATACAGTTGTACAGCGCAATTTATTGAGCGAGGCACCCCCTTTAAGCCACTCCCTATTCCCCATCAAGCAAAACCGATGGTATTCCCTGCGAAAGTAGAATCACTGACCGGCAATGCATTTATTGATGACAACGGGCAATATCGAGCCCGCGTTGATTTTGACAAAAATGCCAGACCAATAACGCAGTCAAGCCCTGCCTTGCAAAAGTTAGCTCTGTATGCATGCCAAAACCAAACTCAGGCCACTGGATGGCACTTTCCACTCGTCGGTGGTTCAGAGGTACTAATAGGCTGTATTAACAACGACCCTAATCACGCCTACATTATGGGCTTTGCACTAAATAGCGATCAACCAAGCGTAGTAACCGCCGCCAATCCAACGCATAACCGATTATTAACCGCAGCCCACAACGAACTACTATTTGATGATGACGACAATGAGCCAAAAGTTATTTTACAAACCCTTGCCAGTGAACATTACTTTGAGCTAAACGCCAAACAGTCTGGCCGCCAATTCATAGAATGGATAAGCCAACTAGGCACTATAAACTTGCACGCAGGAAAAGACCTCTGCCTAGAAACCGAGCAAAGCAATGTACAGTTCGTGATAAAGAACAATCAATTTATTGATGTTAAAAATGAACTCAAACAACAAACTAACAACGGCAATATAAATTACCAGAGTGCCGGCAACAATGCGTTCATAGGTAAAAAAATCGATGTTAAAGCTGACCAAGAGCTATCATTAATTTCGGGGCGTGCGGTTAAAATAAACGCGCAAAGTGATATTTTACTAAAGACTAATAACAGTGATTTAAAGCTCAACGTACCAAATGGCTCAACGTTTTTACAAACCAGTAAGTCAATTAACATCACAGGCTCTGGGCAAGGCGATTTAATCATTCATAACGCAGGCGGCGAAATTAAACTCGATAGCCAAGGCAACGCCACCATCATCGCTACCAATATACTCACCCTCGACAGTAACATTGTCACCTTTGATGGGCCAGTTGATTACGATATAGAAAGCCCGCAAACAGCCAGTAGCCCAAGTGCATCAAACCCTTCGAGTATTAGCCGTATTAATGATGTAACCATAAATGATGCAGGCGTTGCTGCAACTACCGCCAGTGTGGTCGATTTAGAATACGTTTACCAAGACGGCAGCCCGGTTAAAAACGCTCCCTACACCATTACCTTTGATGATGGAACGCAAGCGACCGGGCAACTAGATGACAGTGGACAAGCACAACTCAGCAATATTCCCAGCGGTCAGTTCAGTGTTAAATACGGCGAAGACAGTCGCGATTTTCAGCCTGAAGATAACACCACACCAAACCCGTTGTATGGGCAAATAACCACCGCCGATGCTTTGCACATGATCAATAGCGGTAACACTGCAAAACTGGAAGAGGCTGGCAATTTAGCCAACCAAGCAGGCGATTGGTTATGGGGCACACTGCAAGGTGACTTTAATAGAAACCCGAGTACATCACAAATCGTTGTGGGTACAATTATCTCGATGATACCGGTGGTTGACCAAATCATGGATATTCGTGATATTTGTGCAAATACCGTGTTACTCACCGATGATGACAAAGCCAATGACAGCGACGGTTGGATAGCCTTTACCCTAACCGCCATTGGTTTGGTTCCATTATTAGGCTCTGCTGTAAAAGGTGTGGGTAAAGTCGTGATTAAAAACAGCGGCGAATCGATGGAAGCCGCTATTGCAGTGTTACGCAAGATGGGCAAAGGCGACCCAGTAAAATACTTACGGGAGATAAACTGGCAAGACTTAGGCAAACAAGCCGCCAGTGAAGTCAAAGCAATTATTAAAAGCTTTAGAGATACCTTGCAAGATATTTCAACTAGCTGGAAATACGACCTTCTGCTACCAGACTCGGCCATTGACGGCATGCAAGCCATGGTCAAACAGCTTGATGAAGTCACCCCGCAAATAGACCAAGGCGTTAAAAACGCCGCAAACGAAATTGGCAATCGCGTAAACAAAGCCCTCGATGAATTTGAGCCACCGGCAAGCACGGGTATAGTAGGCAAACCGAAGAAAACCGTTGCCAATGAGCTTGAGCCGCCGAAAGGGAATGATTTGAAGGGGGCTAAGAACAAAGCAAATAAGCAGCTTTCTAATAGCTTATTAATTGAAAAGTATGCCAATGAGTTCTTTACGTTAAAACGCAAAGATTTTAGAGCATGGAAAATAAAGCTTGCAAATGAAGGGTTATCTTCAAACGAAATACAGGATGCTATATATTTCGGCTCTTTAAAAAGTGGTAAAAACATGTGGGGAGACAATTGGAAAAAATATTATGAAGAAATATCAGGAACTAAATATCCCGGACCTCCCAATCATGCTCACCATTTAGTAGAGAAGAAAGGAGGTGGTAAATATGGTGTTTCAAATCGGAAAATTCTTGAAGATGTAGGTATTAATCCTTTATTATCTAAGGAGAATTTTGCTTGGGCGCCTCTCATAAAAGGACAGCATGGATTAGAGCCTCAGGCTCAACTAAATGAAATGTTGAATACATCTCGGGGCAATAAAAAAGCGATACTCAAAGTATTAGAGCAATGGGCAACAATATCGAAAGGTAGAACAATATGAATCTTGAACAAGAAAAAAATCAACTTGTCGAAGATCTAAGTAATATTTATAAAGCGCTCTTAAAAAAGTTGATTCACAAGTATAAGGATATAAATTCAATAGCTATTCATTGTGATTCAGGCTTTAGTGCATTTGGCTTTTCTTGGAACTCTAATGATTATTTGGAAAAGAAAAAAGAAAAATTTCCTGAAAGCGATTGGCTAATAATCAAATACTCTGTATCTGAGTGGAATAATATTTTTTACGAATATGAGGCATTTAACGACATTAATGAAAGGATAGAAGAAATATTTGATGACCTTTATGATGAAGATCTAACAGATGAGCAGATAACTCAATTTTTTTGCGAGATAATCCATGGAGTACTATTGGAACTTACGAAGGTATTTTTGATCATCGTGCTCCATTTATTTCATTACAATTTAACGATCCTAGTGATAAAGAGATTGACGTAATGCTAAAAATAAATCAACTATTAACAAATAAGCATCGGAATCTTGAATTTGAAAATTATTTAGAAAAAATAAAGTAATTTAAAAATCCCTCATGAATTAAGGAGCTCTCCCTAATTATGACATTTATAATGCTAAGGACAGCATATGCAACCAGATATTAAAAACGTTCCACAACACCTAGGTCAGTTCCTTTACGAGCAAATAAAAGAGCCGTGGCTTGAAGCCCAACTCATTTTAAATTGCGAAGATAAAGGTTTACTTGAATGCCAAGCTCACTTTAAAAAAGCCGATGACTCTAGCGAACAGCCGATTACCGTGACAGACGAGATAGTCGATTTATTCAACACCCTTTTTGAGAATGCCACTAAACACCAACCAGAAAACTGGACGCGCGCCATTTTTACTATTACACGGCAAGGTCAGTTCAACCTGAACTTTGAGCGTGATAATAATGATGATGACGTTATCACTGCACAGCAAACTTATTAAACAATATTGATTTACCCGCTCTTTAACAACATGGATGTTGTTAGGCTAGGCGCTAGAATCTTTTAAGATTAGCGCCCTAGCCTTTCATTAGCTTTTACTCCATAAACGCTTTAATACTCTGCTGTAAAAGGCGTGGGAAAAGTCGTGATTAAAAACAGCGGTGAGTCCATGGAAGCCGCTATTGCAGTATTCCGGCTCTTTACCCAACGAAAGTAGGCAAAGGCGACCCTGTTCAGTATTTACGTAAAATAAACTGGCAAAATTTAGGCAAACAAGCCGCCAGTGAAGTCAAAGCAGTTATTAAAAGCTTTAGAGATACTCTTAATGACATTTCAACCAGCTGGAAATACGACCTCCTACTGCCAGACTCGGCCATTGACGGCATGCAAGCCATGGTCAAACGACTTGATGAAGTCACCCCAAAAATAGACCAAGGCGTAAAAAACGCCGCAAACGAAATTGGCAATCGCGTAAACAAAGCCCTCGATGAATTTGAGCCACCGGCAAGCACGGGTATAGTAGGCAAACCGAAGAAAACCGTTGCCAATGAGCTTGAGCCGCCGAAAGGGAATGATTTGAAGGGGGCTGAAAGTAAAAAACTCTCTAATTCAACCGACAAAAAATACAGCTCAAATTTAGTTAATAATCGCAAGATATATAAAACCGATCTTGACTTTGCGTCAGGAATACCTACACATGTTGATTCAAGTATTAAAGATAAAATTGAAGATGATAATAGCTTTAGGAATAACCCTTCGCTCCAATATTAGTATGAAAAATTTAAAAAAGAGTACTGGAAACTTAGAGCAAAAGATTTTGAGTAGGTAAATCTGTATGAATAAATATAGTGAGTTAATCAAACAACTTGATTTGAGTGAACACGAAACCTTTTGGCAAGGTTCGGCTGACTTGAAAGAAATAGCACTACTTGAACAGCTAATTTCGATAAAACTCCCGCCTTCATTAGTTGGTTTTTTAAAAGAATGTGGTGGAGGTGGAACAATCGATGCGGAGGTATCTGGTATTGAAGATAATAATGCTACTTTGAAGCGTGGAGGAACGATATTAGGTGACACACTAGATTGCAGGGAAACATTTGAATTACCCCCCATTTAATTGTAATTTTTTATAAAGAAAATGAAATTTGTTGGTGCTTAGATTCTAATACCCAAGAAAAAGAATACCCACTGGTTAATTATAATTTATTTAAAAGACAAGTTGACGGAGTAATAGCTGATTCCTTCCTCTCATTCTTTTGTGATTATGTTGAACTTAGAACCTCGTAGAATCTATTAAAGCTAATTGAACACGCTAAGGACAGCACATGCAACCAGAAATAAAAAACATCCCCCAACAACTTGGTCAGTACCTTTATCAGCAAATCAATGAGCCGTGGCTTGAAGCACAACTCATTTTAAATTGCGAAGATAAAGGTTTACTTGAATGCCAAGCTCACTTTAAAAAAGCCGATGACTCTAGTGAACAGCCAATTACCGTGACAGACGAGATAGACGATTTATTCAACACCCTTTTTGAGAATGCCACTAAACACCAACCAGAAAACTGGACGCGCGCCATTTTTACTATTACACGGCAAGGCCAGTTCAACCTGAACTTTGAGCGTGATAATAATGATGATGACGTTATTACCGCACAACAAACACATTAATTCATAACCTAGATTCAAATAAATAATTACCTGCTCTTTAACAACATGGATGTTGTCAGGCTAGGCGCTAGAATCTTTTAAGATTAGCGCTCTTGTCTTGCACATAATGATCACTTTTTCTGGTTTTCTTCCTCATTTACTGCTCATTCTTAGATACGCTCACAAAAGACCCTCGCTATGGTAAAGTCGGCGAAAAAGCCTTTACTAAGCAGGTTGAAGGTATTCAAGATATGTTAGATTCACTAGAAGACGCAAAACTAGATGGAACGCTAGAGTATATTGGCATACAACAAAAAGCCAATGACAATGGACTAATTGACGTTATTGATGTGTCTATTTTTGATATCGGATTTTAAGGAGATTTTTTAGATGATTAAAAGCCATTACAGCTTTGCAAAAGTAAGTTATGAACACATGTGTGAGCGATATAAAAAACACGAAGAAAAAAACATTCCTCGCATCCAAAAAAACCCAAGTTTAGGGCTGCAAACTCAATTTAAACGAAATTTAATTGAATCATTCCCAATGGAAGCCATTGAAAACCCCAATGGGTATCATGCTTGGCTGTACTTGCTACGCGCATCGCAATTAGGCCTCGGTATTTTTCAAAGTAACGCCAATGATGGTCAAGCCTTTCCATTTTTTTATGACGATGAATACCTAGAGGTGGTTGGCAAGAAAAACCCTGAAAACGCAGAGCACCCTGTTTGGCTACTTGCTTTATATGCCGCGATTATCGTACGCAACCAAGAGGCCATAGATTTTTTAACCACCATCGACAATGAGGTGTTTGTAAACTCTAATTACGGCAATCAACTCAAACCGTTTGATTATGCCTTAGCTGATTTACTCAAAGGACTGTTCGCCCCAAGCGCCGACTTAGCGCACCTGCTAGAGCAAGCGTATATCACCTCTAACCCGGATGATTACCCTATTGATGAAGCGTATTTGTATGCCAGTCGTCTCAAGTGGCCGTTGGTCTCTGTTATCGAAGCGATTTTCACCGAAAATGGTGAGCAAGCCTACAACAGCACCATGGAAAAAGCTTTATTACTGCACCAAGAATATTACAGTGATGAAGAGCGCATGTGGAATGACCGTGGCGCCATTTCAATACCACTAACCGCAATGGCTGTTATCGCTAAAGAAGTCAAAGGCTATCAGCTCAGCGTTGAAAATGAGTATATTCCTGATTGGTTAATTAATGTAAACCCACCAAAACCAGAATAAACTGAACGTATTAATAATTACTCGCTCTTTAACAACATGGATGTTGGTAGGCTAGGCGCTAATACAGCCGCTGATTAGTGCCCTGCCTTTCATTTTTGCACAAGTAAATTCGAGTCTACGCATTCGTAGCAGCGGGTTTACCCCGCGACATAATTCCCCCGCAGCCCACAACGAATTATTATTTGATGATAAAGCCAATGACAGCAACGAATCGATGGAAGGCGCTATTGCAGTATTCCGGCTCTTTACCCAACGAAAGTAGGCAAAGGTGACCCTGTTCAGTATTTACGTAAAATAAACTGGCAAGACTTAGGCAAACAAGCCGCCAGTGAAGTCAAAGCAATTATTAAAAGCTTTAGAGATACCTTGCAAGATATTTCAACCAGCTGGAAATACGACCTCCTACTGCCAGACTCGGCCATTGACGGCATGCAAGCCATGGTCAAACAACTTGATGAAGTCACCCCGCAAATAGACCAAGGGGTAAGAAACGCAGCGCAAGAAATTGGCAATCGCGTAAATAAAGCCCTCGATGAATTTGAGCCACCGGCAAGTACAGGTGTAGTAGGGAAACCGAAGAAAACAGTAGCCAATGAATTAGATGCGCCGAAAGGGAATGATTTAAAGGGGGCTAAAACGGTTAACAGAAACACCGCTATTGACCCTAATAGTTTGGATAAAATAAATGATCTTGCCAGAAAACCTAAATTAACTCCAGATGGGAAAGTTATCCCTATTGGTGGACAACCCTCTGATGCAATTACAATTAGAAATAAGAATAACCTGGATGAAAATGGGTACTTACATCGAAAAGGCAAGAAATTACAGTATGATTCGAATGGTTTCCCCATATTTGACAGTAAATTTGATACCCACATACCTGATCGTCATATAACTTCGGGTAAAGCTACTGAACATTTTAAAGCAGCAAATAAAAATCTTGCTATGCAATTAGAAAGAAACCCAAGTTTAGCCAAGACGCTAGGATTAAGTAATGAACAAGTAGTACATATTATGAAAAAACCACCATCGAAAGATCCAGCAAAGGGTTTAACATGGCATCATCATCAAGATACTGGCAGAATGCAGCTTATTGATAGAACAACACATGACACTTTTAGGCATACTGGTGGTATGTCTATTTGGGGAGGAGGGTATTAATTATGTTAAAATGTGAACCGTATTTGTGGGAAGAAAATAAGCCAACTTACAATCCCGATTACTTAAAGGAACTTGAATGCGAACTTCAGATTAAATTCCCGTCAGAGTTTTTAAACTTCATAGAATTACACTTTGGAGATAAGCCATTTTATTCATCTTTTAAAGTAGGGAAAGGGCAAAGCTCAATCGCACACTTCCTTCATTGCCAAGAGTTAATAGATGATAATTTTGACATTTATAGCATCTCCGAACAAAAAGAAGAAATAGATGAATTTTTATCGAATAAAATAGTGCCTATCGCTATAACTTTTGATTCAAATTTAATCGCTTTTGATTTTCGTCATAAACTGACTGAGCCCGAAGTTATATTTATTATCTCTTCACAACTCGAAGATGGTGATAAAGCAATAAGAAATATTAGCGTAAATTTCCATGAGTTTTTAGCTATCCTAGAAGAAAATGACGACGAATTATGACCTAACAAAGCTAAAGCTAGCTAATGATGCTTTCTTGGATTCAATAATTAAAACAACTCCATCAAAGTAATTTTTTATTGCTATAGGGGGTTAATTATAATGAATAATGTTGATAATATTTACGAGAATATTGCAGAATATCTAGTACAGCAAATCACTGCTGATTGGAAAGAGTGCAAGGTTGAGGTTGAGTTTTTTGGTGATGCTGCTGAGTTTGATGCAACATATACAAATTTTGAGGATAAAAGCTTTGATTTAGAATCAGGGTATTACTTATTTAAAGAGTTCCAAAGTCTCTCTACGATAATGTCAGATAACCCAGAAATTAAATGGAATAAGGCTACCTTTACACTTGAGCCATCAGGCGACTTCAATATTGATTTTGAATGGGATCAAGAGCTGGCTGATGAAATTGAAAGTTATGATCACTAATAGATTCAATTTATCTATGGCTAAGGACAGCACATGCAACCAGACATAAAAAACATCTCGCATCACCTAGGTCAGTACCTTTATCAGCAAATAAATGAGCCGTGGCTTGAAGCACAACTTATTTTAAATTGTGAAGATGAAAACGTACTTGAATGCAAAGCCCATTATCAAACTGCTGCTGATACAAGCGAACAGCCGATTACCGTGACAGACGAGATAGTCGATTTATTCAACACCCTATTTGTGAATGCCACTAAACACCAACCAGAAAACTGGACGCGCGCCATTTTCACGATTAATCGCCAAGGCCAATTTAATCTCAATTTTGAGCGTGAGAATACCGTTCATGACATCATCGTTACTTCGTAAATGCACTAGAAAGCCAATTTAAAATTTAAGGATGAATGAAATGAAAAAGCTCAATGTGGGTTCTACATTACTAAACAAAATATTTAAGTCAAAAAAATCTACCCTTGTATCTAAAATCCTCGAGTTGGGTAAAACGATAGAAGACCCTGAACGTATGTTTAGCTTCTCTGGAATGCGAGAGGATTTAAGTGAATTATTAGCTAGTTCGCAAACAAATGAAGAAAAGCTATACGCAAATTACTACTTATCAATGATTTACTCTAAGAGTTATGATTATGAATCTGAAATTATTAGTCACTCAACGATAGCTTTGGAATTAAATGCAACTTTAAAAAAGTTAAATCAAGAGCAAGTATTTTCTTTAAATCACCGTTTATACGAAGCATATAGTGAATTCAATGAACATCAAAATGCACTTGAATACTTACAAGCAGCAATCGCTAATGCTAACCACCGTACTCAAAACGAAGTGTCTAATTTAATTGCGTTAAAAGCGGCTTGCTTCCATGAGGTTGGGCGATATAAAGAAGCGTTGCAGCTTAATAAAGAAATTTTGAGTAATCCTGATTTAGAAGAAATAAAACATCTCATTTTAAATAATTTAGCAAACAATAGTTACGAACTTGGTTTGATGGAAGATGCTGAGCATTACCTAAAAGAAATGTCAAAAACAGACTGTGGTTACCCTGAAGATACTTTTATAAATAAGTTTAACAGCATATTCCAGCTAGCCGTGCTTAAATTTGAATTAGGCGAAATTGAAAAATCAACCAATCTATTTCAGCAACGACTGAAGCTTGCCATTGGTTATGGTGACTGTGACTATATTGAAGAAGCCGAAATAGACATTCAGCAATTATATGAAAAACAGCTATCTCAGCAAAATTAAACTTGATTTGAAAAGGCTTTAGTAGCGCTAGCTTAGCATGCAAAAATGTTATGGGTTAAAGCCCTTTTATTAGATCTCTTTGACCTTTTAAGTTTCTATGTAGGGGCAGACCAAAGTTACTATGAGTGATATAAAAAAGTTAATTAATTACCTGATAGAGAAAAACTCAGAAGAGCAAACTCATTTTGGCGAAGGCTTTCTCCTAACACCAATTAGTTTAGATGAGTTAAAAGCTTTTAATGCGCATTTCACAAAAGCTTTCAACTTTCAACCCCCAAATGAACTTTTAGATATATTAAAGATATCAAATGGCTTTTCTGTAAATGGATTAAATGTCTATAGTGCTAAAGAACAAAATGAACCATATTACTTAGCTGGAATTATTGAAGCCAATCAAGAATTTCATACGGAAGAATCTTTACGTAATTTCGTCGCTTTTTGTGATGAAAGCAGCTCCAGGGTGGTTTATAACTTAAAGGTGAATCAATTTCAGATTGTAGACTCTTTCACGTGGGAAGAGCTAGAAAGTTTCCCGACTTTAACTTTGGCGATAAGCTCTTTACTTAAAACAGCAAATATTTTTGAATAAATCAAACAACGCTAAGGACAGCACATGCAACCAAATATTAAAAACATCCCACAACAACTTGGGCAATACTTGTACCAGCAAATAAATGAGCCTTGGCTTGAAGCCCTGCTCATTTTAAATTGCGAAGATGAAAACGTACTTGAATGCAAAGCCCATTATCAAACTGCTGCTGATACAAGCGAACAGCCGATTACCGTGACAGACGAGATTGTCAATTTATTCAAACAAGTATTTGATAAAGCCACAAAGCACCAACCAGAAAAATGGACGCGCGCTATTTTTACCATTAATCGCCAAGGCCAATTTAATCTGAACTTTAAGCGTGATAATAATGATGATGATGTTATCACTGCATAAAATACACACTAATTTAAACGCGTAAATTACGCTAATACAAAAAACACTAAGGACACAAAACATGGATGTTAAGAAAAACACCCGCAGCAAGCTAAGCCTAACCGCCTTACTTTTTTCAAATAGATTTATCAAAAGCCCTATTATTCGTATCGCGATCATCTTCGCCATTATTATCGCGTGTTTACTAATGATCAAAGTGGCCATAATGGCCTTTTACATCACTGTATTTATGCTAGTCGCTTTTTTAATATTGGGTACGTGGCAACGATTTACCAAGCTTAAAAAGAGCAAAACCCTAAACTAATATTTATTATAGTCATAATGAAACTGTTTCTTTTATTGCTATAAACATAATAAAATAAGGAAAACTGGTATTTTTTGCAACTATGATTTGAACCTCATCCTTATACATACTAAAATGCCATTTGATTTATAGTTAAAGTAAATATAAAAGTCATGGAAGACTCTAGTAAATACATAATCCTTCCTATTGTTATTCCATGATTTTTCGTTGCTAAAAGTGATATAAACAAAGATGTTTATAATGAACAATTTAATGGAGTAATTATGAAAAAATTAAGTGCGCTGGTTGCTATAGTGATGCTATCAGGTTGTTCAAGTAACCCTAAAGTTGAACAACAGACGGCTTCTGCTGAGCAATCTGTTGTCACCACAGAAGAAGTAAACAGTGCAATATCACTGACCGTTATTACTTCTCCTGATGATGCCCGTATTCGCATAATGAATATAAAGCCGAAATACCAAGCAGGTATTGAACTCGATGAAGGTAAATACGACATCGAAATTACTAAAGACGGTTACTTAACCTATAGAAAGTGGGTTACTGTTGATAAGAAAACGATCCTGACTATCGAGTTAGATCAAATTGAAGCAAGCCAATCTGCATTATGACACCACTGATGGCAAGTTTATTCTTGCCATCACCAATTTGTATTGCCTGTGTTAAAAATTAAGTATAGTTTCCATAAAAAGTAATTGTCGTATTAAAAAAATCCCCGTATCCTGTTGCGCTTATTAAATGGACCGTAAAAATAAGGATATGAATTTTGGAGTCATCACAAAACCACTCTGACCAAGCAAATACACCTCCTCGAATACCTAACGTACTGAAAAAAGTTGATAATAAAGAGCTAAAAAGTACTAGCTTTTGGTTGAACCAAGTGTTTTTAGTACTTTCAACTATTTTTGGTGTTTACTTAGCTGCGCAAAGCGGTTTAGAGCAAGCACTAAAATTTGATTCATATAGTAAAATGGAGGATAACTATTATTTGCGTACTTCATTATATGATGAAGTAAATGATAATTTAGAGAATATAAAACGCTATTCGTTACTTTTAGCCAAAAGCCCACACACAAGTGAACTTGAATATAATAAACCCACGCTTGAAAAGTATATTTGGCAAACTATGCAGTACTCACCAACAACTCTTGAAACTCCGAGTATATTTCTAACACAAATTCGTCGTTTTTATAGTCGTGCTGAGTTTGTCATTGATGCGGCGTTAAAGCGTAAAATGTCTGCGCGCCAAGCGTCAATTGAACTAAATCAAATTGCCGATATTATTGAGCAACAAACATTACCTCAACTAAAAGCTAGTGCATTAAATTTACAACAAGAATTACAACAAAACGATATTATTATCGGCTCATTGAAGGAGGCTGATAATGCCAACTAAACGCTGCCCTCACTGCAAAGATCACCCTTTGGATGTTACTCATTATCAAGGTGAAGAGATAGATATCTGTCGCGAATGCGGTGGCTTATGGTTTGAAAAAAACGAAGTTAACCGGATGATTGCCGAAATCAACGAAGGTCCTATTGGTGAAAAATACGAGACTCATTTTGGTGAGTCATTAGGTATTTCTAAGCTAGACTGTCCCGATTGCAGTAAGAACCTTGAGCGCTTTCATTTACTCGAAGATTTTCATACCGAAATTGATGTTTGCCGTCATTGTGATGGCAGTTGGATTGAAAAAGGTCAATTAGAAAGCGTTGAAAACAGCCCCGAGCTCAAAGCAAGCCTAGACAAGCTAAACCAAAAAGTTAGTTGGAAAACTTATCTGTTTCAATTTTTAACGCAAATGCCCGTTGAATATAACCTAAAACCAAAACAAACGCCGTGGGTTACTCGCGGTTTAATTGCACTCAATGCCATTGTTTTTGCCTTGTATTTTTTCAATTCAGACGCATTCAGTGCCACCCTCAAATTATTTGCAATGAATCCAAGTAAGATCTCTCAAGGCGAACATTTATGGAGCGTGATTACCTGTGTTTTTTTACACGGCTCAGTAATGCACCTTATTGGTAATATGTACTTTTTATACATTATTGGTGATAACCTCGAAGACGTATTAGGTCATAAAAAGTTTTTAATATGGTATATGGTATGCGGTTTGGCAGCGTCTTTTGCTAGCTTTATCGTTGATCCCAGCTCGATTATTCCAAGTGTCGGGGCTAGCGGCGCAATTGCAGGGCTATTTGGTATGTACTTAATGTGGTTTAGGCACGCCAGCCTAACTTTTATGTTTATCATTTATCAAAAGAAATTATCTGCAGTGTGGTTTTTTGTAATTTGGTTAGGGATCAATATTTATGGCATGATTGCAGCACCTGATGGTATCGATTATGGCGCTCATATAGGTGGCTTTATCGCAGGGTTATTGATCGGCTTTGCTCTTAAAGCAAAAATCACTGCACAAAATCCTATAATTGAATTATTAAATCAACCTGAAGCACAGTTAAAACGCTAATTTAACGCTTAAACCTTCCCTATCTGTGCTGATGGGAAGGTTTTCATTAATTACGTATCACTCACTACTTTATGAATAATGGCTTGGCATTGAGCTACGTTCATAAATTTTGGTACTGGATAGTCCCAGTTAGCCTCTACAATTGCAGCATCAGCAAGCTTAGGTATATCAGCTACTTTTAGCTCTTTTAAATGACGAGGGATAGCTAGATCAATAAGTAACTGCTCTAAGGTGTTTAATAGTATTGCTGCTTTTTCTGCTGGTTTTTGGTGTGATTGTGTTAATTGGCAATGATCAGCAATAGCCGCCAGCTTTTTATCTATACTGGAACCATAAAATTTCAGCACATGCATCAATACCACACTATTTGCTAAACCGTGAGCTGTGCCGTATTGCGCGCCAAATTGATGCGCTATAGCATGCACATAACCTACAGATGTTCGGGTAAACGCTTGTCCTGCATAAAATGAAGCGAGTAACATATTTTCCCGCGCAACTAAGTCATTACCATTTTTATACGCTGTTAATAAATTTTGTAAAATAAGTTCGATTGCCCGCAATGACTTGTCATCACTAAAAGCAAGGCCATTAGTGCCTATGTATGCCTCAAGTGCATGCGTGAGTGCATCGATACCTGTAGCTGCGGTAATAAAATCAGGCACCGTTTGTGTTAGCTCAGCAATTAAAACTGCATCACTTGGTACAAGAGCAAAGTCAGTGGCGGCATATTTTGTTTGCATTTGCGGATCGTTTACCACCGCAGCAACGGTCGTTTCTGAGCCAGTACCTGCGGTTGTTGGAATAGCACATAATGGGGGAAGTTTTTTCAGTACTTTAAACAAGCCTTTTAACTGCTTAACTGATTTATTAGGTCTTACTGCACGTGCGCCAATTAATTTGGCACAGTCAATTACTGAGCCGCCACCAACGGCGATAATACTATGACATGTGTATTGCTGATAAAGTGCTAAACCGCTTTCAACATTGCTAATCGTTGGATTAGCATCAACGTCACTAAACAGCTGCCAAGAGATTGCCTGCTCATCCAGCAAAGCTAAAATGGGAGCAACAACGCCTAAATTTTTTAACGTATTGTCAGTTACAACTAACACAGGTTTATTAGGATTAAGTAATGCAAGCCATTGCTTAAACCCGCTATAACCTTGATACAAACGCGGATCAGGAATACCAATAAAAATAACAATACATTTTAAAATAAAATGATAGCAGCGATATAAAAAATACATAAAATCAGACTTTTGTTATTTTTAGGTTACCTGATAGTGCATCAATTTAAAGCAATTGCCAATAATAGGCAGCCCCTAATACAGAAGTATTTATAATGATAGTGAGCCAAAGTACCGCAATAAATGCACGTTTTTGTGATTTATGTCTTAACCATTGCTGAGCGATCAGTGCTCCCGGCCAACCACAAATTAATGCTAAAATATGTAAACTACGTTCCGGCACTCTAATAGGCTGATCTATTGACTCTATCGCCAAACGCTTATCCCATTTATAAACTAAAAACGTAATACTGCTCATAGTACAGTAAACACTGGCGACCAAATATGGCCAATAATCAAGCAGCCCACCAATCACTAATACAACTAGAAAACTAACAGAAAAAAGCAATAATGTTTTTTTAATCAACGGACTCTCGCCTATACTACAATTTGAAAAACTAATAATGATAGGCACGATTATGTCATACCTAAAAACACTTTTACTATCTTTTTGCTTTATCTACGCTGGTGCTATTAGTGCACAAACGATTGACTTAGCACCAGAGCTTGAAGTATTTAAACCTTACCTCGGCACATGGCAAGCTGATTTCAATGTTGCCGATAATAAGCCAAAGATTCAGGATGTAAGTCGCTGGGAGCGAGCCCTCAATGGGAAAGCAATTCGTACCCTTCACTCAATTAATGAAGGTGAATATGGCGGCGAATCAATGATATTTTGGGATAGTAAAAAGCAGTCATTAGTTTTTTATTATTTCACTACAGCAGGCTTTTATACTCAAGGGACATTGAAAGTATTGAGCCCTACGCAGTTTGTAGCATACGAAACCGTAACAGGTTCAAAAGAAGGCATTACAAAAGTAAAATCAACCAGTGATTTTAAAGATGAGCAGTTTGTTGTCTCTACCTCTTATTTAAAAAAGGGTGAATGGACAAAACCTGAAAAACGTATTTACACTCGCAGTAACAAACAGGTTATTTTTAAATAGAAACGGCATAAAAATAGTCGAGTAAATCGATTTGCTGGACTGATGATTTACGTATAAAAGCCATACCTAATTTGAAAGAGGTAGCGCGTTGAAATATTTTGCCGCTCTTTGGTTTGTATTATTTTGACAGCTGAATTAGGGTGGACCTAGTTTAGAGTTGATAATGTAACTCAAACTAACCACGCCGAAGTGGCGTGGCTAGTTTGTGAGCGACAGGTTAAGTTATACCGGTTTTATACAGAACCAAGTTAATCACATTGGAGGTATTATGTTTTCAATTTATTCAATTCATCGTCTTGTTGTGCAACAAGCTGATTGAGCATTTGACTACCATCGCCAGCTTGAGTTGATAAATCAGCAAGTTGTGATGCAGCATCGGAGATCAACGTTAAATTACGATTAATTTCTTCAGTTACAGAACTTTGCTCCTCTGCAGCCGTCGCTATTTGGGTGATCTGATTAGTTATCTCTTCCACTTTAATTACCACACTGTGTAAAGCATCAAAAGCAACGGTAGTTTCATCAACTGCAGTTTGTGCTCGCACAACTCCTTTTTCAATCACTGTTGAGGCATTACCCACTTCAAGCTGTAAGTTGTCAATTAAGCCACTAATGTCATCTGTTGACGCACGAGTTTTAGATGCCAGAGCACGCACTTCATCGGCTACGACAGCAAAGCCTCGCCCCTGTTCACCAGCGCGAGCTGCCTCAATCGCAGCATTAAGTGCGAGTAAATTAGTTTGCTCTGAAATAGTGCGGATCACATCTAAAATTTGTGTAATATCGTTACTACGCGCCGCCACCTTGGCTACGGCTTGATTGGCTTGCTTTATTTCTTCAGACATAGTTTTCACTTGTGATACCGCAGACGATAAACTCGCTTCGCTACTGACCACTAATGAATTGATTTCATCCGCTTGCTGCGCTGATTGCTCTGAAGCACGGGCAACTTCAAGTGCAGTGGCACTCATTTCATTCATTGCCGTTACGACACTTTCAATTTCTTGAAACTGAGCTTGCACATTTTGCTTAGTATCAACGGCTACATGTGCGGCAATTTGTGCCTGCTCCTTAGTTTGCCCTGATACATCTTTTAATTGCGCAATTAAATCACGTAACTTTTCCAAAAACGCATTAAACCCAACAGCGAGCGCAATTAACTCTGCATGAGTGTCAACCGTTAACGTTTGTGTTAAATCCCCTTCACTACTGGCTAAATTATCAACCCGTAACTGAATTTGTTGCAGCGGCGCCACGATGCTTTTGACAACTAAAGTCATAATAATAAATGCAGCGCCAGCAATCACTAACCCAGATATTAAAATTAACCCACCAAGAGTGTTGGCATTATCTTGCATACTTGCACTGAGCTGCTGTGGTCCTTGTAGTGCAAGCTCTGCAGGTACTTCTACTAGCAAAGTCCACTGACGACCAGCAAGTTTAATATCTATTGGGTAATTGACTAAATATTCATTTTCGCTCTTTTGTACTCCAGAGCTTTCTTTCAAACTAGTATAATTTTTTAACACCGAGGCAGAGACTGCTTCTTTTAGCGGACGACCAAGTTTGTCTTTGTTATGACTGCTACCCACAATTAAATCCATCGAACTTAATAAGGTAACTCGCGCCTGACCATTATATAATTCTTTTGATAACTGCTCGGTCATAGTTTGAAAAACTGGCAGTGTAATATCAACGCCACTGAGGCCAATAAACTTACCGTCGCGCAGTATTGGCACAGTCAAAGATGTCATCATTTCCGAATTGCCGGGGAGATTTCGTACAAGTAGGGTTCCATAATGCACGGTTTTTTAGTGTCTTTAGCACATAAGTACCACTCAGCCTCACGTTGACCAAATTCGTTTAAAGTCGTAACGTATTTTTCTGCTGCATCTTCAACAACTTGCTGTTCAA
Source organism: Pseudoalteromonas sp. B160 (assembly GCF_037162485.1). Lineage (NCBI taxonomy): Bacteria > Pseudomonadati > Pseudomonadota > Gammaproteobacteria > Alteromonadales > Pseudoalteromonadaceae > Pseudoalteromonas > Pseudoalteromonas sp. B160. Next base: position 113,289 of record NZ_JARLUX010000002.1, on the reverse strand, counting down.
TCACACCTTCACGGCTGCGAGTGAAGTAAATCTCTAAGGTGCCTTGGCCTGCGACTGAATGATCAAAACCACTTTTATATTGTTGATCGTTACCATCAAAACCATTAGCTTCAAATTGCGAGTAGATTGAAGAAAGTATCGAATTACCTTCTATAATAGAGCGATTAAGCTGTACCACCGAATCACGTGTTAAAGCATCTTTAGCCGATTCATTACCAAGTATCGCAGCGAGTGAAAAAGGCACTCGATATGCTTCGTTGATAAACCCTGCGATTTTTTCACCGTACACTGCAGCATTACTGGTGAGCTTTTCTTCTACCTCTGTAACTATCAATTTTTCAGCTTGTGCTGATAACACTTTATTGCTGCTTGATAATTGCCACCAAAGCACACTCGATAGCACTACAACGGTGATAAAAATACTACCTAAAGTAAGCCATAGTAACTTTTTCGCCAACGCTAATTGCCGCATTCCACTTATCCTCGAATTAAAACTACGTTTACATTCTAGTTCAATTATTCATAAGTTAATCAATTTTGTTGAAAAAAACCGTATTAATGGATATTCCTAGACCACTCAACCTAACCAGTGGTTAATAAACTTTCCCGATAACAAAGCCAATTTAGACATCGAGTTGATCATTACTGAACTATTTGTGTTAATGCTTGGCAATGACATACATGGTTTAACATACTGAAATAGTATTAATATACAATGATATAAGTGAGGATATTGATTGTCGGGTAGCGCAAACTAAGGATTACAAATTTTAGTACAGATTATCACAATTGCGCTTCTTGGTTATAAATGGCGCTCTAAAAAGCTCATGGTTATAAATAAAAGCCACAAAAAAGGCGCATTTAAAATAAAAATGCGCCTTTAAAAATATAAATTATTAAATTTACAATAAGTTAGATAACCGACAATTCAATTGCGATATTACCACGAGTAGCATTTGAATATGGGCAAACTTCGTGTGCTTTAGCCACTAACGCTTCTGCGGTGTCTTTATCTACATCACCGACAAAAACAGCTAATTTTACAGCGATACCGAAACCACCTTCGATTGGACCAATCGATACTTCTGAATCAATGCGGGTATCAGCAGGTAACTTAACTTTTGCTTGGCCTGCAACTAATTTTAATGCGCCAATAAAACACGCTGCATAACCCGCTGCAAACAACTGCTCAGGGTTAGTGCCTTGACCATCATCGCCACCTAACCCTTTTGGAGTTGAAAGTGCCACATCTAAACGGCCATCGTCTGATTTTGCAGTGCCCTCGCGGCCACCCGTTGCAGTTGCTTTAGCTGTGTAAGCGACTTGTAGTAATTCTTTCATAATGTTTTCCTTATTTAAGGTTGGGACTGAATTTATTTTGCATGCAAAATAATAAAGTAGTTTATTGAGCATTGCAAATATTTTGCATGCAAATTAAAATGCAGTGTCATCATTCGAGAGCTACTATGAAATATCCACAATTGAAATTAGATAATCAAATTTGTCATCGTCTGTATATGGCCTCCAATTCAGTGGTACGTGCCTATCGAGATGCACTAAACGAACTTGAACTGACCTATCCACAGTATGTGGTGATGATGGCGCTCTGGGAAGAAGATGAGATCAGTATTGCACAGCTGCTGGAAAAAACCGCAATAGATGGCGGCGCTATGACACAAATTTTGAAAAAAATGACCGATAAAAGCTTATTAGCCGTGGTTAAAGATGAAACAGATAAACGTAAGCGAGTCGTAAAGTTACACAAACAAGGCATACAGCTGCAACAACAAGCAGCGAATATCCCTGAGCAAATTCGTTGCCGTTTTCCATCTATTACGCAGCAAGAAGCCACACAACTAATTACTTTACTTGATAAACTCAATACTGACTTAAGTTAATTATCAAAAATTTTGAGAGAGATTCGTGTATATACCCCCACTCTTTTTCTATTATAAAACTGCGTTATAGTGGGTGCAGCAAAACAATTTAACGGAGCAACTCATGAAAGCCATTGGATACCAAACAGCAACCAAAACACTTAGCAATCATTCTTTCGAAGCCATCGAGTTACCTATTCCAACAGCATCCGGTCACGATTTATTGGTCGAAGTAAAAGCAATTTCAGTTAATCCTGTCGATGCGAAGATCCGCGCAAATGTTAGCCCTGAACAAGGTCATAAAGTCATTGGTTGGGACGCTGTTGGGATCGTAAAAGCTGTTGGTGATAAAGTAAGTTTATTTAATCTGGGCGACCAGGTTTATTACGCCGGTGATTTAACTCGCTCAGGCAGTAATGCTGAATTTCAACTAGTTGATGAACGTATTGTTGGCCGTGCGCCTACTACCTTGAACGATGCCCAAGCTGCTGCGTTACCGCTAACCAGTATTACAGCCTGGGAATTACTGTTTGATCGTTTGCAAATATCACGTTCCAACAATGCAAAACCAGCTTCATTATTAGTTATTGGTGCCGCAGGCGGTGTTGGCTCAATTTTAGTGCAGTTGGCCAAACAGCTAACCAACTTAACGGTGATAGGTACAGCATCACGCGTAGATAGCGTTAGCTGGTTAAATGCGCTAGGTGTTGATCAAGTGCTTGATCACTCACAAAGCTTAAATGCACAACGAATAGAGCATAATCTTGCTGAATTTGATTATGTAATTAGCCTCACTCATACCGATCAACATCTTGATGAAATTATTAAAGTGATCAAACCACAAGGTAAATTAGCTTTAATAGACGACCCAGCAAGTTTTGATATTTTAGCGCTCAAGCGTAAGAGTATCTCACTGCATTGGGAGTTTATGTATACTCGTTCAATGTTCCAAACTGACGATATGATAGCGCAACATCAGTTACTTACTGAATTAGCAGAGCTAGTTGATAACGGCATCATTAAAACTACCTTAGGCCAACATTTAGGGAAAATTAATATAGAAAACCTGCTCAAAGCGCACGCAATATTAGAATCTCATCAATCACGCAGTAAGCTGGTACTTGAAGGGTTTTAAACTTACTTAATATTATTGCGCGCTCATCTGAACGCACAATAATTCCCCTTCTGCTCCAGCAAAGTGCAAAGCCATCATTATTTTTCACTACATTAGTGCTTATACTCAATCATACAACAACGAAAAAACCTTAAGCTATTGATTTGTTTTAACTAAAAATAATTATTCAGACTGGCACAGATCTTCCTTACAAAAGAGTAACTCACTAATCTGAGTTTTATCTTCATTTACCTCGTCTACAGGGAGCGAGCTATGACTAATATTTATCATATGTTGTATTTACTATGGCGCTTAGATATAAGCATTTGGCATATTCACCATGCCAATGATCCTCACACCACCGCAGAAAAGGAGCGTGAATATGTTAAGTAACTACCCGCACTTAGATGAAGCGCTTAAAAAGTTGTCGGTGCATCAATTAACAATTAGCCAAGCCTCCGAGCACTATGATTTACCCAAACGAGTGATCTATAAAGCACTGCGTCAACAACAAGCAAAAATAGCACAGCAAAAAAGCTACCTACTCGCAGCACAAAAACGTTTGCAACAAAACTTGCAGAGCGTAGAACTAGAATTAGCTAATTTTAATTAACCTACTACTGATTATTTTCTGTATAGTTTAAATACACTAAAATTAGTAAAATTGCAGGATAACTATGACAGCTGTAGAAGTTAATTTTGATGGCCTTGTAGGCCCGACTCATAACTACGCGGGATTATCATACGGTAACGTAGCATCATTAAATAATGCGGCAAGTTACTCCAATCCAAAAGAGGCGGTACTGCAAGGCTTAGCGAAAATGAAAGCTATGCATGACTTGGGACTAACTCAAGGGGTATTTGCCCCACATGCCCGCCCTGATATAAATGTATTGCGTCGTTTAGGATTTACAGGCACTGCTGAACAAGTGATCAGTAAAGCGTTTAAAGCTGATCCTGTTTTAGTTCGCGCATGTTATTCAGCATCATCAATGTGGACTGCCAATGCCGGCACTGTATCACCATCAGCCGACACACTTGATGGCAAAGTTCACTTTACTGCTGCTAATTTGAATAACAAATTTCATCGCTCCCTTGAGCCTCAAACAACAACACGATTACTTAAAGCCATGTTTAATAACGAAGGCTACTTTAGTCATCATACCCATTTGCCAGATCAAGGTTTTTTTGGTGATGAGGGCGCGGCTAACCATACTCGCTTAGGCGACGAGCATGGTGTTCAAGGTTTGGAGCTGTTTGTATATGGTGCCAGCGCATTTAACAGCGCACTGCCTAAGCCAGTTAAATTTCCTGCAAGGCAGACACTTGAAGCATCACAAGCAATATGCCGACTACATCAGCTAAAACCATCTAGCCAATTAATGATTCAACAAAACCCTGAGGTGATTGATCAAGGGGTGTTCCATAATGACGTAATCGCGGTGGGTAACGCCAATGTATTACTCTGTCACGAGCAAGCTTTCTTAAATCAGCCTATCGCCCTACAACAAATAAAAGATGCATATATTGGCGACAAAACACTGCATATTATTGAGGTGCCAACAGCCAAAGTAAGGCGTGCAAGATGCTGTAACTAGCTATTTATTTAATAGCCAACTAGTTAGTTTAAACAATGGCAAAATGTTACTAGTTGCTCCACAAGAATGTAAAAACAATCAGGCAGTTAACAGTTATATTGAAGAAATGATCCTTGCAGACAATCCAATTGATCAAGTGCAATTTTTTGATTTAAAACAAAGCATGCAAAATGGTGGTGGCCCTGCTTGCTTACGTTTACGTGTAGCGCTAAATCAACAAGAACTCGCGGCAGTCAACCCTGCGGTTATTTTAAACGATAGTAAGTACCAACAACTATGTGATTGGGCGAATAAGCACTATCGTGACAAACTTAGCAATGATGATTTTGCAGATCCAAACTTGTTACGTGAAAGCTGGCAAGCGCTGGATGAATTAACTCAACATCTGCACCTAGGCTCTGTGTATCCATTTCAATTAGAAGGATAAACCATGCAAGATACAAGCGTTGTAGATACGCAAATACATAAAATCAGTTCACTAGCGGGATATCAGCAATCGCTAAATCATTTACTGGTTGATAGCGTTAACAATGGTGCATCGATTGGTTTTATCGCGCCATTGACGCGCGCACAAGCAGATCACTACTGGTACAGTATTGAATGCGATTTATTAAATGATAGCCGCGAATTATTTGTTATCACCGAAGGATCTGAGGTAATTGGTGCAGTGCAATTAGCGCTGTGTCAAAAAGCTAATGGCGCTCACCGCGGTGAGGTTGAAAAGCTAATGGTACATAGCCAATACCAAGGCCAAGGATTTGCAAAACAACTTATGCATATCCTTGAAAAAGTGCGCTACAGCAACAATTAAAACTACTGGTACTGGATACCCGCTTAGGCGATATTGCCTCACTTTTATATGAAAAATTAGGCTATATAGAAGCCGGTGAAATACCACAGTTTGCCCTTAGTTCATCGGGCGAATTACAAAGTACTGTGCTGTTTTATAAATTACTTAAGTGAGTTAAATTCGTCAATCGCTTACAACCTTATAATGTTATCAGCAGTCACTTCGCTTTTGTAACCTACCATAAAGGCATTTACTATAACGTTTAAATCGCTGCTAATACGTTGACAGAACAGATAAAATGGGATCAAGTAGACGAACTTATCAGCATGTTTTCAATGAGCACAAAAAGAAAACGCCAGTCAATATTAATTAACTGGCGTTAAGCTGACAGATTGCTATTTAATATATTAAATCACTATCTGTTATTTACACATCCTTGTTAACGGTTATTGCCGATGCCATCGACTCCGATATATGTAACGTACGCTGCGGAAATGGAATTGTCAGCCCTGCTTGCTCAATAGACTCTTTTACACGTTTATTAAGATCCCAGACTGTTTGCCAATAATCACCGTTAACTGTCCACGCACGTAATTGAATATTCACTGAGCTTTCAGCTATCGATGTCACCATCACCTTAGGTGCTGGATCCGCTAATAATCGGCTTTCTGATGCGGCTATTTCTTTAAGTACATTTAAGCCATCATCTATTGAGTCAGCAAACGAAATACCTACCACAATATCCATGCGTCTTTTACCATTGCGAGTGAAATTTTTAATATTACCACCCCACACTTTGCCATTTGGCGAAGCGATATATAGGCCATCATTGGTTTTAAAAATAGTTGTAAAGAGGTTAATTTCACTCACAGTACCCGTTGTGCCACTGGCATCAACAAAGTCACCAACTTTAAATGGCCTAAGTATTAATAACATAATACCTGCGGCAATATTACTGAGGGTATTCTTTAGCGCAAGGCCAATCGCAAGGCCAGCCGCCCCCATAAGTGCTATTAAACTGGCTGTATTAACACCAAAAATATCTAAAATAAACAACCCTGCAATGATATACACCAAGTAGCCCAGCACACTCGATAAAATTGGTAGTAAGGTTTTATCCATTTTCTTAAGAGGCGACTTAGAGTTTTGGATCGCTCTTTTAACAGAGCGCGCAATTAGAGCACCAGCTATAACAATAGCCAACGCTAGAATCAGTTTATAACCTAGAGTCATTATGGTTTCTGAATGATTTTGCCAAAACACTAATAACTTATCTTTCACTGTTTATTTCCACTAAGTAATTGCTGCAATTGAGCAAGGTTTAACATAGCTTACACAAGGTTAAAACCACATTGTTATAAGCCAATAAGTGTGAGCTGCTATAACCATTTGCGATTTGTAGCCTGCTAAAAATAAGCTGGCCTCAAAGCGAAACCGCGCGATTATATAGCATAATAAATATAAACCTAACTTTTTATTTTAATCTTTAAAAACAATTAAAAATCATATAGTTAAACCAAGCCAGCAAGTTGGTGTAATAAGCATTCAATGGAGGTTAATCCTTCACTGTTACCATCACCACTAAGAGTATCAAACCTAGTCTCAGATTTAATCGAGGAGCAAGTCATGAGTAAAGAAAAAGTTGTACTTATTACAGGCGCTTCCAGTGGTATTGGTGAAGCAACAGCAAAAACCTTAGTCGCAAACGGTCATAAAGTAATTTTGACCGCTCGCAGTGAAGACAAACTTAATGCGCTGGTTGAAGAGTTCGGGGCTGATAACGCATTAGCAGTTTGCGCAGATGCCACTGATTTTTCATCGCTTGAAAACGTAGTTAATACAGGTATAAAACACTTTGGCCGCCTTGATGTTGCATTTGCCAATGCCGGTATGGGTGTTCAAACGCCAGGTGTTGAAGAGGGCGATCCTGAGCAATGGCAAACAATGATTGATATTAATATCAATGCACTGCTTTACACCGCAAAACTCACTCTGCCACACCTAAGAAAAACCACAGGACACTTTATTTTAACCAGCTCAGCCGCAGGACGGATTGCCCTTAAAGGCTCTGTTTATGGCGCAACAAAATGGTTTGCTTACGGTTTTGGACAAAACTTAGCTGAAGAAATGAAGCCATGGCAAGGACGCTGCACCACTATTGCCCCAGGCATGGTCAATACGCCTTTTTTTGATGAAGCAAAACCCGACAAACTCGACCCAAATGATGTAGCCGAGGCAGTACTATTTGCTATAGAGGCAAACCCACGTTGCAATGTACGAGAGTTATTTTTGATGCCGAGTAATTAACGGACTCGACAGTAATAAATGCCCTTAACAGGGCATTTAATTTGATCCAAGCAGTAAATTAATTACTGCAACTTAAACGCGCCTGTTTTAATCGGTTAATTGATGCGATAACTTGCGCAATCGTACCATGATTGATCTCGATAACTTGCGACTCACTTAACGCATCTTTATTTTGCAGAGCATCAACAATTGCCAAATAGCTTGCTTGCCACTCATTAACCGCTAAAAATACCTGCGGATTATTAGTAAGTACTTGCTGCCACATTACTAGCTGACTTTGCAATGCGGTAAGTTGTTGGCGATCACATTGTTGTTGGTAATCATCCACCGCATAATCAAATTGTTTTAAGGTTAAACTCTCTACCGGTAAAACATCCACTAATTTATCCAGTGGCGCTAACTGATGGTAATCATCGCTTAGAAACGCTAAATGATGCAACGTGTAATAGTGTGCGGGCTCTATCAGCTGACTAAAAGTAAGTAACGCGTTAAGCGCACTGCTTGAAACCTCTGGTAGCTGCTCTAAACGTTGAATAAACTGCTGTTGATGTAGTAAGCCTAACTGTTCATCGGCGTATTGGTCCATTAGCGCAAGCCGAGTGTACATGCTGCGCTCATCCGTTAAGCTAGTAGGTGACCAAAAACGTTCTCCTATTGCATAGAGTCTTGGCCAAATACGCGTATCTAAATTATCAGAGGTGATAAGCTCAGCCCAAATAGTTGCTTCACCACCCAATACATTACCTAGCTTGGCTCGTTGCTGCTGATGTTTTAGTTGTTGGTTCAACTGCACCAGAGGTATCTCACCACCGACATTTGCCCTAAACACATAAGGAGTATTACCCACGAATGCGGGATCTTTGCTAGCCTGCGTTAAACTAAATGTCAGCTGAGTTGGCCCAAGCCAAGTATCAATAAGCACCTGATAGTTATTCGCTATTTTAGTCACTTTATCAGTGATGAATGCCCCTTTACCCGCGATGTTGACAATTGCTTGCATACGAGACTGATCACTTGCAAAGACAGTAATATCGCCAGTCACCGCGCTGCCTTTTATGCGTGTGAGGGTAAAATCAACATGTCCGATTACAGTCTTCGCCGTTACTGCGGGTTTCGCCGGCGGCAGCGGATGATTACGATAGTGATAGCTCGTCCACTGCGGCTGATCAATATAAAACCCGCTTGATAACAAACCATCAAAACCGGCCTCAGTGATCGCCGCCAATGAATGATGACCACGCCATGATTGCACTAAGGTGTTGTTAGGCAAATTAGGATGTAATACCTCATCCCAACCAATCATTTTCTTATTGTATTTTGCTAATATTTTAGCAACCCGTTGATTGAAGTAGGCGTGTAATGCATGGCTATCAGCCAGTTTTTGCTTATGCATATAAGCTTGAATATGACTATTGGCTTGCCAATCAGTATCATCAATTTCATCGCCACCAATATGCAAATACGGATCAGGAAACAAACCCGCAAGCTCGGCGACTACTGCATCAACAAATTTATAAACCTCAGGGTTGCTTGGATCCAGTAACGGTTTAAATACGCCCCAACGTCGCTCCATCTGAGTTAATTGAGTTCCGCTACCAAGTTCAGGATACGCAAGTATAATCGCGCTGGCATGACCCGGAACGTCAAACTCTGGCACCACCCGAATACCTAACTTTGCCGCATAGCTAACCACCTCTTTAATTTGTGCTTGAGTATAATAAAGACCATCGGATGCCTGCTGGTGTAGTTTAGGGTAACTATTTAGCTCAATTCGCCAGCCCTGATCATCGGTTAAGTGCCAGTGAAACACATTAAACTTGGCTGAAGCCAAGCCACGTAATGTCCGTTTTACATCTGCAATTGGCAAAAAGTGACGCACGCCATCAAATAATAAACCACGCCACGGATAAGTTGGTTCATCCGTAATAATTAGATTATTAACTTGTAGCGGCTGCTTAGCACTAAATAATAGCTGCGATAAAGTCGCCAATCCTCTAAGCATGCCGTATTGATTAGCACTCGTTAGGTCAATTTTATTATCTGCAATAGTTAGCGTGTAACTTTCATCCATATTTAAATAAGGTAACTCGCTCACTGTTTGCGTGATATTAATGTGTAATTGCGCAGCCGCTCTTGGCGTAACTTGTAGATGCTGAAATTGGGTAGCAAACAACGAACTATTTAATAAAGGCAGGACGATTGCGTGCTGCATTTTAGGTATAAATACCTTAAGAGTTGCTTCAAAGGTAGTACTCCCAGCCAATGATTGCACCTCTTTAGGCATTGGCATCAGCGCTTCGGTGGCGGGCGCAGAAAAAGCATAACAAGAGCTGCTCAGTAGCATTGCCCCCATCATAAAATGAATAATTTTATGCATTGTTTAATTCCTGTTGTTTGCTTGCTTTGAGAGTCACTGTTGTAGCGACAATTGCCCCTGCGGCGGTGATCACTTGAGCCGCAAGTTGCTGGGCAGTCTGCACTGCAATTGCACAAGGACTCGCTAATATTTGTTCAGCTAAAAAACCCGCTGCAAACGCATCTCCAGCCGCGGTAGTATCAATTACCTTCGCGACTGCGGTTACTGGATAGTAATTAATTGTTTGTTGCTGTAACACAATGGTGTCATCCAGTCCTTGCTTAATCACTCGCAACGCTTGTGGGTATGCCCGATAAAAGTCGACCAACTGCTGTTGTTCACAATCACCAAACACACCAAAGTGATCGTCGTTGGTAACAAAAATGATATCTGCAACTAAAAAGGCTTGGCGAAACCAATAGTGTGCTTGCATATTACTTTGCCAAAGCACTTGGCGATAATTACTATCAAAAATAACGATGCCACCAGCTTGCTTAAACTGTGCAATAGCAGTCATTAATAGCTGTTTAGTTGGGTCATCATAAATTGCTAAACTTATAGCTGAAAAATAAAGGTAATCAAACTGTTGCTGCTGCAATGCAGTTAAGAATTGATGTTGACTATCAAGCTTAAAATACTCTCTGGCAGCGCTATTTTTTCGATCATAATGAAAAACTCGCTCGCCATTAGCATCAAGCGTAATACCATAAGCGCCTAAAGTATGATTTGTTGCATATTGTAAAAAATCGAGTTTAAGCGCTTGCTGCTGCCACCTAGCCTTAGCTTGCTTACTTAGTTCGTCGCTACCAATGGCAGATATAAAATAAACATGCACCTGTTCTCCCATAAGACGTTTAAAGTAAACTGCCGTATTGTAGGTGTCCCCCCCAAAATTAAGCTCTTGATTTGTAGATAGTTCATGCATCGCTTCACCAAAAAATGCAATCTTAATCATGTTGCATTTCCTCGCGTTGAGCTTTTAAAATAGCTAATGCTTGTGCAGATGTGCACACTTGAACTGGGGTAAACAAAGTTACCATAGCAGCTAATAAAGCGGAGCCTAAAGTGGCCGGAATAATTGGGTTACTCCAATAAGCCAGCCAATTTGGCGTTAAAATAATCGCCAACGAAACCAACAGCGAAACCAATAAAGCAGTAATGGCCCCCTGCCAATTAAAGCGTGGCCAAAAATGACCAAATAACACGCATACACATAGACCCGACATTAAAGTGGCGATCATATTTGTAATGTAACCAATCACATCGTTAGTTAATAACGCCAATAATAACGCAATGCCTATCGTCATCACTAAGCCCATCCGCGAAAGTAATACAACATCTTTAGCGTGGGGCATTCGTTTGAATACTAAACTATACAGATCACGTATTAATACACTCACAGCTGCAATCGCATCTGAGCTAGCACTGGAGATCGTGGCTGAAAGGCCAGCAATAATAACCAGCGCTGCCAAGCCAAAAGGTAATAATTCAAACGCCATAAAAGGGAAAGAAAATGCACTGTTCTCTAAAGCAGGATTCAGTGCATAAGCTGCCATACCGATAATGGCAGGTACTATGGCAAATACTAAATACAAGCCACCCGATAAATAAAACGATTGACGAATACTTTTAACATGCTTGCCAGAATAAATACGTTGGCGAAATGATGGCGCAACCAAGACGCCTATTAACACCGCGAAAAACAATGATAAGCCATGCACTGCACCTATTTTATCCAATGATAAAAAGCTTTGGTTAAGCGCAGGTTGCGCATTGGCCATATCAGCCAAGCCACCCACTTCATAAAGAGCGACCCCAGCCATCAAGAAAAAGCCAACAAATAACACCAATGCTTGAATAGAGTCGGTCCATACCACAGCAACATAACCGCCAATCACCACGTAAATACTAAAGCCCAGTGCAATAATAAGTTTTGCCGAAAATGGCGATAACCCAGTAAGCCATGCTAAATACATACCACCGCCCAGAATATGCGCTCCTAACCAACCAATACTGGCGACAAAAATAAATATTGCGATGGTATTCTTAACGAGTGGATGTGCTCCCACATAGTATGATACTTCTTCACTCATAGTCATGAATTGGTGTTCACGCACTGGCGCAAATAATTTTGCTAATAATAAAATTCCCGCAGCACCACCAAGGCCATAGATCATCCCAGCCCAGCCATTTAAATAAGCAAATCCCACAGCCCCCATTGATGATCCTGTTCCTACCATAGTGGCAACTGTAGTACCTAACGTAAGAAAAAACGGTAAATTACGTCCCCCCAGTAAAAAGTCATCGCCACCTTTAGAATTTCGGCTTACCCACCAACCAAACCAAATCATAAATCCTAAGTAGCCTAAAAAGGCCATTAATAATTGCCACTTCATAAGACACCCTGCTCCACCAATCCACGCTGCGCTTTGTAACAGCACTTCTAATTATTAATTACGTGGTTGATGTTAGTTATTATTCTGACCTAAGAGCGGTTATTATTTTGTGTGCTCTTAGGTGTAAATGTCAGCGCTGTCATTCAGCTACTGACAAAATCTTAAGGCGCCTTATAACAGGTAACATCCACCTCAACTTTACAATCGACGACTAAATCCGCGACCGCACAAATACGTGCCGGTGGATTAGCGCCAAAATACTCTTTAAACACTTTATTAAACGACTGAAAGTAACGAGAATCAGTTAAAATAACAGTAACATGCACCACATCTTTGAGCTCATAACCGGCCTCTTTCATAATCTCGAGGCAATTTTCAATCGCCAGTGTTGATTGCTCAATAATCCCCCCTTCAACCACTTCTCCATCTTTCATTGGGGTTTGTCCAGATACCATCAGCCAACCACCCGCTTCTACTGCGCGTGCAAACGGTAAGTGCTGACCACCGGTACCTTTACCGCCTTCAATACCAATTCGTCTAATCATCTTTACTTGCTCCTAGGGATGTTAAAAATTTACCTGAATATGCAGGTAGAATATGTTTATCTATAAGGGTTGCTTGGCCATTGGTCCAGACACGATGAATTCCTGAAGCCGCCAGCTCTGGATCAACAAATGTTGCGTTATCAATAATCTCATTGGCATCAAATAACACCAAATCGGCAAAGTTGCCTACTTTGATCACTCCACGATTTGCCAACCGATAGTTAGCCGCGCTTAAGCCTGTCATTTTATGAATCGCAGTTGCTAATGAAAAAATTCCTTGTTCACGGCTGTAATGACCCAGCACTCGGGGAAATGAGCCCCATAACCGAGGGTGTGGGTGTGGATCGCACGGTAAACCATCTGAACCAATCATGGTTTTATCAAACGCTAAAATAGTGTTTACATCGTCTTCATTTAACCCATGGTACACAGCACCAGCTGGCTGCAGTTTTTCAGCAGCATCCAGCAAACTGACGTCCCATTGTTTAGCAATATCAGCAAGTAATTGCTCGGCCATTGCAGGGTGGGCATCAGACCAAGTGATAAAAATATCGAAGTCGTCAGTCACTTGGTTCAAATCTAAGGTACTGGAGCTGGCCGCATACGGGTATGCGTCGCAACTACATTTTGAGTGCTCGCCTTGTGCTGCAAATTTTGCTAACAGCTCTGGGGCGCGTCCCCAGTTATTTTTACCTGCACACTTCAAGTGGGAAATAATCACTTTAATGCCAAACTTTTGCTCCATAGCAAACGCTTCATCCATCGCCTCAAGCACGGCATCAAACTCGGTGCGTAAATGGGTGGTATATAAAGCATCATGCTTTTGTAAGATAGCGCCAAATGCCTGTACCTCTTGTTCAGGTGCACACTGTGCATTGCGATAGGCAAGCCCAGAGCTCAAACCGAGGGCACCTTGGGTTATGGCTTCATCCAATTGCAATTGCATCGCGGCAATTTCGTCAAGCGTCGCTGGACGTAATAAGTCATCCATCACGTTATTGCGCAATGTGGTATGCCCTACCAATGCTGCAACATTCACATTGGCTTTTTGTACATTAAATGCATCGATATAATCGCGCATCTGTGCAAAAGTAAACTCTGCTTTTTCACCCAGCAGATTCATTGGATCCGGCGCATCTGCAGTTAGTTTTGCCGGCGCCGCGCTGATCCCACAATTACCGGTGATCACCGTTGTCACCCCTTGACTTATTTTCGCTGCCATCGCTGGGTTTCTTAACAACTCAAGATCATCATGGGTGTGTACATCGATAAACCCAGGGCTAGGCATAATCCATTGGCCATTATTGTGTGTGTTGCCTGCCACTGTGATAACTCGCCGAGTGCGACAATATGTTCACCTTTAATTGCGACATCCATGTACTGAGGCGCATTGCCTAAACCATCAAATACTTTTGCTTGATAAATGATTGTGTCTGCTGATTGCGAGATATCGTGCCGCATCATTAATCTCCTAGTGGTGCTCTGTCTGGTCCTTGACGATACTCATCTAACTCATGTTTGATGCGACGAAGTTTTTCGCGAGATTTTTTCTGCGTTAAAATAGCCACTTCACTTGCCAATATGTCTACTGCAGCAAGCATCGCGTAACGGCCTGTACTGGGCGTAAAAATGTAATCTGATTCGTTAGTTTTAATTGGTAAGTGAATCGTTGCGATATCAGCAAGCGCACTCTCTGGGCAAACCGCAATCACTTTAGCGCCATAATCTTTGGCAATATTTGCCGCATCAATTAAGTCATTTGCTAAGCCTGTAAGCGATAACACCACCACCACATCACTGATATCAACACTGGCGGCAGTCATTCTCATCATCACCGGATCACTGTAAGCGTTACTGAGTACATCCAGTCGAAACAAGCGGTTATGGCATTCTTGTGCAACTACAGAGCTACCCCCACCAACGCCAAAAATTAACGTATGACGGCTTTCAGCAATACAGCGAGCTGCTTCTTCAATCTGCGACTGTTCAATTAATCCGGCATTAATATCGAGAATATCGTGTATTGCTTTGTATATAGCTGGAATATCTTCACGTACAGAGGCATTTTCACTAATAAAGCGCTCTCCTACTGCCAGTGATTGTGCAAGCTGTAGTTTCATATCACGCACATTATCGCAGCCCAGCGCTTTTGCTAGCCGAGTGATAGATGCGTGACTGACTTTTGCGCGCTGTGCTAAATCACTTATACTTGCCGATGCTGCATATTGCAGATCGGCTAAAATTAATTGTGCAACGAGTTGCTCTGATTGCCGTAAATGGCCTAAACGCTCTTTAATTCGTGAAACAATATCCAATTAACTACTCTCCTAAAAATACGTATCAAAGATACCAACAACGTTATAATTATCATCGATAACATTAATATAACGCCATTTATCAAATGTCAGGCAAGGATGTGAAGTCCCAAAGGCAATAATATCACCGACTTTTAAGTGGCTATTTTGATCAACACGCAGCATGGCATGCTGATCCATTATTTTTTCAACTTGCCAATCAGCACCTGCTTTAGTAACAACACCGTGTTGGTCAATATGTAAATTCGCAATAGGTAGCCCGGCATCAAATGCCACATCGCGCTTACCCATACCAATAATTGCTCGTCCCGGTTCTGGCAATGACTGTACATATGCCCAAACCTCTAAACATGATTGTAAATCGCTACCAATATTACACGCCAACGGATTACGCGCTAGAATCTGTTGCTGCGCATGGCCATAAATCCCTTGATCATGAGCGACATAACAGCCAGGGCGGATCACAGGCACCATGTTATCGAGCATGTTACTAGGTGCAAAAGCATCGCAGACTAAGTCGTACCACGCTGAGCCACCTGCGGTAATAATTACTTGTTCGGTGGCAAAAGCCTGCTGCTCAATCAACTCTTTACATGTTGTTACCGCATCCGTTAAAAATGCAGTCACTTCACTTTGTGTACTCAACACTCCTTCATACACTTCAATGCCCGCAAGCTGTAATGAAGAAAACTGCTTTATATGCGCAACCAATTGTTGGAGCTTTTGTTCATCAACTACACCACAACGTCCACCAGGCACACCTAACTCAATAAATAATTTAACTTGTATGCCTTGCTTACTAAAGAACTCGCCAAGGCTTGTTACATTGCTAACATCATCCACTAAACAATAAAAATCAACCTGATACTGTTTTAATAAATAGCTAAGCTGCTGCATGTTGGCTTTACCAACTAATTGGTTCGCCATGATAATGCGCTTAGCGCCAGCTTGTGCTGCTACCACTGCTTGTTGCACAGTTGCAATGGTGATCGCGTAAGCACCTGCATTTAATTGCTTTTTAAAAATATCCGGTGCCATGGTGGTTTTACCATGCGGTGAAAACTCCACCTGACTTTGTTTGGCGAACTCAGCCATCCATGCAATGTTATTATCTAAACGCGTTTGATAAATACACGCACAAGGAAGACTCACCTGCTGCTTAGCAACATTGCAATCACCTTGTATGATCGTTTCGCTGTTGCCTAAGCCTTTATTCATAGTATAAATTTTTGCGGCGCGTTTCATGGCTAACTTTTCCATAAATAAAACTCTTATTTTAAATCATTACCTTAGATAGCAACGTTGGATTAAAAATCAAAAAATTATCAAATGTTAATGTAATTGTTATTGCATTTTGTTTGAAAGCGATGTTAATTAATAACAAGCAAGTAGTCAACACTTGTTACAAATTAACAGGAAATAATAATTAACTTTTAAATCTACAGGATGAGGTATATCAGCATGAGCATTAAAAACCGTCACCAACCCACTTTAAATAGGAGCCTAATAGCAAAAACCGTCGCCGCTATTGTATGTGGCTATACCAGCTTTGGCGTTTTTGCCGCAGACCAAGCACAGACAGCAAATGACGACATAGAAACTATTGAAGTGCGCGGTATTGCCGCCAGTAACAAACAAGATATTAACAACAAACGCTTTAGTACTGGAGTAATGGATTCTATTACCGCGGAAGATATTGGTAAATTGCCTGATGTAACCATTGCCGATACGCTGCAACGTATCCCTGGCATACAAATTCGCCGCTCTGCGGGTGAGGGCTCAACCATTAACGTTCGCGGTATGCCGCAAGTAACCACTTTGCTCAATGGCGAACAATTCTTAAGTGCAGGTTCAATTACAACATTACAACCAGACTTCACTGATGTCCCAGCGGCGCTGCTATCAGGGATTGATGTGCTTAAATCACCTCAAGCCGACACCTTGGCCGGTGGCATTTCAGGTACTTTAGATTTAAAAACACGTAGGCCATTTGATCTTGACCAAGGCACAACCTTCTCACTCACAGGAGAAGCAACCCGTGGTAGTTTATCAGAGCAAACCGACCCTAAACTGGTAGCCTTTGCCGGATATAACAATGACAAATTTGGCATTATTGTTACTGCCGCTTATGACGAAAGCACCTTAGCGAATTACCGTAATGGCACAATTTTAACCTCTTCAGAAGTGCAAAATGAAACCGACCGCGATTTTAACGGTGATGGCGATTTTAACGACAGCTTTTACAGCCAACGTTTTTATGGCGTGATGGACCGAGAAACAGAGCGTGATCGCCTTGGCCTAAACACTACCATTCAATATCAAATTGCCGACACACTTACTTTTACTGGTGACTTGTTTTATACAAAAATGGATGACGCCGATCGTAAGCAAGGGGTGATGGTTGATAATGCCCGTGGTTCTATTTGGGCGTATTCTGATAACTTTATTCCTCGCTTAGATAATGATCGGGGCGGACAAATATACACAGTCAACGATGCTAACTTAAAAGTTCGTCGGGTTAGCGCCTACTCTGAAAGTTTAACTAACGACCGTGAATCAACCAATGCTAGCTTTTTATTCGAATACCAAGGTGATGGCCCACTCTCTGGTGAATTTAGGTATATTCATGGCTCTGCAAAGCGAAGCCATACTGAAAATGTGGCCCACGGCTTTTTAACCTCAGGCGCACAACATGGTTTATTAAAAAATCATGGTGATGGTATTACGCCAGTTAACCCCAATGGCTATGGCCCAGAAGAAGTTGATGTGAGCTTTTCTCGCAGCGGCGAATATTTAACCCTTGGTTTTGCAGAAGGCTTTGGTAATGATATAAGCCAATATAATCTCGTTTCAACCTACTCTGAAAATAACTTTGAAGAACAAGCCACACTTGATGTTGCCCGTATTGATGGCCATTATGCCTTTGAGACAGATCACCTACAGAATCTTGATTTTGGTCTGCGGGCATCAAAACGAGACGTAGAGCGCGAAACCTATATTCTCGTTGCACCATTTACCACCGGCAATATTAGTGCCGATGTGATGTGGAAAGATTCCGGCGCATCATTAGGTGATACCAATGGCGACGGTGAAAATAGCGTAGCAGGTGGTGATTTAACCATAGGGAAAACCAACTTCTTTAGTGATATGCCCGATGGTTGGGTCAACCAAGTCAATGGTTTAGGGCCAGGTGGCGCTGGGCATAGTTTTTACTTAATCGATCCTAAAGTAATGGACGATCCAATGGCATTTCAAAATGCAATTTACCCGAGTAACAAACGATTAGCTAATCCGTCACGTACTTACCAAGTAAAAGAACAAACTCAAACAGCTTACTTTAAAGCAAACTTTGCTGGTGAATTGGGTGATTTGAGCTATACCGCAAATATCGGCGCACAATATATTAAAACCGAACTCGACATGCTGCAAAATCAACTAGGCTCTGCGCGTCCTTGTTCGTTGTGTACTGCCAGTGAGAAAACCGGTGAAAAATGGTTAAACAGAGATTACTCAGATTTTTTACCATCAATGAACTTTAATTTAAACCTAACCGAAGATGTGATCCTACGTGCAGGTTACGGTAAAACAATGACCACGCTCGATATTGGAAAGCTTGCTGGTGGTATAAGTGTTGGTCGTACCCGAGCCGGAGATGTACTTGCCGCTGAGCTTGGAGTAAGCCCTGACTTATTAGTGGCAGTACAAGGTCGCCAAAATGGTAATCCTGATCTAGAACCATGGCGCGCAACTAACTATAACCTATCTGCTGAGTGGTATTTTAATGACAGCGGTTTATTAAGTATTTCAGCCTTTTTAATGGACATAGAGTCATTTGTTGAAAACGGTATTGTCATGCAAGGCTTGCCTGATATTGATGGCATTATTCGCCGTGAAGTACCTGTAACCACTGAAATAAATGGCCAAGGTGGTGACATAAAAGGTTTTGAAGTTGTTTATCAGCAAGCATTTGACTTTTTACCAGCGCCATTTGATGGCTTAGGCTCATCACTAAACTTTACTTATGCGCCAAGTGACAGCGCTAACGTTGATGTTTATGGCAAAAGTTTACCAATTCAAGATAACTCAGAAAAATCAGCCAATGCTGTACTTTGGTACGAAAAAGGCCCATTACAACTACGTCTTGCAGCTAACTACCGTAGTGATCGCTTAGACAGCTTAAGCTCGCCAATGGGCGAAGGGGTAATGCCATTTTGGACCGATAGCACTTTGTACTTTGATATGTATGCCGGCTATGAATTTGCTGAAGATATGAGCATTTATACCTCAGTGAGCAATCTAACCGAAGAAAAAGAAGATATTTACGCACAGTGGTCTGATCATGTGATCACCCAAAATATCTTTGAGCGTCGTATTACGTTTGGTATTCGTACCCGTTTTTAACGCTTAACAACACATTTGGCACACTTCTGCCCAGGAGATAAAAAGACTTAGCATTATTTAAATAAGCTTTTTTGCCAAATAGCAAACCAGTACAGCTAATTAAGCTGTACTGGTTTTTTATACCTAAGTGGATTCATCTAGGCTGATTGCCGATAGTGATCAACAGCAAAACTAAATAAAACTTTGATCATAAAAAATAGACTCACCATCAAAAACCACGTTGGCAGCGATAAGTAAATCAACAAAAAGATGCCATAACACATTAAGTTTGCAGCAATAAAACCCTGGATTGATTTACCATGTAACGCATTAACAACAGATGCTGCCACTATCGTATATGCCCACATAAGCAGTGCAGTATCTAGTGGCTGTGAAAGTAACCACGCAATCACTATTATATGAACGTGAATGGCAATAAAAATCAGCCTATTTTTAGGACGCTTTGTGTAAAACTCATTGGTACCAAGAGTGAAATTAGCAATACATCCTGCTAATACGTCAGCAATTAATATAAAAGCTAAGATTGCTCGCCAATTATCGAGTTTAATCTCCGCAACCGAATAAATAACCCAACTGCCGACTAAAGCAAACAAAATAGTACCGGTGATCTCTAAAATCGATTGTTTTTCGCCAAACACTTCATGCAAAAATTCAGGGGTTTTAAAATACTTCATTGTTAAACATTTCCTTATTTAAATTAAATTAAATTTTTGAACAACGACTTTCCATGTTTTTAACTATGCGAGTAGGTGACAAGATAAGCACCACTAGCAGCCAACGAAATAACATTATCTATATAGACACGGCATTAATTAAAAAAACACCGTAAAGGTAGCAGGATATGCTCAGGGATCTGATCAGAAATCACATACTTTTTTGCATCAACTGTGACTTCAAATAAAAGATACTCTGAATTTCTGCCAATATAACGCTCACCTATATTTGGCGTTATCTTATATATATTTCCTGTAAGAGTAAGCTGACTAGAGGCTGATATCTTTTCAAACCCGCCGTAAGGGCTGAGATGACCCTCTACGTTGTGATCTTTTAAGTAGTCGTTTCGAGGATGGCCAAACCATATAGGTTCGACACGAATTTCACTACTTTGAAATAATTTATTTGCTTGATAATGAATGGGCTCAAAGCACTGCTTCTCTATTTTAATATCACTGCAACCACTGATAAATATCACGGCAAGTATTGTAGTATACTCAATGTATTGCATATCAACGTATTCCTTTACATACACTTGGAGCTAGCTATTGGCAGCACTGCAATACCAGCATTCTTTATAACTCACATTTGCGCTGACGCTGGAGCAAACATATAACAAGGATATCGTAACTGCCTGCAACTTCCAGTGTAATTTGATGAATATTGGCGCTTAAACATGACTTGATTAGCAAAGACAACAACTATGTCTTTTTAGTGTTCAGAATTACTTTTCTTAATTACGAGACTTAATAGCAGCCTAGATTACTATTAAGTAATTAATATCTAAGACATTATTTTAAATAGTAGCTCTCTGACTGTGGCAGGTTCAAATGGCTTGTCACATATGGCGTCTACACCAGCTTGAGCAATATTAGCTAAATGAGTGTCGTTTGCCTCAGAACTCACCATCAAAATAGGAATATGCGAGTAAGCATTCGAGCTTCTTACGGTCTCCGTTAGCTCTTTGCCATCCATTTCTGGCATATTGTAATCAGTAACAATTAAATCAAATGATTGGGTGTTAAGGTGTTCAATCGCTTGTTTGCCATTTTCTGCTTCTACAGGCGTCGGTATTCCCATTCCAGCCAATACCCTAATAATATGCTTGCGTGCAAAACGACTGTCATCAACCACAAGTACACGCAATAGCGTTACATCAAAATGCTCTAACTCAACTTCTTCTTCAGTGATAATATCTAAGGTTGCCTTTAACGCACGCGTAATTGCCTCAGCGCTAAATGGCTTTGGTAAAATAGCTAATACCCCTGACTGCCTTAACTGTTCAAGATAGGTTTTATTGCGCTCTGTTGATACCAGCATAAAAGCTTGATGCTCAATACCAGGGGTTACTCTGATTTTTTGCAATAAAGAGTCAGCGCTACCGTCAGAAAAATACATGCTGCTAATAACCAAATCCGGCTGATAATTCTCCAGCATTGTTAACGTTTTCGCTTGAGAAGTGGCAGTTTCAATTTGTGACACACCGCATTGAGTAAGTGACTTTATAATAAGCTTTTGCTGAACATCTGAAGGCTCTACTAATAATATTGATAAATTGGCTATTGCTGTTAAATCTTTCATTTAAATCTCTTCAGTGTTGCTATGTTTAGTTACGTTGAATATAGTCTAATGCAGTCATTTTATGATAACTCACATTACTATACATAACATGCGCAGGTTCTGGATCAACGATTTCGATTGGGATATCGTAATTGCGTGCCACTTCTAGCGCCATTTGGGTAATATTAACGCTAAACGAAGTGCCAATAAAAACGATTTTATCGGCATCAAGCATCCGCTGTTGTGCTTCGCTAATACGATAAAGTTCAGTGTAGTATTCATCAAATAACAACACAAAAGGCTTTAAAGATTGATCCACCACTGGCTGCTGGTTTTCAATGTTAAACAGCTCAAGCAGTGACTCATGTAAGCGGCTTTCGTCTACATTATTCCACGGTGTCGTATGCGCTTTCACATCATCGCCTTGATGATGAAACAAAGTCATTTGATCAAGCCGGCCATGAATGGCGATATAGTTTTTATTGCCTGCTTTGCCATCTAGCCCGTCAATATTTTGTGTGATCAGGTTTTTATCGCTCAACCACTGATGAACTTCGTTAGGACCATGGTTGCGATAAGTAGCAAAGCGATGATAATACCAAGCTAAAAACTCCCGTGGGTTGTTTTCATACATAGCACGCGTAGCCATTTCCATTGGCGTATAGTTTTTACTACCAATAGTCCAAAACCCATCTTCACCTCGAAAGGTAGGAATGCCGCTGGCGGCACTCACACCGGCTCCGGTTATATATAATGTATTCATAGCGTTCCCAATAAGCGCTAAACACACGTTTGATTTTTGCCTTGCTTTTTTGCTTGATAAAGCAATTCATCCGCTTTGTGCATCGCTTTATCAATCGGCACATCCGCAGTTAGTTTACTGATCCCCATGCTCACTGTAACAGCCAGCTGGTTTACACCAATATCTAAACGATTTTGTGATAAAGCATAATGAATATCGTTGGCAAATTGTGTCGCTTGTTGTTTATTTTTATGACGTAGAAAAAATAAAAACTCTTCACCGCCCCAGCGCGCCACCATATCATTTTCACTTAACTGAGCAACAAATAATTCAGCAAGGTGTTTTAGCACTTCATCGCCAACTGAGTGACCATATTGATCATTAATATCCTTAAAATTATCTACATCCGCAATAATGATACTCGCCGATTGCTGCTGTGCTTCAAATTGCTCGAGCTCTTCCATAGCATAACGTCGATTGGGTAGGTTTGTTAAAGGGTCACGAGTCGCTAAATATTCATTTTTTTGAACAAGTTCAATCAAACGATGGCTGTACATTTGCCGAAAATATTCATAAAAGCCACTCAACAGAGCAACAATAATAAAAGAAGCAATAATGCGAATTGGAAAATAAACCGAGTAGCCGCTGTAAAATTTAAAGTAGCTCGATAAATAAAAGGCGCCAGTTACGCAAATTACAAAAATAATTAAATCAATGATTCCCCGTTTAAAACCACGCACAAAAAAAGTAACCGGAGATACAATAAAAATCCAAATCGGCCCAGTGCCATGGCTCCCACCTGTAAGTACTAAATAAATCATTAAAGCATATAAAGTATACAGAACAATTAAAGAGGAAATCTCAACTCTATCGCCAAGAAAAAAGAGGAGGCAAATAAAGCCGATGAGCCTAATAAAGGATAAGCCAAAATAGGTTGATTATTAAACAAAGCTATCATCGCCATACAAAGCGTTGTTACCGTACCTATTGCGGCGAATAACCTAATAATAAGTTTTCGCTCGGCCATATCGGAATAGCTAATCATCAATACAATGCATCACTTATCAATAGTAAAGGCAATCTTTGCATACAAAAGCTGATTGTAAGATTGCACTAAAATTAAAATAATTAATCAGTTACCAGTTCAAATATAGTCTAGACATAAGATCATTGTAAAAGTGAAGTAGGAAATAATTACTAAAAGTCAACTTATACACGGATAACATCTTCGTATTACTAAGCTGAGCAAATAGGTTTTTGCACCTCATTGCATAAAAAATTCGCCTGCTCATTAACAATAATCTTCAGTCTTATCTAAGTTGCAACAGACTCGGTAAGACTGGAAATATTGCTAAAGCAGAGGATAAAAGCGGCCTCAAAAGTATCATTTAATAATTATATTTTGTTTTTTATAAGCCTAGCGAGAAAACCTTAAAAACATATGGTCAGAGCATTTATTGATTTTTTACCGTAGCGATTGCAGCATGATATTACCGATCAGTTGATAAATTAAAGCTGTAGTATTCCCATACTACCCTTACTTACTGTGAGCATGTTTAACTGGACAAGCAGTAAATACATTAACAAATCGTAAGGAGCAGCAAATGGCTAAAGTACTAATGATCACTGGTGACTTTGTAGAAGACTATGAAAATATGGTGCCGTTTCAGGCATTACTGGCAATGGGCCACGATGTGGATGCAGTCTGCCCAGATAAAAAAGCAGGCGATATGATTGCCACCTCTATTCATGATTTTGAAGGGGATCAAACCTACAGCGAAAAGCGCGGTCATAACTTTGCGCTCAACGCGACATTTGCCAACATTAATGCCGCTGATTACGATGCGCTTTACTTACCAGGAGGACGTGCACCTGAATATCTACGTTTGAATGCTAAAGTAATTGAGATCATTAAGTATTTTGCAAATAACAATAAACCTATCGCTTCGGTGTGTCATGGCGCGCAATTACTCACCGCCGCAGGTGTTATTAAAGGTAAAAAAATCTCTGCTTACCCAGCTTGCCAACCAGAAGTGAAAATGGCCGGTGCCGAGTACGTTGAGTTACCAATGGATGGTGCAATTACCGATGGTAACTTAGTTTCAGCACCAGCTTGGCCTGCGCATCCGGCTATGTTAAAACAGTTTGTCGCTTTGTTTTAACTAAAATTACAGGGAAAGGTCATGTGCCAATTATTTATAAATGCTCACAGTGAATTATGGAGTAATAAAACGAAGTCTTTACGTATTGATGGTGTCGTCACTTCAATTCGGTTAGAGCAGTTTTTTGGCACACTTTAGAAGAAATTGCCGCACGCGATAACATGAGTATTAATCAGATGATTTGTAAACTGTATCGCGAATCCCTGCAAGCAAAACATGACGTGAGCAATTTCACCTCTTTTTTAAGAGTTTGTTGCTCACGTTATCTCGCGCTGATCGCCAATGGCGAGATCTGTCGTGATCTTAGCCAACCATTGGCGAGTGTTGATGTACAGCAAGTGCTCAACCGTGAGCAAAGCCGGTACTTTTCAAATTAAAAGCTGTAATTAATCCCAGCATAATAACGGCGGCCTGAATAACTAGTATTAAGTAGCCTCGCATCGGTATCTTTACCCAAACGTGTTACCGACTCCGATTGCGTTAAGTTAATTACCGCTGCGGTAAAGCTTAAGTTATCGGTAACGTTATATGCTGCATTTACATCTACTTGCTGGTATGGGTCTTGGTAGACATTTAAACCACTGTTAATACCGAGCACCGTTTCACCTCGTTTATTGTACGAAGCGCGAATGTTAAAACTATCCCCTTCATAATAAACGGAGGT
Organism: Pseudoalteromonas sp. B160; assembly: GCF_037162485.1. Classification (NCBI taxonomy): domain Bacteria; kingdom Pseudomonadati; phylum Pseudomonadota; class Gammaproteobacteria; order Alteromonadales; family Pseudoalteromonadaceae; genus Pseudoalteromonas; species Pseudoalteromonas sp. B160. The sequence continues at coordinate 87,748 of NZ_JARLUX010000002.1, read as the reverse complement.
GTTATATTGATATTCAGCACTGCCTATTAATGGCGACTCTGCTAACTTTTCACCTGCAACTGTTACATCGGCCTGATTGGTGTTGTTATACGTGTAGTTTGCGTAAATACCAAAGCCATTATCAAAGGCGTGTTGAATAAACACTTCCACCCCTTTTGATACCGCATCAGTACCATTACCTACGGTGCTATACGGGGAAATGCTAATAGTACCAGCATCAACAAGACCTGCTTGCCCTGCAAATTCACGCTGTGAATCAATCACCAGTGGCACGATAAAGTTATCGACCTGTTTATGAAATAACGCTACACCTAATGCAGAGCCTGGCGCGTAGTAATACTCAAGAGATAAATCGGCTTGTACTGACTCAAACGCTTTTAAATTTTTATTGCCACCACTGCCACTAAATCCGGGTTGTTCATTAAAAGCGGCGCGATCATCTGCCCATTCGTCCGACACATAAGTAATACGCTGTTGACTACCCAAATCGCCGTAATCGGGGCGCGACATCACTTTAGCAAGCGCACCACGGATCACCACATCATCACTGGCATCCCACGCAATATTTAAACTCGGCAATACGTGGGTGTCTGTTGTTTGCTGGGTGATCAACTGGTATTGCTCAACTAAACGATCATCACCGGTGATTTGCTCGCCCGTTTCGTCATCGGTTTCATCCAATAAAAAGGTATAGAGATCGGTTGAAGCACTGCTAGTCTTGGTTTGTACAACCCGCACACCAAAATTACCGCGTATATCTCTGTATTCAAAATCACCTTGTAAATAAAACGCACTGATCTGCTCGGCAATATCATAGACAAAGTTATCTTCAATTCGAGTATACGGCACGTAGTTGCTGTAAATATAATCGCGATATTTATGCCAATTAATAGTTGGCATTAAATTGATATTAAAGCCACCAGCAATATTGCTTTCACCTTCCACATTAAACACATCTTGTGCCTGTGGCATACCATTATTCCATTGATAGCTATCAAATTGCGTGATACCCCCTGCGCTTGCCTCGCCTGCGGCAATATCAAAACTCGGATCAAGGAAAAAGTTGTTGCCCGTTTCGCGATGCAGTGATGCATCACGGTATTTTGCACCAGTGCGAATGGTGGTCAATATGCCCCAATCAACATAAAAATCAACGTCGCCTTGGTAGTACTTTTCTTCTAAGGTGCTACGTACAAAACTTGAGTTCGATGATCCTGCATCACGACCTCCGCCAACACCTGCGAGTAAGTTATTGAGTGTATTTGGGTCTATCAGCATCGAAATACGGTCATCACTGATTGACCAAGCGGCACTTTGCGAGGCGTTCTCAATATTACTTTGCCCCTCACCCGCGTTTGAGCTTTTATACGCTGCTTGCCAACTTTCTTTTGGCCCGCCTTTAGCTTTAGTTTTACCGACGACAAAGCGTGCTGTAAAGTTGTCGCCTTCGTAGCTTAAGTTAAAATCAAAAGTATCAGAGGTTGACTCTTCATCCACATAACTGCCGCGCAACCACGGCAATTGCATATCTTTTTCAACGCCACTGGCCATGGCACTATAGTCCATGCCATTGACAATTGTGCCACTTTCATCAAGTGTAATACCTGTTAAAAAGTCAGGATTTAACGCCCATTCCGGCATATCAACAACCGAGTCGCTGCGTTGTTGCTTTAAACTAAAGCCAAAGTAATTAAAACCTAGTTCAATGCGATTAGTTGGTCGCCACTGAGTCGAAAACTGCACGCCTTCACGTTCACGTTTTTCATTCACAACAGAGCTGCGCACCACCTGCGGAAACCACATATTCTCATAACGTTGCCCGTTGGCATCAGTCACTGCGCCCCAGTCATTACTGTTATCAACCTCGTTGCCATTTATATCAACGGCTTGCTGGCCTGTGTAACGCCAAACATTGGCATCTGTGCCACCAGAGAGCGTACGGTTGGTGCGCTCTTGACGGGTATAGCCAAGTAAAAAACCAAAGCTATCGCTATCGTTTTTCCATGAATACAAACCAGTAAACTGAGGTTCATAATCTTCCGTTACATCTGCATAAGTACTTTCAACATTAAAAACGCCCGAATTAGCATCCATATCCAGTGGTTTGCGGCTATGCATTAACACTGTACCACCGACGCCACCTTCATCTAGTCGCGCTTCAGGTGATTTAAATACTTCAACGCTTGCGATCATCGCTGATGGGAGTAAAGCATAATCAAATGAACGAGATGGCTCCCCTGGTGAGGAGGCAATAAAATTACCATTTAACTGCGTGTAAGTAAGATCAGACGATAAACCACGAATACTTACCGTTGATCCTTCACCGCCGTCACGTTCAATCACTACACCCGGCACACGGGCTAGTGAATCAGCCACGTTTTTATCCAGGAATTTACCAATGTCTTCAGCGGTAATGGCATCAACCACAGAACTCGATAAACGCTTCACCGCTAAGTTTTCAGCCATGCTAGAGCGAATACCTCGCACTTCAATCACTTCTATATCTTTTTCTGTTTGAGTGCCTGTTAATTGCTCGGCAGCCGCCGCATTCATTGCACTAAAAACCGACAAACTAATAACTGAAAAACGCAGCGATGCTGCTAAAGGCGAGTAACACGTTGAGGTTGACATTGAATGTACGAGTCCATTACTGGTTAACAATTGTAAAGGCGGCAATTGTACACAGCCAGACTTAATGGATTGTTAACCACAACTTACAAGTAACTGAATAAGCGAGCAAATAACCACCTCATAAATAGCCTTGCTCGCACCTAAATAACAGAGCTCGATAGGTTAATTACTCAAGCCTTGCATCCATAAGGTTACTAACTGCTGAGCACAAATACCTAGCGCTGGGGTCTCATTAGTGTCAGCTGCTGTAGTAAAAATTTTCTGCGCAACTTGCCGACCAACAAGTTGAGAGGCTGAGGTTTTATCTATACGTTGTTGATAAAAAGCCGTTAAGGCGTGCTCTAAATCATCATACTTTTCTAACACCCGTACAAGATGCAAAGCATCTTCTAGCGCCTGACATGCCCCCTGCCCTGAAGTAGGTAAAGGAGCATGAGCCGCATCTCCCATAATCAGTACGTTACCTTGATGCCAATATGGCAAACGGTCAATATCGTGCACAAATATTCGTTTCAGTGAGTTTTCATCATAAGACTTAAGCACCTGCTGTACTGCATCTGGCCAAGTTAAAAAGCGTTGGTGCATTTCTTCATACCAAGCAGATAGCGGCCGCGCTTTATCAATATTTGCACTCCAACCCGCAGCCCAATAACAAAGGTCTGCTTTAACAGGCACAATACCAAAGCGCTCGCCACGGCCGCGAAAATCATGGATCACGTTATCTAAAGTGCCCGGTTTTAACTGGCTAATAGCAATAATATTAATAAACCCCTGATACTGAGGAGTGATTTTTTCAGCATATAAGAATTGCCTTACCACCGAGTTCATCCGCCCATCAGCACCCACAACTAAATCAAAATCTTGTTTTAGTTGAGCAATCTCTGATACGGTTATTGCGCTGTTAAAATGTATGTTTGCTCCTAAATCAGCTAATGTGCGGCCCAACACACTCATAAGATCACGGCGCAATATACTGATACTAGAAAAACCACTGAGTGTATTTACTTTTGCAATATCAAATTCACTTTGCACCGTGCCATGCTGATCACACAGACGCATAAACAAAGGCATACCGCCCAGCGCTTGGATATGTTTATCCAAGCCCATTTGCTGTAACACAAACATTGCATTCGGCCATAACGTTACCCCGGCACCTATAGAAGAAATCTCACTATCGCGCTCAAATATGCTCACCTGATAACCTTTTCGTGCTGCAAGAATGGCCAGCGCTATTCCCCCGATGCCCGCACCCACAATGGCAATTCGCTTGCTGTTCATATTCTTTACCTCAATAATTAACTGAATAACCATTATCACAAAGTCATTTTTTAAGATAAATTAGTAATAATTGCGTTATTAATCCCATATTTTGAGTTAATTAATGATTGATAAAATCGAACTTCAGTGGTTACTCAGCTTTCAGTGCGTATATGAACAACTGAGCTTTAAACTCGCAGCCGAACAACTGCAATTGCCTACATCTAATGTTAGCCGCCATGTCGCGTTATTAGAGAAGCAACTTAATTTAAGGTTATTACAACGTACCACCCGAAAAATGATTGCAACGGTTGCAGGAAAACAACTTTATCAATCTATCACCCCACTGATACAAGCAATGAATGACTCGCTAGAAGAGGTGTCTGTGTATGGTGATTCTCTTGCCAGGCACCTTAAAATCATCATGCCTGATCTGCCTTTTTTAGCCGAAATAAGCGCAGAGTTTTGCTCTGTGCATCCACAAATACAACTAAGTTGCGATACGCAATTAAATCCAACCGAAGGCTTGTTAGAGGGATTTGATCTGGTGCTACGCTTTGGCCGTGGGCCATTGGACGATTCAGGTTGGATTGCTAAAGAACTGCTGCGCTGGCCCAGTTGCATTGTTGGCGCGCCACAACTGATAAACAATGCGCCACCGCCTCGCTCGCTAGATGAGTTAAGTAAAGTTCCTTGTATTACTAGCTTATCAGTACTGCAAGGTATGCCTTGGCGTTTTAAACAACAACAAGCAGTGCAAGTAAAATCTAATTTTAAAGTAAACAGTGGCAACATGGCCAAAGCCGCTGCACTAAAAGGGCTCGGCTATGCCATTTTACCCATTCATGCATGCCAAGAAGATATAGACAACGGCTCATTGATCAATATTAAACTCGACCATGAACCAGAAGATCTGGTGTTATACGCATTTTATGCAGGCAGAAAATACCCGCTAGAAAAGGTAAAAGTATTTTTAGAATTCTTAAAGTCTAAATGCATTGAGCTTACCTAAGATATCAATGCAGTTAGAATTAGATGTACAAGTAAGCTAGAAGAAGGAAAGTATTAGCCCTCATACTCTGGTTTGCTAAAGATAACTTTTAAAACTCAAATCATCGAGGCGTTTAACCTCTGTCCAAAAAGTAATAAATGGTTTGATTATCCTCACCACAGGGCAATTAATCATTTACTAATTAATTGCCCTGTGCGACGAATAGAAATCATCCCATTTTTTGTATATAGTCGATTGCCGTCATTTTTTTATATGTGATGTTTCCAATTGAGAACGCCACAGGATCAGGATCTACAATTTCAACTAGCTTGTTATACTCTGCTGCTATCTGAAGCGCCATATTGGTAATGTGCCAACATTAAAAGAGGTACCAATAAACACCATTTTATCTGCATTAAGCATGCGTTGTTTAGCTTCACGAAAACGGTAAAGCTCAGTGTAGTATTCATCAAATAACAACACATACGGTTTAAACGAACGGTTCACCTTCGGATTTTTGTTTTCAATGTTAAACAGCTCCAATAACGAATCGTTTAAGCGGCTTTCATCAACTTTATACCATGGTGCGGCTATTGGTTCTGGCAAACCATTTTTTTGATAGAGAGTCATTTGATCAAGGCGACCATGAATAGCGATGTAGTTTTTGTTACCCGCTTTGCCATCAAGCCCATCAATATTTTGGGTGTTCACATTTTTATCACTAAGCCATTTATGTACTTCATTTGGCCCATAATCTCTATAAGTCGTAAATCGATGGTAATACCACGCTAAAAATTCGTGAGGATTAAATTTATACATCGCGCGAGTGGCCATTTTCATCGGTGTATAATTTTTACTGCCAATGGTCCAATAACCGTCTTGCCCCTCAAAGTCGGTATGTCACTGGCTGCACTTACACCTGCGCCAGTGATATATAATATCGTCATAAATAATCCTGTTTAATTGTAAGATTTACGACTCGTTATTGCAGCGTTTAGAACCCTGTTGATTTCTAGCCAGTAAGTTAATTTGTGTAATTGCGCATTCCATTTTAATTCGTGCTGAGCTATTGGCTGAATGAACGGCTATTGTCGGTGGTACAAAACCATCAATAAACACTGCCCGCTCAATCCAAAGTAAAACGTCATAGCCAGTGCCTTTATTATCATTTCCTAAATCATGATCAAGGCTGAGCTGTTTTACTTTGCCGCTCTTCAAAAATGCAATCACTTCGTCAGGCCAATAGGCTCGTAACCAACCGGCTGGTGCTTCTCTTTCATCATCTAAATATACATTCATAGGTTTATCTCACTGAAAAATGTATTCAGACTCTGAAAGCAATAACTAACAACCCTTTAAGCTATATAATAATAGTTATTTTTCAGATGGTGCTGGAACTTGATTACGTATAAACGCTGGTATGTCAAAAATATCAGAAGTTTGGGGTTTAGAAATTACAGCTTCTGGCTTTTTTAGTTCACTATTAGGCGCTTTATCATTAGGTTCAACAAGCATCTTAGCGCTTGCGCCAGTTGCTATGATCAACAGCTCATAATTAGTTGCTAAGCTCTCAATTTTAGACACACCACAGATCACTAACGCATTAGGGCTAACTTGCTGGCGAACCGTGTCGGTGATGAGATTATAACTACCCAGTGAAATCTCATCTTTACAGTTTACTTGCACAATAACGCCGGTACTTGATGACATATCAACTTGGTTAACCAGCGGATTATTAAGCGCCCCATCAAGCGCGTTTGCAAGTTCATCTTCAAGATCGCACTTGCCTACACCTAATACGGCATCGCCTTGGCAATCCATAATTTTAGCAAAGTCGTTTAAATCAACGTTAATCAAACCTTGATAACACAGCATATCGATTAACGATTTTATTAATGAATGCAATATTTGGTTGCTGTGTTTAAAGGCATCAAACAAGCCAACATCATTACCTAACACTTCAATAAGTTGATCATTAGGTAACGTGATCACCGCATTAGCATACTCTTTTAAGGTATTCAGCCCTGCTTGCGCTATGTTGCTTCTAAACTGCCCCTCACTGCTAAAAGGCAATGTCGCTACAAATATCACTGGTTTATTTTGCTCACGCGCAAGCTGCGCTATAAATGGGCTTGCGCCAGTGCCGGTGCCACCACCAAGCCCTGTTGCACACAATAAAATATCGCAGCTATTTATTAATACTAACAGTTGCTCTTTACTCTCTTGAGCAGCCTGCAGGCCAACCTCAGGATCGGCCCCAGCGCCATAACCATGAGTTAACTCAGCACCGATAAGCACGGCATCATCACTTTGTGTATGTTCGAGCACCACTTTATCGGTATTAACACTAAATAACTTAGCCTGCTTACTCTCTCGCTGCTCATAAATACTATTTAACGTATTACAGCCGCAGCCACCAATACCAAATACACCAATAGATAAACCATCTTGCTGCTCAATTAATTGAAACATAACCACTCCTTTCATCTTTAAAAGAAGCATAGCAAACAGGTGCGTCAATTTTTGACGCACCCAGACTAGCTAAGGTCATTAGAGGTAGTTTGTAGTAGCAGCTTTAAGCTTTGTAATGATTCTTTTTCGGATACGCTCAGGTTTTATGACCTCGAGCCAATGAGCACATTTAAATAGCTCATCGTTTAGTTGCTCGGTATCAATAGTTTGGTAGGTGAGTAATACGCTTTTATCATTAATATGTTGTTTGTCAGTCAGCTCGCCAAGTTCAATAAAACCTTGATTAACCGCCGAATGGTTAGGTACTTTCACAACTATCTCAATCGCTTTTTGCGTCATACCTTTATTAATCGCACTGCGCAACGACTTTAGCTGCTCAGTGCTTGGCTCACGTCGTGTTTTTTGCAGTACCTTTACATTACGAATACGGTAAACCGGCATTTGATAGCATTTATCGTGAAGTTGCCCCACCATAAACTGCGCCATCAACACACCGCCTTGCTCCACCAAATTATAAAAACTCAACTCAGCAAACTTTAACCAATGTGCCTCATCGTAAAGCACCCTATAAAGCTCAGCACTCACTGCACGCTTATGCTTAATCGCATGCTCAATTTGCGCCACTAACTGAGTATCAATATTCACTTTTAACGAAGGCTTAGGCTGGGTTGAAAGCCAGTCAGGCACATGCCCATTAAAACGCTTAAGCGCTTGCTCGGCTTTAATGCGTACAGACTGTTTAACCTCACTCGGTACAGATTGCGGTAATAACTGCTCCAACAACAAATAATGCTCAGCCACTTCACTGCTCATTATTTTAGCGCTACCACCTCGCCACTGCGCATTGATAGACCAGCCATACGGTTTACTCCGCATGTCTTTTTCAAGCCCAAAGCAACCTTGTTCGAATAGCGATTGCAGGTCGCGTTGGAGCATGCGGGTTGAAATCTCCAACCCACGTTTAATCAGTTTTTGCAGTAGCTGTTGAGTCGAGATAGAGCTTGGCGCTATTGGCACAAGCTCTAAAATTGATAAATGGCGGTGTGAATTCATTAATAAACTTTCATATCAAGATTCAAAGTTATATTTGTCTCGATGGTGCTCCATATACTTTTGCGTTTCTGGGTGCATGTTAAGTTGCATACTTTTATCAATCGATAACTTATTTAAATCTGATTCACTTATAGAGTCAGCTATCATGATAAAACCTTCTGAATCAAAGCTAATCAAACCTCTATCAAATAGTGCATCTAAATGTGCTGAAAGCAACAAACCGTTAAACGGGTCTGTCCTTTCACTATCTTCAGCATCGCGCCAAGCTTTGATATGTGAAGCTCGAAGTAAATCTCTACATTTTATACCTGTTAGTGCGCAGCCTTTCCAAATATCATCTAAAGCTGCTCTATATCTCCCTTGCCCTATTCTTGCTTTTATAAGCGAATCTTTTTCTGTTTTGCTAAACCCCTTAGCTTGAGCTATTTTATTGATGAAGCTAGTCAATAAGATTTTTGATTCTTTAGAAAAATTAACCTCGCTATTACAAGATAAAGGAGTTAATAAGTTTGTAGCAATCACTTCCATCAAACGTCTATAATTGTTTTTATTATCAATACCAACTTTAAATTTCAGAGTCAGCCGACTAAGTTCTGGCTTTCTTTGGCATTGTTCAAAACCTAACCTATCGGGTATGTTCTGTTTATTTAAGAGAGTAGCAACTACTACACATTCTTTCAAATTACAACTAATCCCCAATCTTGGTCCAACAGAATCCCTACCAAATTTAAAAATATTATTATTATACCAGCCATATTCAAAGTCAGGATTACGGTACGGCTCACAAAACTCCAGTATTTCTTTTACTAGTAGAAAAACTTTAGGGTTGTCCTGTAACCATTTTTTAGTGTTTTCTTTTCCTGATAAATCCGGTGTTCTTTTTTTACCCATAACATTAATCTCTCTTAATAAATTTAACAAAATTAAATTTTTTATAAATAGCTAATTTTAAAACTACAAAACAAATCCGATTTTTTGCTTCCCACCTTCTTTTAAATCGTTTTGTTCTTGTAAGATTGATAACATTCGCTCTTGAGTTATTCGTTTCTTTGAAAATTTCATTTGCCTTTTTACAATCGCAAAGTCACCTGGTGTTAACTTCGACAGTTTGAATAGCTTATGCATTAGGTCCTTCTTTAACACCCCTTGGCCCAATGTATCTTTAAATAATTGCTTAGCTTGAACCGAAGTTAAGTAGGTTAAATTTAAATTAAAATCAAATCGCCTCATTACCGCTTTATCTAAGTTTTTAGCAAAGTTAGTCGCAGCAAAAAGTGGGAGTTGAAATTGCTCCATCTGGCATAATAATTCATTAACTGTTTGTACCTCCCAATTTGCCGTTGCTTGTTCACGGCTACACAACAAGCTATCAGCTTCATCAATAAATATTGCACTTCCTTCTTGTGTAGCTTGTTTAAATAGTTGAGCAATGTTTTGCTCATTTTCGCCAACCCACTTGCTTAGTAAGTCAGATGCTTTGATCGAAATAAGTTTAAAGTCAGCTTTTTCGCATAAATAATTCACAAAGGCTGTTTTACCTGTGCCTGGCGGGCCAGTTAGCAATGTACGTGAACTTGAATACTCTATTACAGCCTCTTCCACCTGTTCGAGTGATGCATACTCAGACTCTACGTTTACCATTTGTGGATTAAACTTTTGCGCTGCTTGATAAGTTAATTCATATGTTGAAAAGCCGCATGCAGTTAAGGTGTCTTGAATATTCTCTTCAATACATTCACGTGCTTCTTGAGCTTTAAACCCACATAACCTCGCTACATGTACTGCTTTAGCAATATGAGCTGGCAGCAAATTCTTTTGAGCAGCTAACTGACTTATAAAGCTGTTACCAACACTCAAGCCTTTAACATATTTGCCAATCATTTTTTCTTTAGTTGCTTTGTTTAGCTCAGGAATTTCGTAAACAATATTAAATCGTCTAATAACGCTCTGTGGTAAATCCTCTAAATGGTTGGTGATCCAAATACTCACTACCGGATGATTTTCAATATAAGTATGAAGTAGCTCCTTTGAGAAGCTTTTAGAGAATAAATCACGCTCAAAAATGTTTTCACACTCATCCAGTAACAATATTGACTTTTTACGTTTTGCTACCAGCTTACTCACCACATTAAAGTGTTCTAAACGCAGCTCAGAGCTTGCGCTTCGACTATCGAGCTCGTTCGTTGGGTTTATTAAGTTGCTACCTTTAGCTTGCACCTTAAGCAACTGCGAGTCACACGCTTGCGCTAAATATTTCGCCAATGAAGTTTTACCCGAACCTGGCACACCATAAAATAAAATACTCAATGGTTGTCCACCGGTCTTAGTCGCATTTTGTGTAGCTTTTAGTAAAGTATTTAAATCTAAGTGCGATAAATCAGCAGCGCTAAGTTCAGAAGCTTCACAGGCAGTGACCAAGTTAGATAAAATATCACTTTCACTATTTAACTTACCCTCGAGCAGGCTTTTAGCAATTGCGTTTGGTAATATTAAAAACTCATCTTCCCCAGCAAATATCTCCATATCCATTGAATACATGCCAGATTCAATAATTAACCCAATTTGCTTGTTAAGCAGTGCCTCATCAATACTAAGCACGTAAGCTATTTTTTCTAAAATAACGCTCGCGTAATCGTCACGTAAGTATTCAACAAGTTCGCGCAATGGTTTACTGAGCGTCATACAGCACGAAAAAATAACTAAAGGAGTAACCACTTTTGGCAGTGAAAACGCTTTACAAAATATATACACATTTTTTTGTATCGTTTTTGACATTGTGTTGATTGCTAAATGATCTAATCTCGAGGTCAAATCATCAACATCTAAGCCCTGTAAATTTGTATAGCTGAAACCAGAAATGCTACATAAAGCCTTTTTAAATAGCTTATCTTGCCAAAGCTCTTCTGTGTCGAACTCTTCTAATAATTCAGTGGTAAAGTGTGCCACAATACGTTTTAATTGAGGGGTTGTGTTCATGCTATGTACCTAGTTGTTTGTAATCAATGGATACATAGTAGCAAGGCAAAAAATTTTGAGACCACGTAACAATAAAACTAAATTTACAATATAAAACAACAACTTAAAAACATAAAAACGACTGAAATTTAATTTTTTAAATGATTTTTGACTTTAAGCTCTATAACAACTTGTTATATATGATGTTTATTGTCTAATTTGAAGATGTAAAATTAACTAATAGCTCTAAAAGGCACGTGTGAGGATTTATATGGAAATATTGAATAAAAAACCAGGTTCATCTGATAATCCTATTATCATAAAGAATAAACATCAAAACATAGAGTTATCTAAAGAGTATGCACGCCGTGGGGAGTTATATATCCATCGCACTTTTCTACAAAAATCTACAAAACATAACTACGGTGATGAATTTGCATTTGATAAGGCGCCAGAAGGAGACGAACATTTTGCTTTAAATGTAATCTCCAACCCTAATTTACAGCCACTTGATATTAAAATAGCCTTAGCCTTATTTGAAATACTTGAATGGCGTCACAAAGCTGAAGGCATGGTTTACTTATGTACCTCAAAAGAGTTAGACCTCGAAAACTATGGTGAATTCGGGGAGGATATTGTTTTTAGCGATGGATTTGAGAGAGAAATAGACCCCACCCCCTTGCCGACCAATTATCTGCGTTATTTAAAACTTCAATTTCTACCGACGCTTTAAATAAAGTACTTAACCGCTTGGATAGCTTCCACTATATAAACGTAACCCCAGTTACAATGGCAAATTCAAAACTCGCTAAACCAGAACAAAAGGCTAGTAAGAATAAAGCTTATTTAAAGCTAATTGAAATTAACGAAATGATGGATACAAAAAACCTCACCAATATTTGGGTTGTAAATAAGGAATTAAAATGAATAAACATAATTATTGCCGCAGAATTATGGAAGTGTACGGTGTTATTGTCGACTTTGAAGGGAATATTGCTAGAACTAATGTACCAGGCCCTATAGATGAAAATGAAACACTTAAAGGTTGGACTAATCGAGTTTTAGGTGATGACGTTGATGATGTCTCATTTAGTTTGCAGCACACTTATGCACCACAAACTAGAATGAGCACTATTATTGATGACTCCCATGATGCTGCACAGCAAGCCAAAAAGATACTAAAGAACACAGTTAAAAATAAAACTGACCGCTTGAAGGAAGAGCTGGAGCAGGAATCTTTAAAACACCAGAAAAAATTAAAAAGCTTTTAGCTAAGCAAAAAGCTAAAAAAGAAATCCCCTTAGAAGTGTCCTCCCCAAAAGCCGATGATTTAGATCTTGAAGAAGTTTATGGCTTAGCAAAAGATTTAACTCTGCATCCAATAACTGAGCAATTAATAGACTCCGCATTTAATCGTGAAAGTTTAACTCCTGAAGAGTTAATCTTAAATTTAGTGATGTCGTTAAACTTACGTGTAGATGAACTCGATAAACTCAGAGACCTTAATCCTTAATATCGACTTATAGAGTTAGCATTGTTGACTATAAACCCAATCTCCTCTTGCTTATTTAGCTAATTTATATAAATTAGCTAAATACTCTTCTCAAAGTACACTCTTATGAACGAGCAAGTGATATTCGATAATATCAAAACAGCGTTAAACAACGCGCCACGCAATCAGTTTACTGTCGAAATGCACCTACAAATGATTAAATACGCTGATAATCTAAAAAGCATAACCGCTAAAGAATTTTGCCAAGGTGTAGGGTTAAAAGACAGTTTCGGCACTGAATTTTCAAAAATGCGCAACCTCACTCAACGACTCAAAGCCGCAGGCTTAAGCACCGACTTGCTCTAATAACGCTTTCACAAGGATTAAACGAAACTCCAATGGCTATTAAAAAAACAGAACTCTATTCATCTCTTTGGGCAAGTTGTGACGAACTACGTGGTGGTATGGATGCCAGCCAATATAAAGACTACGTACTGACTATGTTATTTATGAAGTACGTAAGCGACAAATTTAAAGGCGACCCTTACGGCATGATAGTCGTACCAAAAGGTGCAAGCTACGACGATATGATTGCCGCTAAAGGCGATAAAGAAATTGGCGATAAAATTAATAAAATCATTTCAGCCCTTGCTGAAGAAAACGACCTTAAGGGCGTGATTGATGTGGCCGACTTTAACGATGAAGACAAGTTAGGTAAAGGCAAAGAGATGATCGACCGCCTCACTAAATTAGTCGGCATCTTTCAAGGGCTCGACCTATCCGCCAACCGCGCCGCTGGCGATGACTTATTAGGTGATGCTTACGAGTATTTAATGCGCCACTTTGCTACCGAGTCAGGTAAATCCAAAGGGCAGTTTTATACCCCCTCAGAAGTCTCGCAAATTTTGGCCAAAGTGGTAGGAATAACAAAAGATACCCCGCAAGATGCCACCGCATACGACCCAACTTCTGGCTCAGGCTCGTTATTATTAAAAGCCAGTGACGAAGCACCCCGAGGGCTGTCTATTTACGGGCAAGAAATGGATAACGCGACTAGCGCACTCGCTCGTATGAACATGATATTGCACAACAATACAACGGCTAAAATTTTCAAGGGTAATACGCTTTCAGAACCACACTGGAAAGATGCAGATGGCCAACTTAAAACTTTTGATTTTGCAGTCGCTAATCCACCTTTTTCTAACAAAAACTGGACTAGCGGCTTAACGCCGGAAAACGATTTATATAACCGTTTTACGTGGGGCATACCACCAGAAAAAAACGGCGACTACACCTTTTTACTACATATTATTAAAAGTTTAAAAAGTACAGGTAAAGGGGCAGTAATATTACCACACGGAGTATTATTCCGTGGTAATGCCGAAGCCACCATTCGAGAAAACCTAATCAAGCAAGGTTACATCAAAGGCATTATTGGCTTACCCGCTAACCTGTTCTACGGTACGGGTATTCCTGCTTGTATTATCGTGATCGACAAAGAACACGCGCAAAAAGCGGTTACTAATTTTACTGAAGACGATAAAAATCTACCGACCATTGAAGGTCGCTCTATTTTTATGATTGATGCTTCCAAAGGCTTTATTAAAGACGGCAATAAAAACCGCCTGCGCAGCCAAGACATTCATAAAGTTGTTGATGTATTTAACAAAGGTTTACAGCTTGAACGCTTTAGCCGTTTAGTACCTCTTGACGAAATCGCCAAAAATCATTACAACCTTAATATTCCGCGTTATATTGACTCATCTGAGCCAGAAGATTTACACGATTTAAGCGCTCATCTGCAAGGCGGTATTCCTAACCGTGATATTGATGCCCTTGAGCATTACTGGCAGGTATTTCCAAGTATTCGAGCAACTTTATTCAAGCCAGCGCCTGACCCTAAACGAAGCGGTTACAGCCTCTGTATGCTGGAAGCCAGCCAAGTTAAAAGCAGCATTCTTGCGCATCAAGAATTTAAAGACTTTGCCAGCCGCAGCTTATTGCCATTTAAAAATTGGATACCAGAAGCTAATTTAAAAGAGATTAAAGTAGGCGATAATCCAAAAGACTTTATCTTTAATATTTCAGAAAACTTGCTTAGCGCCTATGCCAATAGCGAACTACTCAGTAAATACGATATTTACCAAATACTAATGGATTATTGGGCTGATACCCTACAAGATGATGTTTATGTAATAGCGCAAGACGATTGGCAAGCAGGTAATACCTTACGGGAGTTAATCGCTAAAAAAGGCGAAAAGCTTAAAGAAACACCTGATTTAATTATCAATAAAACAAAGTACAAAGCTGAGCTCATTCCGCCAAGCTTAATAATTGCTCGTTATTTTGCCGATAAACAAGCCAAAGTTGATGCGCTACAAGCCAAGCAAGATGAAGCAACTCAGTCCCTTGAAAACTATATCGAGGAGAATGCTGGCGAAGATGGTTTATTAGTTGAAGCACTCAACGATAAAGACAAAATCACCAAAGCCAGCGTTGCTGCAAGAGCCAAACTGGCAACTGACATTGATGAAGTTAAAGCGCTGAAACAAGCAACCAAGCTATTTAATGCTGAAGCTGCTGCTAAAAAATCGGTGAAAGAAGCGCAAGAGGCTTTGGATTTAGCCGTATTTAACCAATATCCAAAACTGACTATTGATGAAATCAAAACCCTGATTGTTGATGATAAATGGTTAGCAACTCTGCAAGCCAATATTATTAGTGAGATTGAACGTGTCACTCAACAAATGGCAAACCGTGTTAAAGAATTGGAAGAACGATACAGCACGCCATTACCAACACTCAGCAAATCAGTCGATGAACTTAATGACAAAGTCGCAGGTCACTTAAAAGCAATGGGCTTGGAGTGGTCAGTATGAGTGCTTTAATGCAAGCAATACCTGAAGGTTTTAAGCAAACAGAGGTTGGAATCATTCCTGAGGATTGGAATGCAGCACCATTACACGAAGTTTGTAGCTTTGGAGGAGGAACAACTCCACCGAGATCACAACACGATAGGTATTTCGTTGGTGGTAACAATAACTGGATTAAGACTACCGATCTTAATAACTCATTACTTGAGATATCTGAAGAGCAAATTACTGATTTAGCTATAGCAGAAACAGGACTTAAAAAACATCCAGTTGGTAGTGTGTTGGTAGCTATGTATGGAGGTTTTAATCAAATAGGTCGCACAGGCTATATCACTCAACCTTCATCCATAAACCAAGCATTAGTTGCTGTAAAGCCTAAACCTAAAAAGCTGCACTCGTATTATTTATTGTCTGAATTAAATTACAATGTTGATTATTGGAAAGGTGTTGCTAGCAGTAGCCGAAAAGACCCTAATATTACCAGCAATGACGTCAAAAATTACAAAATTGCTCTACCGTCCGTAGAAGAACAAACCGCCATTGCCAATGCCTTGTCCGATGTTGATGCGCTATTAACGGAATTGGAAAAGCTGATCGCCAAAAAACAAGCAATTAAAACCGCCACCATGCAGCAACTGCTGACAGGCAAAACCCGTCTACCTCAATTTGCCACTTACACCGAAGGTGAAAAGCAAGGCCAGCCAAAAGACACAAAACCCTGTGAACTAGGTGAAATCCCTGAGGATTGGGATGTTGTTTCTTTTGGTGAACTATTTGAGCAATCTATATCAAGAAAGTCCTTAAAAGCTGATATGACGACTACCTTTATCAGTATGCAAGATGTGAGTGAAAGTGCTCGATTGATCAAGCAGACGCCCGTCAAAATTAGTAAAGTTAAGTCTGGTTTTACATATTTTGAACGTGATGATGTTTTAGTTGCCAAAATTACTCCTTGTTTTGAGAATGGAAAAGGTTGCCATACCAAACAATTAGATACGGAGCATGGCTTCGGTAGTACTGAATTTCATGTGTTAAGAGCAAAGTTAAATGCTGATTCAGATTTTATATATTTTTGGACAACAAGAGAGATATTTAGACAAGAGTTAGAAAGTGAAATGGTAGGAAGCGCAGGTCATCGAAGAGTTCCATTTTCAGCACTCCAAAACTATAAGATTCCTTGCCCAGACTCAAAAGAAGAACAAACCGCCATCGCCACTATTCTCTCAGATATGGATAACGAAATCCAAACCCTTGAACAGCGCTTGACGAAAACGCGCCAAATCAAACAAGGCATGATGCAACAGCTACTCACAGGCCGCACAAGATTGCCATTTAAAAAACTTGAGACTAAACAGGATGGAGGTAGCTGATGCCGACAGAACAAAGCCTTGCCCAGCTGCGAGCTCTGTTAAAAGAGTTATGCCATTTACCCGATGAAACCGAATGGGTGGAATTTAAGCATAATGTTGATGTGATTAAAATTGGCGAATATATCTCTGCACTCGCAAACTCAGCCGCGCTACTTGGCAAGCAAACTGCGTACTTAGTTTATGGTGTAGATGATAAGACCCATGATGTAATTGGTACGAACTTTAAACCTTCAACTCAAAAGCATAAAGGGCAAGAGCTAGAGAGCTGGTTGTTACAAAAAACCGCACCCAAAATACATTTTCAGTTTTACGAATTTAGCCATGTTAACGATTTACCTGTTGTTATTTTGGAGGTGCAGGCAGCAGCGCATACACCTGTGCAATTTGATGGTACAGAGTTTATTCGTATTGGCTCTTACAAAAAAAACTACGTGAATACCCCGAAAAAGAACGTGCGTTATGGCGCGTATTTGATAACACCCCGTTTGAGCAACAATTAGCAGCAGAAAATTGCAATGTTGAAGAAGTGCTAAAGCTTATAGACTACCCCTCTTATTTTGACTTAGTTAATTTGCCTCTACCTGAAGGTCGCGAAGGGATTTTAAACGCACTTGAAGCTGATAAACTCATTAGTGCAACGCAAGCGGGTAAATGGCATATTACCAATTTAGGGGCGATATTATTTGCTAAAAAGCTGCAAGATTTTCAGCATCTAGCTCGCAAAGCCGTACGGTTAGTACAGTATAAAGGGAATAGCCGAGTAGAAACAGTACGAGAACTCGAAGGTAATAAAGGCTATGCCGTTGGCTTCGAAGGACTTATAGATTATTTAAAGACCCTACTGCCTTCTAATGAAGAAATTGGCAAAGCATTTCGTAAAGAAGTACCTATGTATCCAGAGCTAGCGATACGCGAATTAGCGGCTAACGCTATTATTCATCAAGATTTTTCGTTAACAGGCACAGGACCTATGGTTGAGCTATTCGATACGCGCATGGAAATAACCAACCCTGGTATTCCGCTAGTTGATACAGACCGATTTTTAGATTCTCCACCCAGAAGCCGTAACGAAGCGCTAGCGTCTTTTATGCGCCGTATTAATATTTGTGAAGAGCGCGGTACGGGTATTGATAAAGTTATTTTTCAAACTGAGTTATATCAATTACCTGCCCCTTTATTTGAAGTAACAGAGCACCATACTCGTTCTGTTTTATTTGGTCATAGGGAGTTTGCTGAAATGGACAAAGAAGATCGTATTCGTGCCTGTTATCAGCATTGTTGTTTAAAGCATGTAAACAGAGAGCATATGAATAATAAGTCGCTACGCGAGCGCTTTGCTATTGCAGAAAAGAATAGCGCAATGGTAAGCAGAATAATAAAGGATACAGTCCATGCGGGCTTAATTAAACCTTATGATGCCGATGCAGGAACCAAAGCAATGCGCTACGTACCACACTGGTATTAATTTGCTTGACCGTTGCTTGACTAGAGAATCAATTAAGTGATTTTATAAAGCAAAAAAACATAACAAGCTGTAATTTATAAACTTTATTTAAATCAATTTGCTTGATTACTTTATAAATAAAGAGTTTTAATAATCTAAAATGTGAAGTTGAAATAATAACTATGACAGGAAAACTTAATAAGGACATTATATCGGTTAGCACATTACTCAAAAAGAGTAATTTAGCTATACCTAACTATCAACGCCCTTACAAATGGACACAAGCTAACCTTGCTGATTTGCTCGGCGATTTAAAAATTTATAGAGGTAAATTAGCTTACCGCCTTGGATCTATTGTATTTCATAAACATTCAGAAAAAAACAAGAAACGCTCGACATTGTTGATGGGCAGCAACGTACGCTCACACTTGTGCTATTGGTAAAAGCCTTGCTAGATGAACGGCTCAATACAAGTGACTCCAATGCACAAATTAAACGTCAAGATGTAAAAACATTGCTGCTCTCACTTGAGCAACCAATTAATAATTTTTTACAACGTCAAACCTTTAATAGTGATATATCGCATCGTAATTTACATCAAAATTTTATGGCAGCTAAACGCGCGGTAGCACGAAATGATTTTACCGAGGCCGATATTGAGTTTTTATTGAAACGCTGTGAAGTGGTTACTTTTGTACTTAATGATGTATCTGAAGCCTTTCAGTTTTTTGATTCACAAAATGCTAGAGGCCGAGATTTAGATCCGCACGATTTGTTAAAAGCCTTTCATTTACGTGAGTTTTCAGACGCTGAAACCGAATTAAAAGCCGATTCTGTACGCCATTGGGAAAGCTTAGAGAGCGGACAGCTAGCACGATTGTTTGCTAACTACTTATTTCGTATTCGCAACTGGGCACAAGGGAAATCGGCACTGTATTTTAACAAATCACAAGTGGGATTATTTAAAGGGGTAAATCTTGACCAGGTTGGACTTTACCCATATGTAGAACCACTTCGCATTTCCCATCACTTTGTTGATGACTATAACGCGCAATATCAGCGCCATATTGATCATCAACGTATGCGTTTTCCTTTCCACCTTGATCAAATGATTATAAACGGTAGGCGCTTTTTTGAAATGACGAGTCATTATCAGCAAAAAATTGCTGAGATAGTGAGCGATGAACGTAATAGCAAAAATAACGACCCTAAGCAGCTTATTCGCATATTAGATAACGAACTAGAACCACGTGCTTGTAAGATTTTATACACACTTAACAGCTACAGTTCACGTACACGAACAGGTGATGGCTATATACGTAATCTATTTGATTGCGCGGTGATTTTTTATTTAGATAAGTTTGGCTCACATGAGCTATCTCAAGCCATAGAAAAGCTGTTTATTTGGGCTTATAGCTGCCGCTTGAAAATGCAGGTTGTTGGTATTGAGCGCATGAATAAACATGCACTCACCCATAATGTGTTTGAGCGTATAAAACAAGCAGTACAACCAAGTGATGTATTAAATTGGCCTTTACCAACATTGAAAAAGTCTGAATGTAATGGAACTAAGCTTACCGAGATCGCTAATCTGTTTGAGGAAATGAAGTACTATGAATAATGTCCAAGCACTCAAGGTGCAAAGCAGTAATGTCAATGCGAACAATCAGATACATAGTTACAACGTTAAAGGGTTATTAAGTGATACTAACCGATATTTAGTCCCTATGTATCAACGTAATTATGCATGGGGTGAAGGCGAAATTAATCAATTGATTCAAGATGTGTTGGATTATCAGGAAAATAAACCAAATCAAACCTATTATATTGGTACATTGGTGGTGTTTAAGCGCAAAGATGACAGCTATGAAGTCATAGATGGTCAGCAGCGCTTTACGACCCTTACCTTATTGTCTTTTGCGCTTAAACGTATGGTCACTAAGTATCAAACCTTTGATATGGATTGGTATGACGTAGTAAATCTCAGTTTTGAAAGTCGTCAGAAGTCATCTGACACTTTTGCAAGTTTGATTCAGGGCGTTGCTTTAGAGCACCTAAACACAGATGACTATAATTTAGATGTAATTAATGGTTATACATTACTTGAAAAGGGCTTATTAGCGCTTGGAGCTAAGCTAGAAGGGTTTTGCTCTTACTTATTCGATAAAGTAGAAATTACTCGTGTTTGTGTACCAGCAGATACCGATTTGAATCATTACTTTGAGGTAATGAATAATCGTGGTGAACAGCTTGAAAAGCATGAAGTGATTAAAGCAAGATTGATGTCGGTGCTAACCGATGACAATGATAAAAAATTATTAAGTAAGGTCTGGGACGCTACCGCTAATATGGAACGTTACATTCAGTATGGTTTTAACACAGATGAGCGCCACTGCATATTTGGTAAAGACGACTGGGGGCAATTTACGCCAATAAATTATGCTGATTTAGCTGCGTGTATTGAAAGCGTAGCCAAAACAAAACAGAGCGGAAAAGTTGAAAGCGCCTCTCTTTCGCTAAATGACATGTTAGCCAAGCCACCACCGTCGTCTTTAGGGACAGATATTACGCTTACACCTGAGCGCTTTAATAGCGTGATTAACTTTTCAAACTTCTTACTTCATGTGTTACGAGTTTTAACAAAACAAGACATCGCATTAGACGATAAGCGCTTACTAGAACAGTTTGATAGATATTTAAAAGACAGCAACAATAAAGTTAAAGCAGTAAAAGACTTCGTTTATGCATTATTAAAGTGCAAATACCTTTTTGACCAATTCATCATCAAACGTGAATTTAGTGACGGTAAAGATAAATGGAGCTTAAAGCGTCTGCATTTTTATAATACAAAAAGCCAAAGCTATATAAACACTTTTGGTGGCAGTAATGAACTAGATGATGAAGATGGCTTTAAGGGAGAAAACCGAGTATGCCTAATGTTGCTGTCGGCTTTTCATGTTTCCACTCCGACTTTGGTTTATAAGCATTGGCTCAATGCTGCTCTTTATTATTTATACAACGCAGAAGAAATTGATTTTAAAGATTACTTGAAGCACCTAAGGCGGGTAGCTAAACGCTTTATATTTGACCGTTTTCTCTCTCACCAAGAGGGTAAAACGTACTTTGAAAATGATTTATAAGTCGAAATCAAACGACTATCCAAAAAATTTAACCGCAAATGATATTAATATTGATAAGCTGTGTTTTGGGAAAATAGAGAATAACTTTGTTTTTAACTATCTTGATTATTTGCTTTGGCGAAAAAAACGTAATTCAACAGCTATTATTTCTGAGTTCGAATTTACATTTAGAAGCTCTGTTGAGCACTTTTATCCGCAACATCCAATGAATGACTTCGAACCACTTAAAGGTGGTTCGCTTCATGAGTTCGGTAACTTGTGCTTAATAAGTCATAGTAAAAATTCACGTTTAAGTAATTTCCCCTAAAACAAAACTTAATCATTTTACCGCTGGGTTAAAGAAAAATCAGATCGATAGCCTAAAGCTATATGAAATGCTACAACTAATGGAGCAAGACGATAGCTGGGAAGAAGCCCAAATAATAAAGCATGGACAAGAAATGCTGTCTATTTTATGTGGTTCAACAAAAACAAAAAAGAAAACGCAAACAAGGAAGTAGTATGAGTAATGTCGGTCAATTAGAACGAAAAACCCAAAATCGAGCGGTTACATTTATTAAAGAGCAGCTAAATTACGACTATTTAGGTGATTGGGAATACCGCGAAGGCAACAGCAACATTGAAACGGCATTACTTACTAAATGGCTTAAAGCCCGTGGAACACCTGAAGCGCTTATTAAGCGTGCATTACGAAAATTAGACGCTGCCGCTGCGCTGGGCGAAGGTAAAAAACTTTATGATGCCAATAAAGAAGTTTATCGCCTGCTGCGTTATGGCGTAAAAGAAAAAGAGGGCACAGGCGAGCTCAACCAAACCGTTTGGCTGATTGACTGGCAAAACCCTGCTGCCAATCATTTTGCCATTGCTGAAGAAGTGACGGTAAAAGGTGAACTTAAAAAGCGCCCCGACATTGTGATTTACGTTAACGGTATTGCCCTTGGCGTGATTGAGCTTAAACGCTCATCGGTATCGGTTGGTGAAGGCATTCGTCAAAATCTCGATAATCAGAAAAAGGACTTTATTCGTAACTTTTTCACCACCATGCAACTGGTGATGGCGGGTAATGATACCCAAGGGATACGCTACGGCACCATTGAAACCTCTGAAAAATATTACTTAGAATGGAAAGAGCCAGATAGCGCACAAGGCTTACCAGCTACGGGTATAACAGCTGATACCTTACTAGATACTCATCTTGCTCAATTATGCGATAAACATCGATTTTTGCAGCTTATACATGATTTTATTGTGTTTGATGCCGGCGTTAAAAAAACCTGCCGGCATAATCAGTTTTTTGGTGTTCAAGCCGCTAAAAAACATGTAACAGCAAAGCAAGATGGTATTATTTGGCATACTCAAGGTTCGGGTAAAAGCCTGACTATGGTGTGGCTAGCTAAGTGGATACGTGAAAATATAACGGACTCGCGAGTATTAATAGTGACGGATAGAACCGAACTAGATGAACAAATTGAGAAGGTATTTTCTGGTGTTGATGAAGAGATATATCGTACCCAAAGTGGTCAAGATTTAGTTGCCACCTTAAACCAACCTAACCCTTGGCTACTTTGCTCATTAGTACACAAATTTGGCCGTAATGGTGAAGCTCCAAACGATGAAGACGATGAAGAAGCAACAAAAGATTATCTTGAAGCACTGACTAAAAACTTACCAAGTGACTTTGCTGCTAAAGGCAACCTATTTGTGTTTGTGGATGAGTGTCATAGAACGCAATCGGGTAAGTTACACGAAGCAATGAAAGCGCTTTTACCTGATGCTATGTTTGTTGGTTTTACTGGTACACCATTAATGAAAAAGGACAAGAAAAAGTCTTTAGAAGTATTTGGCCCATACATTCACACCTATAAGTTTGATGAAGCTGTAAATGACGGTGTAGTACTCGACTTACGGTATGAAGCTAGAGACATCGATCAGCATTTAACTTCAGAGAAAAAAGTAGATCAATGGTTTGAGGCTAAGACTAAAGGGCTTTCAAACCTAGCCAAAATGCAGCTCAAACAAAAATGGGGCACCATGCAAAAGGTGCTTTCGAGTAAATCTCGCTTAGAGCAAATTGTTAGTGACATTTTGATGGATATGGAGATCAAACCTGCACTTATGACCGGCAGAGGTAATGCCATGTTGGTTTGCGCAAGTGTGCACCAAGCCTGCGTTGTTTATGACTTATTTAGTAAAACGGATCTTGCTGGCAAATGCGCTGTTGTGACAAGTTATCAGCCTTCTGCAAGTAGTATTAAAGGTGAAGAATCAGGTGAAGGTTTAACTCAAAAATTATTTAAGTACGACACCTACCGAAAAATGCTGGCGAACTATTTTGAGCTACCCGAACATGAAGCTGCAAAACGCGTAGAAGAGTTTGAAAAAACAGTTAAAAAGCGCTTTATTGATGAACCTGGTCAAATGCGGTTACTTATTGTGGTAGATAAGCTATTGACCGGTTTTGATGCTCCTTCTGCTACCTATTTATATATTGATAAAAAGATGGCTGACCACAATCTGTTTCAAGCAATTTGTCGTGTAAATAGGCTTGACGGTGAAGATAAAGACTATGGTTATATTATCGATTATAAAGATTTATTTCGCTCATTAGATAAAGCGATTAAAGATTTCACCGCTGAAGCTTTTGATGGTTACGATGAAGAAGATGTCGCTGGTTTATTAAAAGATCGCCTCAAAGAATCTAAATCTGATTTAGACAATGCATTAGAAGCTGTTAGAGCTTTATGTGAACCAGTAAAAGCACCAAGAAATACTAAAGACTTTATTCATTACTTTTGTGGTGAATCAGGAGTTGAACCAACAGATGAAAACGAACGCAATGAAAAAGAAGCACTACGTTTAACCCTTTATCAAACCGTTGCCAAACTTATACGTGCGTACGCCAATGTTGCAAATGAGATGGATCAAGCTGGTTATTCACTGACTGAAGCTGAAAAAATAAAAAAAGAAGTCGCTTATTTTGAGAAAGTTCGTGACGAAGTAAAACTAGCCAGTGGCGACTTACTCGAAATGAAACGCTTTGAGCCTGCAATGCGGCATTTGCTCGATATGTATATTCGTGCTGATGACAGCGAAATACTCATGGATTTTGAGGAACTTGGCTTAATAGATTTAGTGGTAAATAATAACGGCGCAGGACTTGATTCATTACCTGAAGGCATTAGAAATAATGAAGAATCGATGGCGGAAGCGATTGAAAATAACGTTAGAAAAACCATTGTTGATGAAAATCCTGTAAACCCTAAGTACTTTGAAAGCATGGCTACATTACTTGACGCTATTATTGCGCAGCGCAGAGAGCAAGCTATAAGCTACCAAGACTACCTAGAACAAATTAAAGCTTTAGCTAAAAAAGTTGTGAACCCGACAGGCAATAATGCCCATAACTACCCTACTTCAGTAGATAGCCCTGCCAAACAGGCTATTTACGATAATTTTGGCAATGATGAAGTACTTACAAGTAAAATTGATACCGCAGTGCGCTACACAAAAAAAGCTGAGTGGCTTGGCGATAGGTTTAAAGAGCGTGAGATTGTTAATGCAATTAGGCAAGAGACAGCAAGTTATGAAGTCGATATCAATGAAGTTATGGAGCTTGTAAAAGCCCAAAAGGAATATCATTAGTGAATAAGGCTAATACTGAGGTAATACAAGTTGGCGGTATTGATATTGAAATTAACCGACGAGACATTAAGAACATCCATTTAAGCGTTTTACCGCCCAATGGCAAAGTTAGATTATCGGTACCTAATAAAACAAGTGAGCAATCCATTCGGCTTGCTATTGTTAACAAACTTGCTTGGATTAAAAAACAACAAGTTGACTTTGCAAAACAAGAACGACAGTCAATCCGTGAAATGGTCAATGGTGAGTGTCATTATCTTTGGGGAAAAAAATACCGGCTAGCAATAAAAAAGCCTGAGGGTAAATTTACCGTTACCGCGAAAGGTAGCGGTCAGTTAGAGTTAAAAGTGAATGAGAATACATCACCCGATAATTGCCTCAAGTTATTAAACCGTTTTTATCGTGATGAAATGCAACGATCAATTGAAAAGTTACTGCCTTCATGGCAAAAAAAGCTTGGCGTAAAAGCAGACTCACTTAATATCAAAAAAATGAAAACCAAATGGGGCAGCTGTAATATTCAAGCAAAGCGGATTTGGCTCAACCTTGAACTTGCTAAAAAGCCACCTGAATGTTTAGAGTATATTTTAGTACATGAGCTAATCCACTTACTTGAACGACACCACAATGAACGCTTTAAAGCATTGATAGATAAACACATGCATAACTGGCGCGAGCGCCGAGACTTACTAAACAGCTTGCCTTTAGCTTACGAGGATTGGCAATACTGATAAACATAAGAGAGTTATTTTGAAGCTTGAAATAACCACATTTCATAAAAACTAAAAACGAGAGACATTGCCTCTCGTTTTAAAATCACGCTCGTTGAATAACAAAAAAACTAAACTAACCCGTCAATCTCACATACTTCTCGGCCAGTTCATCTATACTTTCACGATGATTCGGATCGGGCTTTATACAATCAATGGGGCATACGCTCACGCAGGTCGGCTTGTCGTAGTGGCCTACGCATTCGGTGCACTTTGCAGGGTCGATTTGGTAGATTTTAGCGCCCATATAAATGGCTTCGTTAGGGCACTCTGGATCGCACATGTCGCAGTTAATGCATTTGCTGTTTATTAGTAATGCCATGATTTACCCGTTAAACAGCTTGTTTGAAAGGATTGCGAGTGTCTTGGTTTTCATCCAAGTTGCGCATAAGTATGGCGTGCTCTAAATCGATAGTATCAGGCAGTGGAATTTTTACTATGTGGCCTGAACCTTTAGCATCGGTAATACTTTCGCCTTTTTTGTTTTCCATGCATTCAAGGGTAAAGCTAATATTACCTTTAGGGGTCATCAGCTCTAATGAATGACCCACACAGAATTTGTTTTTAACATCAATCTCAACTAAACCAGTGGCATTTCGCCCTAATACTTCGCCAACAAATTGTTGCTTGGTAGAAACTGAATGGCCGTATTCGTAGTTTTGATAATCTTGATGGGCGTGGCGCTTTAAAAAGCCTTCGGTGTAACCGCGATGGGCTAGGTTTTCTAATGTTTTAAATAAATCAGCGTCGAATGGTTTTCCTGCTGCGGCATCGTCGATTGCTTTACGATAAACCTGTGCTGTACGCGCAACATAATAAAACGATTTAGTACGGCCTTCTATTTTTAAGCTATGCACGCCCATTTTTGTAAGCTGCTCTACGTATTGCACGGCGCGTAAATCCTTTGAGTTCATGATATAAGTGCCGTGCTCGTCTTCAAAAGCGGGCATATATTCACCTGGGCGGCCTTGCTCTTCAAGCATAACAATATCGTTACTTGGTGCGCCGTCGCCAAGAGTAGGAATAATCTGCTGAGGATCAAATTTATGTACCATTTCACCGGTTTCGTTTTCAACACCCGGTTTTACATCGTATTCCCAGCGGCATGCATTGGTACAGGTGCCTTGATTTGGATCGCGTTTATTAATATAACCTGACAACAAACAACGGCCAGAATACGCCATGCATAATGCGCCATGTACAAATACTTCTAGCTCTGTTTCTGGGCAAAGCGTGCGAATTTCACTTATTTCTTCAAGTGATAGCTCGCGGGACAAAATCACCCGTTCAATACCTTGCTTCGCCCAAAACTGTACGCTTGCGTAGTTAACTGCGTTTGCTTGTACTGATAAATGAATAGCCATATCAGGCCATTTTTCACGTACTAGCATGATTAAACCCGGATCTGACATGATCAGCGCATCTGGCCCCATAGCAATTACCGGTTCAATATCGCGTAAATACGATTTCACTTTGGCATTGTGCGGGGCAATGTTTGATACTACATAAAACTTTTTATTCAGCGCATGCGCTTCATCAATGCCTATTTTTAACGTTTCCAGATCAAATTCATTATTACGCACTCGCAAGCTATAACGAGGTTGCCCGGCATACACCGCATCAGCCCCATAAGCAAAGGCATAACGCATGTTTTTTAAACTGCCTGCTGGTGACAATAACTCTGGGATAAATGGTTTAGTTGAAAAAAACTCTGAGGTATTAGTGGCTGACGGCATGTGCGCTCCATACATCGAACCGAGTACAAGTCGGTTGCATGAATAGTTAAGGTAAATAAAGCGCGCAAGTATAAGGATTACGATTAACCGCAACCTTGATCAAGATCATAAAAGACTGTAATCAACTAGCAGGATCCTTCTGCTCGTTAAATCAATTTTTACTCCCGAGCTGGTTTGCAAACTGACTAACAGCATCAACGACTTGTTGCGCACCTTTTTTAATTTTGCTCATTACAATGCCAGACTCGTTGGACAGCTCTAAGCCTTGTTGTGCTTTAACTTTGCCTTGTTCAATAACCGCCACTGTTGATTGCGTTAAACTTTGATTTTGTTGTACCACATCAACAATCTCTTCGGTTGCTTTACTGGTTCTTGAAGCTAATTGGCGAACTTCATCGGCAACTACTGCAAAACCACGGCCTTGATCGCCCGCTCGGGCGGCTTCAATCGCGGCATTAAGCGCTAATAGATTCGTTTGG
Organism: Pseudoalteromonas sp. B160; assembly: GCF_037162485.1. Classification (NCBI taxonomy): domain Bacteria; kingdom Pseudomonadati; phylum Pseudomonadota; class Gammaproteobacteria; order Alteromonadales; family Pseudoalteromonadaceae; genus Pseudoalteromonas; species Pseudoalteromonas sp. B160. The sequence goes on along the minus strand of NZ_JARLUX010000002.1, from coordinate 59,443 downwards.
TCGGCAATGCTACTAATACTTTGTACTATATTTGCTATAACCTGAGACTGCTTATCTAGTGCTGAAATCTCTTTGCCGGCTTGCTCCATTTGAACGGCTAATTCATTCATAACTTGTACTGTTTGTTGTACTACTTGCGCACCTTGATCGGCGATATTGTCGGTCTCTGTTGATGTGCTATGGGCAATACTTGCAGCAGCTGCAATAGCCTGCTCTCTTTCTACCTGTTCGGTGATCACAGTGGCAAATTTAACTATTTTATAAAGCTCATTCGCCTCATTAAAAATAGGATTATAAGACGCTTCTAACCATACAGTATTGCCATATTTATCAATGCGTTTAAAACGACTTGCGATGTATTCGCCCTTGCGTAATCGCTTCCAAAACGCATCATATCCGGCTGAATTGGCTTCATCCGACTCACAAAAAATACGGTGATGTTGACCGACTACTTCTCGCTCAGAATACCCCATACCTTTTAAAAAGTTATCGTTTGCTCTTAATACGATTGCATTGGTGTCAAATTCAATCACAGCTGTAGAGCGGTGCAGTGCTTTAATTAAATCTTGATTTTCACGGGAAGTTTCTATGGTTCGTGTTAACAAAGTGCAGTGCAAAGTAAGATGAATAAACTGCCCATGCTGATCGGTTATTGGGTGTAAAATGCTCCGCAACCAATCGCGTTTTCCACCTTGGCGTGTAAATTGAATTGCCCCAGCCCAATGTTTACAGTCCTTTATCGCTTTTTTAAATGAGTTAAAATCAGGATTTTGTCTGGCATTTTCAGGTATAAAATTAAGTACACTTTGCTCCAATAACTGTCTATCTGAGTAGTTAAATTCGCGTTCAAAATTAGTGTTCTGTCTGATCACATGGCCCTGTTTATCGAGCTCTAGAACAAGCATTTCGCTCTCTAGACTTTGCTTTACCTGCTCGCCAATAGCAAGCATGCCTTCTAATTCGGCAATTTTATTTTTAAAAGATTGGTTAAAAAACATATGTTACCCTAGTTATTTAGTGTGCACGGTATACATTTTTAGCCAGAAAACGTATCTAATAAAATGAAAACGACTAAACAATATAAAAAAAGTGTAGCTTAAAGCTAGTATACTATTGTACGTAATATAACTATTTATAGCTCAAAAAGAGTTAAAATATTTCTTTTTCTGTGATGGATAAGAATTTTTTACCTAAAAAGAAAATGAAAATACCAATTCCACTAAGATAAACTTAAATATAATCAAAATAATGAAAACATTGCTCATCAATTCTTCCGTCACAAAGGCGGGGCATGACTGCTGATTATTCAGCTTTTAGTTGTTTTAAAAAAGTATATCTGGCAGCAACAAAGCGAGCCTAAGTGAATAGTTAAAGTGGTTACTTTTTACATTTTTGTAATCTTTGCCTAGATACTTTTTCGTTAGAACAATATGTCGACCACTTCATTCTACAAACTGTAGATAATCCAGTAAGGTAGATGGGAGCACATGTTAATTAGCTGCAATGGCATTTAAACCTTGCAGCCAATCGTTCTTACAAGCTATCACCAAAGAGTTACTTAGAAAGTAACACCTCAGGTGTTTGTAATAAAAATTGCTTGCCATTATCTAAGCTTATTTCGATATAAAACACATGGCTGCTTTCAAATTCAGGCGCTGTATTGAGCGTAAAATTAAAGTATCTTTGCATCATAACGGGTAGTAACTCTTGCACTTTTGCAACTGTAATAGCTTCTTGGCTGTTCTCAATATTAAATTCAATGACACTAAACACATCATTTAAACTGCTGCCAGATGTTAAATCAGCACTAAAGTCAGCGGACGAATAAATATTAAGCTTGGTTAATTTATTATTAGCCGGAATAACAACAGGCAAAGTTACGCAATTTTCAGCATAAGTTTTGCCTTCATCAAGTTCGTTACCGTCGCTGTAAACATTGGCTCCTGAAGCTTCAAATGATAAGTCAACTTTATCATAAGAAATTAAAGTATTCGCTTGGTACTCACCACCATTAACCGCTAGTTCAATCTTATTTATATCAATTGCAATAGCTGTAGGCGGGCACTCTAATACAGCCTCGTTGTCTGAACCACACGCTGTAATAAAATTGGCTAACAGCACAATCACAAATAACTTTTTCATTATTATTTCCTTTTTAGATATTCAATTTTCTAATTACAACTCAAATGTATGAAACAATTACGACACAGTAATAATTTCCTGCTAATAAAGCCCTATTTCCTATACTCGGTCCACGGTTATTTAAATATCGCACAATTGTCATCAAGCTAGTTTTTAATAAAACTAGGCATTGCCTACTAAAACGCGTATAATTCGCGCCCGTTAATATTCACACTTTTACTTAAAAATTATTGGAGCATAAAGATGGCTTTAGAGCGTACTTTCTCAATCGTAAAACCTGATGCAGTTGCTAAAAACCACATCGGCGCTATCTACAACCGTTTCGAAACTGCTGGCCTTAAAATCGTTGCAGCTAAAATGGTTCACCTTTCACAAGAGAAAGCGGAAGGTTTCTACGCAGAACACAGCGAGCGTCCTTTCTTTGGTGCTTTAGTATCTTTCATGACATCTGGTCCAGTAATGGTTACAGTTCTTGAAGGCGAAAACGCTGTTCTTAAAAACCGCGAAATCATGGGTGCTACTAACCCTGCTGAAGCACTAGCTGGTACTTTACGTGCTGACTACGCTGATAGCATCGACGAAAATGCTGTTCACGGTTCAGACGCTGTTGAATCTGCTGCTCGCGAAATCGCGTACTTCTTCGCAGACGAAGAGCTTTGCCCACGTACTCGTTAATTCGAACGCGCTAAGCAAAAGTAAAAAGGGCTTTCGAGCCCTTTTTTAGTCATTAGTTAAAGTATTAATTATCTAATTTATGATGTTTTACTTAATGATTAAAGTGAGTGGATTGTGTACAATTCGCCTTTGTAAATTTTTATCACCACCGTCACTGATTAAGGTTGTTTCATGACCACTGAGCAAAAAAAGATTAACTTATTAGATTTAAACCGAGATGCAATGCGCGAGTTATTTGTATCGTTCGGTGAAAAGCCATTCCGTGGCGATCAGGTGATGAAATGGATTTATCATTTTGGCGTTGATAACTTTGACGAAATGAGCAACGTTAACAAAAAGCTGAAAGAAAAACTAAAAGCAGAATGTGAAATTGTCGCGCCTGAAATCACCGTACGCCAACAAGCCAGTGACGGTACAATCAAGTACGCGCTGATACTTGAAGGCGGCCAAGAAGTTGAAGCCGTGTGGATCCCAGAAAAAGAACGTGCCACCTTGTGTGTATCATCGCAAGTTGGTTGTGCGCTTGAATGTACATTTTGCTCAACAGCGCAGCAAGGGTTTAACCGTAACTTAAAAGTATCTGAAATTATCGGCCAAGTTTGGCGTGTGGCCAAAGACATAGGCCTTGATGGCAACAGTGAAAAGCGTCCGGTCACCAACGTCGTTATGATGGGCATGGGCGAGCCATTGCTTAATCTTAAAAACGTAGTTCCGGCAATGGAATTAATGATGGACGATTGGGGTTTTGGTTTATCTAAACGCCGCGTTACTTTAAGTACCTCTGGTGTGGTGCCTGCACTTGATTTATTGAAAGAAAAAATCGACGTTGCATTGGCTATTTCTCTACACGCACCTGATAACGCATTACGTGATATTTTAGTGCCAATCAATAAAAAATACCCAATTGAAGAGTTTTTAGCGGCGTGTCGTCGTTACATTGATGGCTCTAAAGCCAATAAAGATGTGACCATTGAGTATGTGATGCTAAATGGTATTAACGACAGCACAGATCAAGCCCATGAATTAGTTAAAACACTCAAAGGCACACCATCTAAAGTGAACCTTATCCCGTTTAACCCATTCACGGGTAACGAATATACACGCTCTAGCAACAGCCGTATTGACCGCTTTTCAAAAGTGCTACAAGCAGCAGGTATTACCTGTATTGTTCGTCGTACTCGCGGTGATGATATTGATGCAGCCTGCGGCCAGTTAGTTGGTGATGTAGTTGACCGTACAAAACGTTTAGCGAAAAAGAAAATGCGCGACGATAATGCGATTGCGGTTAATATCCACCAAGCATAATCTGTTGTCGTGAATCAAAAGCCCTTAGCGCTGCTTTATTTTTAAATAAATGATGCAAGATAAGGGCTTTTCGGTAATATAGGTGCATGGACAATAATAAAGAGAAGAAGTAATGCGATCTTTACTTGCTTTAACTATCAGTGCACTCGCTTTAACTGGGTGTGTAACTGAAAATAGTTATGATGGCAATGACAAACCAGTCGTTGAAAATAAAATCAATAATACCGGCGCAGCACGTACCCGAATAGCCTTAGCATTAGAATATTTAAGCACTGGTAATAGCTCGCAAGCAAAGTATAACCTCGAACGCGCCGCGTCTTTCTCTCCTGATCTTCCTGAAGTCCATTATTCATTTGCTTATTATTACCAACAAGTCGGCGAAAACGTACAAGCCGATAAAGCCTATCAAAAAGCAATAAAAATTGATCCCAATGATCCTAATACCCGAAATAACTACGGGGTATTTTTATGCGGTATTGACGAGTACGACCGCGCCACAGAACAACTACTCAAAGCCATTGCCATCCCAAGTTATATACGAGTAGCAGAAAGTTATGAAAATTTAGCTCTGTGCGCCATTGAGTTTGATGATTTTGATAACGCTGAAAAATATTTCAAATCGGCCATTAATCACAGTTCAATGCGTGCCTCATCACTGATCAGTTTAGCCGCTTTGTATTACGCTAAAAGTGATTTACATAGAGCAAAAGAAATACTCGAACGTTATGAGAATAGTGGTCAAGTATCGTCTCGCTCATTGCTATTAAGCTATTTAGTTGAGCAGCGCATGGGCCACATTGAAAAAGCCGAAACCACTGCGGCTATGATATTGCAAACCTACCCAACCTCAAGTGAAGCGGGGATCATTCGCGAGCAAAAAATCAAACGTAGTGAGTTTGAAATACTGCGCTCGCAATACCGCCAAGCAAAATTAGATGAGCTACAAGCAAATAGCCCTGCGGGAGAGGTGATCTCGGCACCCAAAATACGCATTGTAAAAAAGAAAAAAGCGCCAGCAACTAGTACGTCGGCGCAAAGTATCACAACGCCAACAATGGCCGTTAAAAATAACAATGCAAGCAGCAATGAATTAACTGCCGCGTTGCTAACCTCACCGGTTGCGCCAACGCAAAGCACCGCATCACAAAGTAGCCAGCAAAGCCAAGCAACAGTATCAACAGCTGTCGATACGAGTGGTATTTTGGCGGCTTTAAGTACCACAGCAATAACAACGCCAGTGCAAACAAACGTTGATACTACCGCTGTACAGATCAGAGCTCCAGCAAACAATAATGATCCTGCCGCAGTAATGTCTGCTCTGGTGGTCGCACAAACACCAAACAATCCAGCTGTAACTTCAACTCAAGCGACGGACATTGCATCATTAGCCTCTGAGGAGGCAGTTGCTAAAGCATTAGCAATACCAACTGTGCATTTAGCAACAGCGCCCACAGCGACTGCCGCAACGCCTCCCCAAACGCTTGCTCGCAGCAACAAAGCACAAGATGGTGTAAAAATTGTTTCTTTTGGTGCGCCCACTGATAGCCAAGCCGTTGCAAATAACAGCCAGGCTTCAACCCCAAGCCAAGCACAATTTAGTGATCAATTAACGGATGAAGAAAAGGTGGTTTTTTACCAGCCAAAACGCAACGCCGCCGTCTTCGCAGAGTCAGGATATAGCTTTACACCTGAAATCCGTTTTCAAGATCCGCAACAAAATACTCACGCACCGTTGCTAAATTCGCGGATCCCACAATTAACGACGCCTTACCATGTTTTGCAAGATGGTGAAAACCTATTTAGCATTTCAGTACGATACAATGTTAAACTACAGAAATTACTCCAATGGAATGGTCTGAAAGAATCTGATCGGGTGGTCAATGGGACGAAAATTTATCTCAACGATCCCAACATTTATTACGAAATTAACGTCGGTGATACTTTGTATAGTATTGCCACCAAGCGTCGCTTGTTAATTGATCAGTTAATGCGATGGAATAAATTAAGCCCGGATGTTGCACTTAAACCTGGGCATAGACTGTTACTAGTGGACCCTGAATCATACTCATTATGAATGATGAAAATACGGAATCAACAACGCTCACTCTTGGCCAAACTTTAAAAAGTAGCCGCGAGCAAGCGAATGTCAGCTTAGAAGAGTTGGCAAAAAATTTAAAATTATCGGTGTTGCAATTACAACGTCTTGAGAATGACGAACACCAATTAATCGGCCCTGCTACCTTTGTTAAAGGTTATGCAAAAAGTTATTGTCGCGCCTTTAATTTAGATACTGCGGCCGTTTTAGCGCTGTTCCCTGAACCTCAGGAAACCGTTAAAAAAACCAACATGCAAAGCTTTTCTAGACGAACAGAAAAAGAAGCCCATGATAGTCGGTTGATGCTGGTGAGTTACGTTATTCTGGCAATTGTTATTGGTTCATCCGCATTATGGTGGTGGCAAAATTCAACCCCTCTTGACGAACAAGTTGTAACGCAATCTTTAAATAGCTTTGCCGAAGAGACAGTTGCAGTCGCACAAGCAGAGCCTGACGTGGCGTCAATCAGCCAGCTAGAACAAGCTGGCCCTGATGAATCGATTGATGACCCCACTGCGGCGCAAATTATGGAGCAACAAGCCGATACCACCGAACTAGACGTTGTCCCGAGCGAAGCGTCAAGCGAGCCACAAAATGATGGCCTTGGCACCATAGTTATGCATTTCAATGAAGAAAGTTGGGTTGAAATTCATGACGGCAAAGGTGATAAAGTGGCATTTGGTGTTAAAAAAACGGGTTATGATATGACTGTATCAGGTCATCTGCCTTTTTCTATCGTGCTTGGTAAGCATCAAGCTGTTGATATCACTCTTGACGGTGAAAAGATTGATATTTCCAGTTTCCCAAAAAATCGTTTAGCTAAATTTAATTTACCGTTAACAGAGTAGTCACTATGTTTTCAGAATCTCCTATTAAACGCAGAAAATCTACCCGCATCAATGTGGGTAACGTACCGATCGGTGATGGCGCCCCTATTGCAGTGCAATCAATGACCAACACCGATACCATGGATGTTGATGCAACTGTTGCACAAATTCAAGCTATTCAAGATGCCGGCGCCGATATAGTGCGTGTTTCCGTGCCGACTATGGACGCCGCCGAAGCATTTAGAAGCATAAAAGAACAAGTCACCATTCCACTGGTTGCAGATATTCACTTTGATTATCGTATTGCTTTGCAAGTAGCAAAGTATGGTGTTGATTGTTTACGTATTAATCCTGGCAACATTGGCAGTGAAGAGCGTATTCGCGCGGTAGTCGATGCTGCCCGTGAGCACAACATTCCAATTCGTATTGGTGTTAATGGCGGCTCATTAGAGCGTGATTTACAAGAAAAGTACGGCGAACCAACGCCCGAAGCGTTACTTGAATCAGCTATGCGCCATGTGAATATTTTGCGCCGTTTAGATTTTGATCAATTTAAAATATCAGTAAAAGCTTCTGATGTGTTTTTAGCTGTAGGAGCATATCGCTTACTTGCTAAAGAAATCGACCAACCTCTGCACTTAGGGATCACAGAAGCAGGCGGTATGCGTTCAGGCTCAGTGAAATCAGCTGTAGGCTTAGGTATGTTACTTGCCGAAGGTATCGGCGATACGCTGCGAGTATCGTTGGCGGCTGATCCAGTGCAAGAGATCAAAGTCGGTTTTGATATTTTAAAATCACTGCGCATTCGCTCTCGCGGGATTAACTTTATTGCCTGTCCGAGCTGTTCACGTCAAGAGTTTGATGTGGTTAGTACCATGAACCAACTTGAAGAGCGTTTGGAAGATATCATCGAACCGGTATCAGTATCGGTTATTGGTTGTGTGGTCAATGGCCCTGGCGAAGCGTTAGTGAGTGATATTGGTTTAGCTGGTGCAAATCGCCGCTCGGGCCTTTATATTAATGGCGAACGTCAAAAAGCCCGAATTGATAACAACAATATTGTTGATCAACTCGAAGGCTATGTACGCGACTTTATCGCACAAAAAGAAAAACAGACCCCTATCGACATTAAAATCGTCGAATAAATACAATATAGTCGGCAAACAAAGCCGTTTGCCGTTTACCTTTATAGCTAGAACGCTATAATGACGGGTCAATTTTTAGCATTCTTGTTGTGTAGTCATCTTTTATTACGCAAAAAACAGTTTTTAGGATTTAGCAGTGGCAAAACAAATTCAGGCAATACGTGGAATGAACGATTGTCTGCCGGGCGATACCCAAGTTTGGCAGAAAGTAGAAAACATCTTACGCGAGACAGTAGCATCGTTCGGTTATCAAGAAATTCGTTTTCCAATTGTAGAATCAACCGATCTTTTTAAACGCTCAATTGGTGAAGTCACCGATATCGTTGAAAAAGAAATGTACACCTTTGCCGACAATAATGGCGACAGCTTAACACTTCGTCCTGAAGGTACAGCTGTATGTGTACGTGCTGGTAATCAAAACGGCTTACTGTACAACCAAGAGCAACGCCTTTGGTATATGGGCCCAATGTTTCGTCATGAACGTCCGCAAAAAGGTCGCTATCGTCAGTTTCACCAATTTGGTTTAGAAACCTTTGGTATTGCCAGCGCTGATATTGACGCTGAAGTGATTTTACTGACGGCACAATTATGGCAACAATTTGGCATCAGCGAACATGTTCGTTTAGAGCTTAATTCTTTAGGTTCAAACGAAGCTCGTGCGCAATACCGTGATGCACTTGTGGCATATCTTGAGCAACATATTGATGCACTAGACGAAGACTCAAAACGTCGTATGTACAGCAACCCACTGCGCGTGCTAGATAGCAAAAACCCTGATGTACAAGCGGTTTTAGTTGATGCACCAAAACTGTCTGAACACTTAGATGCTGAATCAAAAGAACATTTTGAAAATTTATGTGAACGTTTAGACGCCGCAGGCGTCATATACACGGTTAATGAAAAGTTAGTCCGTGGCCTTGATTACTATAACCGCACTGTTTTTGAGTGGGTTACAGATAGCCTCGGCTCACAAGGTACTGTATGTGCAGGTGGCCGTTATGATGGCTTAGTTGAGCAATTAGGTGGCAAAGCAACGCCAGCTGTGGGCTTTGCTATGGGTCTGGAACGTTTAGTGTTAATGTTACAAGCATTGGAATGTGTTGGTGACATTCGTCGCAACGCTGATGTATATTTGGCAGCGATGGGCGACAAAGCCAGCATTCAAGCCCCTATTATCGCAGCTAAATTACGTGCTGAAGTACCTGGATTACGTATCATGGTCCATGCCGGTGGCGGTAACTTTAAGAAACAACTTAAACGCGCAGATAAAAGCGATGCACTCGTTGCACTGATTATCGGCGAAGATGAATTAGAACAAGGCGTAGTGACAGTTAAGTATTTACGTGAGCGTAAAGAACAGGTCACCTTAGAATTAGAACAAATTAAAACGCTTTTAGCTGAGCTAATAAACAGCTAAAAAAGACGAGGTAGTAATGGATATTTATTCAACAGAAGAACAACAAGCTGAAGCGATCAAACGTTTTTTTCGTGAAAATGGTGTATCACTGGCGCTAGGTGTAGTGCTTGGTTTAGGTGGCCTGTATGGCTGGAAAGCATATAACCAAAATCAAATTACAACTGCTGAAAGTGCCTCTGATGCATATACTCAGCTGGTTGAAGGTGGTGAAGTATTAGGTTCGGCAGATACATTTATCGCAGAGCACAAAGATACTAACTACAGCGCACTTGCAGCCTTTGTTGCTGCTAAAGAAGCCGTAGAAAAAGGTCAACTTGATGTAGCCAGTGAAAAGCTCAGCTGGATAATGAATAATGTTACCAATGCAGATTTAAAAGCAACGGCGACCACCCGTTTAGCTCGCGTGCAAATAGCACAGCAGCAATACGACCAAGCTTTAACAACGCTTAACGCTAAACTTGCAGATTCATTCACTGCAACAGTCGCTGAGCTTAAAGGTGATATATACACAGCTCAAGGCGATGCAAATCAAGCTCGCACCGCTTATCAGACTGCTGCAGATGCGGGCGGTCTGGAGAATAACCCATTATTGCAAATCAAACTTGATGACTTAGCAGTAACTAGCCCAACGGCGTAAGGGGTTACCATGAAAAAATTAACAGCGGCAACCATAGCGCTATGTATGGCAACCTTAGTCGGTTGTTCATCAAGCGATGACGAAGACGAACTGGTATTGCCTGAAATCGTTAATCAGTTTGAAACCAAAGTAATTTGGCAAGAAAGCATTGGTGACGGTGTTGAACATTACTTTTCTCGGCTAACACCGGCGGTATATAAAGACCGTGTTTTTGTAGCAAGCCGCGCTGGTAAAGTCGAAGCGCTATCGCTTGAAAACGGTAATACTCTTTGGGAGACTGATGTTCGCGAAAATTTGACCTTTTGGCCATGGCAAAGCGACATTAGTGCAAAATTATCCGGTGGTATTTTACAAGCTTATGGTAAAATTTTTATCGGTTCTGAGCATGGTTATTTAGTTGCCCTTGACCGTGAAACGGGTGATGTTGTTTGGCGCAAAAAAGTTCCCGGTGAAGTGTTATCAAAACCAGCTGCCGGTGATGGCCTTATATATGTTAACCTAGGCTCAGGTAAATTATTAGCCCTTCACCCAGATACCGGTGAAGAGCGTTGGAGCCATGAGCAAGAAGTACCCGCATTAACACTACGCGGACAAAGCTCTCCGACCGTTGCTAACGGCGGTGTATTAGTTGGCCTTGAAACAGGCAAGTTAAGTGTACTTATCTCTGACAGTGGTTACTCTGCGTGGAGTGCTGAAATTGCTACGGCAAAAGGCGCATCAGAATTCGAACGTTTAGTCGATGTTGATACACAACCTCTGATCAGTGGTCCTTATGCGTATGCTATTGCCTATAATGGTAACTTAGCAGCTGTAGATATTCGCTCTGGTAATGTTGTCTGGAAACGCGAATACAGCAGTTACCGTGAAATTGCCATGGATACCCAAACTATTTACGTAGTAGATAGTAATGGTGTTGTTTATGGATTAGATAAAACCTCTGGCATTGAACGCTGGAGTCAGCCAGCCCTTCGTGGTTGGTACTTAACAGGGCCTGCGGTAGCAGGAAATTACTTAGCCATGGGTGACCAAGAAGGTAATCTACATTGGCTGAATAAAGAATCAGGCGAACTTGTATCGCGTGAAGACTTCGACAGTTCAGGCTTTTTTATTGAGCCAATTGTTGCTGACGACAAACTGATTTTATACACCCGAGATGGTGAAGTTAGTGCGGTAAAAATACCGGACTAATTTGCTAAATAACTATAAGTTATTAATAGTTAATTTATTTTTTTAAGGCTTCGCTATGCGAAGCCTTTTTGTTGTTTTTTTAAGAGGTAGTTTATGCTTCCCGTGATCGCTCTAGTTGGGCGACCCAATGTGGGCAAATCCACATTATTTAACCGTTTAACACGTACGCGTGATGCACTCGTTGCCGATTTTCCAGGCTTAACGCGAGATCGAAAATATGGCCAAGCTAATTACGATGGCTATGAATTTATCGTGGTAGACACGGGCGGTATTGATGGCTCTGAAGAAGGCATCGAGATCGAAATGGCTGATCAATCGCTACTGGCGATTGAAGAAGCCGACATCGTATTATTCTTAGTTGATGCACGCGTAGGTATGACAGTAGCTGATCAAGCTATTGCCAACCATTTACGTAAACAAGAAAAGAAAAGCTTTGTTGTTGCCAATAAAACTGATGGTATTGATGCTGACTCAAATTGTGCTGAGTTTTACCAATTGTCATTGGGTGAAGTACATCATATTGCAGCCGCTCATGGCCGTGGTATTACCTTGTTACTTGAACACACCTTACAGCCTTTGCTTGCAGAGCTGAGTGCCCAAAATGATGATGGTAAAGGCGATGACGACGAGTTAATCGATTTATATTCTGAAGATGATGAAGATTCTACAGCGCATGAAGCATTTGCAGATAAGCCAGTAAAACTTGCTATTATCGGTCGTCCTAACGTAGGTAAGTCAACACTGACTAACCGTATATTAGGTGAAGAACGCGTTATTGTTTATGATATGCCGGGCACAACCCGCGATTCTATTTATATTCCAATGACTCGTAACGAAAAAGAATACGTGCTGATCGACACCGCTGGTGTACGTAAACGCAAAAAAGTCAGTGATGTGGTTGAGAAGTTCTCAGTGATCAAAACCCTCCAAGCAATCGAAGATTGTAACGTGGTGCTATTGGTTGTAGATGCCCGCGCTGGCATTTCGGATCAAGATTTAAGCTTACTTGGTTTTGCCTTAAATTCTGGCCGCTCACTGGTTATTGCTGTGAATAAATGGGATGGCCTTGATGATTACGTGAAAGATCGTATTAAATCGGAACTTGACCGTCGCTTAGGCTTTATTGACTTTGCACGCTTACACTTTATCTCAGCTTTACATGGTACAGGTGTTGGTCATTTGTTTGAGTCAATTGACGAAGCTTATGAATCAGCAACTAAGCGTATTAGCACTGCTATGCTGCGCCGTATTATGGATATGGCACAAGCTGATCACCAGCCGCCACTGGTTCGTGGCCGTCGTGTTAAGCTAAAATACGCGCATGCGGGGGTTATAACCCACCACGTATCGTGATTCACGGTAACCAAGTACATGATTTACCAGATAGCTATAAACGCTACCTAATGAACTACTACCGTAAAGCATTAAAAATTATGGGCACCCCTATCAAAATCGAATTTAGAGAAGGTGATAACCCATTTGCAGGACGTACTAATAAAGTGACTCTTTCGCAAAAACGTAAGATCCGCGCATTTAGTAAAGAAAACCGCAATAAATGATATAGCTGTAAGCTGTAAGCTGTAAGCTGTAAGCTGTAAGCTGTAAGCTGTAAGCTGTAAGCTGTAAGCTGTAAGCTGTAAGCTGTAAGCTGTAAGCTGTAAGCTGTAAGCTGTAAGCTGTAAGCTGTAAGCTGTAAGCTGTAAGCTGTAAGCTGTAAGCTGTAAGCTGTAAGCTGTAAGCTGTAAGCTGTAAGCTGTAAAAATTAAACCTTGTTGGGCACGCCCTTACAAGGTTTTTTGTTTAGCTTTCAGATAAAAATGAAAAATGAGGTCCATTTGCAGGATGGGCTGTGATTGAGTGCAAGAATGCCTCTAACGCCATTTTTTCATCTTGTGTTAGCGCCAAAGGCTTTAATAAAGTTGATGTTTCTGGCGAAAACACATCATTTTCATCTTTTAATATTCTGACCCCACCAGCATTATAAATATTTATTACACCTGCCATGCTGATAAATAAACCATTGTGCATCCAAGGCTTTGTATTCATCACTCCACGTAAACTCGGTGTTTTAAATTTGCCAACATCAGCGGGGTTTCCAGTATAGTTAAATAAACCTAAATCTTCATATTCCCTTTTATAGTATGTCAGGCCTATATTATGAAATTTATTATCCGAAAACAAAGAGCCTGAGTGACAGTTTATACATCTCGCTTTGGTTCTAAACAAATGCATCCCCCACAAAGCTTGATCTGTTAACTTTTGCGATAAAACACGCTTACGTTTAGGGTCTGATTGTTTTGCTGCAAGCAAGAAAAAATCAAAATCAGATTTTCGTGAACGAATAGTGCGCTGAAATGTCGCTAATGCTTTAGCAACATCTTCAGCAGAAATGTATTCCTTAGCAAAAGCTTGTTTAAACTTCTGTTTATATTGATAAGTGCTATTTAATTTCAATTCCAACTCATAAATAGTCAAACTCATCTCATTACCAGCTTGAATAGGGATTAACGCTTGTTGTTCCAACGACCTAGCCCTACCATCCCAAAACAAGCTTTGCCATAAAGCAGCATTCTCAATACTAGGTGCATTTCGCTGACCTACTTGACGATCATGACCAAACGAAACTCTCCTTCCATCTGCCCAACCTAAATCAGGGTCATGACAACTTGCACATGCTATTTGTCCAGATCGAGATAAAATAGGATCAAAGAATAGAGCTTCACCTAATCTCATTTTGGCTATGGTAAAGGGGTTTTCAACTGGAAATATCACCTCAGTTAATGCACCTATTTCACTATGTTCCACTCCCTCTTCAAGCCAAGGCTCAGGCCAGTTTTCTGAGGTTTGTTCATACTGTGCACGTAATTGTAAAAAGTTAATAGGTTCAGCATGTAAATTAAAAACCAAACCTACAATAAAAACTATAAATAGTTGCCGTGCTTTTGTCATTTGTTACTTTCAACAATTGAAAAAACACGCTCATCAGTTGCAACTAGTCGTTTTGCGCTTACTAATTGATGACTTTTAAGGTCAATACAGAGGTCTTTTTCTTCTTGGCGCGCCACTTGTAATTCGGTAGCACCTTCAAAAAATTCTTCAAATTTAATTGCGTGTGTATCAGCACTTGCGTCATAACATAGTTGCGTTGTTATAAGCGCTAAAGCATAAATGGTTGTCATAATTGTATCCTCTTAATAATCAAGTTGTAGGCCTAACCAAAAACGCCGTCCTAGCTCCACCCCTGTACTATAAGGGCTCACTTGATACGTACGTTTATTTAAAATATTTTCGCCTTCAAAGCTTAAAGTGACTCGATAATCACGTGCGACTGCCAGTGTGTACTTTACACTGCCACTTAATAACCAGAAACTAGGCCTTTTCTCTATGCGGTAAACTGGATATTCTCGACGATTTGGTGAGCAGCCATCACAAATAGATGTCGCCTCTTTTATCGATTGAGTTGTTCCTGTGGCGTAAATAGCATCTTGCTCACCATTAAAGCGGGCATAAGCTGATAGTTGCCAATTATCAAAACGCCCACCCCAACTCAAATTGGCAATAATTGGGCGATTAAAATCTTGCTTTTCTAGCTCCATATCATGTCGTGTCATTAAGTTATATGTCGAATCGTTTTCACGGCTATTTAAGTCATAATTATCACCTCTAATATAAACTAACTCATTATCGTCATAGGAAAAATTTAAGAAGTAATCAGTGCTGTTGACATAGGTTTGCGTACTACCATCAAATTGCTCTGCACTTGTTGTATTACTGGCGTGAGAAACATTAAACTCAACGTGCTGAGTATCAAAAGTAGCCATCCAGGATAAGCTAAGACGCTGATATTCACTACTTCCAGAGTTTGCACCATATAAAATTGCTTCCCCTAACTCATTTGTTCCTTTTACGCGGTTAATACTTTCATGCTGTTCACGGTATAACCATTTTAACTCTAACGTCCCACCTAGTACTTGGTGACGATATACTGCTGAAAGCTCATCACTGTATGGTGTTTTTAAATCTTTATAAACATAACGGTAACCACGATTAGATAACTCGGCCTGCCATTGTTGTGGGCGGTGCTGATAAATCGCTCTCACCTCTGTAAACGTAGGTACCATAGCTTCATTAAGCTTATAATTGATTGCATCGCTTGCGTAATATCGATTTGCACCAAAAATAAATTTACCGGTATTTTCAAACAACGAGATACTACCTCGTAATCTTGGAGCCACATTATGGTTTTCAAAAAAGTCGTTATAATCATACCGGGCACCAAGTGTTAATGAATATTGTTGCCATTCAAATTCATTTTCTACATAAGCTGAAAAGTTATTCACACTGGCTTCAGCTCGTGCTTTTGGTGTAGTTTGTCGATATTGAAAATACTGCCCAGTCTGACTTATGTTGCTTTGATACAATAAAAAATCATCTCCGTTTGACAAATCCAAAGGGCGACCTAATTCAGCTTCAATATCAGCTATCGGCTGGTTGAAAACAGTTTCAACACAGTCAATTTGATACCCGGCACAATCGATCATAGGTGACACGATAGCGCCGTTATAAATAGTCGCGTTTTCTAAACGATCAAAGACTGAAACCTGATGATCTATTGCATAACCCAGTGATAACTGAGAGTCTGCAAACAATACTTCCCCTAATGGGAGTTCGAAATCTTGCTTTGCTGTATAGGTTTCTTGTGTTTTGGTAATATCACCGAAACCACCTTCATTGCTCGTCATTGAGCCATCATAATCACCCCAGTTTTTACCAGGAATATTTATCCAGTTATACCAAGCTGAACTAGCATCTTTTTGAGTTTCTACTGCTACGCCAACTAATTTGCGAGTCCATGTAGCCCCAATGACGATTAGCTTGCCAGGTTAAAATGGCGGTACTTCCCCCACCTTTCACTGTGTAATCACTATTTATGGCATTAACATCAAAGTAATTTCCTTCGTAAGGTGCATATAAATAATTAAATGAAATATCGTCATTGGTGGTTACAGCATAATCAAACTTAACCATGCCGTTATAATTAGTTTGCTCTTGTAAACGTAAATAACCTAATTGTTCGAGTGACTCTTGGGACTTTAAATATTGAAATTGCGCAATCACTCCAAGCTTATCTGTCAGAGGTGCCGCGATATGAGTACTAAAACTACGCTTTTGAAACACGGCATTATCTAAGGTGTCTGAGCCATCAAAATCTGGAGCATAAAAATTATGATAATCCACCCAGTCGTCAGCTGTTTGCCGGTAGCTAATCCCAAGCGAAACCTCATCCCTTGCTTTACGCGTTTGTGCCTGCACTAAACCACCATTAAAATTGCCATACTTAGCGGGAATATTGCTATCGTAAACCTCAATACTCTCAACTAAATCAAGATTAAGAAATAACTCTTGGCTATGCCCTGACACATCTTGCAGCAAGTTTCTATCGGTATTCCCTAGTTGATTGTTTAAATTAGAGTTATTCGATACACCATCAATTAAATAAGCGGTTGCCTTACCTTCAGTTCCAGAAATAGACACTTCAGATGGTTTAATATTACTTACTTGCTCGGCTGAGTAAGCAGCTTCGCCATACTGAACTCCTGGCAAAATCCCCAACAAATCATTTAAATTACCGTTACCAAAACGATAATCTTCAATCATTTTTCTATTTAAGGTATACACACCTTGACTACTCACTGAAATTGGATTAGGCTGCTGCCCCTCACTTCTATTACTTCAATGTTTTTAATACAATCTGGCTCTTTTTTCTCACAAGTTTCATAACGACTCTTTGTTATTTCTTTCTCAAGCTGTTCACTTGGTTCGGCTGAGGATACAGGCGCAGTCAGCATCATGCTGAGCAGCCCAAAAGTAAAATATCGTATATTCATTTTACTGACGAGTCTCATCCAAAGGATAAGTGTCAGCGTCATCATTTACACCGTCACCATCACTGTCTAAATCAAGTTCGATGCCAGACTGAGCAATCATTTCATCACTAGCATAAGGTGCAAAGAAGTTAGCCTTACCGTCATTATCAGTATCAACTGTCGCGATAGTCACCCTTGTAAAAGCATCATATTGACTCAGATAATTAATGACATCTGTAACTATAGAGTCATGCTCTACCACTCCTAATGCGGCTTTATCTTTTAATGCTAATGCCGCATCAAATTGACCTAACATTAAATATTGATTAGCGAATTCAGGGTAATACTGTAATTGTAATTGTAGCGAAGCTTCATCCAACCGATTGATGTTCCAATTAATCAAATCAACCCAAATTGCCGTTGCATCACTAATAAGTTGCTGGTAATTATTGATTCTTCCGGCTTGTGATTTTAGCGTTCGGTAATACTGCGAAAAGTTGTAAGTGCTTCGGCTTGATGCATCAAAAAATCTTGTGTCACTGCAAACTGGCTGTCTACTGTCACCGCCTCTTCAACTTGTTTAATTAGATTTGCGTAGTCTGAATAGTATTGGTTTGCTAATTCAAATTGGCCACCTTTACCAAACGCAGCAGCTAATTGGCCTGTATCTGAAACCTTTCGTGCAAGATCTTCTTCACCATAAGTTGCTAAAAAGCTTTTAGCTACTTCGATAAGTGGCGTGGCAGCTTCATTTTGTCCCAATGGGTTGTGGTATTTAATAAGATCAACACTCGAAGCAACGACATCCTCTTTTGTTACTTCTGTGCCATTGACTTGTGCATAGTTATTTAGTGATATTTCACGACATGTAGTCAGTGTTTTATTCGCTTGCTCTCGATAGCTTTGTTCGCCAGTTAAACGAATAACTTCGAACAGTTGCTCAAGCAATAGCTGGCACCCAGTAGTACCTGTTACGAAAACTTGATCCCCAATGTTTTGCGCTATATATTGCTCAGAACTCAATAATTTTAAGCCTTCCGCGATATACTTTGCAGCACCAGCATAGCGCCCCTGGTCGATTAAAATACGTGAGCCACCAGGATTTGAACTATTAAACGCAATGATATTAGTAAATAATCGTCTTAGAATCGCTATCATCTTTTGCGGCCAAAATTAACGCTAAGCTTTCATCTGCATCTTCAATATTTCTAACGTACGCAAATAACCGCGCGTCTTCAGCATCTTCCTTAGCCCAATCGTAATATGTACTTCCTTGTTCAAATGGGGTTAAAAAGCTCGTTTCTAAGTCTAAATTTGGGTATAAGTTTACAAAGGACTCTGCAAAGTTTATCAAGCCAAATGGATATTCGACCATTGTAACGTCAGCATATTCATCTTTTTCGCGGGTATAAGCTTCGTCATAATTGACTACACCATGAAGCGCCAATGCATCAGCAAGCGCACTTTTAGCTTTATCAAGTTGCCCTAGTAAACGATAGTTTTCAACCACATCACCTAATGCAACTTGGCGGGTACTAAAATAAGGTTTTCCTTCATTACCATTTCGGTCATTCGATACGTATCGGTAACCTATCATGTTAGCAAATTCATAAAGCCTGTCGGCCATGCTAAGCGCATAGTCAAAATCAGCTTGCTCTCGACTGGTTTGCCATGTTGCTATCACTTCATCAACTGAGTTTCTAAAACCAAAGAACAGCCGTAATGCTTGTGTTGTTTGCTCGGCTTTAAGGGCTGAACTTAATAATATATCTAAAACATTATAGCTTTGTAGTGCAAGTGCAGGCTCACCGGCATTTAAATAAGAATCAGCAAGCTCATAAAAGAAATCTTGATCTTCAACCGCAAATGCAGAAATGCCTTTGGCAGCGATGTATTGCGAATACAAATTACTCGCTTCTAAGCGGAGCTCATTTGCTCGCTCAAATTTACCTTGCAAATTGTACTGATTTGCAACATTAACAAGTGCAACAGCACGTAGGTCATCACGAATAATACTGTCAGCAGTGATGAAACGTTCAACTTCATTATCTAACCCTGCTTCAGCGTATCCGGTAGCTAAAGCTGTATAGACACCACCAAGATTAATATCATTTTCGATATTGGCAGCAAGAACTTCAGAACGTTTAAGATGAGATTGTTCAGAAGCATAATAATAGTAAGCACGGTCAGCATTAGTTGCCAAGTTAGTGGCTATTTCTAGCGTTTTTGCTACAACACCATTATTTCCATCATTTACGGTCAATTCAAAGCTATCAATGGCATTTGTTAATGTTGAAGGGGTATAAGTTAATTCTCCACTTTGCGCGTCTATAACGAGCTCGCCATTAAATGGTTGTTTTGTTATAGAATAAGTGAGTGTATCGCCGTCAACATCACTGGCGCTAACTTGACCAACTTTAACTTCTCCACCACTAACCTGAACTTTATCCATGGTAATGACAGGGAAGTCATTGATCGCTGCAACAGTTGCACTGACAGTTGTAGTCGCTGTATCTTCGCCATCAGATACCGTTATTGCAAAAAAGTCCTCTCCATTAAAGTTTGTATCAGGCGTATAAATCACTTCGCCTGAACTAGCACTTACTGAGACCGAACCGTTACTCGCAGCATTTGCTAAAGAGTAAGTCAAACTATCATTGTCTTTATCAGAGGCGTTCACTAATAAACTTGCACTAGCATCTTCATTTAAAAATACAGAATACTGAGCTTGTGAAAATGTTGGTGCTGAGTTCGATTCACCGCTAGAGCCACAGCCAGCGAGCACTACTGCACTAATCGCAATAGATAAAAGTTTTAATTTCATGTCAATTCCCCGTTAATAATTATCGGGATCATAATGCAAAGAATTATCATTTGCAATATGATTAACAATTGAAATTCCAAAAACTATTCAAGCTATTAAATAAATTATTAAGTGTTAACCTAATAATCATCTATTATTAGGTTAAATATATTCAAAGAGGTGTTAATGGAATACATAAGCCAAATAATCTACGTTGATAACGTTGAAGAAACCTTAGACTTTTATTTTCAAGCATTTGGCTTGAGTACCTCATCAATCAGTGATAATGCCGAATATGGTGAGCTTGCTACTGGCGATGTAAAAATTGCTTTTGCGAATCACCCGTATGCTCAAGCCCATTTTAAACAAGGTTATATCCGCGCTCACCCAAAGCAACCAGCGCTAGGTTTTGAGCTGCGCTTTAGCTGTACTAATCTCAGTGAAAGTTACGATAAAGCGGTGCTTGCTGGCGCAGAGCCTCTTTGCCCCCCTAGCTGTAGAGGAACTCAATATTATGCCTACGTAAGAGCCATTGAAGGTACTTTGATCTGCTTAGTGCAAGCCTAGCCCTTCATCAAAACAGCATTAAAGTTTAACTTTGTAGCAATATAAGCCACACGCAACTGTCATCTAATTTCCTTATCTTAGCGGTAATTTAAATAAGGAGATTAATATGAATACATTACTACTAACATTGATGCTACTAAGCCCAACTGAAGCGCTAGTGACTGAACAAGTAAAATTACAAACCGCTGAAACACTTAAAGTTATGCAAATTGAACAGCAGACAGAGTTGAAAACACAAGTCATCGCCACATTAGAAAATATAGAATTGGTATTGCCTGTGGTTGTTGATAAGCAAACTTTAGCGAAAGTACAAAACGTAAAACAACAACTTAACCAAGATTAAGTTGCTCTGCAGAGTTAGTCCAAAAACGAAGCTAAAGCGATTTCAACTAAACTCTCGGTATTTTTGTTGTGGTTTTTCTTAATACCTCGCTGGCTAAATCGATTAGTCGGTATTTCAAAATGTATAAAACCATGATTATTGGCTTGCTGGTTCACTAGTAATTGTTTTTCTTTCGCTGTTAAGTGATTGTCGTGAATTTTATTAAGTTCTTTTGGATCTAGCCAAATACCCGCACAACTTGGGCACTCATCAATTTCGACCACATGAAGAGGTGTAAAAAAGCGCCGCATCATCACGATACTCGGGCACTTAGGACAATTAATTCGTGCCGTTAAATCAACGTCTGTGTCAGGTAAAGCAGCCAAGTGCTCAGCAAGCACCAGCGCTCTTTTTAAAGATGGATCACTAAAATTAAAAATCTGGCGATTATCAAAAAATACCCCGCCATTGGCGGATGAGAAAACCTCGATCCCCCCGACCATTAGTTTAGTGAGTTCTATATTTGTCCTTGGGCAGCGCATATCCAGTTCCTTTGCATTTTATTACTCATCGCAGTGAGATATTAACTCGGTGCAAGCGCCTTTTCAATTAGCGGTACTAACGGCGCTGGTAAAGTAATATTACCCGCCAACACAAAGTCATGTGCCTCAGTAGACATTTTTTGCCACGTACGTTGCAAAATCCCAATCCACTTTTGCTCATCGTAGTCTGGTTTTGTTTGCACAAATGCCAACATGTAATACTCAATAAACACTAAACTTGCGATATCTTCCACCAATTGACTATCAGGATTACGCTTGATTTGTTTTTTCGCAACCGCTGCATATACTCGTTGCTGATCAACGTCAGAACAACCAGCTTGCTGCATTAATTCAACCACAGTACTAGCATGAAAAATATACAACGCACTGCGCCACTGATGATAGCCTTGTTTACCCATTGGAAAGTGACTTCGCGGCGAACACCAACGCTTTATGTGTTGTGCTCTCACAGCAATATGCATTAGCTCATCAGCATCAGGTTTAAAACGGTTTAATATCTGCGTCATACGCTCTGAATATAAACGCTCTTTAGGCCACACTTTACCTGCATAGTGTTCTTGATTAGGATCCTGACTATTTGCTTCATCAATTAACGCGATTACATGCTCAAACATTTGGCTAGTCACTACAATTAAATTTATAAGCTATTTTAATCAGCTCAATAGTAATTAGCTAGTTGAAAGAAAGACAAAAGCAAACCTAGCTTGGTACAATTAGCCAAAAATGCTCTCATGATAAAAAAGGACTTTTATGCTATACGCCCTTATAACTTTGCTACTCTTTTTTGGTTTTAGTTTTAACGCTGATGCCACCTGTTTTGACCTTGCATATTTCGTTGAAGGGGTTCGTATTGGCTCGTGCAGTGAAGATAACGCAAAGGATGTGCCCGTTACTCTTTACCTTCTAGTATGGCTATTAATAAACACGGCTTTCGCTCAGCTAATATTAGCGCCGCGATGTCACCTTGTCGTGAAGTGTGTGCTTTTCATTTTAGCGCTTCCATTAAGCCCACTTGTGCTAGGGGTGACCTACCTAGGACTGGGTATTAATAAAGGATTAGAAACGTTACGCGAACGCAATAAACCGGCGATACCCACTGCAGACACAACCACAGCGTTACCACCAACAACTGCATCAGCGCAAACATCGGCAGCATTACCACAATTATTCATCGGTCAATTTCAATTTAATCAAACAGAACAAAGTTTGTGTTATGGCCAACACAGCACCATTTTAGAGCCCAAGTGCTTACAAGTTCTAAGCTATTTAATTGAGCAACAACCGCGCATTGTTAGCTTAGAGGAATTACACAACAATATTTGGCAAAATCAGATAGTAACTGATACGGCAGTGCGCCGAGGTGATCAGCAAACTGCGTCTAGCGTTTGATGATGCTGATACAAAAAACCCTAAATATATAAAATCAATTATGAAACGCGGTTATCAGCTTATTGCCGATGTTAAACAACAAGACACTGAATAATAACAAATTATATTTTACACACTTAGTTATAATCATAGTTATAACCATGATTATAACTAAGTCATGATTAATGAATGACTTAGTTATCGTGCTTTTTCTCACTTAAACGTACTTTGAATTGGTCAGGTGCAAAGCGCCCTATTCAAACTTACAAATTTAAAAAGGAAAAACCATGAAACAATTAATTCTGATCAGCGTCGTTTTAATTTTAGTTATTTGTAGTGTATTACTGAGCCTAAATGAGCAGTGTATGATACTGGGTGAACAATTGTCATTTAGTTTACAAGTAGGACACTGTGATTTATCAACCGCAACTAATGTGCCTGTTTCGCCTATGGCACTAGTCTTTTGGATAATAATGAATGTGCTCTTTGCCTACTTTTACCCAAAACAAAATGTGGAAAATGGCTATAAAGTTGCAACGTTTGTACTTGGGTTTCCGGGCACTTTATTTGTTTATTTAATTGCGCAAATAGCTCGTTCAACCCAAAAGCAAAAAGCTTAAAGGGCGCCCGTAGAGGTGTAATAACAATGAAACCGCTACGGGTTATTTATTGTGACTTTATTACTCAGGATTAGCGAATTAAGAACTAAATGACGACAGCCATCGGTCTGTAAAGTAATATATCTGAGGTTTAAATCGCCCACGACACCTTTACAGCTCGCGACCTCGATGTTGTCGCCTAATTTAATTGGACGGTAAAGCACAATCATTATCCCTGCAACGAGATTTGAAATTGCATCTTTAAGCGCAAACCCTAACGCAAACCCTGTTAAACCCAAGCCAGCGACTAAACCAGTTACATCAAAATCAAGCTTAGAGAGCGCTAATATAGTGCCAATAAAAATCAAAATCGCTTTTTGTGAGTTTGAAATTAAACGAAACGATTCCGCGGCATGGCCATCAAAACGACGTTCAACCTTCTTCCAGTGCCAAGTGAAAAACTAAGCTTAAAACAAAACAGCCAACAAATACCAAAATAGCAGCAATAATTTTTTCGTTCATAGATAAGCGCCATATTAAATAAACCAGCTCTTTAGTTAATAGATTTACTAACAGATTAATTCATTGAGCAAAGCTGTGTCTAAATTAGTTAAACTGAGTGAGATCAACTGCTAATGAATGCTTGGGCTTTTCAATCATGCGGGCAAGTTCTATATCACCCTCTTTTACTATAATTGTCGCGGTGTACTTTAACTGATGTGCTTTTGCAATGCCTTTATCATCTCGCTTATCGAATCCTACCGCCACTAATTTTAAACTTTTTAATGTTAACTGAGATTGCTTAATCAGCTTTAACAATCTTGGTACTTCACGTTCGCTGTCATGGCACCAAGTACCAAACAGCACTAGTATATCTTTACCAGCTAGTTTCTTGATTGTATTTAATTCGTGTTGAGACGGTTTAAAACTATCGTACTGCTGCTCGAAGCCGTTGTAATTTTTTAATAAATTAGCAGCACTGATCTGCCCGACTAAAGGCTCTTGTGCAGCAAAACTAACACTGCATAGCAACAAAAACCCTATCATTACAACCTGTTTCAACATACTTTTCTCTTATTGATTGAGCACTTAAAAATTGACTAAATTTTCAGAGATGTGGATAAATTAGCAACTAAGATACCGTTATTGAAAACCTAATCACGCAGCATAACGATGCTTGAGTAATATTAGCACTTTACTGCGAGTAATTGCTTTAAACTATCGGGAACAAATTTACGCTGTGCTGTAATGGCATAAAAATGCTCGTAAGCATCAGGTAAGCGCTGGTACTCAATTAATACCCCTTGCTCTATTTCATCTTTTACGACCACCGATGGTAATACCGATAATGCCCCACTATCACGTGCCAGTAATCGCAGCATCGCCATATCATCGGCTTCTGCTTTAATTTCTGGTTTGTATTGCCAGCGAGCACACAATGCATTAAATGAGTCCCTTATTGCCGACGTTTTACTGGGTAATACCCATTGTGCGTTTTCATAGCCAATTGGAAACTCACTACTGATTTTACCATCAGCAGGCCCTACGATAGCCAACGGTTGACGCGAAACTAACTGGCTTTGCCATAACTCATTATGATGCTCTGTTCCTACGGGTTTATTTGTCAGTACTAAATCTAATTCATGCTCCGCCAAACCATTTAGCAAACCATCCATACGCCGTGCGGTTAAAGAAAAAGTGACCGAGGAAGAGCTTAACAATGGATTGATAAATTCTTCAATAAAATTTCGCGATAGCGTATTTAAGACTCCAATAGAAAGGTGTTGTTTTTCAGCAATTGCACCTTTGCTCAAAAACGAAGATAACTCTTCACCAGTGCTAAAAATGTCGTTGGCATAGGCTAATACACGTTTACCCATATCTGTAAGCTCTAAGCTTCGGCCTTTTCGCTCAAACAAATTAACGTTAATCGTGTGCTCAAGTTGCTTTATTTGGGTTGATAGAGCCGATTGCGAAATATGCAGCTCTTTAGCAGCTTGCGTTAGATTACCTAGCAACGCGACTCGCCAAAAATAATAAAGATGATGATAATTAAGTCGGCTCATGAATAGTTAACTTAAATAGAACGTTTAGATAGATTATATCTATTTTTTTCGCCTTTCAACTTTGTCATACTAGGTCCTGTTGACCTTTCAGGATTGAAATTTGTTCTATCTGGGCAGAATCCTTCGGGCAGCGGGTGTTTGGCATTTACGCTGCGTTATCACCTATTTATGGGGAATAACCACACGAGATAGGTTCTGCCTTGCCTAAAAGTTAAACATACGGCTGCAAAAGTAACCTCGAAAAATAAACAGCCCCTAATTGCATCAATTAAAAGGAGCAGTAAATGAGTGAGTTAATTATTTCACTGTTAATGTTGGCTATCCCCCTTAGCATGCTGCTAACGGCTTACATTATCGGTAACAAAACCACGGCCAATAATGGCAAGGCCATCTTTTATGTACTAATCGCAAATGCTCTGTTACTTATAGGTGCGTTAACTGCTCAGACTACTTTCTCCCTGTCGTTAATATCAGCCCTTTCTTTCACAACCACTCGAATCATTATGCTGGCGCTAATCGTGTTTATCGGCATTTGCTTGGTAAGGTTTTGTCAAAACTATATGGCTGGTGAGCCACGTATTAATTACTTTTGGCGATGGTTATTGACGACCTTATCGGCTGTTACTCTGGTTGTATTAAGTAATCATTTAATTCTATTTTGGCTGGGCTGGCTATCAATTAGTCTCGCGCTACATAAGTTATTAATGTTTTATCCTAACAGGCCACGTGCAGCACTGGCCGCACATAAAAAATTCATTGTCGCCCGTTTAGCTGAAACATGTTTGTTCATCGCTTTTGCACTGCTATATAACGTACACGATACCTGGTTGATCACTGAGATCACTGCGGCCTACATAAATAATACCGTCGAGCTAACATTGAGTGAACAACTCGCTGGCAGTCTTATTGCACTGGCTGCGCTGATCAAGTGCGCACAGCTTCCGTTACATGGTTGGCTTATCCAAGTTGTTGAAGCGCCAACTCCTGTCAGTGCGCTTTTACATGCAGGGGTGATTAACCTAGGTGGTTTTTTATTAATTTTATTTGCGCCACTGTTTATGCAAGCAACAATTGCCCAGTGGTTAGTGCTGGTCGTAGCAGGGTTAACCACTGTAATTAGCGCCTTAGTCATGACGACTCGGGTCAGTGTTAAAGTTCGACTCGCATGGTCAACCAGCGCACAAATGGGTTTAATGCTCTTAGAATGTGCATTAGGACTTTTCGAACTGGCGCTCATGCATCTAGTGACGCATTCTATGTATAAAGCATACGCATTTTTAAATGCAGGTAACGCAATTAATGAAGATATTAATCGCCGTCATGCACCAAAACATACTCCCTCATTAGCTGATTGGCTCAGAGGCATGATTATTTCAACAGTTATTGTTTCTTCGGCATGGTTTATCAGTGGTTACAGTGGCGCTATCAGTGTTTGGTTACTACTAACATTAGCACTCACAATACTGATTGCTACAAAGCACGGTATTGCAGGGAGGAGTATGCTAATACCCATCACTTTTATCGCTCTTATTGCGACCTTAAGCTACGTCGGATTAAAAACACTATTTGGCTTAGCTGTCGATACCACAGCATGGCGTGAAGCGGCATTTAGCATCGCTGATATCTGGGCTATCGTACTGATTACAACATTAATGGCATTAAGTTACTTTCTTCGCAATCAAAGCCAACACCCTAAAGTAAAAGCACTCTCAACCATGTTATTTGCAGGGCTGTATCTTGATGAATGGTTCACTCGGTTAACCTTAAAACTTTGGCCTATTCGCCTTCCCGTTGATAAGCAAACAAATACGAAGCACCACAACCAGACGTTTATTGCAAAGGAGTCACAATTATGAATACCGCTACCTCCTGTAACACTGAGCAAGCACTTAACAATACAGAAAAAGCGATATTAGCAAAAGTATGTGGCTACATTGCACCCAGTTGGCCACTTGATCAAATGATTGCTGTGAATCCCTTTTGGCACATGCGCGATATGCCCATCGAGCAAGTCAGTGCTCGCATAAGCGTATTGACCAATGCCAAACTACAAATGCCTAAAGCTTATTATCAAGCAAAATATCAACAACAAGCAATCACCGATGAAAACTTACGTGATGCAACCCATATATTAGGAGTTGTTTTAACACTTGAACAGCTAAAAGAGTCACTGAAAATTGATTTACCACTGATGCACTGGCATAACATTTCTGACTTGCTTGATACTCAACGAGATCCACATAAGATGGCTTGGCACGATGAAATTATTCATCAAATCAGTCAATTTTGTGCGGCACATTATCAACAGCTTGGCCCTATGCTACATCGTAACGATATTTCTCAAGTCAGTGATCTCTACCATCATTGGTTAACAGTGATCAAAGCAGACAAAGGGGTTAGTATCATCATGGATGAAAAACACCTCAACAGCTATTTTGCTCAGTTACCTGACTCAGCTGACCAATTAATTGTAGAAACAATCAATACGTTAGGAATTGACGAGGACTGCTTAGAGTATTATGCCCATGCCCTGTTACTCGATATTAATGGCTGGGCTTCGTGGCTGGCGTATTTACGTTGGCAAGGGGACTTATATCAACAGCCCCACGATGAAATGTACCAATTATTAGCGATACGTATGGCGTGGGATTTAGTTATTTGGCGTTACCTTAAGGACCATGATAAGCCAAGTTATGCGTTGTTAAGCAGTCAATGGCAGCAAGAAAAAGCACAAATATCCGAGCGTTTAAATAACCATAAAATTGCTCAGCGTCCAATATGGGTGTGGGCTAAAGCAGCAGAACTAAATTATCAACAAACACTGCAACAAAAGCTCATTAATGCTGATAAAAAAACCGTTACTAAGACACAATTACAGGCGATATTTTGTATTGATGTTCGCTCAGAAGTGATGCGCCGAGCATTAGAATCACAAAGCCAAACCATTGAAACATTCGGCTTTGCAGGCTTTTTTGGCCTGCCTATTGAATACCAAGCCCATTCTAGTTCCCTTAAGCGGCCACAACTTCCTGGGTTATTAAAACCGATAATTCAGGTCAGTGAACAACATACAAACAATAAAACGTTATCAAAGCGAAAGCTTACAGCGGCTTGGCAGAGCTGGTCTAAAGCCGCACCAGCTGCGTTTTCAATGGTTGAATCCGCGGGTTGGTTATACGCGTTTAAACTGCTAAAAAATACTTTTTTAGCAAGCCGTGATGGCATACAGTCAAGCCATAACGAGCAATGGCAATTAAACAAAAATGATCAGCAACTTAATGTTCAAGATAAAGCAGAACTTGCATATACGGTATTAAATGCCATGGCGATAGAACACTATGCTGAGACTATATTGTTGGTCGGTCACGGTAGCCATACTACCAATAATTTACATGCAGCTGGCCTTGATTGCGGAGCCTGCGGAGGACAAACAGGCGAAGTTAATGTGCGTGTGTTAGCGTCATTACTAAATGATCAGCAGGTTCGCCAAGCATTAAAAAAACGCGGATCCACTGTCCCCACAAACTGCCAATTTGTTGCCGCGCTACACAACACCACAACCGACCACATTACAATTTTTGATGAACCACTGAACGACACAACTAAGCAATGGTTATCAGCGGCGACTCAACAAGCTCAGCGCGAAAGAATACAGCATATCGAACCAAGCCTAGCATTGAAGTCACACCAAGAAATAAACAAAGCCTATCAGCAGCGAGCAAATGACTGGTCACAAGTTCGTCCTGAGTGGGGGTTAGCTAATAATGCCGCATTTATTGTTGCTCCGCGAAGCTGGACTCGCGAGGTGGATCTACAAGGCCGCAGCTTTTTACATGATTACCAGTGGCAACATGATACTGATTTTAGTTTATTAGAGCTCATTATGACTGCACCGATGATCGTCACCAACTGGATTAATACCCAATACAATATCTCGGTCACAGATAACTTTAAATATGGTAGTGGTAACAAAGTACTGCATAATGCAGTGGGAGGAAATATAGGCATCTTTGAAGGTAATGGCGGTGATTTGCGCATTGGCCTTGCTATGCAATCATTACATAATGATGAAAAATGGATGCATGAACCACTAAGATTAAGCGTCTATATTGCCGCTCCACAACAGGCAATTGCATCGATATATGAAAAACATAGCATGATCAAAAACCTGGTAGATAACGACTGGCTAAGCTTATTTCGGTGGGGTGATAACAATGAAATCGAGCGCTTTTTTAAAGGAAGGTGGCATAACTGTATTCATGCCAATGAAGGTTAACAACAATGCCACACATCGTTCTTGCGACTAAGCATCAAAAATCACGCTGGATTGCTCCTTATCTTGAGCCTTTAGGCTATCAGATTAGAGAGTCTGACGCATTTGATACCGATTCATTGGGCACCTTTAGTGGTGAAATTGCTCGTACATGCTCACCTGAACAAGCAGCATTAACTAAAGCAAAACAAGCGTGTGAATACAGTAATGCTGCATTTGGCTTAGGCAGCGAAGGAAGTTTTGGTGGTGGTCCTTATTTTGGCTTAGTTAACTTCAATACTGAATTACTTTGCCTGTATCAGCGTGATACAAACACAGCTATTTATGGCCATGCTGCTGGGCCATTTTCACCCATTAGCTTACCCATTGAACATCATACAACCGCACAAACAATAGCCGAAAAGCTAGCCAAGTTTGAACAGCAACATTGGATATTAACATTGCCGCATACGCTTGAAAAAGGCCTAAGCCTAGATGAATTGCTAGCAAGGTTTACTTATCATTTACCATCTTCGGGGAAAATCATCCCCGATTTAAGAGCCATGCATAGCCCTGAACGGCAAACTATGATCGCAAACGCAGCGAAAGATTTAGCAAGACGCTTAACGTCATTTTGCCCCCAGTGTAAGGCAGCTAATTTTGTGATTAAAAAGGCAATAGCCGGGCTAATTTGTAGCCAATGTTCATTACCAACCAAGCAAGTTAAGCATCATCTAATCGCTTGTGATCATTGCCAACATAGCTGTGTTGTTCCAAGCAACAACGCGTTGGCTGATCCAACTTATTGTCAAATTTGTAACCCATGAGACTAACACTAAATGACACCATTTAATTCAACTAAAATGTTATCAGGCGAGCAAGGTATCGTAGATGCGATCAGCTTGCTTAAGTCGGGGCAATGTGTCGCACTGCCAACCGAAACAGTATATGGGCTTGCCGCAGATGCAACAATTCCTAGTGCCGTATTAAAAATTTTTGCTGCTAAAAAACGACCTGAAAGCCATCCCCTGATTGTACATATTCCTGATCAAAGTCATTTAACCCGATGGGCAGAGCAATTACCGGCCTGTGTAAAACCACTTGCAGATGCATTTTGGCCAGGCCCCTTAACGATGATCCTTAAAGCAAAAACAGGATTAAATAATCCTGTTACAGGTGGTTTGCATACTATTGGTTTACGAGTACCAGCAAATGCTTTATTTTTAAAAATATTAACCGAACTTGATACCGGTTTAGCCGCGCCGTCAGCAAATAGCTACAAACAATTGAGTCCAATAGCACCAGAGCAAGTTATCAACGACCTAAATGGTCGTATTGCGGCGGTGTTAGATGGCGGGAAATGTTCCTATGGCATTGAATCAACCATACTGGAAGTTACTGATCAAACTCTGCGTATTTTGAGGCCAGGTCCTATTAGCGCAGTAGAAATTGAGCAGGTAACAGGACTAACCGTGGCAGTACCTTTAAAACATAACGAAATAGTGCCAGGCAATGTCAGCGCCCACTATCAACCGAATACTCCTACAACATTGATATCGCTTGAACAATTAATCACTGAGATTAATGAGCATGACAACGATAAAACACATTATTTAGTGTATTCAAAAACTGCCATCGATGCGCTGCTATTTAAACATGTGCCTATTAACAACATCACATGTTTAGCAGAAGAACCTCATGATTACGCAAAAAATCTCTATGATTCGCTGCATCAAATCGATAAACACTCATGTTTAACTATTCTGGTAGAGCAACCACCACAAGAGCAAGCATGGTCAGCAGTAAACGACAGACTCTCACGTGCAGCATCGACGTATATCGGCTAAGTAAATATTTAACTTAAAACTTTGCAAGTCATTTGATTTAACCCTAGGCTTGCAAATCACAGTCACTATCCATTGTTTTATCCTATTTATGAGACCCAAAACCTTGCTTAAATTATGATAAATATCGATAACACTGAACATGTAGAATCACAATATATTATTTTTAATCACACCTAAGATTTCGCCACAGTAGCAAGACTATTTGATCAGTAAATGTTTGATAGCAAGTTGAGCCGCCAAAAAATTAGTTAAGAGTAAAATACCAAGCCAAAAACTTAACATCCTCCCATCTAAGCACATATGACTCTCTATCCCTTATGAATGGGGAAACAATTTGAAACGAAATGAGAAAGTACATTGTTTTAGCACGGCTAAGTTGAAAATGATGAAAATACGTTCAATTAGTCATAAATCTGCAATTAAACTATAGGATAATTTCCATTCGATTTAATTAACCTAGAAAAGACGACTGACCTCAATGACCACTCCTTTAGTGCGCTTGAACTTTGCACTGCAATCTTTTGAAGATCCGCTATCAGCTGCCATGGCACATACTATGGAGTACGATACGCTGCATCTAAATGCAAACGCAGAGCATGAAATTACACTGCTTTGTGTATTACCTGAAGATGCGCATGAAGGCGACACTATTTCGTTAAGTGCAACACATATAGCAGCGCGTGATGCACGTTATTTTATGCAATACACACTGCGTCTGAGCGATATAGAAGCCGGTACGGTAACGCTGACACTTGAAAAAATAACTCTCAGTGATGAAAGCGACGAATATGTGCTGCAATTAATGTTGCATGGTTTACATGCCACCCTCAAAGACAGTGCTGAATTTGATGTCGCAATCAAGGAATATGGCGCAGGTTATATACCACAATACGAGCCGGCTCTAGTTTCTAAAAGTCATTCACTGCGCCAATATATGACAAGTTTTAGTAGTTCATTTTTATCATTATTTTAATCCGCAAAGCTGACTTTACCCATAGTAATGGTAGGTATGCCCTGCGCTTGATTACCAAAACGTTGCTGGCCACCCACTAAACATTCGTTTGCTAAAATCGCAAACAAAACTGCTTCTTTCGCATCTGGGTCGATACCTAGAGCATGGGTGTTTTTAATCTCATGTAACTGTGGACACAAGGATAAAATATGCTTCATCAACAGTGGATTATGTATTCCCCCACCACTGGCATAAACTGTAACATCGGCTAATTTTTCACTGCATTGATTAATAGCCTGTGCAATCATCATCGCCGAAAATCGATTTAGTGTTGCCATCACATCTTCGTGACTTAGCTGTAGGGTGTTGGTTGTCGTTTGTGCTTGGTGTAAATAAGCCAAATTGAAAACTTCAGGGCCTGTCGTCTTAGGAAAGTCTAAATTAAAAAATTCATCTTGGCATAACTCATTCAACAGCGGCTGATTTATTTGGCCTCGGTTAGCAATTAAACTATCTTTGTCATAATGAAGCGGCGCAAAATAACGCTGTATATAAGCGTCCATAATGGTATTACCTGGGCCAATATCAGAGCTAAATACAGCGCTCGCATCAGCAAATTGTGGTAAAAAAGTCAGGTTAGCAATGCCACCCATATTCAGTAATATACGATTTTCAGTTAAGCTGCTAAAAAATAAATAGTCGCCATATACCGCAAGTGGTGCACCTTCTCCCCGCTGCAATGTGCTTTTGTCTAAAATCGCCAATCGTGGTAATACCTGTCGTAACCGCTAAATGGTCGCTATCACCTATTTGCAAAGTACCATGATTAAAATCGCTCTGGTTATGCTGACTTTTAGGGCAGTGATAAATAGTTTGCCCGTGACTTGCAATCACATCAATATCAGCTGCAACAACTTCCCATTTAGCTAAACACTGCAATACCATTTTGCCATGTAATTGCCCCACCCAAGGATGAAGTAAAGTAACTAACTCCAAATCACATTCGCGTTTGGCAAATACTGTTTTTATTTTTTGTTTATAGTCATCATCATAATCAACAGTGTCAAAGGCTAACACATCAATTTGGGTGTTCATGCCATGACCTGAGACTTTGCACAATGCAACATCTAACCCATCTAATGACGTTCCACTCATCAGACCAATTATTAATCTGTGTTGTTTTTTAGCGCTGTTATACAGTTGTAATATATGCTGATGCATTCTTTTTACCCTTAAAAATCAAAATACTAATTAATGTATATGCATTTCAAACTCAAGAATACTTTATACCTTAACTTTAAATATTGAAAGAATAATTATTGCAAACAAGTTAAAAATGCTTTAAAACTTACCAACACACTGAGTGTACCGACAACGATAAAATTCATAATAGCAAAAAATACATAACCACGGGAACTGACCATGAAACACTGCAAACCTAACTCAATGCGCCCACTCCACCTGCTATCTCCAATTGCACTGGCAATTATTGCTACTACTAGCCCTGTTTTATTGGCCGCTGAACAGCAAGAAGTGCAGCAAAAAAACCTGAAGTAATTACTGTTACTGGCTCTCGAATTCAGCGAACGGAATTAGTTTCAAGTAGCCCAGTAGTGAGTGTTGACGAAGCACAAATACACCTAGATCGCGCGGTGAATGTAGAAGATATTACCGCAAAGTTACCACAAGCTGCAGCGGGAGCTAATAGTACAGGTGCAACGGTAGGTGACTCATTTGGCTCATCGACTATTGATTTACGTGGCCTTGGTCAAAACCGAACTTTGGTATTAATTGACGGTACGCGCGCTGTGCCATTTAGTTTTCGTAACTCAGTTGATGTCAATACAATTCCTGCCGGTTTGATCAAACGTGTTGATGTTTTAACAGGCGGTGCAGCTGCTGTTTATGGCGCCGATGCAGTAGCTGGCGTGGTTAACTTTGTGCTTGATGATGACTTTACCGGCGCTGAGTTTTCAAGTAGTTATGAAACAGCTGATGGTGGCAATGAAAAACTTAATTTTGAAGCCATTTTTGGTGGCGATATAGCTGATGGCAGTGGCCATATTACTGGCTACCTTGGTTATTCTGAACGTAAAGAGTTACTTGCTGGTGAACGTGATTATGCCTTAGAGAATGGCGCGACTATGATTAATAGCGGCGGGTTATACACCGATGTTGCCAGTGGTAATAGTTTAGCGATTAATGATGCAGGCCAAGTCGTGAGCGATCGTCAAACCAATGACTTTACCGGCGACCGCTATTTAACTCAGCCTATGGACAGATTTTCTGCTGGTTTATTATTTGATGTGGATGCCAGCGACAGCGCAATCATTTATGGCCGTGCGATGTATTCTAAAGTAACCGTTAATGGCGCCGGAGCCAGCGGCCAAACACCTATTTTTGTTAATGAACAAGTAACTCTCACACAAGATAACCAATACATTCCTGATGAACTTCGCCAACAACTCACCTTTGATGCTGATGGTAATGCGCTAGTCAATGTTGAACGTAATTTAGGCCTTGGCGTACAGCATACTGAAGCCGTGCGAGATTCATTGCAATTTCAACTGGGTTTAAAAGGCGATATTAACGATTATTTACGTTACGATATTTATGGTCAGTATGGTCAAACCGATGAAGTAGCAACGATCTATAAAAATGCTTACAAAACCGATAAAAGTGGCAATAGTCGCTTTGCCAGTATAGCCAATACCATGGATATTTTTGATCCTAATTTAGATCTAGGCGAATTTAGCGACCCACTACTTTATACCACTCGCGAGCGAACGCAGAGCGTGTTTGCTGCCACCTTATCAGGTGATTCAAGTGCCATATTTGAACTACCTGCCGGTTATGTCGATTTTGCAATTGGTTATGAATACCGCAAAGAAACGGGCAAGCAAACACCGGGAGATGCATTTAGAAATGGCACTAGTTTTGCCGCTGTTAGTGCCTTTGATATGGATGCCAGTTTTGACAGTAGTGAGTTCTATGCAGAACTATTAGTGCCGATCTTAGTTGATATGCCATTTGCAAAAGAGCTTAGTTTTGAGGGCGCGTATCGTATTTCTGATTACTCAAACACTGAAGCAGAAGACACCTATAAACTGGGCATAAACTGGGCAATTAACGATGATATCCGTATCCGTGCGAATAAACTTACGGCATTTAGAGCACCTAACTTAGGTGAATTTGCCAGCCCAATCACCTCTCTTTCACTGGCATTGTTTGATCAAGATAGCGACCAATTCGTGCCACGTTTAGCAGGTCGTTTTAATGGCGATCCATGTTTGCTAGGTACGGGTGACGCAGCACAATGTGCCGCATTTGGCGCACCTGCAGTTGGTACTGAATTTGATAGCAGCTCTGCCGCTTATACTTACGGTGGTAACCCAGATATAAAACCAGAACAAGCTGAATCAGATACTTTAGGCGTGGTTTACACACCCAGTTATATCGATGGCTTCGATGTATCTATAGATTATTACAGCATTCGCGTAACTGATGCAGTAAGCCAAATCCAGCCAGGTGCAGCATTACAGAGCTGTTATATTGACGATCCAAATCCTAATAACCCATTGTGTGGCGCAGTATTACGCGATCCAAACACAGGCTTTATTAGCACCGCGATCGTAAATGACTTTAACCTTGCAGCGATTGAACAAGCTGGTATCGATTTAGCAGCCAACTATGTATTTGATGCACCAATGGATTTAGGCGGTCGCTTTAGGCTCTCATACCAAGGTAACTTTGTAACAAAACAAACTCGCCAAAATAATAGCACCGTAGCAGAAGTTGATTGTAAAGGTACTTATGGTAGTGCTTGTTCAGGCGATTTTGCGAGTATCTTACAAGCCGATTATAAACACCGCGCCACCTTTGATTGGCAGCTAGATACCATGAACTTCCAATTAGGCTGGCGCAGAATCGGTGAAGTAGACTACGCTGTAGATAGAACAGAAACAATTTCAGCACAAGACTACATGGACTTTGCTGCATCGTGGCAAGCAACCGACACTATCGCCGTTAACTTTGGTATCGATAACCTGTTTGACAAAGCACCACCAACACCTGAAATTGGCGCTAACCACTTTAATACTGTGAGTGATTACAGCGTTATTGGCCGTACACTAGGGGTTGCAGTTCGTTACTCACCGAGTTTTTAGTTAATCCCCTATTGCCTATAGAAGCACAGGATTAAACCCTTAAAGCGCACCCTGCTCGGTGCGCTTTTTCTTGGTTCAATGTTAATCAAACCTATGCAGCGATAGAAACCGTAATTTTAACGGTTAAGTAAAGATGCTGTATAGTTGCTCAGTGCTCGCGTGAGATTTGCTAATAGTGATTGTTGCATTACACTTTGCTTGCTAAACAAGGCATTACTCAAACTGTATCTCTATCGGCTCGCTAAGCATTTCATCACGGCTTACAGCAACAACTCGGATATGTGAAAGCGCAAGTCCATTGTTGTTATTCTCAACTGTGATTGAGCGCATTATTGATGGGTAAATTTTATATTGCCAATCATCGCCATATTTAAGATAAACAAGCGTTTTAAATACATGCTCAGGTTGCGCATGATGCCAACTCAGTTTTGTCACCTGTGCATATTGGTTATAGCTCACTGCAGGTTTACTCACCTCCTGAACTGGTAACCAATTTGATAGCGGCAGTAATGCTTGATGTTGAAACACGCCCTTTTCTATCACCTGAGAAAAGTCAGCGTTTTCTAATGATTTTACATTCCAAAATACAACGCCTGGCGAGTTATTAAGCATCGCCCGATTGATCATAATTTGGTTAACGATTTCGTCGATTCCTGCATCCGTATTTGCTATCAGTGTGTTGATACCTGGCCATAAATGACGATTTTGAGTATTTTGCGATTGCCACCACGCAATTAACAATGGATAGCTTTGCGAGTATTGGTTGATAGGCCAATATAATTGCGGAGTAAAATAATCAAGCCAACCTTCATTTAGCCATAGTTTGGCATCGGCATAAAGCTTTTCATACTGATCTAAACCACGGATCGTGGCCGGTTGCTTTGGACGATATATCCCAAATGGACTAATACCTACTTGTACATGTGGCTTCAGCTGTTTTACTTGCTCATAGAGCGTTTTTGTAAATTGATTCACGGCAGCTCGACGCCAATTACCTTTACTTAATTTACCTCCTTGTTTTTGATAATCTAAATATTGGCTTTGATCAGGAAAATCTTCACCTTCATTATAGGAAGGATAAGGGTAAAAATAATCATCATAGTGAAGGCCGTCAATATCATAGTTTTCTACCAACTCTAGTAACGTCGCAATACTATAATCGATCACTGACTGATTAGTTGGAATGAACCAATGCATACCATTTTTAAGCTGCACGACATCTTCAGCCATTTGCATACTAATTGATTGTTCGCTGACAATTCCACCTGATGGGTGATGAACTCGATAAGGATTGAACCACGCATGTAGCTTTAAACCTCGCTGATGCGCTTGTTCAATCCAAAACTGCAAAGGATCATAAAATGGTTCTGTGGCTTTCCCCTGCTCACCGGTTAAATAGTAAGACCATGGCTCAGTAGAGCTTTGATAAAGTGCATCAGCTTGTGGCCGTACTTGAAAGATAACTGTATTAAAATTATTCGTTTGCAGCGTATCTAATATTTTTATTGCTTGGCGTTTCTGCTCTTCGACAGGCAGGCCTGGTTGCTGCGGCCAGTTTATATTTACAACAGTCGCAACCCATGCTGCACGAAATTCACGGACAACCTCTTCTGTATGAATAGTTGCAAGCAGTGGATTGGCCTGCTGTTTGATAATAGGGGTTAAAGGAGCGGACTGGCAAGCGATTAAAGTAACAGATATGAGCAGAGAGAAAATTACTCGGACCATCATATATTTCCTAACAAGTGAAAAAATATAGCCGATAGTGAGGACTATCGGCTATGGGGAAATTAAAATTTATACTGGGCGCCGAGTAAGAATCTACGGCCATAATTATGAATAGCAAGTGGACGATTGCTATCTGACATACCAGTGCTGTTACTTGACATTGAACGCTGGTCTTCATCGGTTAAATTAATGGCTTGAAATAGCACATTCAGATTATCAGTCACATTGTAGCTAAGGTTCAAATCATATTGACCAAAGTCATCAATGTACTGGTTGAGTCCTAAATAAGTTGTATAAAAGTATTCAGAACGATAAGTATATGAAACCCTTGCACTAAAGCCCATATTCTCGTAATACACTGTGGCATTGAAGGTATCTTCTGAATTATTAGGCAGAACGGCTTCTTCTCCTGCAGCGACCTGCTCTGCGGTTTGCTCTAACTCAGCATCTGAGTAAGTATAGTTAGTTTGAATACCAAAACCATAACCTAGCTTTTGCGTATAATTAACTTCAAAGCCTGAGTTTTCGCCGCCTAAACCATTTAATGGTTGAGTGATCAAGAAAGTACGCAGTTCTTCAGCACCGGTATCTGGATCAGTCCACATCCACTCTTTATCAACAGTGCTATTTGTAATGTATGAATCGATATCTTTATAAAAGTAAGCTAATGATAAGATAGATGACTCATTAAAATACCATTCAGCTGATAAGTCATATTGCGAAGCACGATATGGTTTTAAATCAGGATTACCTTCATTACCCTTACAGCCTGTTGCTGCAGTGCAATAACCACTTTTACGAGCGGATAAAAAATCATAATCAGGACGAGACATAACTTTTGCTGCAACAAAACGCAGGATGATCTCATCACTGTAATCATAAGCGATATTTAAACTCGGTAGAAAGTCGTCATAACTAGTAGAAAAACCAACTTCTTCGATATTTTGCGGATCAAAACTACGGCCCGTATATTGTAGTGACTGCGAGTCAACATCGGTTTTGACAGCTCGAACACCTAAGTTACCGCGAATATCACTGAATGAAAACAATGCTTTTACGTAACCGGCAGTAATGGTTTCTTGCAAGTCATATGTATAATCTAGATGTTCATAAGGCGCTGTTGATGGTTCGGTAGAAGCAATCCAATTACTATAAGCGGCATTATCAAATTGCCATAAAATGGCATTCTCACCACCCATAAAATCATTAACTGTGGTAGTTGCAAACTGGCCTAAATTATTCGTACTGCCATCAGCCCCCTTTTTAGGATAATTTGCTTTAATTAAGTTTGCGGCTTTACTGTGTTCTCGGTATTTGACCCCAGTTTTTATCGCCGTAAAGTAATCATTATCGAGTCGATACTCAAAATCAAATTGCACATATTTCTCATCGGAATCATTCGCGATATCATT
The DNA here is from genome assembly GCF_037162485.1 of Pseudoalteromonas sp. B160. Lineage (NCBI taxonomy): Bacteria > Pseudomonadati > Pseudomonadota > Gammaproteobacteria > Alteromonadales > Pseudoalteromonadaceae > Pseudoalteromonas > Pseudoalteromonas sp. B160. The sequence continues at coordinate 19,500 of NZ_JARLUX010000002.1, read as the reverse complement.
TTTATGATTGTAGTCTAAGCGATAATCGGCAGGCGTAAGAGAATCTGATAATTCAACTTCTGGCATGCCATTTTCGATGCTGTACGAAGCGTCAGTGTCTGCGTAGTACTCTGAATATACGTCACTTACTGCGCCTTCAGCTTTACTATAGCCAAACTGTGTTGTCAGAGTGTAGTTATCTTTTGCATAGGTAACTTTAATATCGTGAGCTTGAGTTTTAAATTCACCTTGGTATCCGGCATTTCCGTAATAGCCTAAATTATTATGGGCAGGTAAAGTCCCAGCAATCACAGTCCCATCGACAATATCGGCCTGCTCAATATTGCCGATGTTTTGTAATATAAAACCACTCGAATAAGTACCGTAAGACTCATGCTCAGATTTTGAATACAAGTTATTAAATAAAATATCTAAATTTGCTGAAGGTGCGTATTGTAAGGTAGCCGTAATGGTATTTAAATCCGAGTCACTGGCATAGCGATTATAACCTACCGCCCCAGGGTAATACTCATTATTGCCATCACCGTTGGCATCAACACTACGGTAACCAAATCTTACTTCTTTACTGTCTCTTTGGGTTGTGAGTTCTTTGCGCACAAAGCCCACATTAAAACCAAAGTCTTCATCTTCATTTTTCCAAGAGTATAAACCTGAAATATAAGGCTTAGTTTCATCCGCATTTTCAAAATGAAATGCTTTCACTGACAATGCGGCATAGTTAGATTCACTGTCTAGTGGCTTGCGTGTTCTAACCACCACAGTGCCGCCAATTGAACCTTCATCAACATCAGCCTCAGCTGACTTAAACACTTCTAAAGTATCGACTAACTCTGCAGGCAAAAGTGAATAGTTAAAACCACGTGATGGACGAGTGATAGACGCCGATGCCGTCGCTGAAGCAACACTCTGACCATTTAATAAGGTAATGTTTAGATGGGGTGCTGTACCACGAATACTTACTCGGTCACTTTCTCCGCCTAAGTCTTTTTCAACTTGCACACCGGAATACGTTGCAGGGCATCGGCTACCGTTTGGTCAGGGAATTTACCGATATCTTCTGCAGATACGGCATCAACAACACTGTTAGCAAACCGTTTCATATTGAGACTCTTCTCGACAGAAGCTGCGTAGCCTTTTACCTCTATACGTTCGATATCTTCTTTTGTTAAGTTTTCTTTGTCTAATTGCTCTGCATCATTAGCAAAAGCCGTACTAGAAGCTGAAATAACCAAAGTGGCGAGTAATGATTTTTTGAATTGAGCTGTAATTGTGTGGAATTTATTATTCATAGTATAAGCATTTAACCTTTTTATATTGCAAAGTACTTGTACGGCTTCAGCTAATTTAAAATAGCTAAATCAAGACATATTTTATAGTTTTGTTACCTGCTGTTAACTTAGTCAAAAAAACACACAAGGTCAATATAATTTATTCCAAAATAAATAAATATTTACAATTTATAATTCCAAAAATATACAAAATGTCCTTTAGTCGCTATCTAAATAAAGCACTTAAATTTATGAAAAATGAGAGCCTTATAAATAAGTGCAATTAAAACAAAAGATTAACGATATAGTGAACTTCGAGGTTAATTTAAATTACGCAGTAGTAAGATACCGTAATTTAAATTAGGTTGGCGCAGAATTGGCAAATTGGACTACTTTGTCGATAACTTAGGGGGCCTTGTAAGCAAGTAGTACTGATCTGTTATTGTAGCTACTGAGGTTTTTGCTGGTTTTCGAGCTTCAGTAAATATTTAGCAGCTCGACGGCTCCCGCGTTGCTGGTTTTTTGGCTAATTGCAGCGCATGATAAATAATATGTTTAGTTGCTTTACTCAACGCCACAAAACATTTTAGCTTGGGGTTTTGCATCTAACGCTAATAAAAAATCATCAGGGAACTGCATTTCGTTTGATATCGAATACGCTGTATCCCAGCGCTCATAAGCTTTTGCCAAACACACTGGGATCATTTGGGCTTATTACATTAAGCCCGATTCAATTAACTGTGCCACATAGTTTTAGTTTTTGACCAAACACTGTTAGATCTGCGAAGAGTAAAACATGGTAAGTACGAATCACCATCTAAGGATTTTTTAATGCCATCAATCCATAGCTCTGCGCAATCAAAATGATTTTCTTCAAGCCAAGCATATAACTCTCTGTTGATGCAAAAGACTTGATATTAAATGGTTCAAATTTTCCAATTTACTTAAAACTCAATCACTTCAATCGCACCGCGTTTTTGCATAGTTACAAACAGCTTGGTTTGCTGGTCATTAAATGCCACATTGGTTGGATGCTGCCCTGTTAAAGTATAGGTTTGCAATATCTTACCTGCGGGGCTAATTTTTAAAATAACACCTGCGCCATAACGGGCAACATACAGGTTACCTTGGTTATCAACACGCATGCCGTCCATACCATGGTCGTCAAATGTGATCAGCGGCTGCTTATTGCTGATGTTTAGCTCACTATCAAGATCATACTGCCAAATAACCCGCTGCACGCTTTCGTTTACGTAGAGTTTACTATTGCTGTTATTAACCGCCACACCATTGGTGGTGCCCATATTATCTTCTAATAATTGAGTACTGCCATCTGTATTTATACGCCATAATTTGCCGGTAGCATCAGCCCAATTAGGGTCGCTGGCAAATAATACACCGCGTTTGGTAATCGCAATATCGTTTGGTTGATTCATGGTTTTATTATGAGCAAAAACCTCAACGCTTTTACTATTAGCAGGCACTTTTAAAATATTATGATGTACATAATCCGCAATATAGAGATTACCTTGGCTATCAAATTGCAAACCATTACCAACGCTGTCATTTGGCAGCTTTAAAAATAAGCTGGCTTTACCATTGTTATCAACCTTACCAATGGTGCCCTGCTCAGCAAAATTAACTGCGTATAAATGCTGCTTATAAAAAACAGGTCCTTCAACGCCTTGAGTAAACACATTATCAGGCACAAACTCCTTACTGTGCTGCGCAATACTGGTGGCACTAAAAAGTGCTGCACAGCTCAATCCACAGATCATCGCTTTCATTTTATTATTATTCCTAATTTAAATTATTACTGGTGAAGATGCTCAAAATAGGGAAATTGTCTTCGCCAAACGACAGCGTTAATGAGCGTTGCTCGCCATCCTCTAGTTTAATGTTTTCAGCCAAGGAAATCGGGGCAACTCGCCGCCCATCAGCAAATAACGCCATAATATGTTCCGCTTGTAAAATGCGTGAACCTGACGCGTCATTACGAATTGTCACCACTGCGACTCGTCGGCCTTGCTCACTACTCATAAAAACGGAATTAACCACTGTAAAATCACTTTTTTTGGAGTAATTTTCGCATCATTTTCAAAACTAAACTGCATTCCCTGTAACGCAACTTGATCGACCGACAATACTTCATCATTTGCCTTTACCAAACCGCTCACAAAAGCACTGACTAGCAGTGGCAGTAAAACCAACAGTTGTATTTTCATTTCATTCCCTCGCTAACAACATCTATCTAAAGGTTATTTTTAACACAACTTGTTCTTAAATGGCAGAACAAATCACCACTATTGCACTGCTGCAAAAATGATTCTCTGCACAGCGATAAACTAATCCATACGCAGCATTGAATTTGCTCACCTTAGCCCTAAGTTCATACGTTAAGCATTTAACTCGCTGCAGACAACTAAGCATTTAGATTTACAGTACTTATACGCAGCTCTTTTTAACTGGATACGGAAAAAAATTATGCAATCTATTACCAATAAACAGCTTACGCTTAAATCTCGTCCTCATGGTGCGCCAACACTTGATAATTTTGCTATTAAAAGCGTACAAATGCCTGAATTACAACAAGGCGAAGTATTACTACGTACCATTTATTTATCACTTGACCCTTACATGCGTGGCCGCATGAGTGATGCGAAATCATATGCTGATCCGGTAGAAATTGGCGATGTCATGGTTGGCGCAACCGTATGTCAAATTGAGCAATCAAATAACGACAAGTTTGCAAAAGGCGATTGGGTACTAGCCTATACAGGCTGGCAGGAATATGCGATTTCAAATGGCGAAGGATTAATGCCATTAGGCAAAGAGCCAAATAATCCATCGTATGCATTAGGTATTATGGGTATGCCTGGCTTTACTGCTTATATGGGGCTGCTGGATATTGGCGCACCGAAAGAAGGTGAAACAGTGGTCGTAGCTGCTGCAACAGGCCCAGTAGGTGCAACTGTTGGGCAAATTGCTAAACTCAAAGGTTGTAAAGTAGTCGGTGTGGCAGGCGGCAGTGAAAAATGCCAATACGCAGTCGAAAAGCTTGGTTTTGATGCCTGTATTGATCACCATAGCGATGACTTTGCCAAGCAGTTAGCTGAGGCATGTGATACGGGGATTGATGTTTATTATGAAAATGTGGGCGGAAAAGTCTTTGACGCCGTATTACCACTATTAAACACCGCTGCTCGCATACCATTATGCGGCTTAGTGTCGCAATATAATGCGACTGAGTTACCACAAGGACCCGATCGTATGGGGGCTCTGATGGGGCAAATTCTCTCTAAGCGCATTCGTATGCAAGGCTTTATTATTTTTGACGATTATGGTCATCGTTATGATGAGTTCGCCACAGATATGCAAAAATGGCTCAGCGAAGGGAAAATTCAATACCGTGAACATTTAATAACCGGGCTTGATAATACAGTGTCTGCTTTTAACGATATGCTGGATGGCAAAAACTTTGGCAAAACTGTAATACAAGTTAACCAGCCACTATAAACTTTATTTTTCAAGCGCAGTTATTACTGCGCTTACAAGGAACACTATGATCAAGTTACATCATTTAAATAAATCACGCTCTAAACGTATTATTTGGTTACTCGAAGAGCTAGACGTTGACTACGAAATTGTGGCTTATCAACGCAACCGTGAAACCTTTTTAGCTCCTGATGAGCTTAAAGCGATTCATCCACTGGGCAAATCACCAGTGATTGAGGACAATGGCCAAATAATTGCTGAATCAGGTGCGATCACAGACTATTTGATCAGTAAATACGGTAACGGTAAGTTTGCGCCAAGCAGTGACAGTAAAGACTATATTGACTACCAGCAATGGCTGCACTTCGCTGAAAGCTCAGCAATTTTACCGCTATTATTAAAAATGTTTGTGCAAAAAGATGGCGCTAAAACGCAATTTTTAGAAGGCTATGCCGATGCAGAAACCGCAAAAGTTATTAGTTACTTTAATGACCGCTTAGAAGGGAAGCGTTACTTAGTAGGTGACTCTCTAACCGGTGCTGATTTTATGATGTCATTTATTGTTGAAATTGTTAAAAATGCAGGCCAACTAGCACATTTTAAAAATCTCGTTAAATACGATGAGCAATTACAAACTCACGAGAAATTTCATTCCGCTAATGAGTTAGAAGCAAAGTACGACTAAATTAGTTTTGTTTTGGCTGTTGAAGGTGGTTTTACAGCCAAGCGATGCACCCATTGCGGTTCGGTCTATCGAGATAGATTTTTTAAAGCATTATAATTCAAAAAGTGCAGTTGCTCATTAATTTGACTACTGCACATTAATTGCTAAGCATTAACATTATTTATACATAACTGATTATTAAAAAAGTAAATTCGTTTTATAAGTCATTCCACTTAACGAATTACGTTGAGTTATAATCAGCCAATATAAAATCGCACCAAATAATACTGGAAAACATATGACCATAAATATGCGCCTCGCCACTGGTTTTGGAGTGATCTTATTAATGATGCTCACATTAACCATTATTGGCACATCTCAAGTAAATCAAATTGACAATAATATAACTGAAATTAACGATATAAATTCTGTTAAGCAGCGTTATGCTATTGATTTTAGGGGCGCAGTACATGATAGGGCAATAGCAATACGGGATGTGGTGATATTAACAAATGCTAGTGATTTAAGCGATACGATTAGCTTAATAAATGAGCTCAATAACAATTACCAAATATCGCATGAAAAAATGGCGAGCTTGGTTGATCAAATGACTGATCACGAGCGCTCCCTAATGAAAAAAATTGATAAAATAGAAGAGCATACCCTCCCCTTAGTGGAAAATATTATCGCCGCTAAACGTGCTAATAATATAAAGCACGCAACTATGCTATTATTAACCGATGCGCGTCCCTCATTTGTAGAATGGTTGGACAGCATTAATCAATTCATCAATCTGCAAGAGCAAACAAATCATAATTTAACGGATAAAACACGTGAGATAACCAGCTCATTTGAGCTATGGATGATTTCATTAACTGCACTGGCTGTTATTATTGGCGCCGTAATTGCCTATATTATTAGTTCAAAAATTAAAAATGCAGTAGGCGGTGAACCACAAGAAGCGGCAGAAGTAATTGCACGTATCGCTAAAGGTGATTTAACCACTGAAATAAATTCCTGCTGCCCTAATAGTATGATGGCATCAGTTCAAGTAATGCAAAAAGAATTGAAAGCTATCGTCAATAGCATTATTGATTCTTCACAAGAGCTTTCATCTCATTCAGCAAGTGTCGCCTCAGGCTCACAACAAGCACTTTATGCTGCAGATAATCAAGTTACGCTAACTAACTCTGCCGTCACCAATTTAGCCAATATGAGCCATAGCATTCACTCAGTTGCCAGCGCAGTAAAACAAACTGAAGATAATTCAAAAATTACCGCACAATTATCACAACAAGGTAGTCAATCGGTGCAAAAAGTAGCAACCGAAATTGGCGGCATATCAACCACAGTGAAAGCAACAGTCAAACAAGTAAACATACTACAAAATCATGTTAAAAACATTGGTGATATATTAAGTGTGATACGTAGTATTTCAGATCAAACTAACTTGCTAGCGCTAAATGCAGCTATTGAAGCCGCTCGTGCAGGCGAATCTGGACGTGGTTTTGCCGTTGTAGCTGATGAAGTTAGGCAACTCGCCCAACGTACAGGTGATGCGACCGGTGATATTGAGAAAATGATTTTACAGATCCAAGATAATACCCAAGCATCTGTCACTGCGATGGAAACCACAGTACCACAAGTAGAAAGTGGTTTATTATTGATGGATGAAGCCAATCAACTACTGCAAGAGATACAACAACAAGCCAATGATTCCTTGGAAAAAGTACTTGAAATTGTCGACTCAACATCAGTGCAAGTTGCCACAGTGTCAGAAATTAGTTCTGGTGTAGAGGAAATCGCTAACATGTCCAAGGAAACCAGTTTATCCTTAAAAAACAATGCACAAGAAGCAGTCGCATTGGCTGAGTTATCAAAAACACTGAAGCAGTACATTAGCTATTTCAAAGTGAACTAAAGAGCGCTTTAATACTTTAATCTACTAATCTATATCCTACCGCAGGCTCAGTAAGTAAATACTTTGGGCTTGCGGGATTTGCCTCTAATTTTTGCCTTAGCTGCGCTACATGCACACGCACATATTCAGGGCGGTTTATATATTGCTCTCCCCATATATGGCTTAATATTGCATTATGAGTCAATACCTTATCTTTATTTTGAAATAATAACAGTAAGATTGCATATTCCTTTTTAGTCAGCTTAACCTCATTGTCACCAACACGTACAATATGCTTATTTGGGTCGATACAAATGTCGCCACATTGCAACGCAAAACTGACTTGATTATTAGTACGCAGTAACACCCGAATACGCGCTAATAGTTCATTGGCGCTAAAAGGTTTAGTCAGGAAGTCATTGGCCCCATTATCAAGCGCCGTGACTTTTTCCACTTCACCATCACGGGCTGAGAGTACTAATACCGGTAACTGGCTCCATTGCCTAAACTCCACTAGCCAGTCTTGACCATCCATATCCAAAAGCCCTAAATCTAATAATACAAGGTCATAACTTTGCTCACTTAAAAGTGCAAAACCATCCAGCCCTTTATCACAAATACTCAGCTCATAGCCACTGGCTTGCAGTAAGGTTTTTAAAAAGCTTTGCAACGGCGGAGAATCTTCAAGTATTAAGATTTTAGTCATTATTTTTTATCCAGATTAATTTTGCCAAGGCCATTTCTGTATCGTTATCTATCGTCAGTGAAAATGTGCCTTGATGAAACTTAGCAACTACATCGCAAATTACACTGCCAAGCCCTACACCTTCATCAGCACTTGCCTGTGGCTTGCTAATTAATTTATTGCTCAATAGTAATTGATAACTCACCGCTGACTCGTAACGGCTTTGGGTAAATTCAACAACCACCTCACCATCACCATAACGCCATGCATTTTCGAGCATATTTGCCAGTGCTATTTCTAACAGTGTCACATCGCCTTGGCAGCTCGAATTGGCATCAATATTTGTTGTTACCACAAAATGCGCTAATTGCTGCTGCCTACGTGCTTTTGCTTCGCTTAGCAAAGCTTGCAAGTTAATTGTTTGCCAGCACAGGTTTTCGCCCATTTTATTTACTCGGCTAAGCTCCATCACCTTGTCAAAATGCTGATTAAGAATTTTACTTTGCTCATAAATATTACCGGCCTGCTCTTTTATTATCGCTTCACTGAGTGTGATCTCATCATCGGCCAACATGCTTGAGGCGCCCATAATAGTTGCCAGTGGCGTGCGCAAGTCATGAGATAAACTGCGTAATAATGCATTTTTAGCACGCTCGAGTTCAGCTTGAACTGAAATTGCCGCCGACTGCTGCCTCAGTAATGTTTTCTCATGTACCTGATACAACAATGAAATTGCGGTATTTACGAAGCTCTTTTGTCCTTCAGACAGTAACGTTGCAAAAGCAAACCCCCCCATACTTCGCTCTTTATCACTTAATAGCATAAATTCGCCTGCCACTTGCTGACGCATTTGTTGAAATTGGCAAGTAATGGCCAAATGCTCGCTAATAAGCTGCTGAAAGTACTGCTTTTGCTCATCCAGTGTGTCTAAACTATTTAATCCTTTAGCCAGCTCATACAGTGTTCGACTATTACTCGCGTGTAATTGTACATCTCGCACCTTAGTGTTTAATTCGCCCGCTAACTGGCTGATCATCAATCCCACAATGAGCATCACGATAAAAGTAACTAGATACTCAATATTTTCAATATGAAAAGTAAAATACGGGGTAACAAAAAACCAATCGGTACACGCTACACTGACCAAGGTGGTAATGGCTGCAACGCGTCGGTTACTGCGAACTGCAACCCAGGCGACCCATAACAGCTGTAGCATCACGATGTCGGTGGTCGAAAACCAATCTCGTAACGGATAAATCGCCATAACCACAATGATCGGCATTATCACCGCCAAAAAAAATGCTTTATATTTGCTTGGTTTGCCCTGCACTTGATTCATTAACGATTCCTCTGACAATTAACTACATAGGTTACTGCCTTTTCAATATTGCCTCTATAAAGTTTTTATAAAGTTTTTTATCTCATTTATAAAATCTTTATAAAGCTTTGCAGTGCAGCGCTGACTTTACTATTTGATCCCGTATATTCAACTCAACTTTAGTGATTGCGTGTTACCTGCTATAGGTATTTGATAAGGCGTATTGATGATAAATTGGAAAATCACCTTAAGACTACTCGCCTTTCCTATTATTTGGATGGGAGTGGTACAACTGGTCTTTGCAGCGCTCTCATTATTTATTTTTAAAGACCGAGTTATTAGCGCGTTTCTTATTCCTGGCGCAACGATGATCTCTGTGGCTTTAGTGCTACTTATCAATTTACGTAAAACTGATCTAACCGCCGCAACATTCAGAGACGCACTTATTTACGCCACAGTAACGTGGATTATAGCCGGTATGTTAGGCGCCATTCCTATTCTAGTCATCACTGGCGTTAACTTTAGCGACGCGGTATTTGAGTCAATCAGCGCCTTAACCACCACTGGCGCAACGGTGTTATCAGGGCTCGATAACATGCCTGCTAGCTTTTTATTGTATCGACAATTCTTACAATGGATGGGCGGTTTAGGCATTGTAATTTTTGTAGTGGCTATTTTACCTATGTTGAATATTGGTGGTATGAAATTATTAAAAGCAGAAACACCAGGCCCCATTAAAGACGAAAAATTAACTCCGCGCGTTGCCAGTACCGCTCATTATTTATGGGGTGTTTATTTAGCAATCACCGTACTTTGTACTTTAGCCTATTATGCTGGCGGAATGAGTTTTTACGATGCGATCGCACATGCCTTTACCACGGTTTCAACTGGGGGCTTTTCAACCCATGATGCCAGTATGTGGTATTACCACAGCCACTTACTGCTGTGGATAGCTAATGTATTTATGCTTGCAGGAGCGATTAACTTTGCCTTGCACTTCAAAGTAGCGCATAAAAGAGCCATTACTAGTTATTATCATGATGAAGAGACGCGTTATTTTATTTATATAGTGGTGCTTTTATCGGTTCTTTTAACCACCATGCTACTGCTTAAAGACAGCTACTCAAATGTACTTGAAGCATTTAGTTTCTCTACATTTCATATTATTTCTTTTATTACCAGCACCGGGTATGGCGCGGCAGGCTTTACTGACTGGCCAGCTGAGGCTGGGTTTTTACTGGTTATTGCCGGCTATCTTGGTGGTTGCGCAGGTTCAACGGCTGGCGGAAATAAAATAATTCGTAACATTATTGTTGGCAAAATGATTAATAACAATATTAAACAGCTACTTCACCCAAGAGCGATATTTACACTTAAATATCAAGGCTCGCCCGTTAAAGAAGATGTACGCCATGCAATTATGGCATTTATGACCTTTGCTGTTTGTTCAAGCTTACTGTTTACAATGTTGCTTATGGCAACAGGTCTTGATTTTTGGAGTGCATTTACTGCGGTAGCTGCATGCGTCAATGTACTTGGCCCTGGGTTTGGTAAAGTTGGCGCTAACTTTCAACCAGTTTCAGACACCGGTATTTGGATACTCTCGGTCGCTATGATCGTAGGTCGGTTAGAATATTTTACTGTTTTTGCACTTTTTACTCATAGCTTTTGGAAAAAGTAACGAAGGAATACTATGGCACATTTTACAGTTATTGGTTTAGGCCGCTTTGGCATTGCAGCAAGTCTTGAGTTGATTCATTTAGGGCACACAGTGACTGGCGTTGATAGCAACCCAAAACTCGCCGAAAAGTATGTTGAGCACTTATCAGAGACAGTGGTATGCGATTCAACAGATGAAGCGGCGTTAAAGGAGCTCGATTTAGCAAATAGTGAAGCGGTCTTAGTCGCAATTGGTGAAGATATGCAGTCCAGCATATTATGTACCTTAGCACTAAAAAATTTAGCGGTTAAACAAATATGGGTTAAAGCCAGCACCAAAGCGCATCATACGATTATATCAAAGTTGGGTGTCTCGCGTATTATTCACCCAGAAGAAGAAATGGGAGTGCGCGTTGCACAAGCGCTAAACTACCCAATAGTGAATGATTATATTTCCTTAGGTAATGGTTTATACGTGGTAGAAGTGAGTATCAAAGCGCATTTACATCAAACACAATTAGGCCATTTACTAAAAGAAATCAAAGCGTCAATTGACCCGCTACTGGTTAAACGAGGCAAACAAACATTTGTAAAATTAACGGATGACTTTGAATTGCTCGAATACGACACGCTGCTGTTATCTGGTAACCGTGTACAATTAAACTATCTTGCGCCAAGGCTGTTATAACCATGGTTTTATGGCATCCACTAAAAACTGCTATCGAACGCAGCCCTAGCGGCAATAAAAAAATCAATGCTGCACCGCCGCTTATTTTGTGCTGCAGCTTTTTGATATTAATCGCACTAGGGGCTTTAGCATTAAAGCTGCCTTTTGCCACCAATGAACCTATTTCGTGGATACAAAGTGCCTTTACTGCAACATCGGCGGTAACCGTCACCGGATTAGTTGTGGTAGACACAGGCTCCACATTTACCCCTTTTGGCCAAGGGGTGATCGCGCTATTAATTCAACTTGGTGGCTTGGGTTTGATGACATTTGCAGTGGTAACCTTGCTGGCACTGGGTAACAAAGTTGGCTTTATTCAAAAAACAGTGACTAAAGCCGCTTTTAATCAAACAGATACATCAACACTTTTGAGTACGGCAAAATCAGTGCTGCTTTTTGCCATCATTGTAGAGTCACTCGGTGTTGTTATTTTAACGCTGTACTGGCTCCCTGAGCTGGGCTTACAAACCAGTTTTTTCCATGCGTTGTTTTATACCATTAGTGCATTTAATAATGCGGGATTTGCGCTTAGCCCCAACAGCCTAATGCAGTATGTTGACGATCCCGTGATCAATCTTACCATTACTGGTTTGTTTATTATCGGTGGCCTAGGTTTTACGGTACTTATGGATGTGTATAAATCAAAACGTTGGGCAGCCCTTAGCACCTATAGTAAGTTAATGCTGATCAGCACGGTTATCATCAATATTGTAGCGCTGGTGCTGATTTACGTTATTGAATATGACAATCCAAAAACACTGCAACCCTTGTCAGAAGTCGGTAAATGGCTAGCTGCTTGGTTTCAAGCCGTAACACCGCGTACAGCTGGATTTAATACCATTGCTATAGAAGAGCTGAGAAATGCCAGTACCGCATTAACAATGATGTTAATGTTTATTGGTGGCGGCTCACTCAGTACCGCAAGTGGTATAAAAGTAGTGACTTTTGTGGTGTTGATTTTAGCAACTTACAGCTACTTACGCCGCGATAAAGGCGTTACTGTGTTACGCCGAGAAATCGACAAAGAATCTGTTTATAAAGCACTGGCTTTAACCCTTGTTTCAGCGGGTATAACATGGCTGGCTATTTTTACGTTACTGATTGTTGAAGATGCGCCTTTTTTAGATGTCGCCTTTGAGGCTGTGTCCGCACTTGGCACTGTAGGATTGTCTCGGGGTTTAACTGCTTCTCTTTCTCCGCTGGGCGAATTTATCATTATGTTTTTAATGTTTATGGGAAGGATTGGCCCCTTAACCATTGCCTACTTTTTAGCGAGTCCTCGCAGTAGGAAACTAAGATATCCAAGCGCACAATTATCGATTGGCTAAATAGCAGAGCTGGGAGAATCTCAAACTAAATCCCAGCTAATACTCGCTCAGTGACGTACTAGCTTGATGCCATTTAAAATTCGCCACATACTAACAGACGATTTTCATAGGTTAAAAACACAGATAATAACGCAGACACCCATCTTAATTTCGTAATAGGTAGACTAAAAATTGATTGGAAAATAACAAGAAAATAACAAAGACACCCATTGTTAATTTATGGAATACAGCCAAAAATTAACCATAATGGTTTAAGAGCTTGCATAAAGATAATAACACAGACACCCATCTTAATTTCGTAATGTGTAAACTAAAAATTGATTGGAAAATAACAAAGACACCCATTATTAATTTATGGAATACAGCCAAAAATTAACCATGATGGTTTAAGAGCTTGCATAACGAATATGAGGTTGGTTAATGGTTCTGAATTGAATTGAATTGAATAAAATTTAACTATCGATACATTAATAAACTAACGACAAAAAAACCTTCAAACCAGCGCTTGCTATGCAGGAGAAAAAGCTGTTCATTTGCAGTAATCAACTAATGTAAGCTAACAAAACTCGTCAGCGCGAACCTTTATTTATCAGCTTGGTTATCAAACTAAAAGTGAGGATACCTAAAGCATCAGCAATTAGATCAGCGATGTCTAAGGTTCTACTAGGTATGAAGTATTGGCTTAGTTCTTCCAATAAAACGAATAGAAACACGACGCTCGAACCAACATACAAATTGCATGACAATACTGAATATGATTTTAGCTTAAACGCAAAATTAGCACCTAGAGTAAGCAAACCAAATAAACAAAAGTGCCCTACTTTATCGCCATAAGGAATAATTTTAACAAGCTCAAAGAAAATACTATGTTGCCCCGTATTAGCTTGATATATAACCCATATAATAAAGCTAAGAAAAGTAACTGACACAATAGTGATTAATTTATGCATGATTGTTTAATGTTATTGTTGAGTTACCAACCATAGCCGAATAGTGATTATGATTCAATCACTTAGTGTTCTACTGCTAAAGCAACCATCAGATCCCTGCAAGGTCACGCTCGGTGATGCACTCGTCCGATGCCATTTCAAATTCGCGGCATACTAACGGGCGGTTTTCGTAGATTGAACACATTAAGGTATTGCGGTCGAGTGCTTGGCACCAACCATCATCGGCGCGTTTCATCACTTCGCTGCCCCATTTATCATATTCAATATAATGAAACGGCACGCCAGTATCGGTCACAATACGCACTTCTAACTGACAACAACATGCTTGGCAATTAGCACAAGTAACAGGCTCAGGGGCTGATGTAATATTTTTTACTGCAATGACGGTTTCATCGGGGTGAACAATCTGGGGCATAAAGGCTTACTTTTAAGAATAAGCCCCTAGCATACCTGAGTGAATTTAACGCGCCAGTAGTTTCGCTTTTATTTCGCTGTAACGCTGCTGCTCACACAAACCAAAACCACTGAGTTGACGCACTTTGTTACGCGCAAATAACGGCACGCTCATTCCCGCTAAAAAGCGGCATTGGGTTTCAATACCTATATTATGTATACCTTTACTGGCGAGGTGACTAAGTAACTCATCAACCTTTTGATAAATTACAGCATCGTTAGCAAAGCTATGAGCGAGTGAATATTCAAGTGTTACAGCTTGGCCTCTACATACTGAGCAATGGCCGCATTGCTGTGGCGCTTGATGGTCGTCAAAATAACGAGCAAGGTTATAGCTCAAACATGTTTTAAGCTCGAAAAAGCGAATAAGTGCCGCAATACGCTTAATTTCAGCTTGCTCTTTATCAACAAAATAGCTGTGTAATTGCTTAGCCAGCTCAGGGTTATTGATTACCTCATTATGTACTTGATAGACTTGGGTGATTCGCTTTGTTTCAAGTGCTATTAAATTCTTCTCTGCTAAATAATCAAGCGCTGCAACAACGCGTTTGCGATCCACCTGAGCGGCTTGGGTAAGCGTGTCAAAATTTAGTGTGCCCCAGATTTTTTTAAATTGGGTATGGCTAAATATTAACTGTAAAAATGCTTGTCTATCAGCATCAAAGTGACCAAGTAAAGCGGCTTTATCAACCAAGAACTTATATTTAAAGTCGGCGTAATAAGCATAAAGTGGTGTTATTGCACCTTGCATTTCCAATTGTACTAACAAGGTTTTAAGCGCTAATTGGCGAATATTACTATCACTTGAAAGGCTGTATTCTTGCATTTCCCATTGCTGACTTTCTTTTGAGTGATCGCTTTGGTGTTGGCGAATATCGTTGATCACATGCTCAATACCGCTAAGCTCTGGGGTATCGCCATAAACAAAGTTTTCAACCGTGTTTAAGCCATCTAAATTAGCCAATGTAAAACACTGCGATGGTTGTCCGTCTCTCCCTGCACGACCAATTTCTTGGCTGTAGTTTTCAATCGACTTTGGTAAATCATAATGAATAACAAAACGGATATCTGATTTATCAACCCCCATACCAAACGCAATCGTGGCCACTACGACATTAATTTTACCCGCCATAAAATCATCTTGGATACCATAACGCAGGGTATCTTCAAGCCCAGCATGATAAGCCACAGCGTGTAAGCCTTTACGGCTAAGCGCTTCTGCGACTTGCTCTGCACTATGTTGTAAGGTCACATAAACAATCCCTGGGCCCGTTTGCTCGCGCACAATATTAGCCAATGTACTTGCTTTGTCAGCGCTTTTCACGCTGAGTATCGATAAGTCTAAATTAGCCCGATAAAACCCAGTTTGTACAATGCATTCTGGGGTAATTGCAAAACGTTCACTCATATCACGCTTTACTTTTTTAGTGGCGGTGGCCGTTAATAATAATACCAAGGGAATATTGAGCTCATCACGATAGCGCGGCAGTTTTAAATAATCAGGCCTAAAATTATGGCCCCATTCGGAAATACAGTGAGCTTCGTCAACCACCAGCATTGAAATAGCCACTTGATTAATAAATTCACGAAATCGCTCGTTTTTAAAACGTTCTACCGACACCATTAAGATTTTCACTTTACCGGCACGCACATCGCTCATTACTGTGTGACTTTGCTCTGTAGTTTGGCTTGAATCAAGGCTTGCGGCATAAATTCCCTTGTTATTTAAAAAACCAATTTGGTCTTTCATCAGCGCAAGTAATGGCGAAACAACCAGCGTTAGATTAGGTAAATGCAATGCAGTTAACTGATAACACAATGACTTACCAGATCCAGTGGGGAAAATTGCCAATGATGATTGGTTATTTAGCAGTTGCTCTATGGTTTGCTGCTGACCTTGACGAAATTGACTAAACCCAAAGTGTTGCTCAAGTGAAGAAAGTATCGATCCGCTCATAATATTTCCCTTTATTCATATTCCCTAATAAAGGAAATCATAGTTTGAAAATGCAATGTTTGCCATGGTAACTTTTTTTGCTTTATTTTCTTGGCTTATCTATTTGTTCCTATTAAATTTTACTGACAAATCGTGGGAAAAGGCGCATTATAAATGCGTTGCTTGAAAAGGTATTTTGAACATTTTTGTTCAGCTCAATACCTAAGTGTTCTATACGTTTCATCATCATAAGAGCATTTAGGTATAATTCTTTTGAGGGCAATGAAATGATAACCACACATCCTAAAATCGTGATCATCGGTGGCGGTGCCGGCGGCCTTGAGCTCGCAACGCAATTAGGGCATAAACTAGGGAAGAAAAAACACGCCGACATTCTATTAATTGATAAAAATCGCACCCATATTTGGAAACCTTTACTGCACGAAGTAGCAACGGGCTCTATAGATGCCGATTTAGATGGGGTAGTTTACTCAGCACACGCAGCAAAACATCATTATAACTTTCAACTTGGCACTTTTTGCAACCTTGATAACGCTAATAAAACCATCACACTCAGTGCCTTTAATGACGAACTTGGCCATCAAATTTTACCACAACGCACCGTTCATTATGACTACTTGGTGATTGCCATCGGCAGCGTCAGTAACGACTTTAATACACCCGGTATTAAAGAACATTGTTTTTATCTTGATTCAAACCAACAAGCGGAACGCTTTCAGCACGCGCTACTCGATAACTTTACTCGGCTACATCAAGACGACAACCCACAGCATGCATTAAATATTGCCATTGTTGGCGGTGGCGCAACAGGCGTTGAACTCTCAGCTGAGCTGTATCATGTTTCTGACTTATTAAAACTTTATGGTTTGACAAATATGTCGGCAAAGCGCTTACACATTCACTTAATCGAAGCAGGCCCGCGTATTTTACCCGCCCTACCAGAGCGTATAGCAAACTCAGCGAAAAGAGAGCTACTAAAGCTTGGTGTTAACGTTCGAGAAAACACCCAAGTAAAGCAGGCAACAAATCAAGGATTCATCACTAAAGATGATGAACAGATCGATGCCGACATTATGGTATGGGCAGCGGGTGTAAAAGCCCCCGATTTTATAAAAGATCTCGGGATTTTTGAACTAACTCGTAATAACCAAATCATGGTGAACGACTATTTGCAAAGTAATAGCGATGACACCATTTTTGTATTAGGTGACTGTTGCGCGTCTACACAAAAAGATGGCAAATTAGTACCGCCTCGTGCGCAATCAGCCCATCAAATGGCACAATGTGTTGAAAAAAACCTAATTGCGACAATGCGCCAACAGCCGTTAACTGGCTTTGAATACAGCGATCATGGTTCGCTCGTCAATTTGTCACGCTACAGTACCGTGGGGAGCTTAATGGGCAACCTCACTAGTAATAGCTTTTTTATTGAAGGCAAGATAGCCCGCTTTATGTATATTTCGCTCTATCGCATGCATCAACGCGCTATCCACGGCAGCGCCAAAACCTTTGCATTATGGATCAGCGAAAAAGTGCTCCGGGTCGTTAGACCAAAGATGAAATTACATTAAGCAACTAACAAGAGTAAGTGGAGCCGCCGCTTCACTTACACACCTAGAAATAAAATAAAAAATGACACCCATCTAGAAATTATAATGACACCCATCTATATATATCTAAAAAAATGCAAACTTACATTTTAAAACAATGGATTGAAGGTAAATAAAAAAGACACCCATCAAAAAATTGCAATGATAAAAATTGCAATGACACCCATTCTAAATAAAAATGAAATTACAAACATCCAGGTTAGGGCAATAAACGAAACAATTAAAAACCGTAGTTATTTTCAAAAAGGACTTTTATACAAATGGCAGATAAATATCCAGGGCAAGATCACGAACTTTACCTTGACTTAAAAGTATGATCTTATACTCCTTTTTAAGGAGCCCCCATGCCTGATATTCAACTATTTAAATATTTCGAATCAATTGACGACCCTCGCCAGCAGGGTAAAGTTGTCCATAAACTTTTTGATATCATATTCTTAGCTGTCAGCGCTGTCATATCTGGGTGCCAAGGCTGGGAAGATATTGAAGATTTTGGCCATGATAGATTAGATTGGCTCAGGAAGTACGTTCCTCTTGAGCAAGGTATCCCTCGCCATGACACAATCGCTCGTGTGATGAGTCGCATTGATATGACGCAGTTTCAAGATTCTTTTTCTTCTTGGATGAAAGACTGCTCTAAATTAACTCATGGCGATGTAGTTGCGATTGATGGTAAGCGATTGAAAGGTTCATTTAATCAGTCAGATAGGCGCGATGCACTTTATATGGTCAGTGCATTTGCGTGCGAAAATGGTGTTGTTTTGGCGCAATGCCCTGTTGATAAAAAGTCGAATGAAATCACAGCGTTACCAGAGCTTCTTGAATTACTGGAGATAAAAGGCTGCTTAGTCACGATTGACGCGATGGGGTGTCAAAAATCAATTGCAGAGACAATAGTGGATAAACAAGCCGATTACCTACTTGCAGTAAAAGCGAACCATAAAGGACTACTGTCACAAATAGAGAATGCTTTAT
The DNA here is from genome assembly GCF_037162485.1 of Pseudoalteromonas sp. B160. Classification (NCBI taxonomy): domain Bacteria; kingdom Pseudomonadati; phylum Pseudomonadota; class Gammaproteobacteria; order Alteromonadales; family Pseudoalteromonadaceae; genus Pseudoalteromonas; species Pseudoalteromonas sp. B160. Next base: position 511 of record NZ_JARLUX010000002.1, on the reverse strand, counting down.
TACCTGAGGTCACACGACAAGCGTCCGAAGGAGTTTTGTTTAATGAAGCCGATTATCATAAAAACAGAGAAGAATTCAGGTGTTGTGCTGTTAGTCATAACGTAAGTGATTTATCAGAAACGAGCAATTGGAAAGATGCTAAAACAGTGGGAGTTATTGTTTCTTATAGGAAAGAAAAAAACAAAGTAAGCAATGAGTTATGCTATAGATACTACATCAGTTCAGCATATTTATCGGCGGAAGAACTCGCAAGATCCGCACGGCAACATTGGCAAATAGAGAATGGATTACATTGGCGTTTAGATGTCGGATTTAAAGAAGATGATTGCCGAATTAGGCGTGAAGGTGCAGCACCTGTATTTGCGGGGCTGAGACACATTGCATTTAATCAGCTAAAAGCAGAAACAAGCTTTAATAAAGGCATGCCCGCAAAACAGAAAAAAGCTATGCGCAGTACAGATTACCTTGAAAAGATATTGAAATCATAGATTTTTTTCATGCTCTTGCCCTG